>DASXEU010000001.1:0-8205 GCA_036489935.1 Acidimicrobiales bacterium
CCGTCGCTCTCTAAACTCCGCCCATGACGACTCTCGATGACCACGGTCGCGCTGAACCCCCGAGCGCGGCGGACGAAGCGACAACGCTCCTCGGTTTCCTCGACTACCAGCGAGCGACATTTGCCTGGAAGACGGCTGGACTTAATGCGTCCGAGCTCGCCATCACCATCGCCTCTTCGACGATGAACCTCGGCGGCATGATGAAGCACCTGGCACTCGATGAGGACAGTTGGTTGTCAGAGGTGCTTACGGATAAAGCGCCGTCGTCTCCTTGGGCTCACGTTGACTGGGAGAATGACCCCGATTGGGAGTGGCGCTCGGCCGCGAATGATTCGCCCGAGATGCTGCGGAACCTCTGGGAAGAAAGTGTCGAGCGCTCTCGCGCGAGTGTTACCGAATTCCTCCTCGACGGTGACCTCGGCAAATCGGCGCGGCGCGTACGCAAAGACGGCCGAGCTCCAAGTGCGCGATGGATTCTCTGTCACATGATCGAGGAATACGCTCGCCACAACGGCCACGCCGACCTCATACGCGAAGCAATCGACGGTGAAACGGGCGAGTAGGCCAGCCTTGTACCGAGGTTACGAATGCTTGGGCGTACGCTACGTCCTGTGGGCGTGACGTCACCGTGATGAAATTTCATAACCATGTCGTGGTCGTGATCACTCTCCTCGTCGTCGGGACGAGTGCGATTCTGGGCGTGACCGTAGCGTCCACTTCATCGTGCCAAGGAACCGCAGCGACGTTCTCGTCGCACAACGTCGTCCTGTCGCAACTGTGCACGAACGAGCTTGAACTCACGTGCGCAACATCGCTGCCCGGGTCTGCCGGGTCGAATGTCCATCTGTGGGGCGTTCAGGAGGGTTGCTTCGGCCTGAAGCCGTAGACCGAAACGTCAGCGATATCTCCTCTCGCGTTGTAATCCCACATGCGCTCGAATGACGACGTCGATCGGCTTGAGTAGAGCATTCGTGCGCCGCAGGATGGATCCGCACCTTATGTCGAGAATCGCATTCCGATCTTCGTGGCGAGCGAGCATATTTCGTGTGAAATGAAACGCAGTCGAGCAAACCTCATCGGTAAAATTACAACGTTGTTCAGATGAGGAGATGTCGGGTGAGTGAGCTTTCCCTCGTGACAGCGGAACAGACATCCAACGCGTACGCGGATCCGACGCCGCCAAAGACGCGTCGCCCGGCGACGGGCCCATGTGCGTGCGCTCGAAACTCATGCTGGCACGCTCGCGGATGTCGCGGGAATGGGGTAGTGCGAATCATTCGCGCTCCGGATCCCGCAAAGACGTTTCGCCCGTCGGTCGTGCTGTGCCGCGAGTGCGCGGCACCGACCCAGCGAAATCGCATCGCCTAAACGTCGCCGGGGCGTTTGACGATGACGACGGGACACTGGGCCCACTGAACGCATGCCTGGCTGACGGAACCGAGCTTGAGCCCGGCGAAACCGCCCCGGCCACGAGAGCCAAGCACCAACATGTCCGCGTCCCGCGACGCCTCGATGAGGGACACGCTGACGTCGCCTTGAGCGACGAGCCGCGAGATCGGCACGGACGGATCATCCGCAACCGTGGCAACGGCCTCGTCGAGAAAGTCCGTGGAGAGTCGTTCGATCTCGTCGCGGTCGAACGCTCCCGGAACGCCGATCAAGGGCATCTGCCAGGCGAAGATCGCGATGATGTCGCCGTGGTGAAGTCGCGCTTCTTCGAGCGCCCAGCGAAGAGCAGCGTTTCCGTGCTCGGATCCGTCGACGCCCACCACGATGCGCGTACCCATCACGCCACCTCCTGCAATGCCCGCTGCATCCGTGGTGCCGTCGCCAGGTGCTCGAGATTCTCGAGACTCTGGCCCATTGGCTCGGGCAGTAACCACACGGAGAGAGCGAGCCCCACGAAGCACACGCATCCAGCAACCGTCTCCGCTCCCCGCAATCCCAACGAGGACGTCAGCATGTCGGGGAAGAGGTATGCGCCGGCGAACGCTCCCATCTTGCCCGCCGCAGCGGAGATGCCGTGGCCCGTCGTTCGTACATTGACCGGAAAGATCTCGGCCGGATAGATGAATGTGGTCGTATTCGGCCCGAATTCAGTGAAGAGATAGCTCACGCCGAAAATGACGACGAAGGGGGCGACGGTGGTCGTCACTCCCGAGACGAGGCCGATCACGAGGAACGCGACCGCCATCACGCCAAAGCCGGTGCACTGGATCCTCTTTCGTCCTGTTTTGTCGAGCAGCCAGATCGCAAGCGCGTATCCGGGGAGCGCGAAGACGATGAAGATGAGCATCTGTAGCGTCGTGTTGTAGAGGAGCGAGCCGTTTGGATTGATGACCTTCAACACCTCTGGGCTTGAGATGGTATTGCCGTAGTAGGCGAAGTCGAGCATGGCCCACGCTCCCGCCGTGCCCACGAGCCAGACGAGCATGCGTCGATTGCGGAGGAACGTCCCGAAGCCTTCAAAGATCGACTGACGGTGCGCCACATTGGCGACGACGTCCAAGTCGCTTTGCGTGAGACCGGCGGCTGCGGCAAGCGCGACTTGGGTCTCCGCTGCCTGGCCTGTCGCGTGGGAGAAGCGCGGGGTCTCGTGAATCTTGCGACGGAGGTAAAAGACCGCGAGCCCCGGAATGGCGCCGAGGCCGAGCAGCAGTCGCCAGACAATGCCGGTCGGCACGTGCGTCGCGAGCAGAATCGCGGCGATCGAAGGACCGATCACGAGTCCTGCTCCCTGCATGGCGAAGACGAGGCCCACCATTCGGCCACGTGACTTCGTTCCCGAGTACTCGCTCATGATGGTCGCGCTCACCGGATAGTCGCCACCGATCCCGACGCCGAGCACGATACGCGAGACGAGAAGAAAGGTGTAGTTGGGCGAGAAGGCGCACGCGATGGCGCCCGCGGCGAGGATCAGCACCTCTAAGCCATAGATCCGCTTTCGCCCGAGGATGTCCGCGACGCGCCCGAAGACAATCGCTCCGAACGCCGACGCGGCGAGGGTGACGGAGTTGAGCAGCGATATCTGGCCGGTCGAAAGATTCCATTGGGTCGTCAGGAGTGACACGACGACGCCGATGACGAACAGGTCGTAGGCATCGGTAAAGAATCCCATGCCCGACACGAGCATGATCTTGTATTGGAATCTGGTCACTCGACCCTCGTCGAGTGCGGCAAAAGTGTACGCGTCTGGTGGTGTTGTCGGCATACCCACCACGCTGAACGGGTTGTCTTAACGAGCCGTGACCGAACGGTGAAGCGAGCTTCAGAATCACCTGAGTGTGTACGTGAATAACGTGTACTGGCTCTACGTATTCGCTGGTGATCGGCGTTGAGCAAGAGTACGGGTTACTCGATAGGGATTGTTCTCAGCGACACCCGCTTCGTGGCATCATCGCGGTGTGGAGAACGTCGAACGTGACATCGATGCGACGTTGGCGACTCGCGCAACGAGGAGCGTTGGTTCGCGTACCGCGACGAAACACTCCTGGACGAACAGCCCGCAGAAGTTGGCTTTGGCGTCGGCTACCGCTCGCTCGTCGTCGGCTCTCGACGCTGGGCGATGTTCTGTACGCTCAAACGCTGACGAGAGCGTGTGGGTGGCGCTCGCGTCGCGCGGTCTACTTTCCGAGTTCGCGCCAACTGCTCTCTGATACGTCAACTCCGAACTTCTTCGCCGCCGTCTTGATGCGCCGCCACGCCTTGTCACGCTCTGCGTCACTGACGTCTTCGACTTGATCGAATCGCGCAATGGCGTTACGCACGTGCTTTGCGTCAGTGAGCGGTTCTTTGCGCTCTTTTGCGAACGCGAACGATGAATCGGGCAGATCATTCTTCTTCGCGGTACTGAGTCCCGTCGTCTTCTTCGCAACGCTCGTGCCTCGGGCTTGCGCACTGGCTGCCTTGGTCGCCTTCTTGATGTTGCGTCGAGCGGCTTCCTTCTGTTTGGTTGTCGACATCGCACTACCTCCGGTATTCGTAGGTTCACTATCCCAACACGAGGGAATATACCGGTGAAGGTCGCTCGACGGCAAGGGCGTTACCCTCCGGGTAACGGGCATGGGTCGTCACGACCCGTCCAAGGCGACGTGTCGCCACGCCCGGTATCCGTGGGCTGCAATATCGCGGCGATAAAGGGTCAACTCGGACGCTCGAAACGGCGCGAGATGAGCGACGAGCGGTTCGACCTTCTCGGAGTGCGGGAGTGGCCGACCACGGCGCGCGACCGCGAGCGTCAAGTGGGGCACAAACGTCCGACGTTCATCGGCGCTCGATTGTTCACCCGCATCGGACGTGATGACGTCGAGGAGCCGACATCGCAAGTCGGCGAGCGAGGGCGAATTCAGCGCCAGATAGATGACGCGGTCGTCAAAGGTGCGCACTCCTTCAGTCTCAATCTCGACCGGTGCACTTGCGGCGCCTACTCCCACGACGAGTTCCCACCACGAAAGATCGGGCGATAGCCGAGGCGGCTCGACAATGGTGATGTGGGGGAGGGGCGAGGGATTGCCGAGTCGTCTCATCACGAGAGAGAGGCGCGCACGGTCAACGGGCGGCGGGTCGACGGCGAGATAGTAGGAGCGAGGCATATCTACTCTTCTAGTGTTCGCGAGCGCGCAGGACCGCTCCGGTCAGAAACCGCACGATTCGATACACTCAGGCCAATGGCTCTAGAGAACGAGAAGTACATACTTCTCACCACGTTTCGCCGTGACGGCACGCCCGTGTCAACGCCGGTGTGGATCGTGACGCTCGACGGCGGCAAGTTCGGTTTCACGACGAGTTCGGGTTCAGGGAAGGCGAAACGTCTCGCGCACACGAGCCGGGTGACCGTGCAGGCGAGTGACGTTCGCGGGCGAACGAAGCCGGGCTCTTCGGCGATGGACGCAACGGCCGTGATTGTGAGAGGCCCAGAGCACGACAGCATCTTGGCCAAAGTGAAGGGGAAGTACGGCTTCATGACGAACATCACGAGATTCCTCGGGTTCATAGGTGGAATCGTGAAGCGCAATCGGATCCCCTACGCCGACCTCGGCGTCGTCATCACACTCGCAACCTGAGTTCTGCGCGACGTCCTAGAACTAGTCGCGCGACGACGACTTAAGCGCTGCTTCGAAGTCCTCGACGAGGTCTTCGGTCGACTCAATGCCGACCGAGAGTCGAATCAGACCTTCGTCCGCCTCGCCCGTTTGTTGCTCGTCCCACGCAGGACTACTGCTCCACATGGCAGACGGCCGGGTAGCGATCGAGTGCACGGAGCCGAGGCTGGCCGCGCGCGTCGTCAGTCGCAGTGAATCGAGCAGGCGTTCCGCGCGTGCGCCGCCCCCGGTCGGCGTAAAGGAGAGCAGTCCGCCGAATCCACTCATTTGTGAACTCGCGAGTTCGTGTTGAGGGTGGGCCGCAAGTCCGGGATAGTGGACCTCGGTGATTTCTGCATTGTCTGCGAGCGCTCTCGCGAGCGCCAGCGCGTTCTCGTTATGGCGCGCGACGCGAACGTCGAGCGTGCGAATGCCTCGCAGCAATAGCCACGCGTCGAAAGGTCCCAGCACCGAACCGAGTGTGAGGTGGGTGCGCCATATCGCTTCCACGAGGTCCGCTCGCCCCGCAATGACGCCCGCCGAGACGTCAGAGTGCCCGCTCAGGTATTTCGTGGCGCTGTGCCACACGAGGTCGGCACCGAGGGAGATCGGCAGCTGATTGATCGGCGTTGCGACGGTGTTGTCAACGACGACGAGGGCGCCGCGCGCGTGCGCGAGTTCGCTGCAGCGGCGAAGGTCGGTGATCGCGAGCAGGGGATTGCTCGGCGTCTCGAGCAAGACGAGCCGCGTCCGCTCCGTCAGGGCGTCTTCCAGTGACCGAGAGTCGCTCTGCTCAATGAGACTCGACGTCACGCCGAAGCGTTCGAGTAGCCCCGAGACGAGACCCGTCGTTCCGGGATAGATAGTGCGCTGGACGGCGACGTGGTCACCCGGCTCAAGGAAGCTCAGCGCGAGCGTCGAGAGTGCTCCCATGCCACTTGCCGTGACGATGGCGCGCTCCGCTCCTTCGAGAGCGGCGACGACTTCTGCAACCTGGGAGTGGTTGGGATTGCCATAGCGAATATAGAAGGCATCGGTGAAGGTACGGTTTGCGGCGTCGAGGAACTCCTCGCTGGTGGAGGCGGCGAACGTGGTCGCCTGGACGATTGGTGGCACGAGGGAACCACCCCGTGCGTCGTGGTCGGCGTGGACTGCTTTGGTACCGGGCCGATCGTTTGAATCCAACGGGTCAGTGCTCATGGCACAACGTTAGGCTCGCCCTTAAGGCGCGCACACTGATCAGGTGCGCCAACATTGCGTGAGTTCATAGGTGACTAAACCACTAAGACTTATAGGATACGGGAACTGCGACGAAGCGTCGTGGACAAGAGCGAGGCACAAAGGAGACTGCGATGAGTGGTGACTGGGGATTCGAGACGCGTCAGATTCATGCGGGAACGTCGCCCGATCCAACTACGGGAGCGCGCGCGATTCCGATTTATCAGACCACGAGCTACGTCTTTCGTGACACGGATCACGCCGCCGCGCTCTTCGGGCTGGCGGAACTCGGCAACATCTACACCCGCATCATGAACCCGACGCAGAACGCGTTCGAAGAGCGCATGGCCTCCCTCGAGGGTGGTGTCGCGGCGCTCGCCGTCTCGTCAGGTTCGTCGGCAGAGACGATCGCGCTGCTCAACCTCGCAGAAAACGGCGGCCACATCGTGTCCTCAGCTTCGCTGTACGGCGGGACGTACAACCTGTTTCACTACACGTTCCCGAAACTCGGCATCGAGACGACCTTCGTTCAGAATCCCGACGATCTGGAGGAGTGGGTGGCCGCCATCCGCCCCAACACGAAGGCGTTCTTCGCGGAGACACTCGGCAATCCGAAGGGTGATGTCCTCAATTTTGAGGGTGTCTCCAAGGTCGCCCACGACCACAAGATTCCTCTCGTCATCGACAACACCCTCGCGACCCCGTTCCTCTGCCGCCCCCTCGAGCACGGCGCAGACATTGTGGTGCACTCGGCGACCAAATTCATTGGGGGCCACGGCACCTCCATCGGTGGCGTCATTGTCGATGGAGGCAAGTTTGACTACGAGGGCAGTGGCCGCTTTCCGGGTTTCACGGAACCCGATCCGAGCTATCACGGTCTCGTCTTCGGACAGCTTCCCGACTTCCTCTTTCCCGCGCGCTACGTCCTCAAAGCGCGACTCCAGTACCTGCGTGACATGGGTGCATCGATCGCCCCATTCAACTCGTTCTTGTTCCTTCAGGGACTCGAGACCCTCAGCCTTCGCATGGAACGTCACGTCGCCAACGCGACCACCGTCGCCAAGTGGCTCGAGGCCCGCGACGACGTGAAGTGGGTCAACTTTCCTGGCCTCGCGTCAAGTCCGTGGCACGCCCTCCAAGAGCGCTACCTCCCTCGAGGCGCCGGTGCGGTGCTCGCGTTTGGGGTTAACGGCGGCATGGACGCCGGTCGACAGTTCATCGAGGGCTTGGAGCTTTTCAGTCACCTCGCGAATGTCGGCGACGCGAAGAGTCTCGCCATCCACCCGGCATCGACCACTCACTCGCAGCTGAGCGAAGAAGAGCAGATCTCAACTGGTGTGAGCCCAGATCTCGTGCGTCTTTCCATTGGTATCGAATCGATCGAGGACATCCTCGCCGATCTCGAGGCGGGGTTTCGCGCGATCAAGGGAGCATGAGCGCGCGAGCGAACTACTGGCAACCCGGGGACAACCCCGGACGACGACGGTTCGTCACGCTTGCGGGTAGCGCCGGCAACGGATTCTCTTTCGAGGGCGGCGGTCACGTACCCGAGGTGACGGTCGCCTATGAAACGTGGGGCGAGCTCAACGCTGATCGATCGAACGCGGTACTGGTCGAGCACGCGCTGACGGGAGACTCGCACGCGACGGGCGATGTCGGTCTCGGCCACGCGACGCCGGGGTGGTGGAACGGCCTCATTGGACCCGGACTCGCGATTGACTCCGATCAGTTCTACGTCGTGTGTCCGAATGTCCTCGGCGGTGCGCAGGGAACGACGGGCCCCTCGTCGATCGCCGCCGATGGCACACCGTACGGTTCGAGATTTCCGGTCATCACCGTCCGCGATCAAGTGGCCGTCGAGATCGCCTTCGCTGACTCGCTCGACATTGAGACGTGGCACGCCGTC
>DASXEU010000066.1:0-3477 GCA_036489935.1 Acidimicrobiales bacterium
GCCCTCACCGTTAAAGGGATTCACCATGCCGGTCGCGTCGCCGATAGTCAAGGTGTTCGCACCAACGCGCGGCCCAATGGAGAGACCCATCGGTAGGCGACCACCTGTCGGGGCGCCACAGGACGTCTCGTCGTTCAGCCCCCACGCTTCGCCGACTTGGGCAACGAAGTACTCCTGCAGCTTCGTCGTGTTGACGCCTTTCCAGGCGCCACCCGTTGAGAGCAATCCAACGCCGACGTTGAGTCGCCCGTCGCCGAGCGGGAAGATCCAGCCGTAACCGGGGACGACTTTGCCGTCCGTGTCACGAATATCGAGGTGCGAATCGATCCAGGGTTCGTCGTGGCGATCGCTCGTGTAATACCCGCGAAGGGCCATGCCCATCGGCCAGTCGCGATTGCGCACGACGCCGAGCTCACGTCCGAGACGGGAGTTCTGTCCGTCTGCGACGACGAGGTAGCGACCGCGGATCTCACGTGTGAGACCCGACTCCTTGTCCTTCACGACGACGCCTGCGGCACCGACCAGCTGGCCGTCGCGTCCGGGGGTGCGTTCGACAAGGTCAAGTGCCTCGACGCCGTTCAGTACTTCGGCACCGTGCTTGGCCGCGTTGTCCGCCACGAGTCCATCGAGATTGAAACGCGTGATCGTGTAGCCGTAGTTCGGGAATGTGCGGTGCTCGGGCCAGTTCATCTCGAGCGACGCACCGAAGCCGAACGCGCGCAGTCCCTGGTAGCGATGTCCGTTCGCCGCGACGATGCCTTCCAAGCCCATCTCCGCGATCTGGTGCACCGAGCGCGGCGTCAGTCCGTCCCCGCACGTCTTCTCGCGCGGGAACTGTTTCTTCTCGATCAAACAGACGTTCCAACCGGCGTTCGCCAACCAGTACGCGCAGGCCGATCCACTCGGGCCGCCACCCACGATGACGACGTCGTAGATCGTTGGTTTCGCTGCGACCTCCTCGAGGCTTTTCACGCATCAAGACTACGCCGTTCCACCAGGCGCGCCGCCGGATAAGCATGCTCGCTATGTCTGGTAGAAATGATGTTCGTGGACCAGTACATGTCAATACTTGGGCTGCTCATCCTGGGAGTGCTTTTTGCGTCGGGATCGTTTGTGGCCTCTGCGATGCTCGCACCCCACAAGAAGCCCACTGACGCAAAACTGGCACCCTACGAATGCGGCATCGTCCCTGAATACGAGCCACCTCAGCGCTTTCCCGTGCGCTTTTACCTCGTTGCCATGATCTTCGTGATCTTTGACATCGAGGTCGTCTTCATGTACCCCTTTGCGGTCGTCTTCCGCCAGCTGGGTCTCTTCGGACTGGTCGAGGTCGTGGTCTTTTCCTTCGCCGTCTTCGCCGCGCTCCTCTTTTTGGTCGCAGAAGGCGCGCTCACGTGGGGTCCGGTGAAGCACCTCTCGGCCGGTATGCCCTCGCGCACCAGCTCATCGACGATTGTGCGCATCGGCGCCGACCCGGATAAGGCGGCGTAGTGGCGCTCGAAGACCTCCAACACAACTTTCTTACCGGCCAGCTCGAAGACCTGGTCCGCTGGGCCCGTCGCGCGTCGGTGTGGCCCGCGACCTTCGGACTGGCGTGCTGCGCGATTGAGATGATGGCGGCAGGGGCGGCCGACTACGACCTCGCGCGCTACGGCATGGAAGTCTTTCGCAACTCGCCCCGCCAGGCCGACCTCATGATCGTGGCCGGACGCGTCAGCCAGAAGATGGCCCCCGTGCTTCGCCAGGTTTACGACCAGATGATGGAGCCCAAGTGGGTCATCTCCATGGGCGTCTGCGCATCAACGGGCGGCATGTTCAACAACTACGCCATCGTCCAGGGCGTCGACCAGATTGTGCCCGTCGACGTCTACGCGCCGGGTTGCCCCCCAAGCCCCGAGACCCTGATGCACGCAATTCTGACGCTGCACGAGCAGATTCGCACCGGTGAGATCATGAAGCGTCGCACCGAAAATCGCCCGACTCACGTCGAAGACCAGTCAAATGTATGGACTCCTGAAGTCCCGGTGGCGGTAAGGGTGGGAACGCCGAAGTGACTCTGCTTCCTCTTACGGCCCCCCCAGGTGTCGTCACGGCCAACGCGTTGGCCTCCGACCTCGGGTGCTTTCCGACGCCTGGCCAATACGTCGAACTCGTTCGATCCTTTAAGGACGACGGGTTTGAGATGTGCGTAGACCTGTGTGCGGTCGACTACCTGGAGCACCTCGATCGAGCGCTTCCCGACGGTGTCGAGGGCGCGCGTTTCGAGATCGTCGTCAACCTGCTCAGCTTGTCCAAGCGCGAGCGCGTACGCATTCGCGTCCAAGTGGGCAACGACGAGCCGCGTGTTGACACGCTGTTTCACCTCTATCCCGGCACCGAAGCCATGGAGCGCGAGGCGTTCGACCTCTTTGGCATCCTCTTCGACGGGCACCCCGACTTGACGCGCATCCTCATGCCCGAAGAGTGGGAGGGCCACCCTTTGCGCAAGGACTACGCCGTGGGCCGAATCCCCGTGCAGTTCAAGGAAGCGCCGGGACCGCGATGACCGAGATCAACGACCACGCCGTACGGGTTGCGGAGCGCAGCGATCTTTTGACTGCGGAGACTTCCGAGGGCCGCCAGGAGATGCGTCCGAGGCGCGCGACCGGTGCCGACGAACTGGCGCGCGAAGTTGGCGCGGTGCTGCGCACCTCTGACCTCACGATGGATCCCAACGACATCGATTATGAACGTCGTGACGATGAGACGATGATCATCAACATGGGACCGGCGCACCCGTCTACCCACGGTGTGCTCCGACTCATGCTCGAGCTCGACGGGGAGTACGTGCTGCGCACGAAGCCCGTGATTGGCTATTTGCACACCGGCATGGAAAAGACCGGGGAAGTGCTCAGCTACGTGCAGGGCGCGACGAACGTGACGCGCATGGACTACTTAAGTCCCATTGGCAACGAGCTCGCCTATTCATTGGCCGTTGAGAAGCTGCTCTCGATCGAGATTCCCGAGCGCGCGACGTGGATCCGCATGCTCATGTCCGAGCTCAACCGCATCAGCTCACACCTCGTGTGGATGGCGACCAACGGCATGGACCTTGGCGCCACGTCGATGATGATCTACGGCTTTCGCGAGCGTGAGCTCGTCCTCGCCTTCTTCGAAAAGACGGCGGGCCTTCGCCTCAACCTCAACTACGTCCGCCCCGGCGGCGTCGCGGCAGACTTGCCCGACGGCTGGGAAGACGACGTGCTCGTCATCTGCGACACGGTCTACGAGCGCACGTTTGAGTACGACGAGCTGCTGACGGGCCAGCCGATCTTCCGCAACCGCATGGTGGGCGTGGCGCCGCTCAGTGCGGAAGAAGCACTTGCCTTGAGCGTGACCGGACCATTGCTCCGTTCGACCGGCGTGCCTTGGGACTTGCGCCGTACCATGCCCTACCTCGCCTACGACCAGGTCGACTTCGACGTCATCGTCGGCACC
>DASXEU010000070.1:0-12400 GCA_036489935.1 Acidimicrobiales bacterium
ACAGCGAATTGGAGTTCCCATCGCGGTGGTGGGCGTCGGACCCGAGCGTGAGCAGTTCGTGCGCACGGCGTGAGCCGCTGCGTCGTTGTCGGTTCCGGTGCGCGCGAGCACGCACTGGCGTGGGCGCTCGCGAAGAGCGCGCACGTCGTCGTAACACCCGGTAACGCCGGTATCGCCGCACAGGGCATCACGTGCGTGGACATACCCGCGACCGAGCTCGACGCCGACCTCTTCGTCATCGGACCAGAGGCGCCGCTCGTGGCGGGACTTGCGGACGAGCTTCGCTCGCAGGGAAAAGTCGTCGTCGGCCCGGGCGCGGTCGGTGCGCAACTCGAGGGCTCGAAGGCATTCATGAAGGAGTTTTTTACGGCGGCCGGCATACCGACAGCTGCCTACGGCGCGTTTCGCGACGAAGCTTCGGCGTTCAGCTTTCTCTCGACCATGAGACCGCCGTACGTCATCAAGACGGACGGTCTCGCGGCGGGCAAAGGCGTGCTTGTCACGAACGACCTCGACGAGGCGCGACGAGACGTGAGCGAGAAGCTGAGCGGCGCGGCCTTCGGCGTCGCGGGTACGACGGTCGTCATTGAAGAGGGGCTCATCGGCGAGGAGTGCTCATTTCACGTGCTCTGCGACGGAAGCAACACGATCGGTCTCGCGTCCTCCCAAGATTTCAAGCGCGTGGGCGACGGTGACCAGGGACCCAACACGGGCGGCATGGGAGCCTTCGCGCCGATGAGCACGATGACCGATGAGCAGGTCGCTGACATCATGCAACTCATCATCGAGCCAACCGTGCGTGAACTAACGCATCGAGGCATCGACTTCCGCGGTGTTCTCTACGCCGGTGTCATGTTGACCGCGAGCGGCCCGAAGTTGCTCGAGTACAACGTGCGCTTTGGTGACCCCGAGACCGAGGTGCTCGTCCCGCTTCTGGGCGCCCAACTCTTCGACCTCCTGCTGCGAGTCGGCGACGGGCGTCTCAGCGACGTGGGGGTCTCGCATTCAGGAAACGGCGCTGCCGTAACGATCATTCTCGCGAGCGAGGGCTACCCTCAGCGCCCGCGAACGGGTGATGTCATCAAAGGACTGGGTGCCGACGGTCAGCTTCTCGGCGGCGACGCCAACGTACTCGTCTTCCACGCGGGCACGACCCGCGACGAGGAGGGCAACTTCGTCACCAACGGTGGGCGAGTGCTCGCCGTGACGGGACTCGGTGACAGCGTTGCCGAGGCCCGCCGTCGCGCGTATGAGGGGGCGTCACTCATAACCTTTAAGGGGAGCGTGCGTCGAAGTGACATCGCGCTCGCCGCTACTGAAGGAGTCCAGTGATCCCGAGATACGCCCCGAAGGACGTCGCCGCGCTCTTCAGCGACGAGCATCGCTTCGACACCATGCTCGAAGTCGAGCTCCTCGCCGCCGAGGCGCTCGGCGAGCTCGAGATCATCCCCATCGCCGAGGTGAAGGCGCTGCGTGAGCGTCGCCCCGTTGTTGACGCTGCGTTCGTCGAAGCAGTGAGTGCCCGCGAAGAGATCACGAATCACGACACGGCGGCGTTCGTCGACATCGTCCAAGAGCGCGTAGGCATGCCCGAAGGCGCGTGGGTGCACTACGGACTCACCTCCTCTGACGTCGTTGACACCGCACTGTGCTACTCACTCGCGCTCGCCATGGACATCGTCATTAACGACGCGACCAAGTTGCGCGACGCGCTCACGAAACGTGCGCTCGAGACAGTCGACACACCCATTGTCGGGCGCACGCACGGCATGCACGCGGAGCCGACGACCTACGGGGCGAAGTTCGCGCTCTTCGCGTTGCAAGTGAACCGTGACCTCGAACGCGCCGCCAAGGCGCGCCGCGGCATTGCCGTCGGCAAGCTGAGCGGCGCCGTCGGCACGTTCTCCAATATCGATCCCGCGGTCGAGGAGTACGTCTGTCGTCACCTCGGACTCGAGCCGGTGCCCGCCACCCAGGTCATTGCGCGCGATCGTCACGCCGAGGTGCTCTACGCGTGCGCCGCCATTGGCACGTCCATCGAGCAGTTCGCGCTCGAGGTGCGCCACCTCGCACGCAGCGAAGTCGGCGAGATGGAAGAACCCTTCGCGCCTGGTCAAAAGGGCTCTTCGGCCATGCCGCACAAGCGCAATCCCGTCATCGCCGAACGCCTGGTGGGCCTCGCGCGCGTGCTGCGCGGCTACCTCGTCGCCGGCCTCGAGGACGTCGCGCTCTGGCACGAGCGCGACATCTCGCACTCAAGCGTCGAGCGGGTAGTGCTTCCCGACGCATTACAGCTCACCGTGTACATGTTGAGGAAGGCGACCTGGCTCGCCGATGGGGCCGTCATCCACGCCGAGCGCGCGCTCAACAATCTCACGGAAGGGTCCCTCGGACTGGTCTTCTCCCAGTCCGTTCTACTCGCGTTAATCGAGTCGGGGATGAGTCGCGACGAGGCGTACCGGATCGTCCAGCGTGCCTCACGTCGCGCCATCGACGAGAGGCGAAACTTCCGCGACGTCATTGAGAGCGACGACGAGGTCAGCTTGAGCGAAGACGCCATCGCGCGGGCCTTCGACCTCGATCGGATGCTCGCACACCGTCGGCGCGTCATGGAGGCATTGACGTGGCAGAAGTAAGCGACTTATCGCTGACGCATCTCTATTCGGGCAAGGTTCGCGATCTTTACGACGTTGACGAGGATCTGATGCTGATGGTCGCCTCGGATCGACTCTCCGCCTTCGACGTTGTCATGAATGAGCCAATTCCTGACAAGGGTCGCGTGCTCACGGGTCTCACCGACTACTGGCTTCACGAGTTCGCCGATGACGTGCCGAGTTCTCTCGTCAGCTGCGATCCTCGCGAGATCGATCGCACCGTGGTCGGATTCTTCGATCTGCCTGAGCTGCACGGGCGCACGATGCTTGTACGTAAGGCCGACATGCTCTCACTGGAGTGCATCGTGCGCGGCCGCCTCGCGGGTCAGGCCTACGACGAGTACGTACGTGAGGGGACTGTCCATCACATGGCGGCACCTACCGGGCTGCGGCTCACCGATCCATTTCCTGAGCCCATCTTCACGCCGTCGACCAAGGCCGAGTCAGGTCACGACCTCAACATCGATCTCGCCGAAGCCGCAAAGATCATCGGTAGCGATCGCCTCGAAGAAGCCCAAGCGATCTGCCTCCGCCTCTTCTCCCGAGCCGCGGAGAAGCTCGACGCAGTCGGTCTTGTCCTCGCTGACACCAAGTTCGAGTTGGGAGTCCTCGACGGCGAACTCGTCGTGTGCGACGAGGTGCTGACCCCGGACTCCTCGCGCATCTGGCCCGCCGAGGACGTGTGGCCCGGTGTGGTGCCGCCCGCATTCGACAAGCAGCCCTTTCGCGACTGGTTGACCGAGATGAAGTGGGATAAAACGCCGCCGCCGCCGCGCGTGCCGGAGGAGATCGTTCGCGAAACTTCGTCGCGCTACGTCGCTGCGTACGAGCGCGTGACTGGGCACTCGCTTGGGGAATGGTACGGTTTTTCTCAGTGAACTACTCAGTGATTGTTGACGTCAGCCTTCGCCAAGGTATCGCCGATCCTGAAGGCGCCACCATCGAACGAGCCTTGCCGGCGCTCGGTTTTTATGGCGTGACCGACGTGAAGGCGGGCAAATCGTTTCGGATGATGATCGACGCCGACAGCGAGGCAGAGGCGCTCGAACGCGCCACCGCCCTCGCCGAGCGCCTGCTCTCCAATCCCGTGATTGAAGACGCGACGGCGCGACTCTCGGGCGTGCACGCGTCGTGACGCGCGTCGGCGTCGTCGTCTTTCCAGGCTCTAACTGCGAATACGACGCGGCGTCCGCCATGGGCATGCTGGGTGCGACAGCGGAGCTGGTCTGGCATTCGACCACGGATCTCACCGGTTACGACGCGATCATCTTGCCGGGCGGATTTGCCCACGGCGACTATCTGCGTCCAGGTGCCCTCGCACGGTTCTCTCCGGTAATGGAAGCGGTCGGTCGTTTCGCGAATGATGGCGGTGCCGTGCTCGGGATCTGTAATGGATTTCAGGTGCTGACGGAGGCGGGCCTCTTACCGGGTGCTCTCCAGAAGAACCGCGGACTCACGTTTCTCTGTCAACCAACGACACTCATCGTCACATCGCAAGCGTCGGTGCTGACGTCCCAGGCGACGTTGGACCAGGAGCTCGTCATTCCGATCAACCACTTCTCGGGCGCCTACACGTGCGACGACGCGACGTACGACGAGCTGGTGGCGAATGACCGCATCGTGCTCACCTACAAGGACAACCCCAACGGGTCTCGCGGGGATATCGCGGGCATCGCCAACGAGCGCGGCAACGTGGTCGGTCTCATGCCCCACCCCGAGCGCGCCATGTCGACGCTGCTCGGCAGCGACGACGGACAAGTGCTCCTCAAGAGCTTTCTCACCGCGCCCGTCGCGTCGCTCGCGTTGTAGCAAACGTGCTCGCGCGACCCCCACGTCAGCGAAGGTGACGACAACAAGCATTGGACAGCTCGATTTTCCTTTGCTGACTCATTGGCCGGTTCGCGCAGGGGTACCCGCTCGTGCCGGTAGTTTTGTTGCGTGAATCCCCCCGCGAGCCTTCACGGAGCCCTCGGGCTGAGTGATGACGAATTTGAAGAGATCAGGGTCGTCCTCGGTCGTGACCCAAATCACCTGGAACTGGCGCTCTTTGGCGTCATGTGGTCCGAGCACTGCTCGTACAAGTCATCCCGGTTGCACCTGCGTCGTCTTCCGACGACAGGCCCGCACGTGCTCGTCGGTCCCGGCGAGAACGCGGGCGTCATCGATGCCGGGGATGGCATTGCGGTCGCCATCCGTATTGAGAGCCACAACCATCCCTCGGCGATCGAGCCCTACCAAGGGGCCGCCACGGGGGTGGGGGGCATCTTGCGTGACATCTTCACCATGGGCGCCCGCCCGCTCGCCGTCATGGATCCGCTCTTTTTTGGTGAACTGACTGACGCCCGCCAGCGATGGCTTGTTGAAGGGGTGGTGTCGGGCATCTCTGGCTACGGCAACTCCGTCGGCGTCCCCACGATCGGGGGGGAACTCACGTTCGACGACTGTTACTCGTCGAATCCGCTGGTGAACGTGCTCTGCGTCGGCGCACTGCCGAAGGAACGCTTGGTCCTCGGGATCGCCTCGGGTATTGGCAACCTGGCCGTTTTGCTGGGGTCACGGACTGGTCGTGACGGCATCGGTGGGGTATCGGTGCTCGCGTCAGCGGGATTCTCCGGTGATGATGCGGGCGCGGGCGATGACGCGAAGCGCCCGAGCGTGCAGGTTGGTGACCCCTATGAGGAGAAGCGTCTCATCGAAGCGTGCCTTGAGCTGCTTGATTGTGGCTACGTGGTCGGCATACAGGACCTCGGGGGCGCGGGGCTCGTCTGTGCGACGAGCGAGACTGCGGCGCGCGGAGGGGTCGGCATGGATGTCGACGTCACGGCGGTACCACTGCGCGAGCAGGGCATGGCCCCCTACGAGATCATGACCTCAGAGTCTCAGGAGCGCATGCTCGCGATCATCACGCCAGAAAATCTAGATGCGGTCCAGGCGCTCTGCGAGAAATGGGAAGTTCGAGCGAGCGTTGTGGGTCGCGTGGTCGAACCCGTTATCGGCTCCGACGGCGTGGCGCGCGCCATGCTGCGCATCCGTGACGGCTTTGACGGAGAGATTCTCGCCAACGTGTCCGCCTCTGCGCTCGCCGATGAGGCTCCCCTCTACGACCGACCCCGAGAGCGCCCGACGGATCTCGACGCGGTGCACGCGGACGACCCCACGTTCGACGAGCCCGTGGGCTCGCCCAACGATGATGCGCTGGATCTACTCGTGGACCCCGCGTGGGTCTACCGGCAGTACGACTCGCAGCTCTTCCTCAACACTGTTGTCGGACCAGGCCGAGATGCCGCGCTGCTACGACTCGCCGGTCCTGGGTTGCCCGCCTCGCAACGGGGCATCGCCCTTTCGACGGACTCCAATCCACGATGGTGCGCGCTCGATCCAAAGTTGGGCACCGCGCTCACCGTCGTCGAGGGCGTCATGAATCTCGCCTGCGTTGGCGCGACCGCGAAGGCGGTCGTGAACTGCTTGAACTTCGGCAATCCGGAACACTCCGAGGTGATGTGGCAGCTGAGCGAGTCGATCGACGGAATGACTGATGCGTGCAACGATCTCGGGCTTCCCGTCATTGGGGGCAATGTCTCGCTCTACAACGAGAGCGCGGGGGCCGACATTGACCCGACCCCCGTCATTGGGCTCCTCGGTGTCGTCGATGAGCTCGTGGCGGCACCTCCGGGTTGGAACTGGCGTGCGGGCGATTCGCTTGTGCTTGTCGGCGCACGTCACGCCGACGGCGAGCGACCATTCCCTCTCGCAGGATCACGTTGGGCAACGCGCCGCGGACGCCGCGGCGGAACCTTGGGAAGTCCGGAACGAGAGGCACTCCACGCCACGCTCGACTTCGTCACGAGGGAAGTAGCGAGCATCTGCGCGGGCGGAGTGAGCGACGTCACCGCGGTGCACGACGTGCTGGGCGGCGGTCTCGTGACGGCGATTGCCGAGATGGCTGCGGTCACGAACATCGGCGCCGTGCTCGACGAGTTCGAAGCGCATGGTGAGCTCTTCAGCGAGTTTCCGGGGCGGTTCGTCGTGGCGACGAGCGGTGTTGAAGCGTTCGCACGACGTGCAGTGGCGGCGGGTGTCCCCGTTGCGGTGCTCGGTACCTGCGGCGGCGACGCTCTCATCATTGGTTCGACGATCAACCTTTCGGTCGAAGAGATCACGGCACGTCGTGAAGGCGCGCTCGTCGACGCGCTCGAGGCGACGAACTAGCGAGCAGCCTTCAGCTCGGCGAGAATCTCGTCGGGCACTCGGAGATCCCCTGAGCGTCCACGCGCGAGGGCGACATCTTCTTTGTAGTGCCCGTGGTAGTCAGAGCCGCCCGTCGGGATCATCCCCGCGTCGCGGGTGAGCTTCACCATCAGCGCGCGAGTCTGCTCATTCGTGCCGCCGTAGTAGGCCTCGACGCCCTTGAACCCACGCTCGCGGAGTGACGCGAAAATTTTGGGCATGGTCGACTGAATCGCGCCGCTCGAGCTTTCCCCGACGTAGTTGACGAGCGGGTGAGCGATCGAAAAGACGGTCGGTGAACCTTTCGCGGCGTCAACGAACTGCTCAATTGGCATGCTCGTCTTAGGGATGTACGCGAGGCCGGAGCTGCCGAGCCAGTCGACGAAGACGCGGTTCCAGCGATCGTCGGTCCGTTCGCCGACGATCTCGGGGTGCAGTTCGAACATTGCTCGGGCGAAGTGCGGGCGGCCGATCGAGTGCACGTTGCCGGACATCGCGGTGAGATAGTCGAGGGTCAGCTTCTCAAACCCTCGACGCTGGAGAACGGTGACGAGCTCGAGATTTCTCACGTCGCGGTCATGGCGAAGTTGGGCCAATTGCTGTTGAATCGGGTGGGTCGGCTCCATTGGCAAGAAATACGCCAGCACGTGGACGTTGCGGGGGACAATCCGCCCATTTCGCGTCATCGGGAATTCGTTATCTCGTAGAGAAACCTCGACGCCGGGCACGAGTTCGATGCCGTGCTCCCTGGTCGCCGCATCCATCTCGTCATAACTCAACGTCGTGTCGTGATCGGTCAGCGAGACCGCCCGAAGCCCCACGTTCGCGGCCTTCGCGGCGAGTTCGCTTGGCGTGTCCGAACCGTCGGAAAACGTCGAGTGGAGATGCAGGTCAATCATCCAGGTAGCGTAGTAAACGTGATCAGGCCGGACAGTGGACTGTGCGAGACTGGCCCGGTGCACAGCAGCTTTTGGACCGGTAGCGTGCATTCGTCATGAAAGAAGCGTGCGGCGTTGTCGGCATTGTGGCGCCCGGTCGCGCGATAGCTCCGTACTGCTACGACGCGCTCTACGCCCTCCAACACCGAGGCCAAGAATCGGCCGGCATGGCGACGTTCCAGAACGAACAGATCACGGTTGTCAAAGACAACGGGCTCGTGAGCCACGTCTTTGCCGACTCAACGTTGCGAGCGCTCGGCGGATCGCTCGGGATTGGTCACACGCGCTATTCGACGTCGGGCTCGGCTAACTGGACCGCGGCACAGCCGGTGTTCCGATCGGCGGGCGCGTCAGGCTTTGCCCTCGCGCACAACGGCAATCTCACGAACACGAACGAGCTCGCTCAATCAATCGGTATGGAATTCACGTCGTTGCTGTCGGACTCGGACCTCGTCGCCGAGATGCTCGCTCTTGAAATGAACGACGGCGCTACCCTCGACGTCGCACTGAAGACCGTCCTTGCGCAGGTCGAGGGTGCCTATTCGATGGTCATCCTCGAGGCCAACAAAGTACACGCCGTTCGTGATCCGTACGGCTTTCGCCCGCTCTGCCTCGGCCAGTTCGGCACCGACGACGCGCCCGAAGGTTGGATCGTCGCCTCGGAGTCGCCCGCCCTCGACGTCGTCGGCGCTCGATTCGTGCGCGAGATCGCCCCCGGTGAGCTCGTCACCATCACCAAAGAGGGCGTGACGTCGACCCAGTTGCTGAAACCAGCGGCGGGCGCGCAGAAGCTCTGCATCTTCGAGTTCGTGTACTTTGCCCGTCCCGACGCCTACCTCATGGGCCACCAAGTCCACACGACGCGTCGACGCATGGGGGAACTCCTGGCGTCCCAGTCGAGCGTCGAGGCCGACCTCGTGATGGGCGTGCCCGACTCGGGCATACCCGCCGCCGAGGGGTACGCCAAGGCGTCCGGCATTCCCTTTGGCCACGGACTCGTGAAGAACCGCTACATCGGTCGGACGTTCATCTCGCCCGACCAGAAGTCGCGCGCGGCCAACGTGCGACGCAAGTTCAATCCACTGCGCGAGAACATCGAAGGCCAACGACTCGTCGTCGTCGACGATTCGATCGTGCGCGGTACGACAACGAAGGCACTCGTGACCATGCTGCGCGATGCTGGTGCCGCCGAAGTGCACTTTCGCATCTCGTCGCCGCCCTTCATGTCGCCGTGCTACTACGGCATCGATACGCCCAATCGCGATGAGCTGCTCGCGGCAAACCACACGATCCAAGAGATGAACGACTTCATCGGTTCGGACTCCCTCGAATACATCACGCTCGTGAATCTTCGGTCCGCAATTCAACTGAACGGCGAGTGCTGTGACGCGTGCCTTACGGGTTCATACCCGGCCCCGATCCCGGTCGCGATCGGCGCAGTAGGTAGCCGCTGGTGAGTCGACTGCTCGACGTCGCCGGCGCGCGAACCTACGCCGGTGCGGGAGTCTCCATCGAAGCGGGTGACGAGGCCGTCGAGCGAATCAAGAAGAGCGTTGACTCGACGTTTCGCGACGGCGTGCTCGGGGGTATCGGAGGATTCGGTGGGCTCTTTGCCTTAGGCGAGAAGTACGCAGAACCCGTGCTCGTCGCTTCCGCCGACGGCGTCGGCACCAAGCTGGAAGTCGCCCGTCTCCTTGGCCGATACGACACGGTCGGGATCGACCTCGTCGCAATGCTCGTCGACGACCTCGTCTGCGTAGGCGCAGAGCCGCTCTTCGTTCTCGACTATTTGGCGGTCGGTGCGTTGAATCCCCACGTCGTCGAAGTCCTCGTCGCGGGCATCGCCGAAGGATGCCGTCAAGCGCACGCGGCGCTCCTCGGCGGCGAGACAGCAGAACACGGTGGCGTCATGAAACCCGACGATCTCGACGTCGCGGGCTTTGCGCTTGGTGTGGTCGAGCGCCACGATGTTCTCTCACCGGAACGCACGCGCGCGGGCGACGTGCTGCTCGGTCTCCACTCACCCGGCCTTCGCTCGAATGGCTACACGCTCGCACGCGAAGTGCTCGTGAGCGACGCCTCCTCACTGGCACAGCCCGCGTACCCGGGCGCGACGCGCTCGCTCGGCGACGAGCTGCTGCTGCCGTCGGTCATCTACGCGCCCTTCGCGGTTGCCTTGCGCAAGGAGTTCGGTGCCGGCGTGCACGCAATTGCGCATATCACGGGCGGCGGCATCGTTGGCAATGTCGTACGACTGCTGCCCGATGATCTCGACGCGGAAATCGACATGGAGGCATTTACGACGCCGGAGATCTTCTTTGAGATCCAGCGCCGAGGTCCCGTAAGCGCCGAGGAGATGGTACGGGTCTTTAACTGTGGACTTGGCATGGTCATCGCACTCGATCCGAGCGCTGCGGAGGCGGCACTGACGCTCGCGCGCACGAGTGGCGTTGACGCATCCCTCGTCGGCACGCTTCGCCCGGGCACGGGTCAGGTGGTGCTCACGTGAGCGACGCGCGCGAACGAATTCTCGAGCACTTGCTGGAACACTCGGTCAAGCGCGGTGACTTCGTGTTGAAGTCCGGACGCCGCTCGACCTGGTTTATTGATTCGAAGCAGACCATTTGTGCACCTGACGCCATGGTCGATCTCGCGACGCTCATGCTCGAGGCCATTCCCGACACAGCGACGGCGATCGGCGGACTCACGATGGGCGCCGACGGCGTCAGCTTTATCACGGCCGGGGTCGCCGCAACGCGGGGTCGTGCGCTACGCGCCTTCAGCGTGCGCAAGGAAGTGAAGGACCATGGCGGGGGAGGGCGAGTCGCGGGCGTGCTCGAACCAGGAGATCAAGTCGTCATCACGGAAGACACCGTCACTCGCGGCACGAGCCTCCTCGAAGCAGTGCACGTTGCCCAGGCAGCGGGCGCCGACGTGGTCATGATCGTGGCGGTCGTCGATCGCGGCGGTACGGCGGCCGCGATGACCGCAAAAGAAGGGCTCGAGTTCAAGGCGCTCTTCAGCGCGCCAGACCTCGGTTTTGAGTACGAGGGCGCTTAGGCGCTCGCGAGCACGCGGAGCACGCGGCTGCGCCATTCGTACAGAAGTGGCGCTCGCTCCTCTGGCGTGTGACCAAAACGCAAGATCAGCGCATCGAGCGCCGGCACGATGCTGATCTGCTGGCCTTCGTAGCCGCTCGCCCAGTACGTGCCGTACTCGTCACCGGTTACCCACCACTGCCACGAGTAGAACGCGCCGGTCTCGTCGACACTGAGGGGAACCTGCGCGGTCTCAGCCCACGCTCGCGAGACGAGCTGACGACCGTCCCACTCGCCGCCGCGCAAGTAGAGCAGTCCGAACTTTGCGAAGTCGAGCGCGGTCGCGTGCACGTAGCTCGACGCGACGAACACGCCGTGCTCGTCGAACGTGGGATCGGCGCTCGTCATGCCGAGGGGGCCGAAGAGTCGCTGATCGAGGTACGTACGATAGGCGTCGCCGTAGCCGACGCTGTCGGCGACGATGCGGCTCAGCAGATTGGTCGTGCCCGAGGAGTAGTTAAACACGGTGCCCGGTGGATGGGCGAGCGGCCGACTCGCGGTGAATGCCGCCATATTGGTTTGACCCTCGCCGAAGAGCATCTCGATGACGTGGCTCGGTTCGCCCAGTACGTACGATTCGTTGAAGGCAAGGCCGTCGCGCATGGCGAGGAGGTCGCGCACACGTATCTGGTGGCGCGGGTCGCGCTCGTCGCTCCACTCCGTCACTGGAGCCAGTTCATTGGGATCGAGCTCGCCCGCGTCGACGAGCGTGCCAATGACGAAGTGCAGCATTGACTTCGCCATGGACCAGGAGATGAGCGGACTCTCGTTCGTGATGGGCTCGGCGCGTCGGTCGAAATGCTCGCGCACCCCGCCGTACCGCTCGGCGACGACGCGACCGCCCTGAATGACGACGACGGCGTTCGTGATCGCAAGATCCACCTCGGTGAACATCTCATTGACGACCGCGTCAAGCTCGTCGTGACGCGGATGCCTGCCTCGCGGCCACACGGCCGTCGGCCAGCCGACGCCGGGGATGGCGGCGGCGAAGGCGGGCGTGATCAGCGGCAACGTGGCGTCAGTCATGGTCCTAACCATTGATACACGATGCGCCTGCGCGGGAACGTCACAACGTCTTTCTAGTTTTTGCTCATGGACCAGCCCGACAACGTGATCGATCATTTCGTCTACCGCTCGTTACCGAGCTCGAAGCGCCACGGCGTGAGCATCATGCTGGTCGCACGCCTCACGGGGTCAAACGTCGTCGCGCGGGTGAATCCCCTCGGGCGGGGACCGAAGGAGCCCGCACCGTCGCGGGCGAGAGGAGAACTTGACGTCCTCGGTCCCTGGACAACAACGCCGAGCCGGCGCTACGCGAAAGCGCGCGTCGCGCTTCACGGTTACTAACGAAAGTGGCCGGAGCCACGAAGTGGTCGAGACCGGCGTCGATCCGGTGACCTCACGCTTTTCAGGCGCGCGCTCTACCAACTGAGCTACTCGACCTCCTCGTCACCCCACGGGGGTGTCGAGCGGACCTGACGGG
>DASXEU010000154.1:0-33988 GCA_036489935.1 Acidimicrobiales bacterium
TGAACAGTTGTCGCACGGTAGATTAGGTCGCATGATTACATCCTCCATGGCTGAAGGCATGGGCCCGAACGACCTCAATCAGCGCCTGTTGCGCGAGCGAATCGTCTTCCTTGGCTCCCAAGTCGACCAGAACACCGCGAATCGCATCTGCGCCGAACTCCTCCTGCTTGAGGCCGAGGACCGCGACAGGGACATCAGCCTCTACATCAACTCACCCGGTGGCTCGGTCACCGACGGCTTCGCCATCTACGACACCATGCAGTACGTGAACTGCGACGTGCGCACGATCTGCATCGGTATGGCCGCCTCTATGGGCCAATTCCTGTTGAGTGCCGGCACGGCGGGCAAGCGTTTTTCCCTGCCGCACAGTCGCGTGCTGATGCACCAGCCGTCGATGGGCGGCATGCAGGGTCAGGCGTCAGACATCGCCATCCAGGCCGAACAAATTATCTACATGAAGAAGACGCTCGCGGAGCGCACCGCCTTTCACACTGGCCAGTCCGTAGAGCGGATCGAGATCGACTCGGATCGCGACCGCTGGTTTACGGCCCAAGAGGCGTTGGAGTACGGCTTCATCGACGCCGTGATCGAACGTTCGGCCATTCGCCAAGGGGTCTAGTGAACGACGCCCCGTTGGTGGGCCAGCGCAAACGTTCCTTGGAGAACACGCCGGTACGCGTCGTCAGTGCTCGGGTTCCATTAGCGACCCGCTTGACGAACGTGTGGGAGCGCCGAGAGTTGATGGTCGGGCTCATCGTCTCGGATATCCGGATCAAGTACAAAAACTCGACACTCGGCCTCTTCTGGTCGATGCTCGCACCCGCCTTCACGCTCGGGGTGTACTTTCTCGTCTTCAACGTGTTCTTGAAGAACGGCTATCCGAACTTCGTGATCTACCTCTTCTCGGGGCTCATCGTCTGGAACATGTTCCAAAACTCGATCATCACAGCGACGGGCGTCATTGTCGATCGCGCGGCGCTCGTAAAGAAGGTCTCGTTTCCCCGAGAGATCTTGGCGTTGTCGAATGTCGGCGCGGCCGTCGTGTATTTCCTCGCTCAGCTTCTGGTGCTCATCATTGTCATCGGAGCGCTCGGTCACGCACCCGCATTTAAGTTCCTCCTCATCCTGCCAATTTCATTCATCTCGCTCTATCTGATCGCCTCGGCGCTCGGGATCGTGCTGTCGGCAGTCACCGTTTATCTGCGCGACGTGAGGCACTTGATTGAAGTGTTTTTGCAGCTCTGGTTCTACATGACGCCGATCGTCTACTCCTACGAGAACGCCATCGCGCCGCATCTTCAGATTCGCGGCATCACGTGGGTCTATTTTCTGAATCCGCTGTCCCTCATCGTTGTGACGTTTCAGCGCGTGTTTTACGTGAACACCGTGGTGCACTCGACGGTCGCCCCGTTCGGGCGCATCAATATGTTGCCCACCTGGTCCTTTGACAGGTTTCTCATCTTGAATGTGCTGCTCTTGGGCGTCGCGCTCGTCGCGTTCTTCGTCGCCGAGGCGATTTTCGGTCGCCTTGAGGGCGAGTTCGAGTCGGAGCTCTAATGACGACGGTGATCGGAGTGGAAGGTGTTTCGAAGAAGTTCAAGATTCACCACGAACGCCACCAGTCGCTGAAGGAACGCCTTCTTCACCCTCGCTCGGGCTCAACGGAGGTCTTTGACGCTCTCCAGAGCATCAATTTCACCGTGGATGAGGGCGAGACGCTCGGCATCGTGGGTCATAACGGATCGGGCAAGTCCACGCTGCTCAAGTGCATCTGCGGCGTCTTGAAGCCCACAACCGGTGAGATCCGCTTGCGCGGCAACTTGGCGGCGCTGCTCGAGCTCGGTGCGGGCTTTCAAACGGAGCTGTCGGGGCGCGACAACATCTATCTCTATGGCGCAATGCTGGGCCTCTCGCGCAAGTCCGTTGATGGGATCTTTGACGACGTCGTGGCCTTCAGCGAGATTGAGCAGTTCATCGATACCCAGGTGAAGTTCTATTCGAGCGGTATGTACGTGCGCCTCGCCTTCGCGGTTGCCGTCAACGTTGACCCGGACATCCTCGTCGTCGACGAAGTGCTCTCTGTCGGTGACGAGCGCTTCCAGGCGAAGTGTGTGGACCGCATCAAGCGCTTTCAGCAAGAGGGTCGAACGATCTTGCTCGTGACCCACAATGCCGATCAGGTGCGCGCGCTCTGCGATCGCGCCATCGTCCTCGAGAGCGGCGAGATGATCGCTGACGGACCGACGCGTGACTCGCTCCGTATCTTCCGCGAGCATCTCTTGGCCGACGCCGTCGAGCACGATCCTTCGCACTTGCTCGGCACGGTGCACGTCGAGTCAGTGTCGACGCCGTCGGGGTCATTCGAAGTGAAGAGTGGCGCGGGGCTGCACTTTGATGTCGCGGTGACGTCAGAGACGGCTTACAGCGGCAACTTCATGATGGAGCTCTTCACTCGCACGGGACTGCTGGTGAGTCGTAGCGACGCGCAGGCTTCGCCGATCAACCTTTCGCGGGGACGCAACGTTATCGGTGTCGATCTCGGGCAGATTCCGTTATTGGATGGGGTCTACGACCTGAACGTCGGCATTGTGGATCCACGCGGTCACACGGTCGTCGCCTGGAGCGAGCGCGCCGCCTCGATTCAGGTCACCTACGACGGACGCGAAGGCGGTCTCGTCGAACTCGACGCCTCTATTCGCCAGCAGTAGCCTCCGACTCGACAACGGCACGCTTCAGCCGAGGGAAATTGCGCAAGGCACCGAACGCGCCGAGCCGGCCCGCGTCATAGGGGTAGGCAGCGCCGCGCAGCATCCGGCGATCACCGCGCGAATTTCCGTACGCGTACAGCGTCGGCGCGGTGTCGGGATATCGCTCCGCCAGCCATTCGCTCAAACGACGCAGCTTCTCTCGCCCCCGGCAGTTTCTTCCGAGGTAGCTGCCCGAGAGCTTGCCGCGCGGATCGACCGCGAGGCGCGTCCCGAGCGCGCCGTCGGCGTTCAGCATCTCCGCGACGACGCCCACGTAGAGCTCGGGGGACGCGGAGACGATGACGACGCCGTGCCCCTGGCGCAGATGCCAATTGAGCCGTTCGATGACCCAGTCGCGCCCGCTCTCTTCGAAGTGGCCAATCGCGAATGCTCGTGAGGCTTCGCGAACGTCGTTTGCGTCGCGCCCGTTGAGGAGTCGACGAAAGAGGCGTTCCTTCGCCTGGTCGGCCCAGGGACCGCTTCGCACGGCACCAACGAGCAGCGGACCCGCAAGGGACGCTGCGGCGAGGTACGTGGCGCGCCGACCGCACAGATAGCGCAGCCAGCCAAAGACGCTGCCGCCGTCGCTCAGCGTGCCATCGAGATCGAAGGCGGCAACGATCGGACTGGGAGTACTCACCGAACCAGTCTCACAGGAGCGCGGGGACGAGAAAAACGATATCTCTATAAACTTAATGGAAATTTCGGAGAATTAAATGGTGACCGCTAAGGTGTGCTCGTGCAGTCGAGTGACTGACACCTCACACTCAAGGAGTAATGATGGCAATTCGTTTAGGGGACGTGGCTCCCGACTTCTCCGCGGAGACCACCGAAGGACCCGTGAACTTTTACGAATACCTGGGCGACAGCTGGGGAATCCTCTTCTCTCACCCGAAGGACTTCACGCCGGTGTGCACGACCGAGCTCGGTGGATTCGCCGCGCGCAAGGGCGACTTTGACAAGCGCAATACCAAGTTGATCGCGGTCTCGGTCGACCCGGTCGAGTCGCACAATCGCTGGAAGAGCGACATCGACGAAGTGACCGGCGCCACGCTGAACTTCCCGATCATTGGTGACGAAGACCGCAAGGTCGCCGACCTCTACGACATGATCCACCCGAACGCGAGCGACACCATGACGGTGCGCAGCGTCTTCATCATCGCGCCCGATAAGAAGGTGAAGCTCACGCTCACCTACCCTGCATCGACGGGTCGCAACGTCGATGAGATCGTCCGCGTGCTCGACTCCCTGCAGCTCTCGGCCGCCTATCCCGTCTCGACGCCGATTGACTGGAAGGACGGCGACGAGGTCATCATCGCACCCGCCGTCAGCGACGAGGACGCAAAGGAGAAGTTCCCGAAGGGCTTTAGGAAAGTGAAGGACTACCTGCGCTTCACGCCGCAGCCCAATAAATAGTTTCTCCGTCTTGAAGGGTCCCGGCGCGCGAAAGCGCGTCGGGGCTTCTTAGATCAACGAGTCGCGCAGCTCGCGCTTCAGCACTTTTCCCTGAGGGTTCCGCGGGAGCGCCATCGCGCGAAAGACCACCTTCGTTGGAACTTCGAACTTCGCGAGTCGTGCCGCCACGTGGCGGGCGATCTCTTCGGCCTCGAGGACGCGTCCCGGTCGCAGCACGATGACCGCCGCTACTTCTTCACCGAGCGTCGGGTGAGGTACGCCAACGACGGCGCAGTCAGCTACGTCGGGGTGTTCGAAGATGGCGGCTTCTACCATCACCGAGTAGACGTTCTCGCCGCCACGAATGATGACGTCCTTCTTGCGGTCGACGATGAAGATGAATCCGTCGTCGTCGATCCTCGCGATGTCCCCGGTGCGCAACCAGCCTTTCGTGAAGGAGTGCGCTGTCTCCTCGGGCTTATTCCAGTAACCCCTGATCACGTTGGGTCCCTTGATCCAGAGTTCCCCCATGACCTCGGGACCAACGGCGAGATCGCCGCTCGGTTCATCGCCCACAAAGTCTTCCGGCACGATTGCCACCTCGTTGACGGGATAGGCCGGTCCACAGCTGTCGGGTTTCGCCACGTAGTCCGGTCCGGTATTGCCCGCAATTCCTGCGGACGTTTCGGTCAATCCATAGCCATTGTGTGCGTGACCCTTCGGGAACTTTGCGCGAAGGCGTGCAACGAGTTCCGGCGGCGCGGGCGCACCGCCGTAGGAGATGCTCTTGATGCTCGAGGTGTCGAAGTCGGCGAAGTCCGGGTGATCGATGATCTGCATGGCGATCGTCGGCACCCCTCCGATGCTCGTGATGCGTTCGGCCTCAATGACTTTTAACGCGCGGCGTGCGTCAAAATGGTGCATCATGACGATCTTCACGCCCGCCGCCGTGCTCGGCACGAGGAAGGCGAGCGAGCCCGTTGCGTGAAAGAAGGGAATGTTGACGAGTCCTGAATTCTGCGTCGCTGGCGAGGCGCCCGTCGGATGGCGAAAGCGAAGCGCGAATCGCTGCGCCGAAAAGGCGAGGTTCATGAAATTGGTGATGGCGTTGCGGTGTGAGCCCACCGCCCCCTTCGGGTGCCCGGTCGTGCCCGAGGTGTAGAGCATCGTGACGTCATCGTCGGGCTGCATGTCGACGTCTGGCGGCGTCGCGGCCGGATCGACGTCACCGAGAAAATCATGAAAATCGACGACACGCACGCGTGCCATCGTTCGCCCGAGACGCGCGGCGCGTCCCGGCTCTTCACTCATGACGACAACCGTCGTCAACTGCTCCAGTTCGTCGAGGTGATCACGGACTCTCTCCAAGCGCTCTTCGTCCACGAAGAGTACCGACGCGCCGGAGTCTTCCAAGCCGTAGACGAGTTCGTCGGTCGTCCACCACGCGTTGAGCGGCGTCACGACGGAGCCGGCGATGCTCGCTGCCCAAAAGGCCATGACCCACTCGGGAAGATTGCGTGCGGCGATCGCGACCCGGTCGCCCTTAGTCACACCAGCGTCGATGAGACGCTGCGCAAGGGTCGAAACGATGCGATAGTGCCGATCAAAAGAGTAACGAGTGTCCTCATAGACGAGAAAGTCCAAGTCGCTGTGCCGCAGTGAAAGATCGAGCACGTGGCGCAGGTTCGCGGGCGCGTGTTTCCAGACCGTCATCTCGACGCCATTCACGACGGCCTGTTCAATTTCGAAAAGTTGTCCTTCGACCGTCAGTTGGGCCGTTGCCTCGTGAATCGAGAGTGGACCTTCGACCATCGCTTCGCGGCTACTGATTCGCTTCGACGGGCTGAAAGAGCGTCTCGCGGTAGTGGACGAGCTCGGCAATCGACTCACGGATGTCGTCGAGGGCCCGGTGCGCCGTTTCCTTTTCCGGCATGGCCTCGAGCACCGAGGGGTGCCAGCGGCGCGCCAGCTCCTTGATCGTCGATACGTCGACATTTCGGTAGTGAAAGTACGACTCGAGCTCAGGCATGTATTCCTGCAAGAACCGGCGGTCCGTGCCAATCGAGTTCCCACAAAGCGGGACCGAACCCGGCTCGGGAATATGTTGCTTCAAGAACTCGAGCGTTTGGGCCTGCGCCTCTTCGACCGTGACGGTCGAAGAAACGATCGCCGGCAAGAGACCCGACTTGGTGTGCATCTCAGTCACGAACGAGCCCATCTCGGCGAGCTGCTCGGGCGTTGCGTGGATCACGAGATCGGGACCTTCGGCGACGATGTTCAAATGGTCGTCGGTGACGAGCGTGGCGATTTCGACGATGACGTGGCGCAGGGGTTCGAGGCCGGTCATCTCCAAATCCATCCACGCAAGCACAGTGCGACACTACTTAATGAATGACAGGACGATGCGTGACTAGCCTTCGCGCTATGGAAATCCTCGCAAAACGGCTTCATCCCGACGCGGTCGTGCCGCTCTACGCGAATGATGGCGACGCCGGCTGTGACCTCGTCGCGGTCGAATCCTGCACCATCGGAGCGCGTGGCGGGCGGGCGCTCGTCGCGACAGGAATTGCGATCGCGATCCCTGAAGGTCACGGCGGATTTGTGCTGCCGCGCAGCGGCCTCGCCTCGCGCCATGGCGTCACGCTCGCGAACGCACCTGGGTTGATCGACGCGGGATATCGCGGCGAAGTGAAGGTAGCGCTCGTCAATCTCGACCCTGAGCACGACTATCACGTCGAAAAGGGTGACCGCATTGCTCAACTAGTTGTGATGGCCGTCGCCTCATCATCGGTGCTCGTTGTCGATGAGCTCCCCGATACCACGCGCGGTGAGGGCGGCTTTGGAAGCTCGGGACGATGACCAAGTTCCTCGATCCGCTCGATAGCGCCTTCATCTTGCTCGAGAACCCCGGCACGTCCATGAACATCGGCGCCGTCGTCGAGCTCGGTCCGGGCGAGCCGCACGAGCCTGAGGAACGCTTCGCGCTCATTAAGGCCAACATTGCTGCTCGGATCCACGAGATTCCGGTGCTCGCGCAACGCGTCGTGCGGGCACCCTTCGACATGACGTGGCCAATTCTTATCAAGGACCGCTCCTTTGACCTCGATCGCCACGTGGTGCGCGTGGCGTTGCCGACGCCCGGATCTCAGGAACAGCTCGACCAATTCATCTCGGACTTTCTTTCGCGCCCTCTTTCGCCGCAACGGCCGCTCTGGCAGATACTTATCATCGAGGGCCGCGCCAACGGCAACGCCGTTCTCGTCGTGAAGGCGCATCACGCACTCGCGGACGGCGTATCCTTCGCCGAAACCTTCGCCAATCTCTTTGACATCTCTCCGGAGGTTCGTTTGCCGGGTGAACGAGTCGACGACGAGGAAGAACCGACGGTCACCACGTCGCTCGGGCTCCTCGCCGAGGGCGTGCGTCACTTACGTCGGCGACCCCAGCTCATTGTTGAAAACGTGGCCTCGTGGGGGAGTCGTTTCTACGAGATCGTGCGTGCGCTTGCTGCGGTCGTCCTCATACGTGGTCGTCGCCACGCCACCCCCGATCAGCCGTCCATCTTTGAAGCGCGACGCACGTCGCTCAACGGATCAGCCGGCATAGAAAAGACGTTCCTGCGCGCGCGCGTGCCGCTCGCTGAGGCGAAACGTGCGGCGAAAGCGCACGGCGCGACGGTTACCGACTTCGTGATGGCGTCGACGAGCGGTGCGCTAAAGCGACTACTCGACGACCGCGGCGAGGCGCTGAAGAAGGACCTCATTGCGTTCGTGCCGATCAACGTGCGCGGCGAGGGGGACACCGCCGAACTCGGGAATCAGATTTCGGGCATGCTTGTCGCGCTACACGTCGACGCAGCGGATCCACTCGAACGCTTGATGGCTATTTCGGGTGACGCGCTGAAGACGGTCGGTGAGCAGCGCACGCATAGAGCAAAGATCTTCCAAGACGTTCCGCGCGTGCTTGGCCCAACGCTCCTGTCACTCGGTGGAAAAGTGGTGTCGGCGTTCGGACTCTTCGAGCACGTGCCGATGGCGAACCTGATGATCTCTTCGGTGCCGGGACCTCCCATCCCGCTCTGGCTGAGTGGCTATCCCGTCGAGGCGGCGGCGCCCTACGGCCCGTTGGTGGGGGCGATCTCGCTCAATATCACGGTGCTCGGGTTTGAGGGATTCCTCGAATTCGGACTGCTGGGATGTGCAGAACGAATGGATGATCTCGCGAGGTTACGGGACTATATCGTCGACGAAGCCAACGCACTTATTGCCCTAACAACCGCGTAAGAGCGGTTGGTCCTGTCGCGCGAGTCGGCTACAATCGATGTACCACGCGGACGTAGCTCAGTTGGTAGAGCGCGACCTTGCCAAGGTCGAGGTCGCCGGTTCGAGCCCGGTCGTCCGCTCCAAATCACCCATGCGGTGCCCTCACCGTGCAATGCCAACGATGAGCGAACTTCGCTCCTCAGCTCCGCTGAAATCCGAAGAGTCAGTTTTTCGAGCGCGCGACTACGGAATGGTTATGCTCCGAAAACGGGGGAGTGCGTTACCGAGAGGGGGCCTTCCATGTGGCAATACGGGGGTCGTGCGGGCCTCCTTGCCGCGATCGTGAGCTCTGCAACGACGGTCGGCTTTGCTCCGGCGGCCTTCGCATCGCACACCCATCATTTCGCCGAACCCATCGCGATTGCCGTCGACCATTCGCACGTCTGGGTCGCCAACGTGTTCGGAAACTCGGTGACCGAGCTCAATGCGAAGACCGGTTCGATCATTCGAGTCATCGATGCTCGAGCCGATGATTTCGCAACGCCGATCGCGCTTGCGGTGACGAATGCCCACGTCTGGGTAGTGAACGATGGGGTGAAAGGAAACAGTCGCGGGACCGGTTCGATCACAGAACTGGATGCGCAGAACGGTGCGCTCATTCGGGTGATCACCGTGGGCGCGGCCCGGTTCGACAATCCTGCGGCGATTGCGATCAGCGGGTCGCGCGTGTGGGTCACCAGCCTCCAAACGACGTCCGCCGGCGGATTGGTCACCGACCTGGATGAATCAGATGGGTCAATCACGCGCGTTATCGACGGCTTTGGCGACTTCTTCGACGGTCCCGTCGCTATTGCGGCCAGGGGCGATGACGTGTGGATTGTGAGCAGCGGCGTGAAGAACTACTACGGCGACGGCCGAGGCGTTGGTTCCGTCACCGAATTGAACGCCTCGACGGGCCAGGTCGTGCGGATCATCACGGCGCAAGACGCACCATTCAATGAACCCACGTCTATTGCCATCAGTGGATCGCACGTCTGGGTCGCGAACCTCGATTACAGCTCGATCGTCGAATTGAACGCGTCAAACGGTGCGGTCGTGCGACTCATCCGAGCGAACAGCTTGAACCAGCCACTGTCCATGGCGGCCGACCGCTATCACCTGTGGGCAGCGAACTTCTTTGGCAACTCCGTCACGGAATTCAAGAAATCGACGGGCGCCGTGGTGCGAGTAATCGGAGCCGGGTTCAACGATCCTGGGGGCATCGCGATCGCGGGTTCTCACGTCTGGGTGACCAACGGGCCGAGCAATGCCGTCACGGAGCTGAGAGAGTCCGACGGTTCCCTCGTGCGCACTATCAAGTAACTAACGGCAGGTCCCCTCGTTCGTCCCGACTTAGATTTTCTTGAGAAGAGCCGCGGTCATCCACGCGCGCCGTTTTGACGCGAACATTGACGTGAGAACCTCCTCTCGGCAATGTTGGCGACCGCGACGTTGAGTACTCGTGCGCGTAAGTTCGCTACAGGGGCAGCGTGCAAAATGACAGAACGTTTGTAGGGGGGCGAGGAGGTGCCATGAAGAAGTTGACATCGATCGCTGCGGTTGCCGTCATCCTCGGAACCGGAACTCTTCTAGGTGCCGGGGTGGCGAGTGCGCAGGGATCACGAGGGATCATCACCGGAAGGGTGATGGAATGCGCACCGGGTCCGGTCGTTGCGTCCCCACCAGCGCCTGAACCGAAGCCCCAGCCCCTCACGGTGACGCTGTATCGAAACGGCGCGGCGTATCACACCAAGCGGGTCGTCCTTCCGGAGCGATTGCCGTGGAACGGCACATTTACCTTTAGCGTCCCTGCGGGCCGCTATGAAGTTGTCTCTTCGTATCAACACCGAGAGCGCTGGGTTGATCTTTCCTCGGGTGCTCGCGAGGTTGTGAATTTCAATACGCTCGCCTGTCCCTTGTAACGAAATTCTGGCGCGCAGGCGTTCAGAGATCGACGTTTTGGGGAACGACCCTTCGGTGCCTAATGTTGGACCGTGGTCCATCCTTCGTTCGAACCGTACCTTCGCGAGGCCAGGGAAAATCCGGAACCGTCGCCTCTGGCGACGAGCAACGCGGAGCGCCGTCGAGCCTTTCGCGCCGAGGCGGCGCTTATTCGCGGAGAGGATCCGCTCGGGGTGACGACGCGCGACGTGGCGCTTGTCCTGAGCGGTCGAACGATCAGTGCACGGCTCTATGAACCGGACGGCGTCGGTACGAATGCCCTCGTGATCTACCTGCACGGCGGCTGCTTTGTAATGGGCGATCTCGAGACTCACGACTGGCTGTGTCGACGCGTGACGTTCGATACCAGAACTCCAATACTCGCGCTTGAGTACCGCCTCGCGCCGGAGCATCCTTTTCCCGCTTCGCTCGACGATGCCGTCGAGGCAATCCGTTACGTGGCGACCCACCGGGTTGAGTTTGTCGGTGACCGTGCGGCCATCATTCTTATGGGCGACTCGGCGGGCGCCAATTTGGTGACGGTAGCAGCGACGCTGCTGCGAGACGAAGATCTGGGTCTCGCCGCTCAGGTGCTCATCTACCCGACCCTTGGACCTGAGCTCGTCACCGAATCAGTCCACACGTACGGGACGGGATTCCTCCTAGATATTGATTCGCTCCGACACGACTACCGCCAGTACCTTGGCGAATTCGCCGATCACACCGACCCTCGCGTCACCCCGTTGATGTCAACTGATCTATCGCGCGTAGCGCCCGCGGTCGTCGTGGTCGCCGAGTGTGATCCCTTGCGCGACGAGGGTGTCGCATACGCCGGGCTGCTCGAGCACTTTGGTGTGCCGGTTGAACTCTTAGAGGCGCACGGCATGGTGCACGGCTTTCTGGAGATGGGCGGCGTCGTGCCGGAGGCGCTCGCGATTTTGGACGATCTCGCCGAGCACCTGCAGCGACTCGTGGAGGCCGCCGCGTCGTGAACGTGCTCTTCATCACGCTCGACCAGTTTCGAGGAGACTCGTACGGAGCGGCGGGTCACCCAATCGTCGAAACGCCGGCGCTTAACCGCATCGCCAATGAAGGTGTGCGGCTGGAGCGCCACTATTCCCAGGCGGCCCCGTGTTCGCCGGGGCGCGCTGCGCTCTACACCGGGATGTACCAGATGAACAACCGGGTCGTCGCGAATGGCACACCGCTCACACGAGGGTTCGACAATCTCGCCTTCGTCGCTCGACGTGCGGGCTACGACCCGATGCTCTTTGGCTACACCGATCAGGGACTCGATCCTGCGTCGGCGAACGGGCCAGACGACCCGCGGCTTAGTTACTACGACGGCATCCTGCCGGGATTTTCGGTCGGCCTCTACCTTCCCGAAAGCCAGGCTGGCTGGCTGCACTACCTGCGCGAACGCGGCTATGACGTCGAAGCCAATTGGCGGCCACTGCTGCGCGGTGAGCCCGACCGCCCCGCCGAGCATTCACTCAGTGGCTTCCTCACGACGCGATTTCTCGAATGGTTGGATCATCAAGAGTCCGGTTGGTTCGCACACGTGAGCTACCTGCGCCCGCATCCGCCCTACGCGGCGGCGGGTCACTTCGCAACGATGTACGACCCCGCCGACGTGGAGCTTCCGATCGCGCCCGTCAAAGAGAGCGAACGCCACCCTCTCCATGAAGCGGCGCTCGGCTGGGAGCCAGTGTCCGCACCAACCGATGAAGCGGCGATGCGTCACCTGAAGGCCCAGTACTACGGGATGATCAGTGAGGTTGACTCCCAACTCGCGCGAGTGATCGACGCCATCGACGAACGAGGGGAGTGGGAGGACACGCTCGTCGTGATCACGGCGGACCACGGTGAGCAGCTGGGCGACCACGGTCTGCTCGAAAAGCTGGGCTTCTTCCCCCAGAGCTACCACATCATCGGCATTTGGCGTGATCCTCGCGTGAAAGGCGCAGCGTCGATCTCGCGCTTCACGGAGAACGTCGATCTGCTGCCGACACTCGCTGAGGCGCTTGGCGTCGAACAGCCTGTCCAATGCGACGGTGAGTCGCTCGCGCCGTTGCTTCGTGGTGACGCGCCCGGGTGGCGTGAGTGGGCGCACTACGAGTGGGACAGCCGCTACATGCTGTTGGGGCCTGACGGCGCTGCTCCCCGCAAGGGGACGCTCGCGAAGCGAAATCTCGCGGTGTCGGTCGGTGACGATCTTGCCTTCGTGCAGTTTGGTGACGGATCGACCAGGTGTTTCGACCTTGCGACGGACCCGACGTGGCGTACCGAGTGCACCGACGTCGAGCGAGTGCACCTCGCGACGAAAGAGCAGTTGCTCTGGCGTCAGTCGCATCTGCGCCACGATCTGACCGACATGCTCTTGACACCGGATCGTCGCGGGCGGTGGCCGAGCGGCGAGCGCGTAGGCGCTTTAGCGAAATCCGTTTCGTAACGTTTCGAGCATGAGGGCGTACGTTTCGTCCCGCTTCGTGCTGAAGTTGATGCCGATGAGTTCCAGCGAGACGTATCCGTGGCACGCGGACCAGATCACCTGCGCGACGTCGTTGGCACCCGCACCCGCAAAGAGTCCGATCTTCTGACAGCGCTCGACGTGGGCGACGAGGGCTTGATGAGCGCGCGCGGCGACGTGGAGGGCTTCGATTGACGGTTCGAAATTGCGAAAACGGTGCAAGAACATGATCGTGTAGAGCCCAGGGTTCTCGCGCGCAAATGATCGGTAGGCGAGTCCCGTCTGCATGAAGTCCGCGATGGGATCGTTCGAATGCACCGTCACGGCTTCGTGCAATGTTTCAAAGCCTTGCGTGAAGAGCGCTTCGAGCACGCCGTTGAGGCCCTCGAAGTGGTTGTAGATCGCCATGGGCGCGACCCCCGCTCGTTCGGCGATGGCGCGCACGGTGAATCCATCAGGCCCTTCGGCGTCGAGGATCTCCAACGCCGCGCGCAGGACACCGGGCCCGATCTGGGTGGATGGAGTTCTCGTGGATTTCGTCATCTCTTGACAAGTATAGAACAATGTTCTACAGTTATAGAACATTGTTCTATAGGAGGTCTTCATGCCTGCTTCGATACACGATCGGCGCTGGTGGATTCTCACCGTTCTCTGCCTGATCGTCATCATTGTCGTCATCGACAACACCATTGTGAACGTCGCCCTGCCCGTCATCTCGAGCAGTCTGCACGCGTCGAACTCGTCCCTGCAGTGGGTCGTTGACGCGTATTCGCTTCCCTTTGCCGGACTGCTCCTCGCCGGGGGAGGACTCTCGGATCGCCTCGGCCGCAAACGAGTGATGCAAATGGGCCTGGCGTCCTTTGGCGCCTTCTCGGTGCTCGCCGCGTTCTCTCACGACGTGACGACACTGCTCGTGGCGCGCGCGCTCATGGGCGCATCCGCGGCGTTCATTTTTCCCGCGACGCTCTCGACGCTCACCATTACGTTTGCGGACGCGAAGGAGCGCGCGAAGGCCTTCGGAGCGTGGGGAGCAGCGAGTGGTGTCGCCATCGCGATCGGCCCGGTCGTCGGCGGATCGCTGCTCGTGCACTTCTGGTACGGCTCGATCTTTCTCATCAACGCGCCACTCGTGGCTGTGGCGCTCATCGCGTCTGCGTACGTCATGCCCGAGTCGAAGAGCCCGCTCCAACGTCGCGTCGACATCGGGGGACTGATACTCGGAACCGCGGGAGTCACACTCCTCACGCTCGCGACGATCCAAGGCCCGACCTGGGGTTGGCACAGCGCGTCGATTCTCGGTCTCTACGCGGTGGGCGCACTCGCGGTCGTCGGCTTCGTGCGCTACGAGCTCCATCGTAAGGGGCCGCTCGTCGATGTCCGGGTGTTCTCCAATCGAGCATTCTCCGCCGGGGCGGGCGCCATCGCCATGAATTACTTTGCGCTCTTTGGCTTTATCTTTCTCATCACGCAGTACCTCCAACTCGTGCGGGGCTACTCACCGCTGTCGGCGGGCGTCCATACGCTGCCCTTCGCCGCCGTCGTGATGGTCGCGACACCCGCGAGTGCCGTGCTCGCGCTGAAGTGGGGAGCCCGTTACGTGGTGGCGGCCGGCCTCGCGATCGTGGGCGTCGCCCTCTTTTGGGGCAGCGTCGTGAGCGCTCACGCTGCGTACTTCGGTCCGGTCGTTGCCATGATGATGCTCCTCGCCTTTGGATTTTCGCTCGTCAACGCGCCCTCAACGGCGTCGCTGATGGGAACGCTGCGACCCGAACAGGTGGGCGCGGGCGCGGCCGTCAATGAAACCACGCGCGAGCTCGCCGGCACCCTCGGAGTGGCGGTCGTTGGTTCGATCTTCTCGTCGTTCTTCGGACCGGGCGTGCAGTCGGCACTCGAGCGCTACGTGGGCCACGGTTTGACCACAGCGCAGCTGCATCTCGCGATGAGCTCGACACCTGCTGCGCAAGCGACCATCGCGCACTTTCCTGCGGCCCTTCGTCCTGCCCTCAACAACGACGTCACGAGCGCGTTCATGAGCGGTCTGCACCACGGGTGTCTCGTTGCCGGCGCGGTCGCGCTCATTGCTGCCGTGCTCGTGCTTCGACGCATGCCGAGCGGGCTCACGGCAGAGAACGATCAGCCAGCGCTCGCCCAGGAAATACTCCGCTAGGGGCGAAAGGCGGGTCCGCCAAAGCGGTCCACGAATGTGAACTCGGGCACTTCACGGCGTCGCAGCTTGGTAGCTCGACGCTCGGGGTAACCGAGCACGACGAGGGACGCCACCACGAAGGTGGACGGCAGCGAGAAGATCTCACGAAGTCGTGGCTCGTTCGCCGTGGCCACCGTCGTCATCACGCCGCCGAGCCCGCGCTCATGCGCCGCGAGCAGGAGGCTCCAGATAAAGGGATAGACCGACGCGCCTCCGACGAGGTGATAACGGTCGAGATCGCGATCAGTCGCGGCAAACGCAGCGAGGTCGGCGACAACGAGGAGCAGCGCCGGCGCTTCGTCGAGTGTTTCCGCGAAGCCGTCGGGCGCTGACTGCGCCTCCGCAGCCACGCGCTTCGCCGTGACCGCCTCGCGTTCCTCGTCACTCGCGAGAGGAGAGAACGGCGTGACGCCCGCGAGCAGCGACGCGACGTAGTCGTGCCAGGCGTTGAGATAAGCCGCCGAGAGCTGCCGTCGTTGTTCCGCGTCGCGCACGACGATGACGCGCCACGCTTGTCGGTTACCGCCAGAGGGCGCGAAGCGCGCGTCATCGAGCACGTCGAACAGCACTGCGTCGTCAATTGGTTGGGCTGTGAACGTGCGCACCGAGCCGGTCGTGCGTAGTCCGTCTCGAAGCTCCATGAGTTCACCCTACGGGTCGAAGGCGTTGCCCTTAAGCGTCGCGACGCGCGAACATCGCGGTGCCGACGCCCAAGATAACGATGACGTAGATCGCGAGCAGGATAAGTGAAGTCCACGCGCCGAAGTCGTTCGCGACGCGGGAGGCGGACGCCATGGCGTGGCCAAGTTCGGAGGGCAAATACTTCGCGCCGTGGTTCTGCCAGCTCTGCGGCAAGAACGCGAAGATGAGTGGCACGATCAAGAGCAGCGACACGTACACGCTGATCGTCGCGGCGCTGTGTCGAATGATGAGGCCTAGCCCGCACGCGAGCGAGGAGATCAGCGTGAGATAGACGCCCGCGAGAACTACGGCGCGCAGGTCACTGCTATTCGACAGTGACGCAGTGGGCACGACGCCGGAGAATATTGACTGGCCCAGGCTGAACGCGGCGAAGCACGCGATTTCGCTCACGATGAAGACCGAGATCACGAGCACGATGAGCTTGCCCACGACGAGCTCGACACGGTGGGGCACGGCCGCGAGGGTCGTGCGAATCGAACCAGAGGTGTACTCGCTCGTGATGAAGAGCGCACCAATAACGCCAATAGCGAACTGCGCAAAGATGACCCCGACGAGGCTCGTCGAGACCGGATCGAAGGTGAGTTGGCTCGCCGCGCTCGCTGTCGCCCAGTGCGCGCGCAGCAGTGAGGTCACGAGCGCACCGAGGCCGATCGTCAGGACAAACGTGATGACGACCCCCATGATCGAGCTGCGGACGCTGCGGAATTTGAGCCACTCCGAGCGAACGATCGATGCGACTGAGACGTTAGGACTCACGGCGAACTCCCGATGAGCCGTACTCCACGGCGTCTGAGGTGAGGTCCATAAATACGTCTTCGAGCGACGCCCGCTGCGGGGTCAGTTCGTAGACGATGATTCCCGCGTCGAAGGCAATCGTGCCAATTTCTTCTGCGCCCAGATTGCTCACCGTGAGACCCTCGTCATTCGCTTCGGTGACGACCGCCGCGTGATCGGTGAGGGCTCGTTCGAGTTGCGCGTGATCCGACGCCCGCACGAAGACCGTGCCCTTTGCGGTTGCGGTGAGCGTGTCGAGCGAACCTTGGGTGATGAATTTCCCGCGTCCAATGACGATGATCTGATCGGCGCTCACGGCCATTTCACTCATCAAGTGCGAGGAGACAAAAACGGTGCGTCCTTCGTTCGCGAGCGAGCGGAAGAAGTCACGGATCCAGCGGATTCCCTCCGGGTCCAGACCGTTGACGGGTTCGTCGAACAGCAGCACCTCGGGATCGCCAAGCAGTGCGCCTGCGATTCCGAGGCGTTGACTCATGCCGAGGGAGAAAGTGCCCACCTTCTTGTTCGCGACCGACGCAATGCCCGCGAACTCGAGGACCTCGTCGACCCGAGAGTACGGAATCCGATTTGAGGCGGCGAGGGCCCGGAGGTGATTGCGAGCCGTGCGACCCGGGTGAATGGCCTTCGCGTCCAGCAATGCACCGACTTCGTGCAGAGGATCGCGAAGTTCGGCGTAAGGCTTGCCTTTTACGAGCGCACGTCCCTTGGTCGGGTGGTCGAGCCCGAGGATCACGCGCATGGTGGTCGACTTGCCCGAGCCGTTGGGCCCGAGGAATCCCGTGACGACCCCGGGGCGCACCTCAAAATCAAGGTCGTCGACCGCGGTCGTGTGCTGGTATCGCTTCGTGAGGTGTTCGACTTTGATCATGGAGTGCCTAGGAAGAATCTATCGATGAACCTCTTGACCCGAGGAATCGACGAGCGAAACATGCCGAGGCACCAATCGGTGATCTGTCAACGAGAACCACTACGTTGCAACCGGAGCAAAATGGACTCCGCCTGTTCGACGATTTGGGTGACCAGTTGTCCCGCCGGAACCAAGGCGTCGATCGCCCCTACGGCCTGGCCCGCGGGGTACGCCTCGCGGCGTGGGTCGACGCCAACCGTCGATTCGTCGCCGCCCAAGTGAAACGTTCCTTCGCTGATCGATACTTGAAGTTGGTCAGGAAACTTCTTTACCAGTGTCGGATCGAGCTCATATCGCTCGGTCGTGTCGTTCTTGATGACCCTCATGGTCTTGCCGCTGTAGGCGCGCGTCACCACGGTGTCGTCCTCGTGGGCTTCGATGATGCGCTCGCGAAAGCCGGGTACGGCGCGCGCCTCGGGCGTGGCGATGAATCGCGTGCCGATCCACACTCCGTCCGCGCCGAGTGCGAGAGCGGCCGCGAGTCCTCGCCCGTCGAACACGCCTCCCGCGGCGACGACCGGAATGGCGCCGTCGATCGCGTCGACGATGAGTGGCACGAGAGGGAAAGTGGCGACGGTCCCGGTGTGCCCGCCCGCCTCGGTGCCTTGCGCCACGACCACGTCGCATCCCGCCGCGAGCGCCCGACGCGCGTGCTCAACCTTGCCGCACATCGAGATGACGAGCACGCCGTGGTCGTGACAGAGATCGATGACGTGGCGCGGCACGCCGAGTCCCGCGACGAACGTGCTCGCGCCGCCCTCGATAAGAATCTCGACGTTGGACGTGAGCGTGTCGGGAAAGGCGGTGAGCAAGTCCACTCCGAAGGGCATGGAAGTGAGGGACCGTGTCGCTGCTATCTCCTGGGCGAGTTCCGCGCTGGACATCGTTGAGGCGCCGAGGCAGCCGTAGCCGCCTGCGTTTGACACCGACGCTGCGAGCGCGCTGTACGAAACGCCGCCCATCCCTGCGAGCATCACCGGGTGTTCAACGCCGAGCAGTTCCGTCAAGCGTGTACGCATATTCCCCCCGCTCCAAAGTTATCGAGCATTCGAGGAGTAAGGAGACTCCACGACGGCGGTGGTCCCGATCACGACGTCGTTGACCGCTCGTCGAGTCGAGCGCGCAATATCGACAACAGGCGCTCGCCCCCGGAACTGAGCATCGCTAGACACTGGTCGAACTCGGCGTCGTCGCCGTAGTACGGATCTGCGACGTCAAGGTCGCGTCGCGGGTCGATTAGGTGACGCCAGAGCACCACGTTCGTTGTGGGATTGGAGAGTCGCCGTCGGACGTCGCGGAGGTGCTCGCGTGTCATGACGGTGACGACGTCCTGAGCGTCCAGGTACTCGGGCGTTGCGTAGGCGCCGGACGTGCCGGTGTGGAGATAGCCCGCACGATCGAGGGCACGCCGAGCGCGGGGGTCCATGCTGTCCCCGACGTGCCAGTTGGCGATGCCGGCGCTCGAGACCTCGACGCGACCGTCCAGTGAGGGGTCGGCGGCGATGAGGTGTTTTAGGAGTACTTCGGCCATGGGCGAGCGACAGATGTTCCCGGTACAGATCGTGGCCACTTTCAGCGCGGGCTCGCTCACGTCACCTCCTCACCAAATTCTTAGCCCCGGGTTGGGATTCGCAGGTCGCGACGTGCGAATATTACGTGGGGAAAGATAATGTACGAAGTGGGAGTAACGGAAGGAGTCGCAATGCCCCTGTCAGAGCATGAGCAGCGAATCCTGGCCGAACTCGAGGAATCTCTGTCGAAGCAGGACCCCCGTTTCGCCAAGAACGTACGCGAGACCAATATTTACTCCCACAGCGGCCGCCGCGTGCGCTGGGGAGTCGCTGGGTTCATCGCGGGACTCGCGATCCTTGTTCTCTTTTTTTCACACTCGGTCCTCCTCGGACTCCTAGGTGTGGCATTGATGTTCGTATCTGCAGTAGTGGTTGAGCGCAATGCTCGACTTTTGGGGCGGGCGTCCTGGCAAGACATCACCCGTGGCCAGGGCGACGACGCCCACGCGAACTTTGGTCCTCGCACCAGTTCGCTTCGCGACTGGTTGTCGCGTCACCGTCACAAGAGCGAATGACCGGCGCCGGAGACGCGCTCAACGCGTCTCCGTGTCTAGCGATTGACATAGGGGCCTCAAAGGTGGATGTGGCGGTCGTCCAGCGCGATGGATCTCTCCTCGCGCGGGGTCGGCTAAATGTCGCCGAACACGACGCGGCGCTCTTTGACGGCATTGTGTCGCTCGCTCGTGAGGTCAAAGGCGATATTCCCCTTTCGAGGGTCGGAGTCGGGAGTGCCGGGCCAATGGCACACGGGGGTGAGACGGTCTCGCCGCTCAACATCCCCTCCTGGCGAGAGTTCCCGCTTCGTGACAAGTTGCGAGAAGCGCTGAAGCTCGAGGTCTACGTAGACGGCGACGCGCGCGCGTTGGCGCTCGCCGAAGGAGCCTTCGGTGGCGCGCGTGAATGGACGTCGTACCTATCGATGGTGGTTTCGACGGGCGTCGGCGGTGGCATCGTGCTCAATGGTCGTCTCCTCGATGGTGCGACCGGCAACTCGGGCCACGTTGGTCACCTCAACGTGGTCACGAATGGTGCGCTCTGCTCGTGTGGTGCGTACGGTTGCTTAGAGGCGGAGGCGTCGGGGCACGCGATTGAAGAACGCACGGGGCGACCCGCTAGCGAGGCCGATCAGGCGACGCGTCTACGAACGGGACACCTTGTCGGGCGCGCGGTCGGCACGCTGGCGTCTGTCCTCGATTTCCAGCACTGTTTCATCGCTGGATCCGTGGCGCTCGGCTTCGGCGATGAATTCTTCAATGAGGCAACGAAGGCCGCACGCAGCGTCGCGATGTTGTCGTACTCGCACGAGATAGAGATTCGTCCCTCCCAACTCGGCAGTGACGGTCCGATTCTCGGTGCCGCTCTCGTGGGGTGGCGAGGCGCGTTGTGAACGGGATCAACGTACGAGCGCTGGCGCGTCATCTGGCGCAACACCCTGCCCACACAAGACTGCTCCTCATCGCGTTGTGGCGTATGCGTGCGACGAACTGGTGGCGCCGCGCGCCCTATCTTCCATTACCGGATCGCGCGTATTGGCGCTTTCGTCTCGCGACCGCGATGGGATCGCCGACGACGTCACCCGACGTGCGAGAGATGGTCGAGTTTGCAAAGTGGTCCGCCTTGCAACGGGTGGGACGGTAGGTTTTTTCCGATGACTCGCGTCCTCCTGCTCAACGCCACCTTTGAGCCTTTGCAACTTGTCTCCGAACGCCGCGCAGTGGTGTTGATGCTTGCGGGCCGGGCCGAAGCGATCGCGATGCCCGAAGAGCCCGAAGTCTGTCGATCGGCGAGCATTGTGGTCGAGATTCCTGCGATCGTGCGCCTGCACGACATGGTCAAGATTCCAAGCAAGATCCGAACGCCTCCGCTCACACGTCGATCGCTGCTACTTCGCGATAGCTATCGCTGTGCGTACTGCCTCGAGCACGCGGACACGATCGATCACGTGGTGCCGCGCTCGCGAGGCGGGCGACACGAGTGGACCAATGTTGTTGCGGCGTGCCGGCGTCACAACATGCTGAAGGGCGATCGCCTGTTGGAAGAGATCGGCTGGCGAATGCACTTTGAGCCACGTGTCCCTGATGGCCCGTGGTGGCGCTGGCGGCACGTTCCTGATCCCGATCCGCTGTGGGCGCCATATTTGCCGCGCGCGTCGTGATCGACGATCTCTACGACTACACCTCGATCCGACGCAGCGATGTAGCGACAATGTACGTTGCTCGCACGGAGCGTCCGACACTCGTGCTGGGGGGAAGCCAGTCGAGCGAGGTGCTTGATCCAATCAAGAGCGCGGGCACGCCGGTGCGTCGTCGGCGCGGGGGAGGCGGGCTCGTGCTTCTTCGGCCCGAAGACCTCTGGGTTGATTGGTGGATTCCACGTGACGATGCGCGATGGAATTACGACGTACACGTCAGTTCAATACGCGTCGGGCAGTGGTGGGCCGACGTCCTGGGCGAGCGTGTCAAAGGTGTGCGAGTGCATGAAGGTCCCCTCGAGGGTGACGATACCCACCGCGTCGTATGCTTCGCGGGCCGTGGCCCCGGCGAGGTGTTCGTCGATGATCGAAAGGCCGTCGGCGTCACACAGTGGCGTGTTCGCGAGGGCGTTTTCGTGTCAACGGTCTTGCACGCCGAGCCAACCTCGGACGTCCTGGACTACCTAAGTGTCATTCCGTCCGGACTCGCTGAAGCACTCGATCATCATGCGCTGTCGACACTCGCGTCGGTTGACGCTGCCTCGACCTTGGCGCAACTGCGCGTCGTGAGCGCACCGTCTCACCAGGTCGACATCATCATCGATAGCTCGATCAACTCCTAAAAGCCACAGGTTCCTGGCGGCGACTTTGTCGACGCTCCACTTGACTCGATCTTGACCTCGCGCGTCTTAAGACGAACGTGTGATCGCCTCGTCTCGCCGGGCGGGCGAGAGCGTCCTCATTTCGATCAAAACTGGAACGATTTTGGAGAAGAGTAGTGCGAAGTGGTGTAATGTGTCACGAAGTGGGGGAGAGTGGTGAGCCCACGGGAGGACAGTAATGCTCGGTTTCGTCGGCCAGTTTCAGCACACGCTGGACGTCAAAGGTCGACTGATCCTGCCCTCGAAGTTTCGTCCGGAGTTCGAACGCGGCGGCCATCTGAGTCCTGCGACGGAGGGCTGCGTTGCGCTCTGGACACCTGGCGAGTTCACACGCCAAACAGAAGAGTGGCTGCAGCTCAGTCGAGTGGGTGGAGCACCCGCTCGTCAGCAGATGCGCTATTGGGCGTCCAACTCTTCGAGCGTGGACTTTGACAAGCAAGGTCGCTTCGCGGTGCCGGGTTCGGTCCGCGACTACGGAGCGCTCTCGGGCGATGTGCTGGTCGTTGGAGCTATCGACCACGTGGAGCTGTGGAACCCCGAGACGTATGCGGAGAAGGTGAATGCCGCTGAGGAGATGTTTAAGCAGGGCAGTGACTAGTGACAGGAGCAGCAGTGCGTTATCGGCCGCGGACCATGCGCAGCCTGGCAATCGTGGCAACGAGACGGGATACCTCCTCCGCCCTCTCGTCCGTTGTCGCGATTGAAAGGCTGCGGATGGCCCAGGAACGTTTTCACGAACCAGTACTCGCGACAGAGATCGTCGAGTTGTTCGCCAGCCAGCCGGCTGGCGTGGTTATCGACGCCACATTAGGGGGAGCAGGTCACTCGGAACTGATTCTCCGCGCTGCTCCTCACCTACGAGTCCTCGGTATTGACCGAGATCCCGCGGCGCTCAGCGAAGCGCATGCCCGACTTGCTCCGTTCGCCGATCGAGCCCTCATCGTCAAAGCGACCTTCGCGGAACTTGCTGACGTAGTAGGTCACCACGCCGACTTCGTCGGCGATGACGAGGTCGTCGGTATCTTGATGGACCTCGGCGTGTCGTCACACCAGTTGGACGAGACCGATCGCGGTTTCTCGTTTCGCGCCGACGCACCCCTCGACATGCGCATGGACCCAACGACGGGCGAAACCGCAGCCGAGCTGCTCGTTCGCATTGACCAACACGAACTCGCTCGCTTGCTCAGGGATCACGGCGAAGGTCGATTTGCGGGATCTATCGCAAAGTCGATCCACGAACGTCAGCCGCGCACCACAAATGAATTGAGCGAGGCAGTTGAACGCGCCGTACCAAAAGCGGCTCGCCGTCGGGGCCACGTGGCGACGCGGGTCTTTCAAGCGCTACGCGTCGCCGTCAACTCAGAAGAAGGTCAACTCGACGAAGGTCTCGTCGCCGCACTCGACGCGCTCAGCATCGGGGGAGTGCTCGCCGTCATTTCGTACCACTCGGGCGAGGACCGCACGGTCAAGGCGTTCTTCGCGGAGCAACAAAGTGGAGGATGCCACTGTCCACCCGAGCTCGGGTGCGTGTGCGGCGCCATCTCACGGGTTCACGTCTTTAAAGCCAGCGCTCAACTCGCCAGCGCGCACGAGATCGCGGAAAATCCCCGCGCTCGCTCGGCGCGTCTGCGCATCGCACGAAAGGTTTCGCAGTGAGTGTCATCAGTTTCCCGCGCCGAGTCGACGACACGCGACGAGCTCCGGTACGCCCGGCGGCGCCCACTCGTCCTGCCGCCCCCACACGCCCTCGAACACATCGCGCACCCGCACCTCGTCGAGCTGCGGCGACGCGTCAGTGGGGGCGAACGTCATCTGCTCGCAAGGCCGCGATTGTCGTCGTGCTCGCGCTCATGATCGCTCTCGGTGGCTCCATGTTCGAAGCCAATCGCCAAATCGAGATCCACACGCTCCAAAGTCAGCTGCTCCAAGACCAGTCAACCTACGCCGTTAACGTAGGTTCGCTCTCAAATCTGTCCGCACCAAGTCAGATCGCGACCAAGGCGGGGGCTCTCCACCTGGTGGACCCCACGTCGGTCGAACAAATACCTTCTACGTCACTTGATGCGCCTCTGCCGCTTCCGAAGTTCTCGGGTTACGCTCCGGCTACATCAAGGACGGCGCGGTGAGCGTCCACCAAACATCTACTCACACTCGCACGCGCGTTCAGCGCAACACCGCACGCGTCGCCTCTGGTCCGCGTCGACTCCTCCTCTTTCGCGCGATCGTCGCTGTCGCGTTCTTGGCACTCGGTGCGCGACTCGTATTTATTCAGGTTGCCGACCACGCGCACTACGCCAAGCTGTCCGTTAACCAGGTTCAAGAGAAACTGACGACGACGGCCCTGCGCGGGGGCATTTACGACCGTTACGGCCAAACGCTCGCGGTCTCACGACCAACCTCGCTCGTGATCGCGGACGATTTTCAGATCAAGCATCCAAGCACTGAAGCGGCAGCAATGTCCCCACTCGTGGGCATACCAGTCGCGAAACTCACGTCGATGCTCTCTCGCCACAGTGGCTACGTCGTTATCAACGACGCCCTCAACTTGACCGACGGACGACGCGTGACCTCGCTCGCGTTTCCCGGGATTGTGGTGCAGAACTCGTCGGTGCGCACCTACCCCGACGGGACGCTTGCGACGTCACTGCTCGGCACCGTGAACTCGTCCGGCTCGGGGAGCTCGGGGCTCGAGTACGAGTACCAAAAGCTCCTCGCTGGTCAGACCGGCATTACGCGCGAATACGCCTCGTCGACCGGTGTCAAGCTTCCCGCGTCGACGGCGACGGTCATCAAGAAGGCGAAGCCGGGCGTCGGACTTGAGCTCACAGTCGATTCGTCGCTGCAGTACGTGGCCGAGCGCGATCTCGCTCGTCAGATGAAGACCGAAGACGCGCTCAGCGGCCTTGCCGTGGTGATGGACGTGAAGACGGGCCAAATCCTTGCTGATGCCTCGCTCGTTAACACCAAGACCCCGACTGACGGTTTGGGACCTCTCCCGTCGTTCGGTAAGAATGTTGGCTACGCCGGTATTCAGCAAACGATCAATAACTTGCCTTTCTCCCAGGCGTACGAGCCGGGTTCTGTCTTCAAGGTGGTCACGTTCTCGGCGGCTCTCCAGGCCGGACTCATCACGCCCACCTCCGTCTTCACAGTGCCCTATTCGACCATGGTGGACGGACGACTCTTCCACGACGCTGAGTACCACGGTGTCGAGCACCTCACGGCGACTGAGATTCTCGCGCAGTCGTCCAACATTGGTACCTACGAGGTCGGCGAACGTGTCGGAGAAGCGGGCATCTTGGCTCAGGTGCAGCGACTTGGCTTCGGACAACCTACGTCCCTCAACTTTCCCGATGAGACGAGTGGCCTGCTCGTGAACGCGTCGAACTGGGAGGGGAGTGACCAGGCTGCCCTCCCGATTGGTCAAGTCGACGCGGTGCCCGCTATTCAGGTACTGGACGCGTACAACGCCATCGCGAACCGTGGCATCTTCGTCGAGCCCAAGCTGTTGCGCGCCTACATCGAAGGTAACGGCACCCTCAAGGCAACCCCACCCAGCGCGACGCACGAAGTTCTCTCGCCAAGCGTCGATGCGACGATGGTCAAGCTGCTCGAGCAGGTGGTACTCGATGGGACGGGTACCGAGGCCATCATCCCGGGCTACACAGTTGCGGGTAAGACCGGCACGGCTACCATCCCGGTGCCCGGCAAGGACGAGCTCACTGATTACTACAACGCGAGCTTCGTCGGATTCGCTCCCGCGAACAACCCGACCTTCTCGATGATCGTCGTGCTGCAGCGCCCGCTCAATGACATCTACGGTGCGAGTGTCTCCGCCCCTGTCTTCCAAGAAGTCATGTCCTACGCACTGCACCACTACGGCATCCCCTCGAATGGCGCTGTCCAGAAGCCCTTGACCGGAGCAGCCGCGAAGATCTCTTCGGACGTCACCTGATGCAACTCGGTGACATTCTCGACGACGTCTCGATCGACGTCGCCACGAGCAGCCTCGAAATTTCGCGCGTCGAGATCGACTCTCGACGCTGCGGACCGGGCGCGCTCTTCTTCGCGATGCCCGGTACTCACCAGCACGGAGCTGCATTCGCCCGCGAGGCAGTTGCCTTCGGTGCGGAGTGCGTTGTCGGGGACATCAAGATCGATCTCGACGCGCCGGTCGTCGTGGTGCCACAATCGCAACTGCCCGCCCTGCTCGCGCACGCGAGCGCCACGATCTCCGGCCACCCCGAAACAAAGGCGAAGCTCGTCGGTGTGACCGGCACCGACGGCAAGACGAGCGTCACGACGATTCTGGCCTCTCTCGCACACGTCCTTGGCTGGAACGCAGCGAGTATCGGCACACTGACAAGCGAACGAACCACACCGGCCGGTCCGGAGCTCTATCGAACGCTTGCTCAGCTGGTCGCTGGTTTCGATCCTGAACGGCCCGACTCGGTCGTTGCGCTCGAGGTCTCAAGCCATGCACTTGATCAACGGCGCATTGAGGGCCTTCGTTTCTGCGTCGCGGCCTTCACCAACCTCAGTCATGACCACCTCGACTACCACGGAACGATGGAGGAGTACTTTTTGACGAAGGCTCGCCTCTTTCAAACCGAGTATGCGAAGCACGCGGTCATCTGGGTGGACGACGCGTACGGTAAGCGACTAAGCGATATTACGGAGCTGCCGCAAACTCGCGTGTCGCGAAGTGACGCCAGCGAAGTCCTGAGCTCATTGCGGGGTTCAACGTTCTTCTGGCGCCAACACCTCGTGAACTCGCCGCTGGTCGGCGGTTACAACGTCGATAACGCGCTTATGGCGATGTCGATCATGAGCGCACTTGGAGCCGATGACGCTCGAATCGCCGCGTCGATGGTGGACGTCAATGCCGTGCCGGGCCGTTTTGACGTGCTGTACGGACGAGGCATCACGGTCATTGTCGACTACGCACACACACCCGAAGGCCTCGACCGTCTCCTTCACGACGTGCGCACCCTCCAACCCGAGGGTCGCATTATTACCGTCTTTGGCGCGGGCGGAGACCGTGATCGATCAAAGCGTCCCGAGATGGGGCGGGCTGCCACGCGGGCGAGCGACCTGACAATAATTACGTCGGATAACCCCAGATCCGAAGAGCCAGATGACATCATTGATGCGGTGATGTCGGGTGTCGGGCCGGAGGCGCGGTTGCTTCGCGAAAGCGACCGCCGTCGGGCCATTGCGCTGGCCATCGAGAGTGCCAGCGCGGGCGACGTGGTGGTACTGGCGGGCAAGGGGCACGAGTCGACCCAAACGGTCGGTGAGCTCGTGATTCCCTTGGACGATCGCGTGATAGCGAAGGAACTGTTGAGGTGAGTGCGTCGTGTTGAGCTTGATGGAGTCGGGGGGCGTCGGGTTTCTCTGTGCGCTGTTGCTGACGCCGCTGTGGATCCGGTACTTGCGTGCTCGCTCGTTCGGACAGCAGATTCGAGAAGACGGTCCTGCGACCCACCAACACAAGGCGGGCACACCCACCATGGGTGGCGTCGTTATCGTGTTCGCGGCTGTGCTCGGGTACGTGATGGGTCACGTCGGGACCAGCATCAACTTCTCGCGAGGAGGCGTCCTCGCCGTACTCGTCATAGTGGCGTCCGGACTGCTCGGCTTCATCGATGACTACCTCGCGATACGAAACGCCCGCAACCTAGGCCTCCATAAGCGGGGCAAGCTGGCTGGCCAGCTCGTCATCGCGGGCGCCTTCGCGCTGTTAGCGCTGACGTGGGTGCACACGTCGACCGATCTCTCTTTCACTCGCTTCTCACTGCCTGGTTGGGATCTGACCTCTGTCGGGTGGTTCTTCCTTGGGGCCCTCGTCATCGTGGCGACATCCAATGCGGTCAACCTCACCGATGGTCTCGACGGGCTGGCGGCCGGGTCGGCGACCTTCTGCTTCGGGGTGCTCGCGATCATTGGCTACTGGCAGTTCCGTCATTTCGCGATCTACCGCCTGCACTCCTCACTCGACCTCGGTCTCGTGGCGGTGGGGCTTGTGGGCGCCTGTCTCGGATTCCTGTGGTGGAACGCAGCGCCGGCAAAGATCTTCATGGGCGATACGGGCTCGCTCGCCGTCGGCACCGGACTCGGGGCGCTCTGCCTGCTCATGAACCTCGACCTGTTGCTGCCGATCATTGGTGGTCTCTTCGTGGCCGTCACGTTGTCGGTCATCATTCAGATCTTCAGCTTTCGTGTATTCGGTCGGCGCGTCTTTCGGATGGCGCCGTTCCAGCACCATTTCGAACTCCGCGGGTGGCCTGAGACGACGGTCATCATCCGATTCTGGATTCTCGCGGGACTGCTCGCCATGCTGGGCCTTGGCATCTTCTACGGCGACTTTCTGAAGATCGCGAAAGTGGTCTGATGGCGACGCGCGAAAACGGCCTCTTTCGCCCGATGCCGCGGGGCAACGCGCTCGGACGCATGTTGCTTGCGGTGACGACGGCGCTCGTCATTTTCGGCACCATCTTCGTGGCCTCGGCGAGCGAAGGTCAGTCCGCGGCGGACGGCGGGACAGCCTTTTCGATCATGATTCACGACATTGCGTACCTCTGTCTTGGGATCTTCGCGCTGTATCTCGCCACGCGAGTGCGTTTGGAGCGTCTCGTGAAGAGCGCGCCGCTCATTATCGGGAGCGGCTTCGTGCTGCTGCTCGCCGTGAAGGCCGTGGGCGTCACCACGAACGGCGGCAAGCGCTGGCTGAACCTACGCGTCATTGACCTCCAACCATCGGAACTGTTCAAGCTATGTACGGTGCTGTTCATCGCGTGGCTGGTGCTGCACCACCACGACGAGCTGAACAATTGGAAACAGCTGCTCATTTGGACGACGCCCGTATGGATCGGGTGCGGCCTCATCGTCCTCGAACCCGACATCGGTACCGCGACGGTCGTGCTCGTCATCGCCGTCTCTATGCTCGCGGTCGCGGGGCTCTCGCGACAGCTCATCGGCGGTGTGCTCCTGCTCTCGGTCGTGTCCGTAGGGGCTTATCTCCTGCTTGAGCCGTATTCGGCGAAGCGCTTCTTTTCGTTCCTGCACCCCAACTCAAAAGCAAACCTGCTCGGGAGCGGTTATCAGCTGCTGCAGTCGAGGATTGGCCTCGGCGCGGGCGGTGTGACGGGGCTTGGACTCGGACACAGCCGTGAGAAGTGGGGGCTGCTGCCGAACCCGCATACGGACTTCATCTTCACGATCATCGGTGAAGAGCTTGGACTCGTCGGCTCGCTCGCCGTCATCGCGCTCTTTATTGCGTTCCTTATGGTGTCCGTGCGCATTGCCCAGCGTTGCTCGAACCAGGTGTACCGACTGGTGGCCGTCGGGATCACGACCTGGATAATGGTCGAGGCGCTCATCAATATCGCCTCGGTCGTTGGCTGGTGGGCGGTGACGGGCGTCCCATTACCCTTCTTCTCGTATGGCGGCACGGCACTGATCACTGAACTTGCAGCCGTCGGCATCTTGTACAACATCGCTCACGATCAGACCCGTACGGGTGACCTCACGATTCGAGAGCATCGAGTGACCAACTTCCGTGCCGCTCTCGAGCGCCCCCGAGCCGCCAGTGCCCGGTCACCGCGCCGCGCCGAAACGAGTCGGCCCGAATCGCGCCGCCCCGATCCCCGTCGCGCGGATCCTCGTCGCGCGGATCCTCGTCGCGCGGATCCTCGTCGTTCCGATCCTCGCCGGGTCGATCCCACGCGTGTTGATCGCCGCGGCGCGCCACGCCGTCCTCGGGAGTACTAATGCCGGGCCCCGTTGTCATCACCGGGGGCGGGACTGGCGGTCACGTCTTTCCGATGCAGGCCATCGCCGAGGCACTGCGAGAACGCGGCGTCACGTCTAGCGGGCTGCGCTACGTCGGAAGTCGGCGCGGTCAAGAAGCCCAGCTCCTGCGTGGGGAGATCGCCCTCACCCTGCTTCCCGGACGGGGGATCCGTCGTTCGCTGCTTCCGCGCGATGTCATCATAAACTTCGGCGCCGTGGTCGGGCTCGTAGCGGCTGTCGTCATGGCGCTCGTGCTGGTGCGACGTTGGCGACCATCGGTCGTTGTCTCGGTGGGTGGGTACGCATCGTTCGCCGTCTCGTGCGCCGCCGTTCTCTGGCATGCTCCGCTCGTCCTGGTGGAGTTCGACGCGACACCCGGCACCGCGCACCGACTCTTCCAGCGATACGCGCGAAAGCGCTGCTGTGCCTTCGAAGAGGAGGGCGACAACGTGGTCGTGACCGGTGCGCCCTTGCGTCGAGCCGTCGAGGACGTCGACCGTTCGAATGCGGCGCGCACGGCCGCGAAAGCATCGTTCGTGCCGCCCATCGAGTCGGGTCGCGACGTCGTCGTCGTCATGACCGGATCCCTCGGCTCGACGAGGGTGAACCGAGCGGTACGAGAGCTGGCGCGCACGTGGGCCGATCGGAGCGATCGGACGTTGCTGCATGTGACGGGTCGTCGCGACTACGACGAATTCCTCGCGACGAGCCCGATGAATGCCGATCTCGATTACCGCGTGAGCGCATTTGCGGACATGGTTGAACTCTGGGCCGTTGCTGATGCTGCCGTCTGTCGGGCGGGCGCCATTACGGTCGCCGAACTCGCGGTGCTTGCCGTTCCCTCGGTGCTTGTGCCTCTGCCCGGTGCGCCCAACGATCACCAGACGAAGAACGCACTCGCAGTTGCTGCGGTCGGTGGCGCTCGTATGGTGCGCGACGAAGAGTGCACGGGCGACCGGCTCGCAGCGCTCCTCGACGAGATCCTGGTTCCCGGGCGACGGGCCTCGATGGAAGAGGGGGCTCATTCGCTCGCTCATCCGCACGCCGCTGACGCCATCGCGTCGGTGGTGCTCGACGTCGCGAGCGCATCGTGAAGTCGCTCGCTCCCGGCAGAAGAGTGCACATTGTGGGCGTCGCGGGCGCGGGAATGAGCGGACTCGCGATGCTCCTCGCCGAAATGGGCGCCGTCGTCAGCGGGAGCGACGCGCAGGACGCGCCTATCCTCGAAGAACTGCGCGGGCGCCGCGTCACGACCTACGTCGGACACGACGCTCGACACGTCGCGGGCGCAGAGGTCGTGCTGTGGTCGCCCGCCGTCAGTCCTGACAACGTCGAGCTGGTGGCGGCGCGCGAGTCGGGCGCCGAGCTCATGCCGCGAGCGCGAGCCTTCAGCGAGCTCGCCGAGATGAAGCGCGTCATTGGCCTGACGGGCACCCACGGCAAGACGACGGCAACGTCGATGATGGTGCAGGTCTCGCTCGCGGCGGGTCGGGACGACGGCTGGCTCGTCGGCGCGCCCGTGCTCGGTGTCGGCGCCCAAGGACACTGGGGCGACGGTGATCTCATCGTGGAGATAGATGAGAGCTTCGGCACGTTCGCAGAGCTCAGTCCATTTGCGCTCGGCATTCTCGCTGTTGAGGCCGACCACCTTGATTTCTACGGCACGCTCGAGGCGCTCGAGGCTGGCTTCTCCGATCTAATCTCGCGCACGAGCGGTCCCGTTGTCGTGTGGGGCGACGATCCGGGAGCCCGCCGCGTCGCTCCGCGTCGCTCCAATGTCGTTTTCGTGGGGACGAATGATCGCGACGCGTGGCGCGTCTCTGCGGTCGAACTCGAGCGGCGCGGTGCGTCGTTCCACCTCGACGGGCCGAAGGACTCCTTCGACGTGACGCTTCGTGTCTCGGGTGCGCACAACGTCGCCAATGCCGCTGTCGTCGCGGCGCTCGCGAGCTCGGTTGGTCTGAGCGCCGACGCGATCGCTCGCGGGCTCTCCAACTTCGTGGGGGCCCCTCGGCGGTACCAGTTCCGCGGGTCCTGGCGTGGCGTCGATGTCTATGACGACTATGCGCACCTGCCCGGCGAGATTGCGGCAATGCTGGCAGCAACACACGCGGCGGGATACGAGCGAGTGACGGTGGTCTTTCAGCCGCACCGTGTCACGCGCACCCTGGCGCTCGCTTCTCAGTTCGCTCGCGCTTTTGAGGGCGCGCGACACGTCATCGTGACCGACATCTACACCGCAGGCGAAGCCAATCCCGAGGGCGTGACCGGTGAGCTCATCGCGACCGCCCTCCAGCGATTCGACCCGGCGATGGACACGCTGTACTGCAACGATCTCGCGATCGTCGCAGAACTGCTCGAGCACCTGAGCGACGATAGCGACGCGATTCTTGTGCTGGGAGCCGGTGACGTGGGACTGATTATTGATACGTTGCGCGGAGGCCTTTCGTGACGGCAATCGCCGAGCTCGTGGCGATCGGCGGCGCACGCGTTCGCGAACATGAGCCACTCGGACCGCGTACGACGTATCGCGTGGGCGGGAGCGCGCGCCTGCTCGTGCGTGTCGCGACGGCGGCTGACCTCGACGAACTCGGACCCCTCATGTGCGCGACCGGCCTCGCACTGCTGACGATCGGCAATGGCTCGAACCTCCTCGTCGACGACGGCGAACACGAGCTCCTCGTCGTGCACTTGGAGGGCGAGTTCGCGAACCTTACCTGGAGTGACGATGATGATCACGTCGTCGTTGAAGCGGGCGCTGGTCTCGACCTTCCTGTTGCCGCACGACGACTCTCGAAAGAGGGGATTGTCGGATTCGAATGGGCCGTGGGTGTGCCCGGCACGATCGGCGGGGCAGTGGCGATGAACGCGGGTGGACATGGCGATGACGTCGCGGGATCCATCGAGAGCGCCGCCGTGTGGCGTGAGGGGGCAACGACGACGTGGATGCGCGACGAGCTCGAACTCGGCTATCGAACGAGTGCGATCGAGTCCAGCGACGTCGTGGTCTCGGCACGACTCGAGCTGACGCGAGGTGACGCGAGCGACGCCGACGAGCGTGTTCGTGAGATCGTGCGCTGGCGCCGTGAACACCAGCCCGGCGGGGCGAACGCGGGCAGCGTCTTTCGTAATCCCGAGGGAGACTTCGCGGCTCGGCTCATCGAAGAAGCGGGCTGCAAAGGTCTGCGAGTGGGCAGCGCGTCGGTGAGCGAGAAGCATGCGAACTTTGTCCAAGCCGATCAACACGGCCTGGCCCGTGACATCTATAACCTGATCAAACTGGTTAAAGAGCGCGTTGCGGCGCACGCGGGTATCGAACTCCTCATTGAGAATCGCCTGATTGGATTCGAGGAGTCCTCGTGAGTCGCACCGCCACGCCCATCGCTCGACACGAACGTCGCGTTGAGCCACCGGCGTCGCGCCGCGAGGTGCGCGCGCCGCGTCGTCGGATGCGTCGACTGACGAAGTGGGCACTCGTACTCGGCGTCATCGCGACGATCATCATTCTCGGTGCCCAGTGGACCTTGCGCCAGAGTTACTTTCGTGTGCAGCACGTTACGGTCATAGGACTGCACCATGAATCGACGACAGCGTTTCTGAACGCGTCCGGATTGATGCAGCACCCTTCAATGGTCGGACTAAGTGACGCAAGCGTCGAGCGACACGTGTCGAGCTTCGCGTGGATTCACTCCGTGTCGTTGCAAAAGCATTGGCCCAACACCGTCATCGTCACCGTGGAGGAGAATGTCGCCGTTGCCGTTGCCTTCAATGCGAAACACGAGCTCGACTACGTCGATGCGGCCGGTGATCCGCTCGGGACGGCTCCGTTGCGCGAGAATCTGCCGACGCTCGAGTACTCGAGAGGCACGTCAACGAGCTGGCCCTTCGCCCGTGCCGCTCGTGGAGCCGCTTACGTCGCAAGCCAGCTACCGACCGCCTTTTCGAGCCAAGTCTCGGTGATTACGGACAACGCACAGGGCTCCGTGTCGCTCAAAATGACAACGCCGCTGACCTTCATCCTCGGCCCGGCGACGAACCTTCACGCGAAGTTCGTCGCGATCGCGTCGGTCATCGCACATAGCACGCTGCAACCGGGCGACGTGGTCGATGTAACGGTGCCTGATGAGCTCGCGGTGACGCCGCCGTCGAGCTCATGAAAACCCCGGTATTTGACCGAAATCTAGGCACTGACTAGCCTTCAATGACTGTTCGCCACGCCGCCCTCGCGAAGGCGGTAACAATAGAAGAGATAACCAAGGGGAGCCCATGAGTCTCAGTCAGAGCAATTACCACGCCGTTATCAAGG
>DASXEU010000004.1:0-12915 GCA_036489935.1 Acidimicrobiales bacterium
CCAATTATAACCGGGCGGCCGTTCGATACCCCTCGCCCTACGCTGTGCCTGTGAGTTCGAAGAACGGTACGGCACTCGTCGTCGGCGGCGGCATCATCGGGACCACCAGCGCGTTTCGCCTGGCGCGCGAGGGTTGGCGCGTGACGCTGTTCGATGCGTCGCCTGGATCCGGTGCGACGTGGGCGGCGGCGGGAATGCTCGCTCCCGGCGCCGAGGCGGCGCCTGGTGAACGTCGCAACTACGAACTCCAGCGCAACGCGGTCGCCGCGTGGCGCGATGTCGCTCGAGAGTTGCGCGAGGTGACGGGCGAGACACTCGACGTCGTTGAGACGGGAACCCTGCTCGTTGGATACGACGCCGGCGATCGACGCTTGGTCGAACAGTTCGAGTACGTCGCGCACGAATTCGGTGTCGCCTACGAACGTGTGACTCGTGAGAGCCATCCGTCGTACTTTGAGGGACTCACCCCGCGCGTTCGCGACGGTGTCTTTCTCGCGGGTGATGCCTGGCTCGATCCCGATCAGGCGATGAAACTCCTCACCGACGCCGGTCGAGCACTGGGTGTCGAGATGATACGTGAACGCGTCGACGCCGTGAGCTCCCTCGACGGTCACGTGGAAGTGACGACCGCGACCGGTTCGACCCAGGGCGATGTGGGACTCCTCGCGACTGGTTCTTCGGTGCTGCCGAAGGGCGTTGCGGAGAGCGTCGACCACTCGGTGCGTCCCGTTCGCGGGATGACTGTGCGAGTGAGCGGCTTCGACCGCTCCACGCAGCCCGTCGTTCGCGCCTTCGTGAGGGGCCGATCGTTCTACGTGGTCAGTCGTCCGGGCGGCTACTGCGTGCTCGGAGCCTCGTCGGATGAACAGAGTGATCTCGTGGTGGAGGTGGGTGAGCTGCAGCGTCTTCTGCGCGACGCACTCGACGTGGTGCCGTCCCTCGAAACCGCCTCCGTCGTCGAGACTCGCCAAGGTCTGCGTCCCGCAACGAGCGATCTCAGTCCGTTTCTCGAGATGGTGGACCAGCGCTGGGCGTGGGCGTCGGGTCACTACCGCCACGGCGTGACGCTCGCTCCACTCACGGCGCGTGAGGTAGCGGACTTCGCAAAGGCGCTCGCGTGATTCGAGTGAACGGTACTGATGATGCGTTTCTCGGCGAAACGGTAGCGGAGATAGTGGTTCGCCGAGCCATTGAGCCGCGCGGGATCGCCGTCGCACTCGACGGCGAAGTTGTTCGTCGCTCGGAGTGGTCGTCCACATCGATCCCCGACGGAGCCACAATCGAAATCGTGACAGCCGCTGCGGGCGGGTGACTGCGTATCCGAGACACGTAGACGCGGCGGCTAGAATTACTCCTTCGCGGGCTGTGGCTTAGTTTGGTCTAGAGCGCTCGGCTGGGGGCCGAGAGATCGGGAGTTCAAATCTCCCCAGCCCGACCACTGCATCATCATCGACATGGATCGGCCATTCGTAGCGGCCGGGAGCAATGGGCTGCTCGCCCTTCTTTTCAAGGTACAGCGAGAAACTGGACAGCCACTCCTCGTACCAGGACCGAACGGTGACGTTCAGTCGAGCGATGGGAATGGCGTCAAAGGCGCGATACCGCTCGCGGAGCACTTCGAAGACCACGAGACTCGCCTCGGCGTCGTGGGCGGCCGAGTGTGCATTGCCGAGGGTGACCTCGTAGTGGTGACAGAGATCGGTGAGCTTCCGTCCGCCCTTACGCCATTTGTCATAGTGCCGGTCCAAGATAAGGACATCGACAACGGCTCCGATGTCGCCCCGTTCCGACAGCGTCGGTAGGTCGAGGCGACGACAAAGTGAGTCAACCATCGTGAGGTCGTAGGCCACGTTCATGCCCACGATCGCGTCACCGTCGGTCCAGTGGGCAGCGATGCGTTCGGCCATCATCTCAACGGCTTCGGACAGTGGCGTCGCGTCGGCCACCATCTCGTCGGTAATACCGTGGATTGCAGATGCTCCGGCGGGAATCGGAATCCCGGGATTCACGTAACAGGTCTCCATCAGTGACTCTCGTCCGCGAACGCCCTGTACGCGTTCGACAAACCCGTACGAAACGGGAACGTCGCGAAAGGAGTCGATACCCGTCGTCTCAAGGTCAAACCCTATAAATCGAGTCATTGACGAGTCCAAAATGTCACTGTGATCAGGCTATCGAGATGAGCGATCGAGATCGTGGATGGACAACTGCGCTGCCGAGTGCCTCATTCCAATGAATTCGAATATTGGCGACGTCTCAATTCAGTATGGAATCCCATTGCGAATCGCGCGGGTCACAATGGAAAACGTGACAGCTGAGCGCCACAAACTCGTCACATTGCGTTCACGGTTGACGCCCGACGAGAACATTCTTCTCGTGTCAAGGATCCGCCCTCCAAAGATCCATACCGACGCAACATCATTTTTCGCGGTCATCGTATTTGTGAGGCTCTTTGATGAGATTCGAAATCTCCTAATCCTGAAACGAGTTCGAGAGCAGTCGCGCGACCTTAACTTTCCGCTTGATCGAAAAATGACCGTTCGCATCACTGAACATCGAGTCCTCATCTCGAAACCAGGACTTGGCGCAGGTGCACTCACATTTCTGGGTGACGTTCCGCGTGCCCGAATTCTTCGCGTTCACAACCCGTACGTATCGAGCGGAAAGTGGAAGGCTGTGAACCTAGAGAGGCAGGAGGGACACTCTATCCAGCTCTTTATCGATGCAAGTTCCTCTGAGGCGCCTTCGCGCATGCTGAGCCCAGCGACGTAGGCCCTTCCGCCGCTCCCTACACCGCGACGTTCTGGATCTGACCGAGTCGCTCAATCGCGGTCACTATGCGATCGCCAGGTTTAAGGAAGACGGGAGGGGTCTGACCCTGTCCCACGCCGTGGGGGCTGCCGGTGAATACAAGGTCACCAGGTCGCAACTCGACAATCGTGCTGAGGTAGCTCACGATCTCAGCGACGCGAAAGATCATGTCGTCCGTCGAAGAGTTCTGGTACTGAACGTCGTTGACGCTACAGCTGATATTGAGTTCATTAGGATCTCCCACTTCGTCCGCCGTTGTCAACCACGGGCCGACCGGCGTGAAGTTCCGATAGGACTTGGCGAGCGAGTACTGCGGAGTTGGACCACGTCGCTGGAGCGTGCGCTCGGAGAAGTCCTGGCCAATGCAGTAGCCGGCGACGACGCCGAGCGCCTGGTCTTCGCTGAGGTCGCGTGCTTTCGTGCCAATAACGATGACCAGTTCCGCTTCGAAGTCAGTGGTTTCGCCGCGCACGGGCAGCTCGTCGTTGGGGCCACAGAGTGACGAGAGGAACTTGGTGAAGACCATGGGCTCGGTTGGCAAGGTCATGTTCATCTCGGCCGCGTGGTGACGGTAATTGAGACCAACGGCGAATATCTGCGGAGGACTCGTCACGACCGGTCCGAGACGCGGATCGCCGTACAGATCAGCGGGCTTCGTATCGTTCGTTACGGCAGGCTGAGCAGACTGGAACCACGTGCGCAGGGTGTCGAGCTGTCGCACGCATTTGTCGACCGAGGCAGAAAATGCTCCGTTGGAAGCGGTGGCGATATCGATGAGACCGTCGTCGGTGACGATGGTTGCCCGGCCGGCCAAGTTGGCGATGCGCATGAAGATACGGACTTTCTATGGGGGATTGGGCCATTTTACGACACGAGCGGCAAGTCCCCCGGCGCTCAGTGGTCCGAGGAACCGAAGACTTGACAGGGTACGTCGGTAGAATTGGGGTACAGGTCGGGGTGAAAGCCGACGTTCGCGCGGCTCCTGCGCGAAAGACGTGTACCTAGAGAGGGTGATTCCAGCTACGGGCTGGACACAGCATGGAGAAGAAGGACACCTTCGTCTTACGCCATCTCGCTGAAGTGCAACCCGAACTGTGGTGGCTGGACTCCGACCCCCTAGAACCTGATCCGCATCCCGCGCTCATTGGTGACCTTGGTGCCGACCTGTGCATTGTTGGCGGCGGCTACACCGGACTCTGGACCGCTCTCCTCGCCAAGGAACGCGATCCTCATCGCGAAGTCGTCGTCGTCGAGCAGTACGAGACCGGTGCCGGCGCTTCGGGGCGAAACGGCGGATTCTGCAGCGCGTCGCTGACGCACGGCTTCACCAACGGCATGAACCGCTTCCCTCACGAGATGCCGGTGATCGAACGACTCGCTCGCGAGAACTTGGACGAGATCGAAGCGACGATACAGCGCTACAACATCGAGTGCGACTGGGAGCGAACGGGCGAGCTGCGCGTCGCAGTCGCCCCATGGCAGTTCGAGGGCATGCTTGAAGAAGCGCGACTTCGTAACGAGATGGGCGACCACGTTGAAGTGCTCTCGAAGGACGAGGTGCAGTCACGAATCCACTCCCCCTCATACGAAGGTGCACTCTTCGATATTGACGGGACCGCACTTGTCGATCCCGCGCGCCTCGTCTGGGGTCTCGAACGTGCGTGTCAATCGCTTGGGGTCAAGATCTTCGAGAACTCCAAAGTCGAATGGCTGGAAGACGTCGAACATGGCATTCGGGTCCACACGCCCTACGGGGCCGTCACCGCAGCGCGAGTCGCACTCGCGACCAACGTGTTCCCTTCGCTCATTCGTCAGACTCGTAAGTATGTAGCGGCGGTCTATGACTACGCGCTTGTCACAGAACCGCTCAGCGACGAGCAGATGGCGAGCATCGGATGGGCGCACCGCGAAGGGGTCGCCGACTCGGGCAATCAGTTTCACTACTACCGCCTCACGAAGGACAACTCGATCCTCTGGGGTGGCTACGACACGATCTACAAGTTCCGCGGTAAGGGACGCCGTGATCTCGATTTCAACGCCGAGACCTACGCGAAGCTCGCGGCGCACTTCCTCACGACATTCCCCCAGCTCACGGGCATCAAGTTCACCCACGCCTGGGGCGGGGCGATCGACACCTGTACCCGGTTCTCACCCTTCTGGGGCATGGCCCACGGCAAGAAAGTCGCCTACGTCATGGGTTACACGGGCCTTGGCGTCGCCTCGACGAGATTCGGTGCCTCCGTGATGCTCGATCTGTTGGACGAAAAGATCACCGAACGCACCATGCTTTCGATGGTGCGCAAAAAGCCAATGCCCTTTCCCCCGGAGCCATTTCGGTGGTTCTTCATCCGCTGGACCCAGCGCGCAATCGTGCGCGCCGACGAGCACGAGGGGCGCCGCGGACTGTGGCTTCGATTGCTCGACCTTTTCAACCTTGGCTTTGACTCGTAGCGAGAGACGCTGCGAACATCGCCGCCAGCGGATCCAGGACTATTTACTCGTCGTCTGCGCTTGATTGAGTCATCAGTGTGGAGATGGCGTTGACGACCGTCGGGTCGGTGAGCGTGGTCACGTCACCGAGTGGGCGGTTCTCTGCAACATCACGCAAGAGGCGTCGCATGATCTTTCCCGATCGAGTCTTGGGTAGCTCTGGCGTGAGGATGATCTGGCGCGGTTTCGCGATGGGACTGATCACCTTGGCGACGTGTTCGCGTAGCTCCTGGATGAGACCGCTCTGGTCCTTCCCGGCTTCGTCCGACGAGAGCTTCAGCGTCACGAACGCCACGATGGCTTGACCCGTTGTCGCGTCCGACGCTCCGACGACGGCCGCTTCGGCGACGGCGGGATAGCCCACGAGCGCGTGCTCGACCTCGGTCGTCGAGAGACGGTGGCCCGAGATGTTCATCACGTCATCAATGCGACCGAGCAGCCAGATATCGCCGTCCTCGTCGCGCTTGGCACCGTCGCCGGCAAAGTACACACCGTCAAAGCGCGACCAGTACGTCTCTTTGAATCGCTCGGGATCGCCGTAGATCCCGCGGGTCATTGACGGCCACGGCTTCGTTACGACGAGATAGCCGCCCTCGCCGTTGCCCACCGACCTGCCGTCGTTGTCGACGACGTCGACGTAGATGCCCGGGAGCGCTCGCATCGCTGCCCCCGGCTTCGTCGCCGTGATGCCCGGCAGTGGCGAGACCATGATTGCGCCGGTCTCGGTCTGCCACCATGTGTCGACGATGGGACAGCGATTGCCTCCAACATTCTCGCGGTACCACATCCAGGCTTCGGGATTGATGGGCTCACCCACGGTGCCGAGCAGGCGAAGGCTCGTTAGATCGTGGCTGCCCGGGTGCTCGGGTCCCCACTTCATGAGCGTGCGAATCGTCGTCGGTGCCGTGTAGAGGATCGAGACCTTGTTCTCTTCGATGATCTTCCACCAGCGATCCCGTCCTCCGGAGTCCGGGAGACCCTCGTACATGACTGAGGTCACACCGTTGATGAGTGGCCCGTAAACGATGTAGCTGTGTCCGGTGATCCACCCGATGTCGGCGGCGGTCCAGCAGATGTCAGCGTCAGGCTTGATGTCAAAGATGTTGTAGTACGTGGTGGCAGCTTGGGTCAGGTAGCCGCCCGTCGTGTGGAAGATGCCCTTCGGCTTCGCGGTCGTGCCGGAGGTGTACATGATGAACATGGTGTGCTCGGCATCAAAGGATTCGTGGGCGTGCGAGTCGGCCTGGCGATCGACGAGGTCGTGCCACCAGTGGTCACGTCCCTCCGTCCACTCGACGTCGCCGCCCGTGCGACGAACGACGAGGACCGCGCGTACATTCGGACAGCTCTTCAGAGCTTCGTCGACGGCGGGCTTGAGCGGACTCGGGGTGCCTCGGCGGAATGCGCCGTCGGCCGTGACGACGACCTGACAGTCCGAGTCGAGGATTCGGCTCGAAAGCGAGTCGGCAGAGAAGCCCGCGAAGATGACCGAGTGCACCGCGCCGAGACGGACAATGGCGAGCATGGTGACGATTGCTTCGGGGATCATGGGCATATAGACCGCGACACGATCGCCCGACTTGACACCAATCTCCGTGAGTGCGTTCGCCGCCTTCGCGACCATCTTCTGCAGCTCGGCGTAGGTGATCGTGCGCGACTCCCCTTCCGCGTCCGCCACCCAGTGGTAGGCGACCTTGTCGCCGCGACCTTCTTCGACGTGACGATCAACGCAGTTGTAGGAAGCGTTCAGCGTCCCGTCGCTGAACCACTTGGCGAATGGCGAATCCCACTCGAGCGTTTTCGTTGGTGCTTTCGTCCAGGTCAGGCGGTCGGCTTGCGCACGCCAGTACGCGAGGTAGTCATCGTCCGCCTTGTCGTAGATCGACGGCTGAGCGTTCGCGTGCGCGGCAAACTCTGGGCTTGGTGGAAAGCTGCGAGTCTCTTCGAGCCACGCTTCAAGTTTTGCTTCGCTCATGAATCCCCCTGCGGTAGATGTAGCACAATGAGGTTAATGCGGCCGATCACGTCGACTGAAGTTGAGAGTAGTTCTCTATGGCGCATAGATGCCAACAGCGCCCGTACCTTTCGGAACGGGCGCTGTTGGCGGTTGGGTCCGGTGGCGTGCCACCAGTGACCCCTACGTTAGCCTCGCGGACCAACAGGAAACACAACTCGTCCATGCGTTGCATTCGTGACACCTGCCATGGAGGCGTACCACGCCGCCGCCGCCGTCGCGAGGCCGGTCCAGCCGCCCGCGCGGATGATGTCGGTGAACGTGTGCGTTGTCCCCCAGTTGCCGATCGTCAACAAAATGAACGTGATTGACAGCAGCACGAAGACCGTCAGCACCGCGTTGTTCGTCTTGGTTGCGGCAATGGTCATGTACACCGTAAAGATTGCCCAGCCGAGCAAGAAAATTGGCACGGTGTCGCTACCACCGCCAGGAATGTTGAACTTAATGAGCGCGTAAAACGCCAACCAGAATGCGCCATATGACGTAAACGCCAAAGCGGCAAAGGTGTTCTTGCGCACGAACTCCCACATTCCTGCCAGTAGTTGACCCAAACCGCCATAAAAGAAGGCAAGGGCCAGCGCCGCCTCAAGACCGGCACCGTGCCAGATGTTGGCGTTCCAACTACTCAATGCGAATGTTGTCATCGCAAATGCCGCCAGCCCCAAGGGACCGGGATCCGCAACTCTTTCTTCAGGCATGTAAATTCCCCCAATTAAGGTTCACAGCGAGCCATCGGAATGATGGCCTGAAATGAATTAAACACCCCTGAACAGCGTTTGTGCGGCTTTAGATGGGGCGATTATGTGACACGGATCACAAGGACGCGTGACCTACTCGCAAGTAACCCCAGCAATTGCAAGGATCCTTGGCGCTCCTCGATTCAGGAGAAGATTCTCAGGATCGAGCCGCATCGATTGCCGTACGAAACGAACGTACGGCTGCTTCGATGTCGGCGGGACTTGCTCCTTCGAGCACGACTTTTACGAGCGCTGATCCGACAATGGCTCCGTCCGCAAATGACGTGGTCGCTGCCGCCTGCTCTGGCGTCGAGATGCCGATGCCGACGTAAACCGGCGTGTCGTCAAACGAGCGAACTGACGCGACCACGCGCTCGCCCTCTCCCTCGTCACTACTCGCACCCGTCACTGCCATGCGAGCCGAGGCGTAGACGAACCCCTCGCTTCGCTGTGCGATTACGCCGAGCCGTTCGGGGGGTGTCGAAGGGGCCACCAGCAGGATGGTCGCAACGTCATGGTCGTCGCACGCACTCTGCCACTCCCCCAACTCTTCGAGCGCGAGGTCGGGGATGATGGCGCCAGAGAATCCAAATTCGTTGAGGCGTCCCGCGCTCCGCTCGAGCCCGTAGTGCAAAAAGATGTTGTAGTACGTCATTGCGATGAGCGGCACACTCGAGTCGAGTGACGCGAGATCTTGGCCGACCGACTCGAGGGTCGTGCCGCGACTGAGCGAGCGCAGCCCCGCCTCTTGAATCACGACGCCGTCGATCATGGGATCGGAGAACGGTATGCCGATTTCGACTGCGTCGGCGCCACCGAGCACCGCCGCTTCCACGTGTCGTGTCCAGTCGGGCGTCGCGCCCGCCATGAAATAGGGAACGAGCGCCTTGCGACCTTCGTCCCTCAACGAGCGCAGCGTTTTTTCGAGCGACTTCACGACTGAGCCTTCATGATCGCGCGGACTTGGGCGACGTCCTTGTCGCCACGTCCCGAGAGATTGAGCAACAGCGTCGAACCGGTCGGAACGAGCCCGCCGACCTCGCGAGTTATCCACGCGAGCGCGTGCGCCGTTTCGAGCGCGGGAATGATTCCCTCGCTCTCGCTGAGAAGGGAGAGCGCCTCGAGCACCTCTTCGTCGCCAACTCCGTAGTACTCGGCTCGTCCGCTCGCGGCGAGGTGCGCGTGTTCTGGGCCAATGCCCGGATAGTCGAGACCAGCCGAGATTGATTCAGCCTCCTCGATCTGCCCAAACTCGTCTTGGAGCAGCATCGAGCGCATGCCGTGCAGCACGCCCGGCGAGCCGCTGGCAACGGCAGCCCCGCCACGAGCCTCGACGCCGATGAGCCGAGCCTGGGTGTCAGCGAAGCCCGCAAAGATGCCGGCTGCATTGGAGCCACCACCGACGCACGCAACGACGAGATCGGGCTCGTCCGCGCCGAGTTCGCGCATCTGCGCCGCTGCTTCGATGCCGATGATGCTCTGGAACTCACGGACCATCCACGGAAACGGGTGCGGTCCCATGACCGAACCAATGCAGTAGTGCGTATCGGCGACGCAGGTCACCCATTCGCGAAGCGCCTCGTTCACTGCATCCTTCAGTGTCTTTGATCCCGACGTGACGGGAACCACGGTCGCTCCGAGGAGTTCCATTCGAAAGACGTTGAGCTCCTGGCGGACCGTATCGACCTCGCCCATAAACACGGTGCACGCCAGACCGAGCCGAGCGGCCCCGGTTGCGGTCGCGACGCCGTGCTGGCCGGCGCCGGTTTCGGCGATGATTCGGGTCTTGCCCATCCGGCGTGTCAGCAAAGTCTGGCCCACGACGTTATTGATCTTGTGCGAACCCGTGTGGGCGAGGTCTTCGCGTTTCGCGTAGAGATTCAGTCCGAGCTGCGCCGAAAGTCGCGGCAGCGGAGTGACGGGCGTTGGTCGTCCGACGAATTCGCGAAGTGTCGTGCGGTACTCGTCGACAAACACGGGATCGCTCCACGCGTCACGAAACGCGTCTTCGAGCTCGAGGCAGGCTGGCATAAGGGCCTCGGGAACGAATCGACCACCGAAGTCACCAAAGCGTCCGCGCTCGTCGGGCGCTCCCATGACGGGCTGAGTCTCGGTCATGACGCCTCGACACGGGAGAGGGCGCGGTGTGCATTGGCGACGAAGCGCGCGACGAGTTCGGGGTCCTTAATGCCCGGGCTCGTTTCAACGCCGCTGGCGCAGTCGGCACCCGCAACACCCGTCGAGTGAACGATCTCTTCAACATTGTCGGGATTGAGACCCCCGGCCGCAATCACCGGCACGCGAAAGCGACGCGTACGAAGGCGCTCCCATGAGTGCGGCTGGCCTGAGCCTGGCTTCCCGCCATCGACCATCACTGCGTCGACGCTCGTCTCGTCGAAGTCGTCAAACTCTGCTGCTTCTATGTTGAGGGCTTTCACGATTGACACTGGTCGCTCACGCAACGCCGCGAGCAGCTCGGCGGTCAGCTCGCCGTGAAGCTGAACGATGTCGACGCCGTCGGCTCCGAGTGCGTCGATGTGCTCCACGACGAACTCGTCGCTGTCGTGTCGAAAGACAGCGCAGCGAAGCAGCCGTCCCGTGGTCGCCTCAGCGATCTCGCGCGCTTGTGCGATCGAGAGATGCCGTGGCGATTCCGCAAAGATGAGGCCGAGCGCCGTGGCGCCAGCGTCAGCAACCATGTTTGCGTCCTCGACCGATGTCACGCCACAGATCTTGACGTAGCCCTGCCATGTGTCAGGCACGTTGACCACTGGGCACCAGCGCGAACGATTTGACGGCCGCTGCCGGGTCCGACGCCGTAATGAACGCCTCGCCGACCAGCACGGCATCAAAACCAGCGTCCGCCGCTCGTTCCACGTCGGCCACGCTCGAGAGGCCTGACTCGCAGACGGTCAGACAGTCGCGCGGTAACTCAGAGATCAGGGACACGGCGTGTTCGGGATCGACGTCGAAGGTGCGAAGATTGCGCTGATTGATCCCGATGATGCGCGCACCCGCGTCTTTCGCACGACGGGCCTCTTCAGCATCGTGCACCTCGACGAGTGCGTCGATGCCGCACAGGTCGCTCAGGCTCAGAAATGACGCCAGTTCTTCGTCGCTCAGGGCGGCGACGATCAGGAGAACCGCACTGGCACCCGCTTCGACGGCGTCCAAGACATCGTTTTCGCTGACCGTGAAGTCCTTGCGCAGCACCGGAAGCGCGACGCTGCGGCGAACTGCGTACAGGTCATCCATCGATCCTTCGAAGAAGTCGCGGTCCGTGAGCACCGAGATCGCGCTCGCGCCCTCGTCGCGGTAGGTCTTTACGAGTGCTGCGACGTCGAGATCGGGCGCGAGGAGACCTTTCGATGGTGAGCGTCGCTTCACTTCGGCGATGACCTTAATGAAGGGAGACGATCCTTGGCGTAGGACGAGGATGAACGACGGTCCGTCGTAACGGATCTCATCGACGCGCGATCGCCAGTCGCGTTCGTCACCTGCGGCGCGACGACGGTGGCTTTCCAAGATGGTGTCCAGATAGGTGGGGGCCATCCCAGAAATGGTAGTTGTGGTGAGCACCAGGGTCGCCACGAGTATCGTGTCGCTATGTCTGCGCCTGGGTTTGCGACGAGCTAGACAATGAACTCATTCGCCCTTGACGTTCTTAATCCGCTCGTACGCGGGACCAATCTTGAGCGAACAGCCGCACGCAGCGCACTGGCGGAGATTCTCGCCGGCACCGTTGATCCGGTGTTGACGGCGAGTTTTCTGACGGCGCTCACGGCGAAGGGTGAGACGGCTGAAGAGATGATGGGTTTCATTGACGCGATGATCGACAGCGCGATCACGTTCTCGATCGGCCCCGACGCCATCGATATTGTGGGCACCGGCGGAGACCAGTTGCACAGTGTGAACGTCTCGACCTTGGCGGCCTTCGCCGTCGCCGGATGCGACGTGACCGTCGCCAAACACGGGAACCGCTCTGCGTCTTCGTCGGTCGGCTCTGCGGACTTGCTTGAGGCTCTCGGCGTTCGCCTTGACCCCTCAGAAGAGGTCGTGCGCGCCTGCGTCGAGGAGGCAGGTCTCGGCTTCTTGTTCGCCCCCCGCTACCACCACGCGCTCGCCCACCTCGGACCGATTCGGCGGGCCTTGAGCTTTCGCACCGTGTTCAATGTGCTCGGTCCCCTCGCCAACCCGGCGCTGGTCGAGCGTTCGCTCATCGGCGTCGCTCAGCTCCCGCTCCTCGACAAGATGGCTCAGGTCGTCGAAGCTCGTGGAACGCGCTACACCATTCTCGTGAACTCCGACGACGGGTTGGACGAACTCAGTCTCGGCGCACTCGCCACTTTCGAAGTCGTCTCTTCTGACGGCCGAGCCCGTGAGCGAATTGACGCAGGAGCCGAGCTCGGGATGCGCCACGACGCGGCGAGCTTGCGCGGCGGGGACGTGGCGTGCAATCTTGAAGTAGCGAGAGCGTTCCTCGAGGGACGACAAGGACCGGTGTTTGATGTGGTCTGTGCGAATGCCGGCCTCGCTCTGATGGTGGCGGGCCGCGCTACGACACTCGTCGAAGGTTTCGAGCTCGCAAGCGCCAGCGTCATCAACGGGCGTGCGGCGACGGCGCTCGAACGCCTCGTCACGGTGTCCAACTCTTAGAGCTTCTTCAGCTCCGCCTTGTAACGACGGCCGTTTTGGGCGTAGAGCGCCGCAGATGCGACTGCGACATCCTCCGTGCATGACTCGAGGCGAAGCTTCGCAGGCACGCCGAGGGCCATGGCGTTGGTTGGCACGTCAGTGCCGTTGCGCACGACGGCCCCTGCCCCGACGGTCGCTCCAGTGTGGACGACGACTTCGTGCAGCACG
>DASXEU010000010.1:0-11831 GCA_036489935.1 Acidimicrobiales bacterium
GTCCAAGAGCGTGTCGTTGGTCATCGTGACGAGATCAGTGTCATTGTTGATAAACACCGCGCCGCCCTCGCCGCCGTCCAGTGCCGTGTTGTCAGAGAACGTGTCGTTGGTCATCGACGTGCCGCTGTCGGTGCCGACAAATACCGCGCCGCCCTGCCCGTCGTCCGATGTGTTGTTCGAGATGGTGTCGTCGCTCACGCGGACCGAGGCGGTGTAAGGGGCGACAGAGACCGCGCCGCCGCCGCCAAAGTTGGAGGCATCGCCGTCGCCGTCGGTGATGGTGAGTCCCGAAATGGACACGTGTGATCCGTTGATGGCGAACACCGTGTTCACGCCATTCCCGCTCACCGTGGTCTCGCTCTGTCCGTTCCCCTCGACGCTGAGCGAGACCCCCGACGTGGTGTTGGTGATCATCGTCGGATCGGTCACTGTGAAGGTGGGCACGGTGGACGCAAAGATAATGGTGTCGACATTTCCGACGGTGGTGTCCTGGTTGAACTCGTTGATCGCGTCGTCAATGCCGCAGTCGGTGTTGGTGGACACCGTGCAGTCGGTGGCGTAGGTCGAGGCGTTGTCCGTCGCCGCGTTGACGAAGAAGGTGGGGCCGGATTGCGTTGCTCCCGCGCGAGCGATCAGGCCCCCAACTCCGTACGAGATCAGTGAACTGAGAACGAAGCTGGCAACTGCCAGACGTGCGAAAAGACGCATCGGTGATCCTCTTTGGGTCGGGCCGCCTCAGAGTGAGGAAACATGGTTGTCGAAATTGTGACGAGTCCGTGTCGCAACTCACGCAACGAGGCGCGATCTACTTCCAACGACGAAATCGGAGCCCAAGCCTATAACGCGCGACAAAGATCAAGCTGTCGCCCTCAGCCGTGAGAGTCGTTTGATAACGAGATGAAGTTCTACAAAAAATCTTGCGAACATGGATTCAACAACGTGCGGCCGCCGCACCGAGGTCCGTCAAGTTGCAATTCACTTTGACAAGTGTGCAAGTCCTTGAACAACTAGTTGTCCGATGTCGGGTGGCCACGCATGTTCTCCGCCATCAATCGTTCGAAGCGTGACGGACGCGCCGTCTCGACATTTCGAGTACGTCGATAGCGAAATTGATGAACTCGGCGTTGACGTTTTCGGTCCCACGGAACATCCATCGAGCTGCGCCCACCGCGCCACCGAACCAGGAGCGCTCAACATCGTGTCGTAGCCAACGGAGGTCGAAAAATATCCGCCCCCATAGGGGATGACTGTATCTCCGGTGCCATGAATCTCGTAGACGGACTCAGAAGGAGCGACCTTGCATGAGGCGCTCTGTACGGTTGACATTTGTCCCTCGACCGGAACGATCAACGAGATGAGCGACGACAGATGGCAGCCGAGGTCTTCGACCATGATTGCGCCGTTTGAAAACCCGACTGCGGCCACGCGCGAGGGATCGAAGGACACGAGCTTGCGTAGGCGCGTTATCACGGCGGACGTGAAGGCGACGTCATTTACGTTCGCGAGAGAGGCCGGAGTACTCCCTGAACCTTCGTTCCACGTGCCCTCGTACCCCTGCAGGAATGCAATGACGTCACCGCGCCCAGTCACTTCTGGGAGAAGGTTCGTCTCCTGCACGGTATTAACGGCTGTGTCGTCGGCTCCGTGGTACACGAGCACCAAGGCGCGATTAACGACGGGCTTGTTGGACGGTACTTCGACGATGAAGGTCCGTTGCAAGCCGCCAACGCTCAGGTCGAGCGTGTGACTGCCAGACGAGAGGTGATTGAAGGTCGGCGGTCGCGGGGTGGCGGCGTGGTTGCGACGCGCCTTCTTGGGTACGGGCGAGGCACCCGTGGTCACATTTATGCTGATTGCTCCCGCGACAATCGTAAGTACCAACGCCGCAGTCATGAAGTATCTGCGCACTTTGCTCTCCTTCAATGCGCACCAAACTCGCTGCAAGTTGCTTGACGCGACTTAGGGGGTCCGTGCGAATTTCTGTATGAGTGACCTGATCATCACTATTGGCTGCCGATTGGATCAGGGTAGTGCAAGGCCGCCGAACATGCACGTCGGGGGAGGGTTCACCTTGGGTGTCAGTTCGACGCGGCCTCAGCTCCGAGCGACGCAAGGGCCGCTCGAATTGAAGCCACCGACTTAAAGGTGTCGCGACGCAGCAACACATCGGGAAATTCGATGTCGAAAGCGCTTTCAAGGGCAAGCATGACATTGACGCTGGCGTGAGAGGACAGCCCGTGTTGATAGAGATCATCATCATCACGCAACGTCATTGCCGAGACGGGCAACCGACCGTTCGCCTGAAGAACCTCACGAATCGTCGTTTCGGCGTCGCTCATCAATTGCTCCCTGTCGCACTCAGTGACTACGACCGCTACCGCAGTCAAGCCGCTTTGACTCAGGCTCAAGGATATCGTTGCAATTCCTCGTCGCGAAGTGAATTCGGACGGCGTACCCCGAAGCCGTTTCGTGCCATACCGAAGCTCGAGCGTCCGAACATCTACCAACTGCATGACAGCGTTGACGCACCGCTTGCGTTCCGAGACGAATCCGGTGCTGAATTTCCGGACTCGAATGCCGGTCGAAGCACGGTTGCATCAATGGAGGGGATTCAGGCGGCTCGGAAGGCCCCAACACCTTTGGGCGGAGGGACGTAAATGAACTCTCTTCAGCAACGCCACATCACGGTCACAGACTGGAGACTGCTTGATGCCTTCCCAAATACTGGGTCCTCAGGCTACTGTGGTCCGCAGGTGAATCCTCTCGAGATAGGTGTGCCATGAGTCTTGAAATCTTTGAGACGTGGGAATCAGAGGTGCGAAGTTACGTGCGCTCCTTCCCCACCGTGTTCGACACGGCTCGCGGGTCGGTCCTTATCGGCGAAGACGACAACCAGTACATCGATTTCTTTGCCGGTGCAGGCACGCTCAACTACGGGCACAACAACCCACTGCTTAAGCAGGCACTCATTGATTACATTGAGCGCGACGGCATCGTCCACTCGCTCGACATGGCCACCCGGGCAAAGCGCGAGTTCATCGAATCGTTTGTCAACCTGATTCTCACCCCGCGCGGACTGCAATACAAGCTTCATTTCACGGGGCCTACAGGGGCGAACGCCACCGAGGCCGCAATCAAGGTTGCGCGACTCGCTACCGGACGCACGAACGTGATCGCATTCACGCACGGCTATCACGGGTTGAGCCTCGGCGCCCTTGCCGCAACGGCGGCGCGAAAGTTCCGTGAAGCAGCGGCCGTACCGTTGGGCAGCACAACGTTCATGCCCTTTGAGGGATACTTTGGCGCCGACGTTGACACTATTTCGATGCTGGAGAAGATGCTCGACGATCCCTCGAGCGGCGTCGACCGACCGGCCGCGGTCATTGTCGAGACGATCCAGGGTGAGGGCGGTGTCAACACTGCGAGCGTCGACTGGTTGCGCCGTCTGGCCGATCTAGCTGCCCAACGCGAAATTCCACTCATCGTCGACGACATCCAAGCGGGCTGTGGTCGCACCGGTGATTTCTTTAGTTTTGAGGAGTCCGGGATAGTGCCCGACGTCGTCGTCCTTTCTAAGTCGCTCTCGGGCTACGGCTTGCCGATGTCGCTCGTCCTCATCAGACCCGAACTTGACGTGTGGGAGCCCGGTGGGCACACCGGCACATTCCGAGGCAACAACCTCGCCTTCGTGGGTGCGACCGCTGCGTTGCGCACCTACTGGGCCGACGACACGTTCAGCAGCGAGGTCAAGCGCAAGGGCGAGCTCTTGCAGCGCCGCCTGGCAGAGATCGTTTCACGTCATCCAGGCGAGCTCGAATCGCGGGGTCGCGGCCTTATGCAAGGCGTCGCTTCACTCAGCGATCCGGATTTTGCATCGCGAGTGTCGCGTGAGGCGTTCGAGCACGGCGTGGTGATTGAGACAGCGGGCGCGTATTCTGAAGTCGTTAAGTTCCTCCCGCCCCTGACCACGGACGACGAGACGTTGCTCGCGGGCGTCGATGTCGTTGAAGCCGCCATTGAGGCTCAGTTCGTCACCGTAGGGTAACTCTGCTCGGCGAACTTTCGAAGAGAGATTCCCAACGACGGTAACGGACGCTCTCGTATCGTCGGCGAGCTCAGCGCGCGTCGTCGTGTCCCTCGATTTTCACAAGTTGCACGGTTGCCTCGATCAGACGACGAAGCTCGTCGTGATCTGCGGTCGTTCCGGTGAGGTGAAAGACGTGCGCCTCGGAACCCTCTCGCCAATCGATCCGTTGCCCGGGACCCCTCACGAGAACTATTTCGTCGACTCCATCGACCTCGCGCAGCGCCGGCAAGCCCTCGACGAGGTCAATCCACTCAACGTCGGTTTCGGGAAAGACGTACAGGAGGTAGCCGACCCGTGAGCAGGCGATAGGGCCGTCGAGTTCAACCGGGTCACAAACCGCGAGGCGCAGGGCAGTGCGCAGAATGCTGAAGCCAGAGGCGCGCTCGAGCATCTCTGAGATACCTCCGCCGGGGCGCCCATTGACTTCGATGATGACTGGCCCGTCGTCGGTGAGTTTGATCTCGGTGTGTAAACAGCCGACGACCACGCCGAGCGCCCGCGCGGCTGTCGCCGCTGTTTGGAGCACGTCGTCCTCGAGTTCGGGTGAGAGTGCGCTTGGCGTGAAGTAACCGGTCTCGCGGAATGGCCAACGAAACGGTGTTCGAGCGCTGACGGCCGCGTGTTCGATGCGGCCACCCTCCACCACGCTCTCTACCGAGACAAAGTTGGCGAAGCCGCGACCTGCGAGTTCCGTGCTTGCGTCAGGCACGAACCCTTCGAGCACGTAATCTTCGTCTTCTAATGCTTGTGAATCCTCGAGCGTCGTCAGGAGTTGCGAGAACGACGAAATCGGAAGTGTGTCACGACTCGCCTGACCCCACCGGGGCTTCAGCACGGCCGGGTAACTGAAGGTGCGTCCGATCAACGCTATGTCGGCAGCCGTTGCGTTTCGGTGAAGGATTCGAAACGCCGGCACCGCGAGCCCGGCCGCAGCGAGCGCGTCGCGCTGGGCGTGCTTGTCGGTCAGTTTCTGCGCCGTGTCGAGACTGTGAAACGGCAACTCAAGCTCTTCGGCGAGCCGGGCTGCCCAAACAAGGTCTGCGTCGTGCATCGACAGAATGCCGTCCGGCTTATGGGCTCGCACCGCGACGGCGACGTCCTGAAGATCATGCTCCGACGAGTCGATGACCGGTCCGAACTTGCTCAGGAGTCGAGCCGTCAGCGCTGCCTCGGGCTTCGAGCTATCGACGATCCACACGAGACGACATACTCCTTCGGCCGCCTCGACAATCGAAAGTGGCGCGAATGAGAGTGGATCGTAGACGTAGGCGAGCGTTGGTAGCGACGTCACCGCGGAGGTCAGATGTCTTTGCGAACGGGGAGCATCTGCGCGTTCTCCTGCAGGTAGCGGTCGTTGCTGACCATGATCAACGCACCGCAGGCGTCGCGAACGACGCGCTCCAGTCGATGACCCTCGCCACGCCGAAAACCGTTAATCCCGCAGATCTGTAGCGCCGCGGTCGCGGCGTTAATGGCGGCCGTTGACGTAACTACCTTCACGTTGCGCAGACTCATGACGAGTCCAATGTCATCGATGGTGTCAGACTCGATGGCAGCCTCGACCTGTCGGAGTGCCTCTGACAGCATGCTGCGCGCCACCTGGACTTCGGCCATGATTTCGGCCAACCGCACCGCCGACTGTGGCGTCGTGCCGATGCTGCGCCGCGCGGCCGCGCGAACTGTCTCGTGTGCTTCTTCCATCGCCGCTTCCGCGACGCCGGTCCACACCGACGTCATGAGCACGTGGCGTAGTTGTCCGCCACCGCCATTGGCGATTTCGGCGAACGGCACGGGGAAGAGGTCATCGGCGGTTACGTGACCGGTGATGTGCATGCCGGAACTACAGGTGCCTCGCAACCCGAGCGTGTCCCAGCCCGTGGTCGGTTCGAGGGTGAAGTCGCGCGCACGAAGAAGCGCCAGAACTTGATCGGTCTCGGTGGCATCGGGTCCACGTCGCACCGTCGAGAGAATGAGATCGGCGTCACTTCCATAAGAGGCGGCAAGCGCCTGCTTATCAAAGAGCCAGCCGTCGCCCTCGGGCGCGAGCGCAGCGATGCTTCGCATCACGTCCCCGCCCATCCCCACTTCGCTGTTCGCATTGGCGATCAACAGTTGGTCATCGACCGCTTCTTTCAGGACGCGACGAAGCGGCTCCGTCGTGCCGTACTTCAACAGCACGAACATCTGCTCCGTGTGCATCGCCAACACCGATCCCGTCGCCGCACAGGAACGGCTCAGCACGCGAATCGCGTGGCTGATGTCCGTTAAGGTCGCGCCCATCCCGCCTTGGTCAACGGGAACCAGCGCGGAGAGCACTCGGTCCTCCTTGAGAGCGGTGAGCGATTCAGTGGGAAAGCGAGCGCGGAGGTCAACGTCATAGGCTGCCGGTCCGGTGACAGTCTCCGCAATGCGCTGGGCGATCTCGGCCAGTCGCTCGCCGGTGGACATGTTCTCCGAAGGAGAAGAGCTTCGAGAGTCGGTCATGGCGTTCCCTTGTTTGAAGTTGGGTGGACTGGCGAAGGAGGGTGGTGAAACAGCACTGAGTCTAGGACATGAGGTGTCGCGCCGACGTTTCCCGGGCGGTGTCGGACGTTGTTCAACCTGTGGGTTGCGGCTCTTCCGACTCGACGGAGAGGGTCACGAAAATGGAGCTCATGAACTTCACTCGCATCGCCCACGTGACCCTCACGCCCGGCGCGTCGCAGGATCCATCGCTCTTCAATGTCCCTCCGCTGAGCAAGCAAAGAGTCACCTGAAGCGCGGGGGAGTCGGGATGGCGGACTCAACGAGTCGCCAAATATGCCCGACCCATTTCGCTTAAGCGGGCATGGATACCATCCATTGGATTGACGCCAGGTAATTGATCCTTACGGATCTTCGCAACCACGGTGTAGTTGGTATCAACGACGTTGGCAATTGGTGCGAGGGACGTTTGCGACACGAACTGGTAGGAGTCCATTATTGACAGCCCTGTGAGCTCGGCAACCCAGTGCACCATTTGCACTTGGCTAATTCGAAAGGCATCCTCCAAGGGTTTCGTCGATCCCGTGGTGATGATCTCGGTATCGCTCTCTATCCGGGGCCACAAGACGGGCGAAGTTCCTTTGATGAGATCGACAACCATAACGGTATCCATTGCCGTCTCCACGGCGACACCGCACGTTTCGCCTTCACCTTGTCGGGCGTGCCCGTCGCCAAAGCTGAACAACGCGCCCTCGACGTTGACACCGAGATAACACGTCACACCGGCTCGCATCTCAGGCGTGTCCATGTTGCCGCCCCAGTCACCGGGCGTGAGAGCCGACCGTGCCTCATTGAGCGCCGGCGCGACACCAACAGTGCCGTGCATCGGATCAAGGGGCAAAGTGTAGGTCGCGTTCGATTCGCGAGCCTCGTAGCGAACAGTGCGACGTTCCGCGTCAATCGTGTATGCCCACGTCATCTCGGGCAATGGCTGATGGAGCATTTGGGTAAAGCCGTTTGCGGTCAGCGCGCCGAAGAGGGGCACGGTCGTGGAAAAACCCAGCGTGTGGCGCGGCTCAATGCGCGCGAAGTGAACCGCCAATACGTCGCCCGGCATCGCACCTTCCACGTAGAAGGGACCGGTCTGAGGGTTCAAGAATCGTGGATCACATACCTCACTCACGCGGTCGTGCACGGAGTGCACTTTGCCTGCGAAACAGTCAAGGCTGCTCGTATCGAGGATTGAACCGGGCGTAATCGACGCTCGAGCGTCAACTCCGCCAAAGGTGTAGACGAGTTGGCTTATGTCACCCTCGTGATCGACCTCGTACCTCAGGACTGACACGTCACTCATTGCTACCCCCTATGTGAGTTCACAATACTTATTCACCTCAAATGTCTCGCAGATGCGAGCGGGACATGTGAGGTGAGGCTTATTCGTGGACGGTCGCCACCGCTTCAATCGCCGCGGGCTGACCGGCGCGAAGTTTGAAGAGCCATACAAGGCCAACGACCATCCAGATGCCTACCGCCCACGCGCCACATGAAAGTGGCTTCGGTAGGGCGGCAATGAACTTAAGTCCGGGAATATCCGCGATGCGAGCGGCGTTCACGAAACCCGGTACCAAAAAGTGAAAGCCGAGGATCGGAATGACGATGTGGAGGCCGACCTTTCACTGCAAGCGGCAGTGCTCCTCCAGCCAATGGTGAGCCAAACGGGATTGACGCTGCAATTGCGGCAGCGGGTGCCATCGAGCAGATCGATTGAAAGGCAACTTCACGCAAGCCAATCGCGTTTCAGTCCAACTTTGTCTCGACGTTACTCAAGCTTCCCCCCGGGATAAATTTTCATTGTCACTACTGCGTTGACTTCCATGAACGTTGATGCTCGTCTCAGTAACTGAGATGGCTCGGCGTGATCCTGCTCCGCGTGTTTGCGGTCGACTTCACGGCGGGCGGCGAACGGCCGAAGAGAATGTGCACCACAGCAGATGGCAGTCAAAGCGATCATCCGAAAAGCCGTTCAGCTCTTCCGAATTCTCACAGAATTGATGGAGCGGGCGACGAGAATCGAACTCGCGTTCTCAGCTTGGGAAGCTGATGTTCTGCCGCTGAACTACGCCCGCGTGCGTTCCATCGTACAGCGACTTTTGGAGCGCCAACTCTGACGCACCATCGTCGCCCACGCGGGCGTCAACTGAATTGACGACGCATGCTACTCATTGCGACGGTAACTCATCCTGACGAGGCGGCGAGTCTTCATGGGGATGCGATCCACCGGTTATCAATGGCGTTGATTGATCAGCAGGGGATGTTTCAAGCGGCGACGTGTTACTGGGCGTTGATGGCGGATTGGCGGGCGGAGTCGTCGATGGTGCCGCAGTGGGGACTCCCGTCGGCGTGGTGCTCTGCGGAGGGGCCGTCGGCACTGCATTCGGCGGAGGCGTTGGTTTTGGCGAAGGAATCAGTGTGGCGCCGGGTCGAAGCTGTCCGATGCCCGCGGCCAGGAGGAGCGAGTTCGGTACGCGAAGCAGTCCGTCATCGGTCTCTACGGTGACGTACGTCAACCCAATACCGAGCACGCGCACGTCGAGCACGCCGGTTACACCGGAGCGAATGCGAATCATGTCGCCGACGACGAATGGTCGAGCGACGAGCATGACAATGGCAGCGAACACATTGCCGAGACTCTGCTGAGCGGCGACGCCGAGGATGATGCCCGCAACACCGGCACCAATCAGGAGATGATCAAGCGAGACGCCGAGCACCGTGAGCAGCGCGAAAATCAAGATGAGGTAGCTCACACCGTTCGTGACCAGGCGAACGCTCGCGCCTGTGCCGATCGAGGTACGCCTCGCGACGGAGCGCCCGGCGGCTCGTGACAAATGAACGATGGCGAACACCCCAGCGACGACGAGCACTGCCGCGGCGGCCCAGACAATGAGTTTTTCATTGATCGAGGAATGAGAGATCTTGCCGAAGCCGCGGCCAAGGCCAAGGGCGGCCAAGGCAAGCACGCCACCGACGATGCCGAGGATCCACTCGGTCTTCAGCGTGTGTTTCATCTCAAAGGGGTTGCCCTTCGCCATAGATCAACACTGTATAGAAGGCCGTCTGACCGCTCCACCTGGTGGGCATTGCAGTGAAATTGCCGCACGCTTCGCGCACGATGTCAGCTCGAGTCAAACGCCGACGACGGGGGGGGCACGAACGGCCCGGGCCTAAGGTTGGCGAAGGCGACTCAAACGGAAAAGATCGATGGCCACAGACGACAACGAAGTCATTCGCACCGAGAATCTCACGAAGCGCTATTCGGGCATGGACGTATCGGCCGTCGATGACTTGAATCTCAAGGTTCACCAGGGCGAAATCTTTGGATTGCTAGGCCCTAACGGCGCGGGCAAGACGACGACGGCCGGCATTCTCACGACGCGCGTCGTTCCCACATCGGGCACCGCCTACGTCGCTGGCATCGACGTGCGCAAGCATCCTGCGCTGGTGAAGCAAGTATCTGGCATCGTTTCCCAGCAGAACACGCTCGATCGCCAACTGACTGTTTGGGAGAACCTGTACTTTCACGGCCGACTCTTTGGCATCAACGCCAAAGAATCTCGGCGTCGCGCGGACGAACTTCTTGAGCGCTTCACCTTGTCGAAGTGGGCGAAAGCATCGGTCTACGCGCTCTCGGGAGGCATGGCGCAGCGGCTCATGGTGGCTCGAGCAATATTCCACTCGCCAGCGGTCCTCTTCTTGGATGAACCGACGGCCGGTTTAGATCCCCAGAGTCGTCTCGCGCTCTGGGAGATGTTGCAGGAGCTGAACGCCACTGGCCAGACCGTCGTTCTCACCACCCACTACATGGAAGAAGCCGATCAACTCTGTTCGCGCGTCGCGATCATGGATCACGGCAGGATCCTCGCGCTCGACACGCCGGCCAATCTCAAAAAAAGTGTCGGCGCGGATACGATCGTGACCGTCAAAGTCGCGGGCAACGGCGACAAGCTCGCCGAGGCTTTGACGAACGAGCTCCCGGGCGTCGTCAGCACGCGCGTGGTTGAGAATGTCGTCACCGTCCAGGTGGAGGGTGCCGATCGCTTGGTGCCGCGCGTGGTCAACATTGCGGAGACGACCCAGGTAGAAGTGATTGACCTCGCCGTCGCGGAGCCCACGCTCGAGACGGTATTTATCAATCTGACGGGCAAGGAGTTGCGCGAGGTATGACCACCACTGTCTCCATGGATACGTCGCCGACGCGCTCAGTCGTGGACGCGAGTCGAACGGCCCTCGGGGCACTCATGCTGCGAGACCTCGTCGTCCTGAAGAAGACGTTTCGAGAGTTCGTCCTTCGAACCTTGATCCAGCCGTTTCTCCTGTGCTTCGTTTTTCTCTTCGTCTTTCCAAAAATTGGTCAGGCAGTCGGGGGAAGCGGAAGTCGGGGTGCCTCGTCGTTCGCCACGATCCTCGTGCCGGGCGTCGTCGGCATCTCGATCATGTTTCAGGGCGTGCAGGCGATCGCACTGACGATGGCCCAAGAGTTCGGCTTCACGCGCGAGATCGAGGATCGGGTCCAGGCACCCTGCCCCATATGGCTCGTCGCCATCTCGAAGGTTCTTTCGGGCGCGGTGCAGGGCCTTATCGCGGCCGCCATTGTGTTTCCCATCGCTTCCGTCGTGCACGCCGCCGGCGTGAAGGCGGACATCTCGTTGCACTGGCTCATCATTCTCACGCTCGTGCCACTCGCCTGCGTGACCATGGCGGGTCTCGGCCTCATCCTCGGCACGTCGTTTGAACCGCGCAACATCGGTCTCATGTTCGGCTTCATCATCCTGCCGATCACCTTCCTCGGGGGAACGTACTACCCGTGGACCCACTTGGCCCCTGTCAAGATCGGCGGCTTTCACTGGCTGCAGACGCTCGTATTGATAAATCCGCTCGTATACGTCAACGAAGGAATGCGCGCAGCGTTCACGAACGCGCCGCATATGCACCTCTACGTGATCTATCCGGTCATGCTCGGTTTTTGCATCGCGTTCTTGTGGCTCGGGTTGCGGAACTTCCGCAGGCGCGTCCTTTCTTAATCTCCATTCGAATATGAAGACGATACGCCTGTTGTGCGGCGTACAAACGAGTATCCTGACCTCCTAATGGTGCTCTCAGATCGGTCCATCAAAGAGGCGCTCGCAGAAGGTCGACTGATCATCGAGCCGCTCAGCGACGACTGCGTACAGCCGTCCTCCGTTGACGTGCACGTCGATCGATACTTCCGAGTGTTCCGCAATCA
>DASXEU010000058.1:0-1769 GCA_036489935.1 Acidimicrobiales bacterium
GCTTCGCAACAGAGTGGTCTTTCCAGCGCCGTTGTGCCCCATCACCGAGACCACCTCGTTTGATCGAACTTGGAGGTGAAGGTCTTCGATGACGGCTCTTGAGCCGTAACCGCACCGTTCTATACGGACGTCCAGAACAACATCTTTCTTATTCGCGCTGGACGACATCACTCTCGATCCTTTGCAACGTCCGTAGCGACACCGCTGCCGCCGCCGCTGCCGAAGTAGACAGCAGCAAGATCATCACGACTGAGGATCTCTTCCGTTGGTCCATCCGCGATGACGCGTCCGCCATCGAGGAACACCACACGCGAGGCCAGGTCCCGTACGGTGTCCAAGTTGTGTTCGACTAGAACCAGCGGAAGGTCGGTTCTGCGCTTCAACGCCGCCGCGAGCCGCTCATAGGACTGAATGTCCATGCCTGCTCCCGGCTCGTCGAGCAAGAGGACCTTCGGATCATGTATCAGCACTCGTGCGACGGTAAGCAGTTTGGCGGCGCCGTGCGCGAGGTCTCGCGCACGTACCTTTTCGAATTGTGCCAGATCCAACTCTTCGAGCAGTGCGTCGACCTTTTCGATCGTGGACCTCTTTCGAAGGGTCCTCCCAAGACCGACGCACACGTTTTCTCGCACCGAGAGACTCCGAAAGAGTCGCAGATCTTGAAACGTCCGATATACCCCGTGCCCCGCGATCGCTTCCGCAGACAGTCCTGAGAGCGTCTCGCCGAAAGAAGACACCTCCCCGCGGCTTGGTTTGAGCGCGCCGCAGATGACGTTGAAGAGAGTCGTCTTTCCCGCCCCATTGGGGCCGACGAGGGCGACGATGCCATCTCCGTCGATCGTAATGTCCACATCCGTGAGGACCTTTACCCCACCAAAGCTCATGCTGGCGCCAACGACCTGGAGTGGTGGGTTGTCCTGAATCTCAGACACCATCGTCACCCCTTCTTCGACTGATTTCGAGTGGGCGCAACCTAGCTCGTACGCGACCGAGGCCTCCCATGATCCCTTCGGGTCGAACAACGATGATGACTACGATGATCAGTCCAAATGCGGTCTGCTCGATGAGCCCAAGGTACGCGGGGTCGATCGTGACAAAAGTAAGACCGGCGGGAATAGCCGTCAGAAGGATTGCGCCAACAACAGGCCCGTAGAACGATCCGAGACCACCCAAGACGACCATGGCGGCGATGAGTTCGGATTCGCCAAGCGTGAAGCTCGACGGATCGACATAACCAACCTGCGCCGCGTACAGAACACCCGCGAGAGCGGCCATGCCACTCGCGACGACCGCCACTTGAATGCGTAGCCACGAGCCGCGTACGCCCAATGAACTGGCGGCGCGCTCATCGTCTCTCGTGGCGCGAAGATCAAGTCCCCATGCGGAGCGGGCGAGAAGCTCTTTGCCCGCAATGACGATCACCACAAGAATTACGCTCGCAATAACGAGCGGCAATCCGGGCGAGATCTCAATATTAAAGACGGTGGCGATCGGAAATCCATAGAGACCGGTGTAACCCCCCGTGACGCTGTTCCAACTCGCGAATACTTCACCCACGATGGAGGCGAACGCCAGCGAGGCCACGACGAATGTAACGTCTTTTTTCGATCTCAGTGCTGGCACGACGAAAGGGATTGCGAGCAATCCTCCTGCTAAGAACGCAGCGACGAGTGCGACCACTAAGTCCGATGTCCAATGCAGCCAAATGAGGGACGCAACGTACGCTCCCACGCCGTAGAAAACGCCCACTGCCGCTGAGAAAAGCCCCG
>DASXEU010000084.1:0-135692 GCA_036489935.1 Acidimicrobiales bacterium
ACGGGTACCTGCACGCGGTCGCTCGCTTCGACCCAGAGCCGGCCGGTGACGTACTGCGTCTCGTCGTATCCACCTAAGACCTGTTGCTGCTTTCGCACGATGACCTCACCGGTCTCGACCACCACATCGGCGACCAGTCGCGGGGTCGTGAGCGAGGTCATCATGACGCGCACCTGGCTCGTCTCAAAGTTGGGATTCGCCGAGATTGCAACGGTGTTCGGGAACGTGCCGCCATCGACGAGATATGAGCGCTCGATGAGATCGTCACCGAAGGGGTCATCGCCGTCAAGCAGCCTCACCAGCCGCAGTGCTGCGCACCCGTTCTCGCGGACGCTGATGGCGAGAAAGTTGGCGAACGCGTCGAGCCCATCCAATCGGCTGCCGGCGCGTTCGGGAATGATCTCGCGCCACTCCTTGCTCTCGATTCGTCGGGCGAGCAGACGAAAATCCGTGGCGTCCTCGTTCGTGACCTTGAGCCACCAACCGCGGCCGCTTGCGTCGGTGAAGTGCTCGACGCCGTACTCAATGCCCTGACGACGCTCCTCGAGAATGTGCAGCGGGCCGGTCGGGTTGTCGGCGCGCAGGTAACGCACCTCACTCGTCATCGAGGAGTTCATCATCACGACGATCATCTGATCGTCGCGGCTCCGTCCGACTGACACGTTGAACTGCGGATCAAGCTCCTCATAGACGAGGGCGTCGCTCGACGCGTTGGTGCCCAGCTCGTGACGCCACACTTGCCATGGGCGCATCGCGTCATCGACTCGGGTGTAGAAGAAGTGACGACTGTCGGTCGCCCAGGCGAAACCGTAATAGACATCGTCGAGCTCGTCCTCGAGCGGGGCCTGGTCGCCAAGGGGCCGGATCGTCACATGGTGGCGCTCGTCGCCGTCAAAGTCGGTGCCGACCGCGACCCAGGACTCGTCGGGACTCAGGGCCAGCACGCCGACGGAAAGAAAGTCGCTGTCGCCCGCCTCGAGATTCTCGTCCAAGATGACCTGTTCGCCCGGGAGCGTCGTCAAGGGATCAATGTCTGGGGGAGTGAGATCGTCACTCTCGGTAGGCACTCGCGAGCTGATGGGATAGTTGAGGCCCTCGCGGGTGCGCTCGAAGTACCACCAGCCGCCCTTGCGCACGGGAACCGAGATGTCGGTCTCTTCGACGCGACTCTTGATCTCAACGAAGAGTTCGTCTTCGAGGGACTTGAGGGGCGCGAGCTCGCTCGCCAGGTAGTCGTTCTCCGCGCGAAGGTGGCTCAAGACCTCGTCGTTCGTGCGGTCCATCAACCAGTAATAGGGATCGATCCGCGTGTCGCCGTGCCGGGTGATGGAAAAGGGGCGCTGTGGGGCGCGAGGGGGGGTGGACATAGATCTACTTTGTCAGTTTTATAGGGTCAGGCCGGTTCTCGTGGTTAGTACTATGGATGTAGGGATTATCCCAAAGGAGCGCAATGGCGATTGACAACCTGGACTTCAGCCGTTATCAGCTGGGCTGGTCGGACGACCAACTACCGGTCTTCAAGCCGAAGAAGGGCTTGAACGAAGCGATCGTTCGCGAGATGTCCGCGATGAAGAATGAAGAGCCCTGGATGTTGAAGTTCCGCCTCGACGCCTTGAAGCGCTTCGAAAAGAAGCCTATGTTGCCCTGGTTCGCGACACGCATGCCCGACCTCGACTTCAACGACATTTACTACTACATCAAGCCGACCGACCACCAGGTGAATAGCTGGGACGATCTGCCCGATGAGATCAAGAACACCTACGAGAAGCTGGGCATTCCTGAAGCCGAGCGCAAGTACCTCGCGGGCGTCACTGCGCAGTACGAGTCCGAGGTCGTCTTCCACCGCAACCGCGAGGACCTCGAGCGCCTGGGTGTCCTCTTTTGCGACATGGACACGGCCGTACGTGAGTACCCCGACCTGGTTCGCAAGTACTTCGGCACGATCATCCCGCCGAACGACAACAAGTTCGCTGCCCTCAACTCCGCGGTATGGAGCGGTGGATCATTCATCTACGTGCCGCCTGGTGTCAAGGTCGACCAGCCCCTTCAGGCCTACTTTCGCATCAATACCGAAAACATGGGCCAGTTCGAGCGCACGCTCATCATCGCTGACGAGGGTTCCCAGGTTCACTACGTCGAAGGGTGCTCCGCGCCGGTCTACTCGACCGACTCGCTGCACTCGGCCGTCGTCGAGCTTGTGGCGCTCCAGGGCGCACGCATCACCTACACGACGATCCAGAACTGGTCAAACAACGTTTATAACCTCGTGACCAAGCGCGCGCGCGCCGAAGCAGAAGCCCACGTCGAGTGGATTGACGGCAACATTGGCTCGCGCCTGACGATGAAGTACCCGTCGGTCTACCTCATGGGCCCGAAGGCCTCAGGAGAAGTGCTGTCGGTCGCCTACGCGGGTCCGGGTCAAGTCCAAGACGCCGGCGCGAAGATGGTGCACTGCGCACCGGAGACCACCTCGACGATCATCTCGAAGTCCATTTCGAAGGACGGCGGACTCACCGCCTACCGCGGACTGGTCAAGGTCGAAGAGGGCGCGACGGGCGCGAAGAGCTTCGTGCGATGCGATGCCTTGATTCTCGACGAGTTCTCGACGTCGGAGACCCGTCCGTACATGGAAGTGGGCGAGCAGGATGCTTCAATTGGCCACGAGGCGACGGTCTCAAAGATCGGTGACGACCAGCTCTTCTATCTGATGAGCCGTGGACTTACCGAGAGCCAGGCCATGGGCATGATCGTCAATGGCTTCATCGAGCCCGTCACGCGCACGCTGCCAATGGAATACGCCGTTGAGTGGTCACGTTTGATCGAGCTGCAAATGGAAGGCTCGATCGGCTAGCGAGCCGCTCGCCACATCGTGTAATACGCCGGTCCGCTGGGCAATGGTTCCAGCGTGTCACGAAGCTCAAAACCAAATCGCCGGTAGTACGCGAGATTGTCAAGCTTCTGCGTCTCTAAGTATGCGCCGACGTGTTCCGCGTCGATGCGATCTATCCCGTCGTTCATCAACATCGTGCCAACGCCGCTACGTTGCATCGTAGGCTCCACTGCGAGCAACATGAGATACCAGTGCGGCTCCTTTGGGTGGACGTTTAAGAGCTCACGCAAGTACGCGCCGCCCACCTGGAGCGAATGCGGGCGCTGATAGAGCGCGCGCAGCGAACTCGGAACCTGCGCGATCTGGACGCCGAGCGAGAGCGGGAATCCTCCCGTCGTGAGCCAGACGGCAACACCCACGATGCGCGCATCGTCGTCGCGCACGACGACGATGCGCGCATAGCGACCGAGGTGACCGATCTGCCCGCCAAAGAGGATGGGCAGTGCGCGAGCGCGAAATTGCGCACCTGGCAACAAATACGCAAAATACGCATCATCGAGGAACGCTCGGGTTGCCACGTCCGCTGCCGCATGACGGTCGCCGCGCGAAAGCGGCTCGGCGTCTAAGCGCAAGGTAAGAGTCACGGGGCGAAAGCATAGGACCCGAGCCGACGTGAAACAATGTAACGATGGGTATGCGAGAAGAGTGCAAGCACTTCCAGAGTCGGACGTACAAGTCGGGCGAGGTCGCGCGCTTCTGCGTGCTCGGAAACGCGCCCGACCAGCCGTGGTCGTGCCCAGAGAACTGTCTGACCTACGAGCGTCGCTTCGTCGACGTGGGCTGGTCCCATGGCACGCTGGTTGACCGTCCCGTCGAGCAGCCTCCGACGAACGACATCCCCGTCGAGGAGCGACGCGAACTGCTCGACTCGGCCGAAGACATCATCAACGCGATAGCGCCCGCGATGTTCGAAGAGCGCGAGCGCCAGCTCGCAAAGGACGCGAAGACCAAGAAGAAGAAGAAAAGGTTCCGGGGCTAGTCGCCGCGAAACGTGGGCGGACGGCGCTCCATGAACGCGCTCATCGCCTCAACTAGATCGTTGCTCGCGAGGTACATCGTGTTCCAGCGAGCGACAAAGTCCAGGCCCTCATTGACGCTCCGCCCTTCATTGGCTGCCAACACCGCCTTGGTGCCTTTCACGGCGAGCGGGGAGTTAGATGCGATCTCCTGAGCGAGTGCGTACGCGGCCGCGAGGACGTCCTCGCGGCCGCCCTCATGCGTTGAGTTGACGAGGCCAATTTGTTCCGCGCGCTCGGCGTCAATGTCCTTTCCGGTAAAAGCGAGCTCCGCGACGTGTCCTGCACCCACGATGCGCGGTAATCGTTGGAGAGTGCCGAGGTCGGCCACGATGGCGACTTTGGTCTCACGGACCGAGAAGACGGAATCGGTGGACGCGACGCGGATGTCGCACGCACAGATGAGATCGATGGCTCCGCCAATGCAGTAACCGTGGATGGCGGCGATGACCGGTATGTCGAGATCTGCGAGCGCGTTTACTGATGCCTGCAATGCTCGAATGTCCTGGTAGGTCTTCGCACTCGACGCTGCTTTCGAGCGCGCGCTCTCACTCCCGCCAAGGTTCCCGCCAAACTCTTTGAGGTCGAGTCCAACACTGAAGTGAGGGCCTTTTGCCGCGAGAACAAGGACTCGAACATCGTTGTCAGCGCTAACGGCGTGGCACGCAAGCGGCAGATCACGCCAGAAGGCGCTGCCCAGTGCGTTGCGTGCCTCGGGACGATCAAGCCACACCGTCGCCACGTGATTCGTCACGTCAAGGCTGATGACATCTGAGGTGAATTCCACGCGATCCCTTCGAACGACTTGGAGCCTACGTCGCACAGCGCGGGAGAGTCTCCGCGGCCCGGTACACTGCCTGAGTTCATTTCTTATGAGTTCCTTCGCTGATTCAGCCTCCTCGTTCATTGATAGCCGCCCCGACGCGAGCGATCGTCGACTTGCCTGGTCGCTCTTCGAAGCCCAGGGTTTGCCCACCACCAGTGACGAAGTCTGGCGCTACGCGCCCCTCAATGACCTCGATCTGGAGCGCTTCGCGGTCGCGAGTGAGCCCCAGCGCGTTGGCGATTCGCCCTTCGCCGCTCAGCTGATCGAAAGGGCTGGGCTCGTTGTTCGCGTGACTGACGGTTTCGGCGTTACTCCGTCGGACGAGATCGAAGGCGTCAGCGTCGACTTTGAAGCGACCGCGACGTCCCTCACGGGAGACCCGCTCGTTCGCAGGTACGAAGGGGACACCTTCGCCCTGTTGAACGCCGCTCTGGCACCGTCGACGACCGTTATCCGCGTGGCGGCGGGCGTCAACGTCGCAGAACCCATTGTCGTGCTCAATCAGTCCTCCATGAGTGCATCGTTTTCTCGCACCCAGGTGCACGTCGGTCGTGGCGCCAGTGTCACCATCGTCGAGTACTTCGAAGGTGGTGAGAACGCGCTCGTCGTCCCGGTGAGCGAATATCGCGTCGAGGACAACGGCGCCCTGCAGCTGATCACCTACCAGAGGCTCGATTCGAGCGCCTGGCACGTCGCTCGAACAACCGGCTACCTTTCGCGCGATGCCCGTCTCCATCAGGCCGTCGTCGGCTTTGGCGCGCACTACGACCGATCGCGCAATGACGCGGAGATGCTCGGCTCGGGTGCGTCGAACGAACTGCGCACCACGTTCCTCGGGTCCGGGGATCAAGTGCACGACTTTCGCACGCGTCAGTTTCACGTGGCTCCGCGGACTACGTCGACCCTCCTCTCCAAGGGAGCGGTCGCGGGTTCTTCTCGCTGTGTCTACACCGGGCTCATTGAGATCGAAAAAGGCGCCAAGCGCACCGACGCCCGCCAAACGAACCACAATCTGTTGCTCTCAAAGAACGCGCACGCTGACAGCGTGCCCAACCTCGACATTCGCGAGAACGACGTCATGTGCGCGCACGCCTCGAGCGTGGGCCCGCTCGACGATCTCCAGCGCTGGTATCTCGAGTCGCGTGGCGTCACCCCAGATGACGCGCAGCGCTTGCTCATTCAAGGTTTCTTCTATGAGATGCTCTCGGCGCTGCCCGAGCAACTCGCCGAGCTCGTCGAGCGCGACGTCGCGAGCGTTCTTCTGAGCGTCGCGGAGGTCGTGTCCGCGTGACCTCGTTTGATATTGGGGTTCTCGAAGACTTCGAACTCGGCGTGCCGCGTCAGCTGCACGTTGGAGGTCGCGTTCTCGTGGCGGTGCGCGTTGAGGATGAGTTGTACGTGCTCGATGACCGCTGCAGCCACGAAGAGTTCAGCTTGTCTGATGGCGAAGTCGATCTCGACAGTGGCGAAATCGAATGCGCCCGACACGGCGCGATGTTTCGCTTGAGTGATGGCGCCGCGCTGACGTTTCCCGCGACGCGCCCGGTTGCTCACTACGACGTTCGTGAGCAGGCGGGGCGATTTGAGGTGGAGATACCGTGAGCTCGACCCTGAAGATTGAGGGACTGCGCGTTGAAATAGCGGGCAAGGAGGTCGTGAAGGGTTTTGACCTCACGATGCACTCCGGTGAAGTCCACGCCATCATGGGCCCAAACGGATCAGGGAAATCAACCTTGGCCCACGCGCTGACCGGGCACCCGGGGTATCGCGTGCTTGACGGCTCCGCGACGATCGATGGCGTCGAGCTACTCACGCTGTCACCAACCGAGCGCGCGAGAGCGGGCCTCATGCTCGCGATGCAGCAGCCGTTCGAGCTGCCGGGCGTACGGCCCTTTGACCTGCTGGAAGCCGCGGGCGCCAATCCTGCCACCTTGCGGACACGCCTTCTGGAAGAAGCGCGACGGGTTGACTTGCGCCCGGAACTCCTCGAACGATTTGTGAACGTCGACCTGTCGGGCGGTGAACGCAAGCGTGCCGAGATGGTGCAGCTCGGCGTCTTGCAACCGAAGTTTGCACTCCTCGACGAGATCGACTCCGGACTTGACGTCGACGCTCTCGACGCGGTCGCGAAGCGTCTACAGGCCGCTACGACCGAGTGGGACTGCGGCGTCCTCGCGATTACGCACTTTCGCCGACTGCTCATCGAGTTGACGCCTGACGTCATTCACGTCATGAGCGACGGTCGCATCGTTGCAACGGGCGGCCCCGAACTCGCTGAAACTTTGGAACGCGATGGCTACGAAGGATTCCGCCGCGCCGCGGTGACCGAATAGCACGGAACGCCGAGAGGTAAACTGATCTAATGACTAACGGACGTGACGACACGTCGGGCGGTCGGCGTCGACACTCGAAGCGTTCTGTTCCCAACGAGAATCGATTAGCGGCGTTGGGCGAAGCAGTCGATGGCCAGAGCAATGCCAAAGTGCGTCGACCGCGGCGCCGTCGCGGCACCGGCAAGAAGTTCGCCATTGCGGGCGTGGTGGTGGTGCTCGTGGTTGCTGGCGTCGTCGGAGGCAGCTACGCCTATGCGAGGTGGCGCTTCGATCGGATCCCGAAAGTGACGGTCGCTGGCGAAGCAAAACCCATCTCCGGCCAGCCCTTCAACATTCTCATGATCGGCTCTGACTCGCGCGTCGGACTATCGGGACTCGTCGCCAAGCAGACGGGAGCCACGTCCGGTTCCGTGGCCGGTCAGCGCAGTGACGTCGTGAAGATCATTCACGTCGACCCTGACGCCGGCACCATTTCGATGGTCTCGATTCCTCGCGACACCATGGTGACGCTGCTCGCAAATCAGTCGCTGTACGGGCAGTTCAACCGAATCAACGTCAACTTCGGCAACGGCCCTTCGCTGCTCGCACAGACGATCACCGCCAACTTCGGGATTCCGATCAATCAGACGATCGTCGTGAGCTTCGCCGGACTCATCAACGCGGCGGACGCCCTTGGCGGGGTATACCTCGACTTTCCATATCCGTCCTGGGATCCCTACTCGGGACTTCGCATCCTGCACCCGGGATGCCAGCTCGTGACGGGATTCCAGGCTCTTGCGCTCACCCGGAGTCGGCACTTCTATTACAACGTTGACCACGCAACGACCTTTCCAAACGTCAGCGAAGGCTCCAGTGCCGACGGCGCGAATGAGCTCTACGACGCGGGTTGGGTGTACGACGGGACGAGCGACTTTGGTCGCATCGACCGTCAGAACGCGTTCCTGCGCGCGATGGTCGATCAGGCGAAGAAGCTCTATAACCCGCTCACGATCAACTCGTTCCTGTCGAAACTTCCTCAGGGCATCACGCTCGACCAGAACTTCTCGCTCAACGAGCTGATCGGACTTGCGGTTCGCTTTCACAGTATCAACCCCAACGCCATCCAGACGTGGACTATGCCGACGGTCTCGGCGACCAACACCACGCTCGGTGACGTGCTCTACGTCGAGCAGCCCGAGGCGCAGCAGATGCTCGTGAACATCTTCGGCAGTGAGCTGAAGGCACCAGCGGATCCGCCACCGGACACGTCGGACGTGTCGACACCCCCGCCAACCGTGACCTCGACCACGCAGCCTGCTGCGTCACTGGTGACGAGCCCAAAGAAGACGTCGTCAACTCCCACAACGACGACCACGAACCCGACGCTCGTCGTACCGAACTTCGACCCGGTTCCCTGCACTCCCTAGAGCGCTCTCGCTATGTTGGACGCGTTCGGCGCCAACGGGACGGAGCTCAGTGATGTCTGATGCATGGCCTACGCCACGAGAGGACTGGCCCAATGGGATCTGGTCCGTTCCCTACGTGTCGGACGAGGGACCCACGAACTCGAACGCGACTTCTTGGCTCTCGGGTTCAAACTGCCAGCGCTTTGCTTATGGCGTACTTGGCATCTATGGGCGGAGGTGCCCGCCCCTTCGTTCCTCAGAACTGTGGGACGAGCGTTCTTCAACTGTCCGCGTAGAGAAGCCAGATCCCTTAGATCTCGTTCTTTTCAACGGTACAGACGACCCCTTCGGGGCTCACCTCGGTGTCTGGATGGCTCCTGATGAGATCTTGCATCTTTGCAAGGAAATCGGGACGCCCGCGGTGTGGTCCGTGTCCGAATTCCAGAAGCGTCTCAGGTACCGAACCATCGTTGGGTACAAGCGCGTTATTGATTCACCAAACTGAGTGCGAGTAACGGCGGGATGTAGCTCGCCATCGCTACGGCGGGCGATGCAATCGTCCACGACGGGATTGCGTTAAAGGAGTCGGTCTACTCGCGATCTTCCACATTGCAAATGGGCTTCACCATGGCTAATCTCGGCAACGTGACGCGCTTCTACTGACCTTGACCTGAATCCAGTTGTTCGAAAGCCGGGCCCCGAAGAGGCCCGGCTTCATCATGTCCAAATGCCCGTGCTCCTCCTCGGCTGTCCGTTCCTCACGACAGCGACGACAGGAGACCACGAATGGCAAAGACCAAAAGACCACGCTTCATAGCGCTCGTGCGGCGAGTGCGACAAATGTACCCCGGTATCGGCGATCTGGCAGCCCTGATTGAGGGCGCTCAAGTGATGGTGAACGGGGTCATCGTTACGAATCCGGCAGCACTAGTTCGCGCCGACGCTGCCATCAGGCTCCGGCGTTCGCCACAACCGCGTGGGCGTCTCAAACTGGAGGCGGCGCTCAACGCGTTTCACATTCACGTCGAAGGCCGAATCGCGGTGGACGTCGGCGCCTCGACTGGCGGGTTCACACTTGCGCTGCTCGATGCCGGTGCTCTACGCGTGTACGCCGTGGATGCTGGTCACGGTCAACTCCTCGGGAGTCTTCGTATGCACTCGCGGGTGGTGAATCTCGAGAGAGTCAATCTCGGCAACGTGAACCGGGTTCTCATCCCTGAGACCGTTGGCGTCATTACAGCCGACCTTTCGTATCTCTCTCTCGCCGTTGCGGCTCCGCAGTTTGAAGTCCTCGACATCGAGCACAATGGGGACCTCATCGTGTTGGTGAAGCCGGTCTATGAGCTCAGGCTCTCGGATGCGCCCTTCGATGAAGCTTCTCGACAAAGAGCCATTGGTCGAGCAGTCTCCGCCTTCGAGCGACATCGCTGGCAAACGCTCGGTGTGATGGAATGTCCGATACAGGGACGCCACGGCGCGATCGAGTATCTAGCCCACTTCCGCCGTTACTGACATCTATGAAATATCGGTGAACAAGACGGCGGTAACGCGTCGTTACGCGATCTCTTGAAGACCTTGGGCGAGCGTGTTCCAGGCGAGTGTGGCGCACTTGATGCGGACAGGAAACTTGGCGACGCCGGCGAGCGCCGCTAACTCGCCAAGCGTCCGCAAGCCATCGATGGTGTCGTCGTCAGACGACGATGGCGTCGCGGTCATGAGATTCTTGAACGTCGCAATGGTCGACTGGACGTCCTCTAATGGTTTGCCCTTCACGGCAGCCGTCATCAGCGACGAAGACGATTGGGAGATCGAACAGCCGTGTCCGGTCATCTTGATATCGGTGAGCACGCCGTCCTGTACGTCGAGGTAGACCACGACCTCGTCACCACAGAGAGGGTTGAAGCCCTCAACCCGATGGGCGGGCGGGGAAGCTAGTTCGCCGCGATTACGCGGAGAACGGTAGTGATCAAGGATGATTTCGCGGTAGAGGTCTTCAAGATTGGACACGATCTAGCCAAACATTTTAAGGGCGTGCTCGAGCGCTTCGAGGAGCACGCTCGTGTCGCCAGTGTTCGAATAAGGACCAAAGGAGGCACGGGCCGTTGCCGCGAGGCCGAAACGACGCATCAGGGGCTTCGCGCAGTGGTGACCAGGTCGCACGCAGACACCGAACTGGTCGAGCACTTGGGCGACGTCGTGGGGGTGTACGCCTTCGACGTCGAGGCTGATGACCCCGCCACGCTCGACCGTGTCGAGCGGGCCGATGACACGGACCCTTCCGTCGAAGGTCAGCTCGAGCCTTCGCAGGGCGTCTTCAGTGAGGAAGTGCTCGTGGGCTGCGACGTTGTCCATGCCGAGGCCCTCGAGGTAGCGCACGGCCGCGTGCAGACCGACGGCTTCGGCGATCGGTGGCGTTCCCGCCTCAAAGCGAGCGACACCCTTCGCGGGCGTCCATCCGTCGAGTCGCACGTCTGAGATCATGCCGCCGCCGCCGAGGAAGGGCGCCATGGTGTCGAGGACACTCTCACGAGTCCACAGAACACCGATACCCGTGGGGCCGAGCATCTTGTGGGCGGAGAAGGCGAGAAAGTCGATGTCGAGCGCCGCTACGTCGACTGGTCCGTGGGGAACAATCTGTGCGCCGTCAACGGCGATGAGCGCCCCGACGCGATGTGCCGCGTCGGCGAGCTGTCGAACGGGGTTCTTCGTGCCGAGCACATTGGACATGCCCGTCACCGACAGCAACTTGACGTCGCGAAGCAGTTCGTCGAGGTTCGTAAGGTCGAGGCGATAGTCGTCACCCACGGGAATGAATCGCACCTCGACGCCAGTTGCATCGCGCAGCTGGAACCACGGCACGATGTTGGCGTGGTGCTCCATCTCGGTGACGAGGACAACATCGCCTTGCTTGAGGTTCGCCGCACCCCAGGTGCGCGCGATGAGGTTCATCGATTCGGTCGTGTTCTTGGTGAACACGATCTCGTTGGCGCCATTGGGTGCGCCGATGAAGCGACCAACTGCTTCACGTGATCCTTCGTAGGCCTCGGTCGCTTCGTTGGCGGTCTGATAAACCCCACGGTGGACGTTGGCGTGGCGAAGCTCGTAGTAGCGACTCATCGCGGAAAGTACGGCGCGGGGCTGCAAGGAACTCGCCCCCGAGTCGAGGTAAGTAATGGTTCGCCCGTTAACGACTCGCGTCAGCTGGGGGATATCCGCACGGACTCGACGAGCGTCAAAGCTCGTCACGCGTTGACCGGACGCCAGGCGTCGTATCCGTCGCGATCGATCGCTTCGGCGAGGTCGGCCCCGCCCGTGTGGACAATGCGTCCGTCAACGAGGATGTGCACGAAATCGGGGCGAATCTCGTCGAGCAGTTTCACGTAGTGCGTGACGACAACGGCGCCCATGGTTGGATGCTCCTCGCGCACGGTGCGAACACCCTTCGCAACGACCTTGAGTGCGTCGATGTCGAGGCCTGAATCGGTCTCGTCGAGCAGGGCGACGACGGGCTCGAGGAGTGCCATCTGAAGAACTTCATTGCGCTTACGCTCGCCACCCGAAAATCCGTCGTTGAGGTGACGCTCGGCGAAGGCGCTGTCGATGCCCAGTCGGTCCATCCATTCGGCGAGGTCGAGGCGGACTTCGAGCACGCTCAACTCGTCCAAGCCCTTGCGCGCCGCGATCGCCTGGCGCAGGAATTGGATGACTGAGACGCCGCTGATCGCTTCGGGATACTGGAAGGCGAGAAAGATGCCGGCGCGAGCGCGCGTGTCGGCGCTCCAACTCGAAATGTCCTCACCGAGCAGCAGAATCTCGCCGCTCGTGACGCGGTAGCCGGGGTGTCCCATGACGACGCTCGCGAGTGTCGACTTGCCGGCGCCGTTGGGTCCCATGAGCGCGTGAACTTCGCCCTCGTTGACCACGAGGTCGACACCGCGAAGAATCGACGATCCTTCGGCCTCGGCGTGAACATTACGCAGTTCAAGTAACGGTTTTGGCATGAAGAAAGCCTACTGGCCCGCCTGGAATCGCTGACCGATCTACCAGCCTCGATCTATCCATTCGTCGAGGTGCGGGCGCTCTACGCCAATGGACGACGGTGAGCCGTGGCCGGGCCAGATCGTTGTCTCGTCGCCGTAGACGCGAAAGATGCGCTCGTCGATCGAGGTGATGATCGTTGCGAAGTTGCCGCCCTCGAAGGTCGTGTTGCCTGGACCGCCAGGAAACAAGGTGTCACCGGTGAATAGCACCGGCGTATTCTCGAGTGCGAAGCAGATGCTGCCGGGGGTGTGTCCGGGCGTGTGCACCGTGCGAAGTCGGAGTTGCCCCACGGTGTGCACCGCGTCGTCAGCGAGGAGGTGGTCGTAGCCCGGCAAGAGGTGAGCATCCTCGTCGCGGACCCAGACCTCGATACCGGCTTCGCGCACAGCCGTGACGGCGCCAATATGGTCCCAGTGGCCGTGCGTCTCGAGGACGGAGGTGACCCCGAGACGTTGTGCGACACGCAACAGGCGCTCGGGCTCGTTCGCGGCGTCGATCAAAACGGCCTCACCGCTTCGCCGACAACGCACCACGTAGACGTTGTTTGCCATGTCGCCCACCACGAAGCGATGGACCTCACTGACGGCATCAGACCACACCAGCTCAACATCATCCATACCCTCAGCCTGCCACGAATCACCGCTAAAGCGAGAGTGGCTATTGTCGGTCACGGGCGAGAGGGGCGCAGGATGAACTTTGGATTCAGCGAAGAGCAAGACGAACTTCGCAAGATGGTGCGCCGTTTTCTCGAGGAGAAGTCACCCGAGAGCGAAGTGCGCCGCCTGATGGCGACCAGCGAAGGCTACGACCCCGCTGTCTGGGCACAGATGGCCAACGAGCTCGCCCTCCAAGGACTCGGCATACCCGAGGAGTACGGCGGACAGGGCTACGGACCCGTCGAGCTCTACGTGGTCTTTGAGGAAATGGGCGCCGCCCTCCTCTGCTCGCCATATTTTTCAACCGTGGCGCTCGCCGCGAACGCGTTGCTGCTCGTCGGCGACGAACAGTCCAAGAGCGACTATTTACCAGGCATTGCTTCGGGTGAGACGATCGCGACGGTCGCGCTCACGGACGACGCGGGACGCTGGGACCTCGCCACGACCTCGACGACGGCACGACGAGAGGGAGACGGCTTCGCGCTCTCGGGTGTGCGCAATTACGTCACCGACGGATCGACGGCGACCCTGCTGCTGGTGCCGGCAATGACTGAAGCCGGGCTCTCGCTCTTCGCCGTTGACGGCGACGCGACGGGTGTCTCGCGCGAGTCGCTCGCAACGATGGATCAGACGCGCAAGCAGAGCCGAATTGTCTTTGAGGACGCGCCGGCGCGGCTGGTTGGCATCGACGGTGGAGCGCTGCAAGGACTCGAGTCGACCAGCCAAATTGCGGCGGCGGCACTCGCCGCCGAACAGGTCGGAGGCGCCCAGCGGGTGCTCGACTCTTCGGTTGAGTATGCAAAGAACCGTGTCCAGTTCGGGCGACCCATTGGTTCGTTCCAGGCGATCAAGCACAAGTGCGCTGACATGCTGCTTGACGTCGAGTCCGCGAAGTCCGCCGCGTACTACGCCGCCTGGGCGGCGCAGGAGCGAAATGACGAGCTGCCCATTGCGGCGAGTCTCGCGAAGTCATTCTGTTCGGAGGCCTACTTTCACTGTGCAGCAGAGAATATTCAGATTCACGGTGGCATCGGCTTTACCTGGGAGCACCCGGCGCACCTCTACTTCAAGCGTGCGAAGAGCTCTGAGCTGTTCCTCGGGGATCCGGCGTACCACCGCGAGCTGCTGGCCCAACGCCTAGGCATCTAAGCGGTGCTCGCGCACGAGCAGTTGGAGAGCGGTGGCTCGACGCTTGACCTACGAATCTCGAGCTCGAACGGTCGACCAGTCGTCGGGCACGTGCTCGTCATCGTCCACGGTTTGCCTCGACTCGTCGGCATGGGTCGCCAAGCGGCGGGGCTTTTGCCCGAGCTCGCCGAGCACGTCGCGAACGAATCGGGTTGGGTTGTCGCAACGGGCACCTTCTCGGGTGTCGGCGGGAGCACGGGCACCTTTTCCGCAAGCAAGTGGCGTGAGGATCTCGCTACGATCCTGGACCGGGTGGCCGAGGGAGAGCGACGGGTGTCTCTGGCTGGATTCGGTTTTGGCGGATCGTTGGCGTTGCGCGCCGCGGCCCACGACGACCGGGTGCGCGGGGTCGCGACGTTTGCGGCACCCGCGCACTTAGAAGCGTGGAGCGGTTCGCCCGATGAGATTCACCGAGCGGTTCAAGTAGCGGGCGTCGTCGGCGATCCGAAGGACTTGCTCGAACCCCAAGCGCTCTATGACGACCTCCTCGCGATCGATCCGATGGGCGCGATCGCGGAGATCCCGCCGCGGCGACTCCTGATTGGACATGGCACCGACGACATCGAAGTTCCTGCCTCTGACGCACGCGATCTTGTCGCGGCGGCAGACGGGCGAGCGGAGCTGCGTCTCATTCAGGGCGCTGGTCACCAGCTGCGCGCAGACCCTCGCATGGTGGCGACGCTTTTAGGTTGGCTTGATCGTCACCGATAGGGCATCGTCAACCGCGTCGCGCAGACGACGCGCGGCGGCTTCTGGGTCCGGCGCTTCTGTCAGAGCGCGAACGATGACAAAGTGGCGAAGTCCCGCCGCAACGAGGTTGCCTACATTGCGATCATTCACGCCGCCGGTTACGAAGACGGGTTTGGGGCTGCGAGCTTGGGACTCGACTGCGTAGACGATCCCGGTGCCCGCACGGCCCAGTTTCGTCGGCGTCGGTTCGATCGGCCCCGCGCTGAAGTACGTCGCGTTCTGGGCGAGTGCGTCGCCGAACTCCTCGGGTGAGTGCGTGGAGAGCCCCACGATGGCGTCGTCTCCGAGTATCTCGCGACAGTGCGCGACGCTGACATCGTCTTGACCGACGTGGACGCCATCGGCGCGGGCCTCTGCTGCGAGCTCGGGAGAGTCGTTCATCACGAATGGCACGCCAAACGCCCGGCAGATGGGCTCCATGATCCGGGCTGTCGCGAGCTGCTCCGCCGGACCGAGCACTTTTTCTCGTAGTTGGACGATGTCGACGCCGCCTCGGAGCACCGCCGGCAGGAAAGTCGCCATGTCATCTCGAACGCCTACGCACAGATAGAGCCGGCGCGCGGCGAGGTCGAACACGCGAGCCAGCCTAGAAGTTAGGCCCGTAGGTGTTCCGCGATGCCGTCTTGTGCGGCAGAATGGTACGTATATGCAGATTCCCGCCAAAGCCGAGTACGCCATCAGGGCGCTCTTGACCTTGGCGGCGAGTGACGTCTCGGTGAGCGCGGATCACCTGGCCCACGAACAAGACTTGCCGGCGAAGTTCCTCGGCGCGATCCTGAGCGACCTGCGCCGCGGCGGTCTCGTGACCAGCCAAAGGGGACCAGAGGGCGGATTCAAGCTTGCCCGGGACCCCGATCAGATCATGATCGCGGACATTCTTCGCGTCGTGAGTGGTCCGATGGCCGGAGTTCGAGGCATGCGGCCCGAAACCCTCATCTACGAGGGTGAGGCCAAGCACCTGCGCGACGTCTGGGTCGCGGTGCGTGGGACGCTCCGCGAAGTCCTGGAACACGTGACCCTGGGTCAAGTGCTGCGGGGGGACCTACCGCCCGCGGTGACGAGGTTTACCGACGATCCTGATGCCTGGATTACTCGCGTTATATGAATCGCATCCATACCGACGGCGCCTGCCGCGGTAATCCGGGTCCTGGTGGCTGGGCGTGGGCGAGTGGCCGAGAGGACTTCGGCAGTGGTGCAGAGCCCCATACGACGAACCAGCGCATGGAGGTCGTGGCGGTCATCGAGGCGCTCCGCGAGCATCCAGAGGGCGCCGTCGAGATCGTGAGCGACTCCAACTACGTGGTGAAGTGTTTTCATGACCGGTGGTACGACGGCTGGAAGCGACGCAACTGGAAGAACTCCAAAGGTCAGCCCGTCGCCAACCGCGACCTCTGGGAAGCGCTGATCCCCCTCGTCCTAGAGAGCGGGCGCTCAGTGACGTTCTCTTGGGTAAAAGGTCATTCCGGTGACGTGATGAACGACTTCGTTGACCAACTCGCAACCGCCGCCGCCGACTCGCAGCGAGGCCGTCACTCGTAGTTGACGTGACAGTGGGTACCCCGCAAAACATTAGGATTTCTCGGCGGGGGATGTCGCTGTTCTATTGAAGGGAATGTCCGTGGCAAACGAGGTCCAAGAGTTTGATGTCGTCATTATTGGCGGAGGACCCGGTGGCTATGCCGCAGCCCTCTACGGCGCTGCTGCCGGTCTCAATATCGCCATCGTCGAGCGCGACAAGGTGGGCGGCACCTGCCTGCACCGAGGCTGCGTTCCCGCCAAGGAATTCCTCGAGACAGCTCACGTGCGACGCACCGTCGAACACTCCTCGCTGTTTGGCATCGACACGAAGGACGTCACGGTTGACTTCTCGGTGAGCCAGGCTCGCAAGAATGAGGTCGTTGATCGACTCTTCAAGGGACTCTCCGGGCTGCTGAAGGGCCGCAAGGTCACCACATTCTCTGGCACTGGTCAGCTCGGCAAGGGCCTGACGGTGAGCGTCCTCGACGGCGCCGACAGCGGCGTCGTCGCCAAGGGAAAGAACGTCATCCTCGCCGCCGGCTCCGTGCCGCGCACGATTCCCGGGTTCGACATCGACGGCAAGATCGTCGTCACGTCGGACGAGTTCTTGGACCTGAAGGTACTTCCTGAGCGCGCGGCAGTGATCGGTGGCGGCGCGATTGGCTGTGAGTTCGCCTCACTGCTCTCTGACATGGGTTCGAGCGTGACCATTCTCGAAGCGTTGCCGTCGATTCTCGTTGGCTGTGACACCGAAGTCGCGAGCGTCGTCAATCGTTCGTTTAAGAAGCGCGGCATTGACATCCGCACGGGCGTCAAGATCACGGGGCACAAGCCCAAAAAGGGTTCGACGACGATCGACATCGAAGGCGGCGAGAGCGTCGAGACGGACATGGTCGTCATGTCTGTTGGGCGACGCGCGCGCACCGAAGGTCTCCTCGCAGAAGGAACTGGTGTGGTCATCGACGAGCGCGGCTTCGTGGTGGCGGACCGCTACATGCGCACGGCCGCCCCCAACGTGTTCGCAGTCGGTGACGTCGTCGCCGGCACACCTCAACTCGCTCACGTCGGATTTGCGGAGGCGATCGTCACGATCAAGACCATTCTCGGCGAGCCCGTCGTGCCGGTTGACTACGACCGTGTGCCGTGGGCGATCTACTCGAACCCGGAAGTGGCCTTCGTGGGCCTCACCGAGGCCGCGGCTAAGGAAAAGGGTTATGACGTCGTCGTGAAGAAGGATCCCTTCGGCGGCAACTCGCGCGCTCAAATCATCGGCGACACCGAGGGTGTCGTGAAGATCATCGCTGAGAAGCGCGCTGACGGTTCAGGCGGTCAGATTCTTGGCGTGCACATGGCCGGCCCCTGGGTCACCGAGCAGTTGGGTGCGGGATACTACGCCGTCAACTGGGAAGCGACCGCCGAAGAGGCAGCTGCGCTCATCCAGCCGCACCCCTCGTTGTCCGAGACCTTTGGCGAAACGCTGCTCGCGCTCGCTGGTCGAGGGTTGCACATTGGCTGACGTCACTCTTCCCTCGTTGGGTGAGTCGGTCACCGAAGGAATCATCACCCAGTGGTTCAAAAAGGTGGGCGACATGGTCGCTCGCGACGAACCCCTCTTCGAGGTCTCGACCGACAAAGTCGACTCCGAGATGCCTTCTCCCGCCGCGGGAGTTCTCGTCGAGATTATTGCGGGCGAAGGCGACACGGTTGAAACGGGATCTCGCGTCGCCGTGATCGACGAGACGGCGAGTGCGTCGCCGTCGAGCCATGATGCACTCGCTGCCCCCGCGCCCGCCGCACAGGAGAGCGTCGCAGCTCCCGCTGATGCGCCTGCGGTTTCAACTCCGCCCGCACCCGCTCCGCCCACGCCGAGCGTTTCCAACGACGATGCCAACGGCGTCGTGGTTTCACCCGTTGTTCGTCGGATCTTGAATGACGGAGGCGTCGAACCCTCGACTCTGAAGGGCACAGGTCCGGGCGGATCGATCACGAGACGTGACGCCGAACGTGCGGTGGCCCAGGGTCCGACCGAAGAGGTCGTCTTGCCGCTGAGCAACGGTCGGCGTCGCATGGGTCTGCACATGTCCGTCTCGAGCCAGAGCACGCCGCACGGTTTCGTCGCTGTCGACGTGGACGGCACGATCTTCGGCGAGCTCGAAGCGCTCGGCCGCGTGACTCGAGATGGCGAGCGCATCAGCGACGAGATGGTCGTCAGCCTCGCCGCGGTTCGCGCGCTCGCCGAGTTCGAATTCCTGAACGCCACGTACTCGGGCGACGAGCTGGTGCTGCACCGCACCGTCAATCTTGGCGTGATTCGCGCCGTGGCTGATGACGGCATGTTGGTGCCCGTCGTACACGCCGCTGCCGGGCTTACCCTTCGCGCCCTGGCTCGTCGAGTGAACGAACTTGATGTGCGCGTCGCGACTCGTCAACTCACGGCCGACGACTTGATGGGCGGCACGTTCACCATCGCGGGCGCTCCAACCGAGCACACGCTGTGGGCCAAGCCCATCATCATTCAGCCTGAAGTGGCGATCTTGTCGATGGGCGCGGTGCGCTTAGTGCCCGTGGTGGCGAAGGACGGCGTGACCATAGTGGCCGGTCGTCGCGTGGTGCTCGGACTTTCGTTTGATCACCGGGTCTGCGAACCAGCGGGCGCCGCGAGTTATCTGGAGCGAGTGGGCGAGCTGCTCGCGGGGATGGACCTCGAGAGCGAGCGTTAGATGTTACGTCGACGCCATCTTGGAAGGGTTTCTTTCGCGGAAGCCAACGACCTTCAGCGCGCGCTGTTGCAGGCGAGCGATGACTATGTCTTGCTCTTCGAACACCCACCGACCTACACGCGCGGAATCCGCACGCTCGAAGAGCACTTTCTCGTCCCACCCTCACAGCTAAATGCAGTGGTGATCGACGCCGATCGAGGCGGCGACGTCACGTATCATGCGCCCGGTCAAGTCGTCGCGTGGGCCATCGTCACCGTCGACGACGATCCGGCGGCCGGCAAGGCTCACGTCGCCCGCCTGGAAGATTCCGTGATCGCGGCGGTGCGCCGTGCGGACGTCGAAGCTCGACTCGGCGATGTCGGGCGACTCGACGGTTATCCAGGGGTATGGGCGCATTTGGAGTCGTTGCCGTCCAAGATCGCCGCGGTCGGCGTGCGCACGGAACGCAATGATCGCGGTGAGCGTCGCACGCTTCACGGCGTAGCGCTCAACGTCGAGATCGATCTCGACGGATTCAAGGCGATCGTGCCCTGCGGCATTCCCGACAAGCCCGTCGCGTCGCTCAACTCGCTGGGCGTTGCGGTCACCGCGCTTCAGGTAGAAGAGCTGCTCGGTGAAGAGCTGGAGCGACGTCTCGGTGGCACGTCGCGTGTGGCACGCGTCGATCGGAGCGCCGCGACGACGTCAAGCGAGCGCCCACTCATTCGACGTCTGCGCAAGGCGGGGGTCGACCCCGACGCGGGACTTGCGCTCAATGTGCGAAAGCCCTCGTGGCTGCGGATCGAGGCGCACATGGGCGAGGAGTACCAGTCGCTTCGCAAACTCACCGAAGACTTACGCCTCGTGACCGTCTGCGAGGAAGCAGGGTGTCCGAACATCTTCGAGTGCTGGGCCGCGGGCACCGCGACGTTCATGGTCAATGGTGAGCGTTGCACGAGGGCGTGCGGTTTCTGCCTTGTCGATACGCGTAAGCCCATGCCACTTGATCCGACCGAACCCGAGCGCGTGGCCGAAGCGGTGGTGCGGTTGAAGTTGGCGCACGCGGTCATTACGTGCGTGGCGCGCGACGACCTCGACGACGGGGGAGCGGGCGCGATCGCGCAAAGCGTTCTCGCGATTCGGGAGCGATCGCCTCACACCAATGTTGAAGTCTTAACGAGCGATTTGAAAGGTGATCCGGAGTCGCTGCAACTGATCATTGACGCTCGCCCCGACGTGCTGAATCACAACATCGAGACGGTCGCTCGTCTCCAGCGCGCCGTTCGCCCAAGTGCCGGGTACCTGCGATCACTGACCGTGCTCGCGAGGAGTGCTCGGGCTGGACTCACGACGAAGTCGGGGTTGATGGTCGGTCTCGGCGAAGCCGCCGATGAGGTGGAAGAGACGCTCGCGGATCTAGCAGCAGTCGGTGTGCAGATCGCGACCATCGGCCAGTACTTGCGCCCGACGGAACGGCACTTGCCCGTGGCGCGATTCTGGGATCCGGCAGAGTTCGACGAGCTCGCTGAGCGCGGCCGCCGCCTGGGTCTTCGTCACGTCCAGTCCTCACCGCTCACTCGTTCGAGCTATCACGCGCGCGAGGCGCTGAGCGAGGCGACGCCCGTCGCCGCCCCCGCTCTTCGCTCGCAATCCAGTGTGTAGATCGCCTCTCATGTCGCGATACATGCTTCGTTCGACATCGACACGGGAGTAGCAATGGACATCCTCTTCATCGGAGGCACCGGGATTATTAGCACGGACTGCGTGACGGCGGCGCTCGAAGCCGGTCACGACGTCTCAATACTCACCCGAGGGCGCTCCGCGCTGCCCAACCAGGTCGGAGATGCTCGAACGTTCACTGCTGACGCATCCGACGAGTCACAGGTGCGCGAGGCGCTTGGGAATCGACGATTCGACGCCGTCATCCAGTGGACGGCGTACCTTCCAGAGCAAGTTGAGCTCGACCTGCGTCTCTACGCCGATTCTGGCCAGTATGTATTCATATCGTCAGCGTCCGCGTACGAGAAGCCGCCGGCACACTGGTTGATCACCGAATCAACGCCGCTTCGAAATGAGTTCTGGCAGTACTCGCGCGACAAGATCGCGTGCGAAGAGGTATTGCGGGCGGCCCACCAGTCAACCGGGTTTCCGATGACGATCATCCGGCCCTCCCTGACGTACGGCTGCTCCCAGATCCCACTGGCGATCGGCAGTTGGGCCAAGCCCTACACGGTGGTCGATCGCATGCGCCGGGGCGCCAAGGTACTCGTACCCGGCGATGGCACGAGCATCTGGACCATTACGCACAGTTCGGACCTCGCGCGAGGGCTGACTCCTCTCCTTGGACATCCAGATGCAATTGGGCAGGACTTTCATATCACCTCGGACGAGGCGCTGACCTGGAATCAGATGTACGCGCTCGTGGGTAAGGCCGCCGGCGTCGCGCCAGACGTGCTGCACGTTCCTTCTGACGGGATGGTCGCCGCCAACCCAGACCTACTCGGCACACTGTGGGGCGACAAGATCAACTCGTCGGTCTTTGACAACTCGAAGCTGCGTAGCGTCGTGCCCGATTTCAAAGCCGTCATTCCGTTCGAAGAGGGAATCCGCGAGACCGTCGAGTGGTTTGACGCAGATCCGACGCGCCAACAGATCGATGACGATGCAAACCGTCTCTGGGATCGAGTGACGGCGGTCTACGCCGACGCTCTACACCAACTCGCGTCGAATCGGTAGCCAGCGTTCACTCGCTGTTCCAATTGCGAGCGTGGAACCTCCCGCTATTTCCGTAACGCCAAATCAAGTTTTCGCCAGGCCGGCTTCACTACGCTCGCCGCATGTCTTCCGATTCACAGAGCCCTCGCGATGACGGCGCGTCTCGACAACTGGCGCCCGCATTGCGCGCGGGGGAGACGCTCCTTTGGAGTGGACGTCCGGATCCGCGCGTGCGATTCACAGGTTCCGACGCGCTGTTAATCCCCTTCAGTCTGATGTGGGGTGGGTTCGCCTTCTTTTGGGAGTCGCAAGTCGTGCGCAGCAATGCGCCGGTCCTCTTCCGACTGTGGGGGATTCCGTTCGTGCTCGTCGGCTGCTATTTCATCTTTGGCCGATTCGTCTATAAGAGCCGTCGGAAGATTCGCACCGCCTACGGCTTGACGAAAGGTCGCGCTCTCATCTCCGTTGGCGCGACATCGATCTCGGATATGCCCCTCGCCACCACGCCGACGTCGGTGTCGCACAGTCGAGATGGCGAACACGTCTCCATTGTTTTTGGCCAGCAGGGATACTCACGGGCGTACGCCATGAACGCAAACTCGGGGATGGACGTTTTCAGTCGGGGAAGGGGGCCGAGCTTCGCGTTCTACGACGTGTCGAATCCTCACGAGGTGCTGAGCGCGCTCGACCAAGCGCGTGGATCGAGCGCGGCATAGTACCGATTAGGCGATGAAGTACTTGGCCTTCGGGTGGTGGGTGATGATGGCGTCCGTCGTCTGCTCGGGGTGCAGCTGGAATCCCTCGGACACCGAGACGCCGATGCGCTCGGACTCGAGGAGCGTGGCGACCTTCGCGTTGTCGGTGAGGTCGGGACAGGCAGGGTATCCCCATGAGTAACGTCCCCCGCGATACTGCTGGCGGAACAGGCCCGTCAGCGTCGGACCGTCTTCTTGTACGTATCCGAGCTCCTCGCGAATGCGCTTGTGCCACATCTCGGCGAGTGCTTCGGCCATTTCGACACCGAGCCCGTGCAGCATCAGGTAATCGGTGTAGCGGTTCTCGCTGAAGAGCTGGTGAGCGCGCTCTGAGATGCGGTTGCCCATCGTGACGAGCATGAAGCTCGCGTAGTCGTGGTCTGGACTCTCGATAGGCCGAAAGAAGTCGGCAATGCAGAGAAACGGTGACTCGGCCTGGCGCGGAAAGTGGAAGCGCGTGAGCTCATCGTCGCGCGCGTCGTCGGCGAAAATCACGAGATCGTTGCCATCGGCAGCGGCGGGGAAGTGGCCCCACACGACTTGGGGTACGAGGAGATCGTCGGCGATGGCGAGGCTCATCTGCTCGCGGAGCGTCGCGCTGACGCGCTCTTTAAATGACGCGTCGTCCTCACCGTTCTCCGGGCGAAAGCCCCACTGGTTGCGAAACAGTGCGGTCAGATTCAAGAACTCGGCGATGTCGTCGAGTGACATGCCCTTGGCGACGCGGCTTCCGAGGAAAGGGGGGACGAAGAGAGGATTGTCGATCTCCACCTCGGGGCTGCGACGAGGCTGCTCGGTCGTCGACACGGGGCGTTCTTCACGAAAGCGCCGCTGCACGTTTTTCGTCGAGATCTCGCGACCGAAGTTCGAATCGTCGGGGCCGCCTCGGCGGATCTCGCCGAGCTGATCGAGGACGCGGAGTCCCTCAAACGCGTCTTTGCCATAGAAGAGCCGACCTTCGTAGATCTCGCGCAGGTCGCGCTCGACGTAGGTGCGCGTGAGTGCGGCACCTCCGAGCAGGACTGGCACGTTGGTCATCTGACGCTCGTTCATGATCTCGAGGTTTTCGCGCATGATGAGGGTCGACTTCACGAGCAGGCCGCTCATGCCGAGCGCATCCGCGCCGTGCTCTTCGACCGCGTTCAGCATCTCGTTCACGCCGACTTTGATGCCGAGATTGATCACTTCGTACCCGTTGTTGGTCAAGATGATGTCGACCAAGTTCTTACCGATGTCGTGCACGTCACCTTTGACGGTCGCGAGCACGACGCGCCCTCGGCCGCCCTGGTCGGACTTCTCCATCAATGGCTCGAGAAAGGACACCGCAGTCTTCATGGTCTCGGCGCTCTGAAGCACAAAGGGCAGCTGCATCTCGCCACTCGCGAAGAGGTCACCCACGACGCGCATTCCGTCGAGCAGGATGTCGTTGACGATGTCGAGGGGCTTGGTGCCCCCGTCCAACGCCTCGTTCAGATCGCTCTCGAGGCCAACGCGAGCGCCGTCGATGATGCGACGCTTGAGGCGCTCATTGAGCGGAAGGTCGTCGAGCGAAGGTCCCTGATTTGTTGACGTCGACTTGCCTTCGAAGAGGCGCAACAGCTCACTGAGCGGGTCGTAGCCCTCGTGGCGTCGGTCGTAAATGAGATCGAGGCAGACCTGGCGAGCCTCCTCGTCAATGCGGTGCAGGGGAAGGATCTTTGAGGCATGGACGATCGCGGCGTCAAGCCCGGCCTCGGCCGCCTCGTGAAGGAAGACGCTGTTGAGCACCTGGCGAGCGGCGGGATTGAGGCCGAAGGAGATGTTGGACAGTCCGAGGATTGTGCGCACGCCTGGAAGTTCCGCCTTCACGCGGCGAATCGCCTCCAAGGTCTCGATGCCGTCGCGACGAGACTCGACCATGCCCGTCGACAGCGGCAGGGCGAGCGTGTCGATAAATATGTCATGGGCGTCGAGTCCGTATCGCGAGACGGCGAGGTCAGTGATCGCCCGCGCCGCGCGGACCTTCCAGTCAGCGGTTCGGGCCTGACCCTCCTCGTCGATGCAGGTGGCGACGACGGCGGCACCGAATTCGGCGGCGAGCGTGAGGAAGCTGTCGAGGCGCGTGCCGACGGCGTCGCCCTCTTCGAGGTTGACCGAGTTGAGCATTGCCTTGCCGCCGAGCCAGGTCAGGGCCTGGCGCGCGACCGGCGCTTCAGTGGTGTCGATCATGATCGGCACCGACGATTGGGTGGCGAGCCGACTCATCACTTCGTTCATGTCGCTCACGCCGTCGGCCCCGGTGTAGTCGACGCAGACGTCGATCACGTGCGCGCCCTCTTTTATCTGCTCGCGCCCGATGTCGACGCAGGTGTCCCAGTCGCCTTCAAGCATGGCTTCGCGAAACTTCTTCGAGCCGTTCGCGTTAGTGCGCTCGCCGACGAGCAGCACGGAACGATCTTGCTGGTAGCTGACTGCTGAGTAGATGGACGTCACCGAGGGCTCGGGAACGGGCGAGCGCTTGGCGGCACTCAAAGGTCGGATCGCTTGGACGACCTGGCGCAGGTGCTCGGGCGTGGTGCCGCAGCAACCGCCCACAACCTGGACACCGCATTCAGTGACGAACTTCGAGAGATGCTCGGCCAGCGACTCGGGCGTGAGGTCGTAGTGCATGTGCCCATCGACGACACTCGGCAGACCGGCGTTCGGCATGCACGAGAGGGGCATTGGGGCGCTGTCCGAAAGCGTGCGGAGCGGTTCGTACATCTCGACGGGTCCGGTCGCGCAGTTAAGACCGAGCACGTCGACCCCGAGGGGTGAGAGTGCAGCGAGCGCCGCGCCGATCTCGGTGCCCGGCAGCATCCGCCCGGTGAGCTCGATCGTGACCTGCGCTTGGATCGGAACGATGCGCCCGTGACGAGCCATCGCGCGGTGGCACGCGGCGATGGCGGCTTTGCCCGAGAGGAGGTCGAACATCGTCTCAATGAGGAGAAGATCGACGCCACCCTCCAAGAGTCCGTAGGCGAGCTCTTCGTAACTGGCCGAAAGACCGTCGTACGTGATCTGACCGAGCGTCGGGAATTTCGTCCCAGGGCCCATCGAACCTGCGACGAACTTTGGGTCGTTGGCGCTCGCGTAGCTGTCGGCGACCCGTCGGGCGATCGTCGCTGATTCGAAGGCGAGCTCATGGGCGCGCTCAGCAATGCCGTATTCGGCGAGCACGACGGAGAAGGAGCCAAAGGAGTCGGTTTCTACGACGTCGACGCCGACGTCAAAAAACGAACGGTGCAAATCCTCGAGCACGTCGGGACGGGTGGCGACCAATAACTCATTGCAACCCTCGAAGTTGGCACCCCCGAAGTCGTCGGCGCTCAGCTGACGGAGCTGGAGATTCGTGCCGGTCGCACCGTCAAAGATGAGCACACGTTCGGAGAGCGCCTTCAGGTATGGATCATCGGGCCGGGGCCGAGGATATGGCGGACGCGGGGCTAACTCCATGTGATTCACCAGGTTACTTGCGCCAATTCGGTTCACTACGCTGACTACGTGAAGATCTACACCCGCGCGGGTGATGACGGTACGACCGGGCTCTACTTCGGTGGTCGCATCGCAAAGAGCGCCGAGCCAATCGAAGTGAACGGCGCCGTTGATGAAGCACAAGCTGCGATGGGATGGGCGCGCTCGCTCTGTGAGCCTGGATCCCGTGTCAATGAGCTGCTGATCACGTTGGAGCGAGATCTCTGGATCTTGATGGCCGAGGTGGCGACGCTTCCAGAGAATCGCGGGAAGCTCGTCGCAGAGAAATCGCTCGTCACGAGCGCCATGGTCGAGCGTCTCGAGCGAGAGATCGACTCATTGAGCGCCGAGATCGAGGTCCCGAAGGAGTTCCTCGTCCCCGGTGAGACCCAGCTCTCGGCCGCGCTCGACGTCGCACGCACCGTGATCCGTCGAGCCGAACGCCTGGCCGTTCGCTACCCGCTTCCTGACTCATTCGTCAACCCCTACCTCAATCGACTGAGCGACCTCGTCTGGACGATGGCGCGCTGGGCCGAAGGACCACAACACCGAACCGCTCGGGTTCACAACTAGAAAAGGCTGCAATGGCACGTACGGCGCGAATCTCGTCGATCAATGAAGCACTGTCCCACGCGATCGTCGCGGTACCTGTTGTCATGAAAGGGGGCGTCGGCACGCTGGGGAGTGCGCTCGCGTCGAGCCTCGACGGCGTCGAACTTCCGACCACTCTCAGCGAAGAGTGGTGCCGTCTTCAAGGGCTGAAGGGTGAGCCGGGCAGCATCGTTGTCTTGCGCGCACTTGAAGGTGCGAACGTCGCACTCCTGTCGATCGGGTCCGACGAGCACAACACCAACAACTATCGCCTCGCGGGCGCTGCTGTCGCGCGCGCGGCGAGTGACGGATCAATCGCCTTTCTCCTGCCCACCGAAGATGTGGCGGCGCCGGGGGACCTGGCGCAGGCGTTCGTGGAGGGCGCGCTGCTCGCGGCGTACACCTACAAGCCCAACCACGTTGATGCCACGATTGACGTGGTGCCGATTGGTGCGCCGCTACCGACGATTGAAGTCCACGACGCCGTGACGCTCGGTGTGGAGCGCGGCGCGATCATCGCTGACGCTGTCAACTGGGCGCGATTCCTCGTCGATTCACCAGCGGGCTACATGTCACCGAAGGCGCTCGCGAACGAGATCGATATGCACGTCAACAACGATCCTCACGTGAGGGTCGAAGTGTGGACGGAGTCGAAGATCAAAGAAGAGCGGCTTGGCGGCCTGCTTGGCGTGGGCCAAGGTTCGGCTCAGCCCACGCGCGTCGTCTACGTTACCTACGACCCCGACCCCGAGGCTGACCTACCCCACGTCGCGCTCGTCGGTAAGGGCATCACCTTTGACTCCGGTGGACTCTCGCTGAAGCCAGCCGAATCGATGATGACGATGAAGACCGACATGAGCGGTGCCGCCATCGTGAACGCTGTCCTCTCCATCGCGAGCCGTCTCGGACTGCGCGTGCGTATCAACGCCATCTCGATGCTCACGGAAAACCTTCCGGGCGATAAGGCGACGAAGCCGGGCGACGTGCTCACGATTCGAAACGGCATGACCATTGAGGTGCTGAACACCGACGCGGAGGGCCGCCTCGTGCTCGCTGACGGTCTCAGCCTCGCGGCGGAAACAAACGCTGACGCGATCATTGACGTGGCCACCTTGACGGGCGCTCAGAACGTGGCACTTGGCGACGAGGTCGGGGCGCTGTTCAGCTCCGATGACGCGTTGGCCGCGGCCCTTTCCGAAGCGAGTGCGCGTTCGGGAGAGCAGCTCTGGCGCATGCCGCTCGTCGACAGCTACGAGTCGCATATCGACTCCGACGTCGCCGACATGAAGAACATCGGCAAGCCGCCGCGCGCAGGCGCGATCGCCGCCGCGCTCCTGCTTCGTCGGTTCACCGACGGTCGGTCGTGGGCGCATTTGGATATTGCAGGCCCCGCGCGCGCCGACGCTCCTCGGGGCTATCTCAATCGCGGCGCGACGGCATTTTCGGCTCGCACGCTCGTTGAGTACCTCCAGGCGTTGGCGACGACGAGCTCTTAGGGCTTGACGCGGCGCACGCGCGCGCGCCTCGTCGGCACAGAACGTTCGAGCGAACGCGACGCGACGTCATTGCCGTCGGCGCGCCCAATGAGGACGCTCGCGAAGAGCTCCTCGTCGGCGATGTTCGCCCAGGCGAGCACCTCTTCGTCGTGTCGGAAGCTTCCCCAGAGCGTCGCTTGCCAGCCGCTCTCTTCGAGCAGGAGCAGGAGCGACATCGTCGCCATTGCGGCGTCCGCGTGCCAGTAGGGGAGCGGCCAGGCGTCGAACTCACTGAGTCCCGACGTGACCTTGTCTGGTTCGCCGTAGCGTTCGGTGTAGTCCTGCGGCCTCGTGGTGACGAGTACGACCGCGCTCGCGCGGCTCAGTCCTTCATAGCGTCGGGAGCGCTCGCGCCATGTCGCGTCGGTCGCCACCTCAAAGAACGCGCTCACGTGCTCGCTCGCAATGACGTTGAGCCGGACTCCTGCGCTATTTCCCGCGGTCGGCGCCCAGAGCGCGCTCGCGCACAACTCCTCAAGCCACGCGACGTCCGCTGCCGTACCGTCGAACGATCGCGTCATTCGCCGTCGGGCCAGTAGTTCTCCAAGATCCACGCGTCGGGTCTAGCACGGCGTCGGCGATTGTTGACTTGGCAGGTAAGATTTAACCACCGAAAGAGGAGCGAGTTGTGCCATCACCGCGAGACCTACTAAACGCCGCGAAGGCTGAGATTCGTGAGGTCGACCCTCACGAGGTTGCCGATCACCTCGACCATTACACCGTGCTTGATGTGCGTGAGCCCGATGAGTACGAGCAAGGCGCGCTGCCCAATGCGGTCCACGTGCCGCGCGGCCAGCTCGAGTTCTCCATCGAAGGACGCCTGCCCAACAAGAATGCGCCCATTGCGATCTACTGCGCCGGTGGCACCCGCAGCGCGTTCGCGGCGAAGACACTCCAAGAGCTCGGTTACTCCGACGTGGTGTCGGTCATCGGTGGCTTTAACAAGTGGAAAGACGAAGGCCTCGCCTGGCTGACTCCTCAAACGATGACCCAGGATCAGCGCATCCGTTACCACCGCCACCTCCTCCTGCCTGAGGTCGGCGAAAAGGGCCAGCTGAAGCTGCTGGGCTCGAAGGTTCTCTTGCTCGGCGCGGGCGGCCTCGGATCGCCGGCGGCGATGTATCTCGCCGCCGCGGGGGTGGGCACCATCGGCATCATCGACATGGACGTCGTTGATTCGTCAAACCTGCAGCGACAGATTCTCCACACGATTGACCGGGTCGGCATGCGCAAGGTGGATAGCGCGAAGATGACCCTCACCGCGATGAATCCAGACGTCAACGTCATCACGTACGACACACGCCTCGGTGCGGACAACATTCTCGACATCATCGACGGTTACGACGTCATCGTTGACGGCACCGATAACTTCCCGACGCGCTATCTCGTGAACGACGCCGCGTTGTTGAAGCGGATTCCCGTCGTACACGGTTCAATTTTCCGCTTCGAAGGTCAAGTCACCGTCTTTGATCCCTACGTTGGTCCCTGCTATCGCTGCATGATCCCCGAGCCGCCGCCCGCCGAGCTCGCGCCGAGCTGTGCCGAAGCGGGCGTTCTTGGCGTCTTGCCGGGCATCGTTGGTTCGCTGCAAGCCATTGAGGCGATCAAAATGCTGCTGTCGCTGGGCGATCCACTCGTCGGGCGATTGCTCACCTACGACGCGCTCGAGCAGAGCTTTCGAACTTTCAAGGTTCGCCGCGACCCGGAGTGCCCGGCGTGTGGCGAGCACGCTGGCGAGATTGTGATCGCCGAGTACGACGACCTTTGCATGCCACACCCCGTCGCGGTGAGCTAAGCGATCACGACGATCGTGCCGGCAAATTTGTCGTGCAGGGTCTGGTTCCGCTTGTCGTACACCGGGTAAAGGCAGTCGGCCAGCAGCACCAGATAAAAGAGGATCGGGACGTAGGGGCTCGGTCCGAACCTGAATGCTGCGTAGACCGCAACAAACGCCCAGCGTTTAAACGCCTGGGCAAAGCTGATTCGCTGGCCGGTCGCGGCGTCGCGCACACGCGTCACGGCAACGCGATTGCCGAGTGACTGACCGCGCGTGCTTGTCCACAAGGGCACGAAGTACGCGCCGATGCCGACCAAGGTCATCGCAACGGCGATGGAAGTGCCGTCGAGCTCGTAGAAGAGCGAGAAGATGAAGTAGCCGGGAATGACGAAGACGAGCCCGTCGGCAAAGGCCTGGCCCGCGCGGCGTCCCCAGCCCGCGAGCATGAGGCCCGTGACCCCGTCGATGGGGCCCTTCGCGTTCTCGGGCAAATTCCGTCTGCAGGTCGGGCACGTTGTTTCGCGCATGGTCGCACCGCAGTTGGAACATTGCATCCGACCATCTTGACCGGTGGCATCGGGACGCCCCTTACTTTTGGGTAACGGGGGTGTTAACAACGTCCCCTCGTGACGCGATGGCGAACGCCTAACGTGGGCGCGTGGCATCGAACGAACGCGTGACTGACTCAGGAATCGAGGTCAAAGCGCTGTATCGGGGCGCCGACCTGAAGGACTTCGACGAGGCGACACAGCTCGGCGAGCCCGGCCAATATCCCTACACGCGTGGCGTCCAAGAGACGATGTATCGCGGCCGGCTCTGGACAATGCGCCAATACGCAGGCTTCGGCACGGCAGAAGCCACCAATGAGCGCTTCAAGTTCTTACTCGGGGCTGGTCAAACGGGGCTGTCCTGCGCCTTCGATCTACCAACCCAGATGGGTTACGACGCCGATCACGTTCGCGCCGAGGGCGAAGTCGGCAAAGTCGGCGTTGCGATTTCCTCGCTCGAGGACATGCGCCTGTTGCTCGCGGGACTGCCGCTCGGCGAGGTCACAACCTCGATGACGATCAACTCAACGGCCGCCACGCTGCTGCTGTTCTATCAGCTGGTCGCCGAAGAGCAGGGTGTTGCCGGCCATCAACTCCGCGGGACCATTCAGAACGACATCTTGAAGGAGTACGTCGCGCGGGGCACCTACATCTACCCGCCGCGCCCCTCGATGCGTGTCGTGGTCGACACCTTTGCCTACTGTGCGAAGGAGATGCCCAACTGGAACACGATCTCGATCTCGGGGTATCACATCCGCGAGGCCGGATCGACGGCCGTCCAGGAGATCGCCTTCACGATCGCGAACGGCATTGCATACGTCGAGGCGGCGCTCGCTGCCGGCCTCGAGCTCGACGCCTTCGCGCCGCGGCTCAGCTTCTTCTTCAACGCCCACAACAATCTCTTCGAAGAGGTGGCGAAGTACCGCGCAGCGCGACGCCTGTGGGCTTCAATCATGCGCGATCGCTTCCATTCAACGGACCCGAAGTCGACGATGTTGCGCTTTCACACCCAAACCGGTGGCTCCACGTTGACCGCCCAGCAGCCCGAGAACAACATTGTCCGCGTCACGCTCCAAGCCCTTGCGGCCGCCCTCGGTGGCACGCAGAGCCTGCACACGAACGGCTTTGACGAAGCGCTCGGACTGCCGACCGAACGCGCGGCGAAGCTCGCGCTACGGACCCAGCAGATCGTCGGCTACGAGTCGGGCATTGCCGATACGGTTGACCCACTCGCTGGTTCCTATTTCATCGAGACGTTGACTGACGAGGTCGAGCAACGAGCGCGCGAGTATCTCGAAGCCATTGATGAGCTCGGAGGTTCGGTCGCCGCAATCGAGGCTCACTACCTACAAGACGAGATCGAAGCCGCCGCCTACGAGTTTGCTCGCAGTGTCGAACGAGGCGACAAAGTTGTTGTCGGCGTTAACCAGTTCGTCGAGAACGAGTCGACCAAGGCCGACGTGTTTCCCGTCGATGTTGCTCAGCAGCACGCGCAGATCGAACGAGTTCGCTATCTGAAGGACCACCGCGACCACGAGGGTGTTCGCGCGGCGCTGGAAGACGTCGCGGCGGCAGCACGCGGCACCCAGAACGTGCTGTATCCAATGAAGATTGCGTTGTCGCGTCTCGCCACCCTCGGAGAAGTCGCTGACGTCTTACGAGAAGAGTTCGGTGTCTACCGAGCGACGTAACTCGCTAGTGCGCGAGCGGCTCGTGGAAGTGCGTGACGCTGATCGCCTCGCGGTAAAAGTGGTGCGTCAGGGTGCGCCAGGCCTCATAGAGGTCAGTCTCGCGGAACGCCATGTGCGCCTCGATTGAGCCCCAGCGCACGAGCAACAGGTAGATCGATCCATCTTCGGCCTGGCGTCGCACCTCGGCGCCAAAGCACTCAGCAGCCGACTCGATGATTGGCAACGCCTTCAGCATCGAGGCCTCGAAGTCAGCCTCTTCTCCTTCTTTCACGAGCAACAGAGCGTGTTCGAGCATCATGAGCGCTTCATCAACCTTTCTCGTAGTGCAGCATCGTGGGCAACACCCACGGCGGTCTCGGCGAGGGCGATGGCCCCGTCAATTACGGCCTGATCCGCGGCGGCCGTGATGCAGGCTGCGGTGAACTCCGGCTGGTGGTTGACCGCACCGTGCGTGGGAATCATGAGCAGCGGATGGATCGACGGCAGCGCCAGCGACACGTTGGCCATGTCGGTCGAGATCGTGGGCTTGGGAGCTCCGCCGTCGTCTAGGCGAAAGTCGCGGCCGATCGCTTCGGCGGCGACTCGGTAGTGAGCGAGGATGTCGGGATCGGCCGCCATGTGGGAAAACTGGTGTCCGATCTCTTCGTATTCGAGCGTCGTGCTCGTAGCGAGCGCGCCCGCTTCGAAGCACGCGTTCACGCGAACCCGAAGGGCGGCGAGGCTTTCGGCCGTCATCGAGCGAACCATGAAGCGTCCAACGGTGCGGCTCGGAATGATGTTGGCAGCTGAGCCGCCTTCGGCGACGACGCCGTGCACCTGATCGCCAGGCTGTAGCTGCTGACGCAGCAGTCCGAGCGCGACCTGAGCGATTGTGAGCGCGTCGAGTGCGTTACGCCCGAGCCACGGGGCTGCGGAGGCGTGCGCTTCTTTGCCGCTGTAGATCACGTCGAACTGATCGACGGCGAGACAGATCGCGTCAAGTCGCTCGGTGGGAAATGGGTGCACCATGAGCGCCATGTGCTCATCATCGAAGTAGCCAGCGTTTAGGAGGTCAATCTTGCCGCCACCGCCCTCCTCGGACGGCGTGCCCAGCAGTGTGACGCGCAGGTCGAGTTCGTCGGCCATTTCGGCGAGGCCGAGCGCCGCCCCGAGCGACGATGTCGCGATGATGTTGTGACCACACGCGTGCCCGACCTCGGGCAGTGCGTCGTACTCGGCGCAGTAGACCACGTGGAAGCTGCCGGTGCCCTTCGTGGCGCGAAACGCGGTCGGAAGTCCCGCCGAGCCCCGTTCGACGTCAAAGCCCCACCGCTCGGCCGCGTCCGCGAGCACGGCGTATGACTGGAACTCTTCGTAGCCAAGCTCGGGGTGCGCGTGAATGAAGTGACTGAGCTCAATGAGCTCGTTGCGGGCTCCTTCGATGGCGGCAACGACGCGCGTGCTGTCGCTCATTCGATCTCCATGACGAGATCGCCGGCACTCACTGAGGTTCCCGTGGTGACGCTGATGCTTTTGACGACGCCGGACTTCTCCGCATTGACCGAGTTTTCCATCTTCATCGCTTCGAGGATGACGACCGTGTCACCCGCCTCGACGGCTTGGCCGACTTTGACGTTGACTTTCACGATCGTGCCTTGCATCGGGACCGTGACTCGTCCCGAGCCGCTGCCAAGGACGCCCGAGTGATGCTGGCGACGAGGCTTTAAGGCCGTACTTTGAGGGCGCGTGGGTAGCTCCTCATCTTCGGGAACCCACAGCGCGACGGTCACACGACGACCATTCACTTCGGCCGTGACGTCCTTTCGCACGCGGCCCTCGCCGACGGAGACGACGGGGGTCACGCTCGTCGGCAGCGCGGAGAAGTCGAGGTCCGTTTCCACCCACTTGGTCGAGTGCGTCCCACGGACGAAGGCTTCGTCAGAGAGGATGACGACGTCAGCGGGGAGCGTCGTCGCCACTCCCTCGATGGTGGTCTCTTCGATTGCGCGCAGCATGCGTCGTCGCGCGCGCTCACGATCGGGCGCCCAGACGATGAGCTTCGCGATGAGATTGTCGTAGTACTGGGAGATAGCGTCGCCCGCGCTGTAGCCAGCGTCGAGGCGAACACCGGGGCCGGCCGGCTGGTCGAAGCGCGAGATGGTGCCGGGCGTCGGGATGAATTTTCCGTTCGCTGGGTCTTCTGCGTTGATGCGCACTTCGATCGCGTGACCGTTGTGCGCGATCTCTTCCTGCGTGAAGCTGAGCGCTTCGCCCGCGGCGATGCGCAGCTGCCACTCGACGAGGTCGAGTCCGGTCACGAGTTCGGTGACCGGATGTTCGACTTGCAGGCGCGTGTTCATCTCGAGGAAGTAGAACTCTCCGTCTTGGTAAAGGAACTCGACGGTGCCCGCGTTCACGTACCCGCACGCCTCAGAGACCTTCACTGCTGCGTCGCCCATGGCACGACGAATCTCGTCAGGGAAGTTGGGAGCCGGAGACTCTTCAATTAGCTTCTGGTGCCTGCGTTGGGATGAGCAGTCGCGTTCGCCAAGCCAGAGTGTGGTGCCGTGGCTGTCGGCGAGGACTTGCATCTCGATGTGGCGGGGCCAGGTGAGATAGCGCTCGACGTAGCACTCATCGCGTCCGAAGTAGCTGAGCGACTCACGCTGGGCGCTCTCGAAGGCGGCGTCCGCCTCCTCGGGGGCGTTGACGACTTTCATGCCGCGTCCGCCGCCGCCGAAGGCGGCCTTGATGGCGACGGGCCAACCGAACTCGTCTCCAAAGGCAATGACTTCCTTCGCGCTCTTCAGCGTCTGGCTTCGTCCGGGCACGCCTTCGACGCCGGCGGCCTCGGCCGCGAGGCGAGACGAGATCTTGTCACCCATGACTTCAATTGCTTCGGGCGGGGGGCCGATGAACGTCACTCCGCGCGAGGTGATGGCGCGCGCAAAGTCGGTGTTCTCCGAGAAAAAGCCGTAGCCGGGGTGGACTGCGTCAGCACCGGAGCGCTCGATGACGTCGAGGATGGCTTCAGTGTTGAGATAGCTCTCGGCCGCCGTCTGACCGCCGAGCGCGTACGCCTCGTCCGCGAGTCGCACGTGCAGTGCGTTGCGGTCGAGTTCGGAGTAGACCGCCACCGTGGCGATGCCCAACTCTCGACAGGTCCTGATCACACGAACCGCGATCTCACCCCGATTGGCGATGAGAACTTTTTGCAACACGCGTACCTCCGTTATAGGCCTTATATTTTCTAGCACCCGCTTTCAAACCCTAATGTTTGGGTGTGAGTCCCATGGTCTGGCGCGTCGAGCACTTCGAAGAGATCGATTCGACCAATTCCTATTTGAAACAGCAGGCCATAGACGGGTGTCCCGAGGGGCTCGTCGCCCTCGCAGACTTTCAAACTGCGGGCCGCGGGCGGCTCGATCGCACATGGGTGTCACCCCCGAGATCGTCCCTGCTCTGTTCGATCGTGTTGCGTCCGAGCCTTGACGCTGATGAGTTGCAACTGGTCGTGGCCGCCGTCGCGCTCGCCACTCGCCAAGCACTCGAGCGCCTGAGTGGACTTCGCGCGCAGCTGAAGTGGCCGAATGACCTGATCGTCGGCGATCGCAAGCTTGGCGGTCTGCTCGCAGAAATCGTCATCACGCCACTCGGCTTCGACGTCGTCGTAGGGCTCGGCCTCAACCTCACGTTCGATGGTCCTGAGCACGTCGAGGCGACCTCTGTACGAGCGGAGACCGGCCTGACCCTGGTGCCACAAGGCGTGCTCGACCTCGTGCTCGAAGAGCTCGAGGTGCGACGCGAACAACTTGACAGCGCAGAGGGCCGCGCCGCACTGCGCGCAGACTACGAGCGCGCGCTCGCGACGATCGGTAAGGACGTGCGGGTTGAACAGCACGGCGGCGCCGTCGAAGGTCGCGCGCACGGCGTCGACAAGGCGGGCAGACTGCTCGTGGATGTCGGCGGAGAATTTCAAGTCTTTGGAGCGGGGGACGTGGTGCACTTACGCACGAACGAGGTGCACTCATGAGTACTCGAGTACTCGTCACCGGGGCCGGAGGACAGGTCGGCGTTGATCTGATGGACGTGCTCAACGGGTCAACGCCTCCGGGTGGCGATCCGTCGTTCCAGCCCGACGGACGTGCGGTTGATACCGGAGAGTTCGAAGCGCTCGGTCTCACGCACCACGAGCTCGACGTCACCGACCGCGATGAAGTGTCGCGCGCGCTCGCGGCGTCGCATCCGGACGTCATTGTTCACCTGGCCGCCTACACCGCCGTCGATCGCGCGGAAGACGACGCCGAGCGATGCTTCGAGGTGAATGAGATTGGCACGCTCGTAATGTCCCAGGGCGCGCACGACGTCGGCGCCCGGTTGATCACCATCTCGACGGACTACGTCTTTGATGGGACCAAGGGCGCGAGTTACGTCGAATACGACGAAGCGAATCCGCTTAATGTCTACGGTGCCTCAAAACGCGAAGGTGAGCTCCACTGCTCCGAGCGCGACACGGTCGTTCGTACCTCGTGGGTCATGGGTGTGCGAGGCAAGAGTGTCGCGCACGTCATCGCCGATCGAGCGCGAAGCGGCGCCACCGTGCGGTTCGTAGACGATCAGATGGGGACCGTCACGGCGGCGAGCGACCTCGCTCGAGCGCTCGTCACCCTGGTGCGCGAACCTCCGGGCGGCGTCTGGCACGTCGCCAACGTGGGCGCGACCACGTGGTTCGACGTCGCGAAATACATCGGCGCCCTGCTCAATCGCGGTGAGGAGTTCGCGACGCCCATATCGACACGTGAGCTCTCGCCGCCTCCGCTCGCGACTCGTCCCGCGCGCAGTGACCTCGATACGGAGAAATTCTCGTCCACGTGGTCGGCGATGCCCGATTGGCGTGACGCTCTCGAGCGACTCGTCGTCGATCGAGAGCGCTTCGAGGGGCGACCGTGAGCGACGTCGAAGACGTTGTGGCGGTCGTCGTTGACTACCATGCCGACGAGTTTCTCATCGAGTGCGTTGACTCCCTCTTTGACAATGGCGTCGCTCAGGTGGTGGTCGTCGAAAACGGCGAAGTGGGTTCGGTGCCCGCGGCTCTGCTCGACCACGACGTGGTGCTGGTCTCACCGGGCGTCAACCTCGGCTACGGACGCGGTGTGAATCGTGGTGTCGCGGCCGCGCGGGCGACTCCCTACGTGCTTGTCTCCAATCCTGACGTCGTCGTGCATGAAGGGGCCATCGAAGCGCTCGTGGATTACCTCGATCACCACCGTGACGTCGCCCTCGTGGGCCCCAAGATTCTGCGGCCCGACGGGACGGTGTATCCGTCGATGCGGGTGTTTCCGAACGTCTGGCTTGCTGGCCTGCACGCAATCCTGGCCCCGATCTGGCCCGACAATCCCGCGACGAAGCGCTATCGCTCTGCCCGACCGGACGGCTCGGTCGACTGGGTGTCGGGTGCCTGCTTTCTCGTTCGGCGCAGTGCCTTCGAGCTCGTCGGAGGTTTCGACGAGCGCTACTTCATGTTCGCTGAAGACATGGCGCTCTGCTGGGCGCTACGCGAGCATGGTTTTCGCGTCGACGCCATCACGGACGCCGTCGTGACCCACGTCGAAGGCGTCTCGCGGGCCCGCGTCTCGCGCGAGATGCTCATCGCTCATCACCGCAGTGCCTTGCGTTTCGAGATCCATACAGCAAAGGGCTGGCGTCGGGCGCTCGTGCCGTTTGCGAGCCTCGTGCTCAGTCTGCGCCTGATGCTCGTCCTCTTTGCCGAATCGCGGTCCTAGCCCGGAAACCTGGAAGTGCCACGGCGTAGACTGATGTAAGGGCTGCGGGTGGTCTGTGGTTGAAAGTCGATGCCAGTCGCGGGCGAAACGACCCACGTAAGGCGTCTTGTCGACGCTGAGCATGGCGCGGTTTAGAAGTAAGTCCTGCCTTGCGTCTGATCATCCTGATCAACGCGGGAGCCGGTGAAGTGTGCGCGTGTGCCGCAGGAGAGCGTGAGCTGCCTTCGGTGCGTATGGACACCGCAGCAGGCAGGTGTGGGGTCAAAGACCAGGTCAGCACTCGTAGCCCTCCTAGAGACGCAGCACGACCGGTAGGGTAAAACACGACATGAGCGTATTTCAGAAGATTTTGAAGGCTGGCGAGGGCAAGCGCGTGCGCCAGCTCGCCGAGCTCGTTGGGCCAATCAATGATCTCGCCGACGAGATGGCGGCGCTGAGCGACGCCGAGCTCCAGGCGTACACGGGCATCTTCCGGGGGCGCCTCGCCGACGGGGAAGAGCTCGATGACATCTTGATCGAGGCGTTTGCGGTCGTGCGCGAGGCCGCCACACGGGTGCTCGGTCAGCGTCCCTACGACGTCCAGCTGATGGGTGGCATGGCCCTGCACTTCGGGTGGATCGCCGAAATGAAGACCGGTGAAGGAAAGACCCTCGTCTCGACCTTGCCCGTCTACCTGAACGCCCTCGCGGGCGAGGGTGTGCACGTGGTGACCGTGAACGACTACCTGGCCTCTCGTGACGCGAAGTGGATGGGCGAGCTGCACCGTTGGCTCGGCCTCACGGTCGGGCGCGTGGGACCCGACCTCCAGGAGTTCGAAGAGAAGCAGGCGGCCTACGCCGCCGACATCACCTACGGCACCAACACCGAGTTCGGCTTCGACTATCTGCGCGACAATATGGCCCGCCGCCGCGAGCACATGGTCCAGCGCGGACACCATTACGCCATTGTCGACGAGGTCGACTCCATCCTCATCGACGAAGCTCGTACTCCGCTCATCATCTCGGGACCCGCTGCGGACGTCACGAAGCTCTACTACCAGTTCGCCTCGATTGCGCGCTCGCTCACGCGTGACACCGATTACGAAGTCGACGAGGAGAAAAAGACGGTCGTGCCCACGGAAGCGGGCATCGAAAAGGTCGAGCGCCAGCTGGGCGTGACGAACCTTTATGACGCCGTCGCAACGAACTACGTGCACCAGCTGGGCCAGGCGCTTCGCGCGAAAGAGCTCTTCCACCGCGACAAGGACTATCTGGTTGACAGCGGCGAAGTGAAGATCGTTGACGAGTTCACTGGTCGCACCCTTGACGGACGACGCTGGAGCGACGGCCTTCACCAGGCCGTCGAAGCGAAAGAGCGCGTTCGCATCCAAGAGGAAAACCACACGTGGGCGACAGTCACGCTGCAGAACTACTTCCGCCTCTACGACAAGTTGGCGGGCATGACGGGTACCGCCGAGACGGAGGCCGCGGAGTTCGGCAACACCTATGCCCTCTCGGTCGTGCCGATTCCGACCAACCGCCCCGCGATTCGCCAGGACGGCGCGGACCTCATTTACAAGACCGAGGCGGCGAAGTTTGCCGCCATTGTCGAGGACGTCCACGAGCGCATTGACCTTGGACAGCCGATCCTGCTTGGTACGGCCTCGGTCGAGAAGTCTGAGCTGCTCTCGCGTGAACTCTCAAAAGCGGGCATTGCCCACGAAGTCTTGAACGCGAAGCAGCACTTCCGCGAAGCCGAGATCGTCGCCCAGGCGGGACGCAAGGGTGCCGTCACGGTTGCAACCAACATGGCCGGTCGAGGCGTCGACGTCATCCTCGGCGGGAACTACGAAGGCCTCGCAACGCGCGAAATGATGGGTCAAGGACTCACACCTGGCACCGACGAGTACGAAGCCGCGCACAGCGTCGCCGCAATGAAGTGGAAGGCGATCACCGACGTCGAGGGCAACGAAGTCCGCGAACTCGGCGGTCTCTACGTGCTCGGCACCGAACGCCATGACTCCCGACGCATTGACAACCAGCTGCGCGGACGCTCCGGGCGTCAAGGCGACCCCGGCGAAAGCCGTTTCTATCTCTCACTTGAGGACGAGCTGCTGCGCCTCTTTGCGACCGGCGCCGTGTCGTGGGTCATGGATCGCGCCATGCCCGAGGACGAGGCCATCGAGGCGAAGATGGTCTCCAAGGCCATCGAGCGCGCCCAGAACACCGTCGAGGCGCGCAACGCAGAGATTCGTAAAGACGTCCTCAAATACGACGAGGTGATGAACGAGCAGCGCAAGGTCATCTACAAGCGCCGTCAACAAGTCATCGACGGCGAAGACATTCACGACGCGACCATTGAACTGCTCGAAGAGCGACTCACGCAAGTGGTCGATAGCCACGTCGGTGCTGGCTTTGCCGAAGAGTGGGACTTCAACGCCCTCGTGCTCGACCTTCAGTCGTACTACCCAACCGAGCTCACGGTCGACGCGGTCGCTTCCTACGAAGACGCCGACGAGATCGTCGGTCTCGTTGTGGACGAAGTCGTCGGCCAGTACGAGAAGAAGTCGGAGAACTATCCCGGCGGACTCGACACCGCAAAGGACATCGAGCGTGACGTGATGCTCCAGATCCTCGACCAGCGTTGGCGCGAGCATCTCTCTGACATGGACTACCTGCGCGACGGCATCCACCTTCGCCAAGTCGCCCAGCAAGATCCTTTGACCGCGTGGCAGAAGGAGGGCTACTTGATGTTCGAGCACCTCCTTGAGGCTGTCGACATCGACTACGTGCGCTACATCACCCACGTCGAGGCGACTGCGCTGGAAGAGGCGGAAGCCGACGCCGACGCCGTCGACCAAGGACTTGAGGGTGCGCTCACGAACGTAGACCAAGTCGCCCCTGGCGCAACGGAGTTGCCCGCTCACGCGAAATCGTCGGCGTCAGCGACGACGGCAGCGCAGAAACCCCACGAAAAGCCCGGGCGCAACGACCCGTGCTGGTGCGGTTCGAATCGTAAGTTCAAGCAGTGCCATGGCCGATCCTAAGGCGGAGAACGCTTTACGCACTGCGCTCGTCTCGCTCGAAGAGCTCGAGACGCGTTGGGATGCGGCGCGCGACTACCTGAAGATTGACGCCAGTCGGGCACGTCACGCTCTCCTGACGGAGCTCGCGGCGGATCCCAACCTCTGGGACGATCAGGACAATGCTCGCGAGGTGACGACCGAGCTCGGTCGTTTGGCGAACGATCTCGAGGTGTTTGACGCGTTGCGACGAGAGCTCGATGACGCGGTGGTGCTCGTCGAATTTTCGCGTGACTCGCTCGACGCGGGCGATCCCGATTGGCCGATCTTTCAAGAACTCGCGAGTGCCGTCGAGACGCTCGAGCGCGACGTCGCATCACTTGAGACGCAGAGCCTCTTCAGTGGGCCCTACGACGAGAATGACGCGATTGTGGAACTGCACGCGGGCGCCGGCGGCACCGACGCGCAGGGCTGGACCGAGATGCTGCTTCGGATGTACTCGCGCTGGGCGGAGCGCCGCGGCTTTGCCGTCGAGATCGATGAAGCGACCGAGGGCCAAGAGGCGGGATTGCTCTCATCGACATTCATCGTGAAGGGTCGCTTCGCCTACGGGTGGCTGTCGACCGAGCGCGGGGTGCATCGTCTGGTGCGCATCAGTCCTTACGACTCCCAGGCTCGACGACAGACGAGCTTCGCGAGCCTCGACGTGACACCGCTCTTGAGCGACAACTCGGCAGAAGTCGAGATCGATGAGAAAGAACTGCGCGTCGACACCTACCGCTCGTCAGGCGCGGGGGGCCAGCACGTCAACAAGACCGACTCCGCCATTCGCCTCACGCACTTGCCTACGGGCATCGTGGTGAGCTGCCAGAACGAACGCTCGCAACATCAGAACCGTGCGCGCGCCATGCAGATCCTCGAAGCCAAGCTCGCCGAACGCGCTCGTGAGGAGCGCCAGGCGGAGATGAATGCGTTGAGCGGCAACCGCGCCGATAACGCATGGGGCTCTCAGATTCGCTCGTACGTCCAAGCGCCCTACCAATTGGTGAAGGATCACCGCAGTGACTACGAAACGGGCAACGTGGAAGCCGTGCTCGACGGCGACCTCGATGGATTCATGGAAGCCGAGCTACGACGTCAGCGTTCTGCTTCATAAATCTTCCTAGATGCAACAAATGCCTGATCGTTATGTCCTGAGTGCTCGCGGTGACCAAAGTAGAATGGCTTTGCCGCTGCGCCCGAACGCCGCACGATTATCCAAGAAACCCGAGGCGGTGAAGCCGTGATCCGATTCGAAAATGTGTCCAAGACTTACAAAAACGGCACGCCCGCCTTGAAGGACATCACCCTTGACATTGAAAAGGGCGAGTTCGTATTCCTCGTTGGAGCGTCGGGTTCAGGTAAGACAACGTTTCTTCGACTTCTCCTTCGCGAAGAGCACCCCGACGCCGGTCGCATCCTCGAGGCGGGGCGCGACATTGGCGAACTGCCCAAGTGGCGCGTGCCCTATCTTCGCCGCAACATCGGCTGTGTCTTTCAGGACTTTCGTCTCCTGCCGAACAAGAGCGTATTTGAGAACGTCGCCTTTGCACTTGAGGTGATTGGTCGGCCGCGCTCGACCGTCGAATCCCAGGTGCCCCAGATTCTCGAGTTGGTCGGTCTCACCGATAAGTCGAAGAATCTCCCGCACGAGCTCTCGGGTGGTGAGCAACAGCGCGTCGCCGTCGCGCGCGCCTTCGTCAACCGTCCGCTCATCCTGCTCGCCGACGAACCGACCGGCAACCTCGACCCTTCGAACTCCGAATCGATCATGGCGCTGCTCGAGCGCATCAACCGCACCGGCACGACGGTCGTCATGGCGACGCACGACAAGGCGCTCGTCGACCGCATGCGTCGCCGGGTCATCGAGCTCGACCGAGGCGAGATGATTCGCGACCAAGTTCGCGGCGTCTACGGCATCGACGAGGGAGTAGCCATCTGATGCGCGTCTATTTTCGTTACGCCTTCAAAGAGACCTTTAGCAATCTGTGGCGCAATCGCATGATGACCATTGCCGCGGTGCTTACTGTGGCGGTCTCGTTGTCGCTCGTGGGCTCCGCGTTGCTCTTAAAGCAGAGTGCGGCCCAGGCGTCCGTCGAATGGCAACAGGGAACCAGGGTGACCATCTGGATGCAGCCCAACGCCTCTGCGAGCGAGGTCTCGGGGATCGGCACTCAGCTCCACTCCATGCCCATCGTGAAGAACTGTGTCTATAAGACCCAGGCCCAGGACTTCCAGCAGGCCAAGCAGCTATTGCCCCAAGACGAGTGGTCGGTCCTCAAGGTCACTGAGGTGCCTTCTTCCTACGAGTGTGTGCCGGTCGTGCCCTCCGATACCTTCCCCGTGGAGTCAACCTTTAGCCACGCTCCGGGCGTGTACTCGGTGACAGGGCCGAACCAGCAGATTCGCTCGATGAACAAGGTGATCCGGGTCCTGCAGATCGTGTTCCTCGCGCTTGCGGCCGTCCTCTTGCTCTCGGCGATGGTGCTGATCCTCAACACCATTCGAATGGCGATCTTCTCGCGACGTCGCGAAGTATCGGTGATGAAGCTGGTCGGAGCGACCAACTGGTTCATCCGGATTCCCTACATCACCGAAGGCTTCATTCAGGGTCTGCTTGGATCCGTCGTGGCGATACTCGCCGTGACGGCGCTGCACACGTGGTATCCGCTGCACAACGAGTTCGCGCTCAATACGTCGGCGCTGCTCGGGACGAACGCCGTGGTGCTCATCGTCGGCGTCTTGATCGGATCAGTCGGCTCGGCGATCGCGATCCGACGCTTCCTCGACGTCTAACGCTTCTCGTCGAAGTCGATCGCGAGGGAGTTCACGCAGTAACGGAGCCCGCTCGGGGTCGGTCCATCGTTGAAGACGTGGCCCAAGTGACCTCCGCACTTGGCACAGAGGATCTCTGTCCGCTCACGAGAGAGCGACGTATCGACGCGCTCGATGATGGTGCCGGGCTCACAGGCGTCAAAGCTCGGCCACCCGCAACCGGAATCGAATTTCTGATCGCTCGTGAAGAGGGACTGACTACAGCCGGCGCAACTAAAGACACCGTTCGTATCGACGTGCAGGAGCGATCCGGTGAAGGGAGCTTCTGTGGCGGCGGTGCGCAATACGGCATAACGGTCGGGGGAGAGCAGCTCACGCCACTCGTCATCGCTCTTGTCAATCTCAAACGTCATCGCGCCAAGTTACCGCGCGAGATTGCGGGATGGACCGCTTAGGAGAAGTTCGGACGCGGCGCTTCGGGAACGACCCGAGGGTATTCGGGCTTGCCCTCGAGCAGACGCTCGAAGGCGCCGGCGAGTCCCTCGGGGTCGAGACCGATTTCTGCCAAGAGTTCGTCGGGCTTGTGGTGCTCGAGGTATGCCCGCGGTACGCCCAAGATGCGGGTCATCGGAAAGGGACGGTTGAGCTCTTGGGCGCGCGAACGAACCGCAGAGACCATCAGTGTGCCCGCACCGCCGTGGCGGGTGGCGTCTTCAACGGTGATGATGCGCTCGTGGTTCAACGCGTCGTCAATCATGTTCGGATCGGGGGGCAAGACGCGCACGTCATACAGCGTGATGTGCTTCGCTTCATCGCCGAGGCGCTGGAGGGCTGCGTAGGAACTCGGCGCCATCTTGCCCACGGCAAGCACGCAGAGGGAGCCATCGCCGCGAACGACCTCGCGCGCCGAGAGGCCTTGGCCAACGCCGCCGTCGTAGGGCTGCGGATCGGTCTTGGGATAGCGGATCGCGGTCGGACCCGACATCGAGAGCGCGGTCTTGAGCATCGTTGGCAGCTCTTCGGCACTGGAGGGCGCAAAGACTGTCATGTTCGGTATGGCGAGGCAGAGTGCGATATCGAGCAGCCCGTGGTGACTCGGACCATCGTCGCCGGTGATGCCAGCGCTCTTGAAGACGAAGACGACGGGCAGATTGAGCAGACCCACGTCGAGGTTGGCTTGGTCGAATGCGCGAGCGAAGAACGTCGAGTAGATCGCAACGATTGGCTTGAGACCGCCCATCGCCATGCCGGCTGCTGCCGTGACGGCGTGCTGTTCGGCGATGCCAACGTCGAAGAAGCGATCGGGGAAGCGACTTTCGAAGTCGAGGAGTCCCGTCGGCCCGGCCATGGCGGCCGTAATGGCGACGATGCGCTCGTCCTGACTCGCGACGTCCATCAGCGCGTTCGAAAAGACCTCGGTGTAGGAGAGCGCGCTGAGGTTCTTCGCGTTCGCCGCCGACAGCTTGTAGTCGTGCATCTTGAGGTCGTCGGTCATCGCCGGCTCGTACCCGCGACCCTTTTGGGTGAGCGTGTGGACCACGATCGGCCCATCCCACTCTGCGGCGGCCTTCAAGACCTTCTCAAGCGCCTTGATGTCGTGTCCGTCGATCGGACCGACGTAGCGCACGCCGAGGTTCTCGAAGAAGGTGTGCGGGGTGACCATCTCGCGCACGACGGACGATAAGCCGTCGATGCCGGTGTAGGCGGCCTTGCCCATGGGCAGACGTCGCACCATACGACCGACGCGCTCACGGACGGTGAGATACGTACGGTTGAGCCGTAGCGACGTGAGCGATTCGGAGAGCTTGGAGATCGTCGGCGCATAGCTGCGCCCATTGTCGTTGAGGACGATGACGACGCGCGTGTTGGAGTGTCCCAAGTTGTTGAGGGCTTCGTAGGCCATCCCGCCGGTCAGTGAACCGTCGCCCACGACCGCGACGACGTGGCGCTTACCCCCGTGACCAATAAGTTCCTTCTTCTGCTCGAGGGCGATGGCGAGGCCGTGCGCGTAGGAGAGCGCCGTCGAGGCGTGGCTCGATTCGATCCAGTCGTGCTGGCTCTCTGATCGATTGGGATAGCCCGAGAGCCCACCACGTTGGCGCAGGTTCTTAAAGCCGTAGCGGCGACCCGTGAGGAGCTTGTGCACGTACGCCTGGTGGCCGGTGTCCCAGAGCAGTATGTCCTTCGGCGACTCGAACACGCGGTGCAGCGCGATCGTCAGTTCAACGACGCCTAAGTTGCTGCCGAGGTGACCGCCCGTCTTCGTGACGGTTGAAATGATGAAGTCGCGAATCTCTTCGCTCAGTTTGTCGAGCTGGCGATACGAGAGGGGTTGAAGATCGGCGGGCGTTTCAATCGACGGCAGAATCATTGGGACTAGCCTACCGGGGTCACTGTGCGGGCAACGGGCCGAAATTTCGACCGATAGCCTAAGAAATAATGAACGCCCCCTTGGTTGATCGAGACATCCTGCAACGCACGCTTGACGAGGCATTGAGCCGCGGAGGAGCATTCGCCGAGGTCTTTGCTGAAGACCGGACCACTTCGTCGGCGCTCCTCGATCAGCGTCGGGTCGAACAGCTGAGCTCGGGACGAGACCGAGGTGCTGGTATTCGCGTGGTCGTGGGTGAGACGACCGGGTTTGCTCACACGGCGGATCTCAGCGAATCGGGTCTGCTCGCTGCGGCACGAGCTGCTGCTGCCGTCGCCCGTGATGGCGGCGGTGTGCGCGAGATCACGCTCGGCGAGCTGCGCCGTCACGAGTCGCGCGCCGACGTCGAGCCGGGCGACGTAGGGAAGGCGAGAAAGATTGAGCTGCTTCGCCAGGCCGACGACGTTGCTCGTTCGGAGGGTTCTTCCATCACGCAGGTGCAGGTCGGTCTCGGCGATTCAACGAGGCGATTCGTCGTCGCGAACTCGGAAGGCGTCTACGCCTCCGATCATCAAGTGCGCACGCGATTCAACGTCTCGTGCGTCGCGACGGCCGATACCGGAATGCAGACGGGATATCGACCCATCGCGGCGACGCGGGGTTTCGAGCTCCTCCAGCCCGAAGCCGTCGAAGAAGCGGCGCGCGGCGCTGCGCGTCAGGCCATCACGAAGCTCTCGGCCCGTCCCGCGCCCTCGGGCGATCTTCCCGTCGTGCTCGCGAGCGGCTCGGGCGGGATCTTGTTTCACGAGGCCTGCGGTCACGGTCTCGAAGCGGACGCCATTATGAAGCAGGCTTCGGTCTACGCGGGGAAGGTTGGCCAACAGGTGGCGAGTCCCCTCGTCACGCTCGTCGACGACGGCACGGTCGCGGGGGAGTGGGGATACCTCGCCATCGACGACGAGGGGCACGAGAGCTCGCGCAACGTGCTCATAGAGAACGGTGTCCTTACTGACTACATGTGGGACTACCTGCGCGCGCGCAAAGAGGGCGGTCGGGCCTCGGCGAACGGTCGCCGCCAGAGCTATCAGCACCTGCCGATGGTGCGGATGACCAACACCTATTTACTTGAGGGCGACAGCGATGCGGACGAGATCGTGGCCCAGACGCCGTACGGCGTCTACGTGGCGCAGCTGGGGGGCGGGCAGGTCAACACCGCGACCGGTGACTTCGTCTTCGGAATGACTTCCGCCTTCCTGATTGAAAACGGCAAGATCACGACGCCGCTGCGCGATTGCAATCTCATCGGCAACGGCCCAGAGATACTGCGACGCGTCGACGCCGTTGCTTCGGACTTCTCAATGACCCCCGGCACCTGCGGCAAAGACGGCCAGCAGGTACCGGTGGGCTGCGGACAGGCAACGATGCGGCTCAGCTCCATCACGGTGGGTGGGGCGGCAGGATGACACTCCTCGAACAAGCCGAGCGACTCCTCAACGACGGACTCGGCAACGAGCAGATCGAGATCTATCTCTCGAGCGGCACCGAGACCGAGGTGCGTGCGTACCAGGGCGAGATCGAGGATCTCACGAGCGCGAGCTCTGCGGGCATTGGCGTGCGCGTGCTCTTGGATGGACCCGGTGGCGCGCGAGTCGGCACCGCGTGGGCCGGATCGCTCGATGACGAAGCCGTTCGCGGGGCGATGCGTGACGCGCGCGACAACGTGCAGTTCGCCACCGAAGATGAGTTCGTTGCCTTCGCGCGCCCCGACGGTGTCGAAGCAGCCGTTCTCACGCTCACCGACGACGGAGTTGCCGCGACACCGATCGAAGAGAAGATTGCACTCGCCATCGAACTGGAGCGTCGCGTGCGTGGCGCCGACGCGCGTATTCGCCAGGTGGATTCAGCCAATTATTCCGACTACGTCGCCGAATCGGCGATTGCCTCGTCCGTGGGGGTCCGCGCGAGTTACGCCAGGACGGGCGCCTACTTGTCGGTCGAAGCGATCGCGACTGATGGAACTGACGACCAAACCGGATGGGGGTTGAGCGCGGGACGGGCGCCGAGCGACTTGAGCATTGACGTCGCGGCGAACGACGCCATCGACCGCGCGACACGAATGCTGGGCGCCGTGAAGCCGCCATCCATGAAGTGCACCGCGGTCTTTGACCCGCGAACGGCGGCGACCTTGCTCTCCATCATCGGCGGCGCCCTGAGCGGTGACGCGGTCGTACGAGGGCGTTCGTTCTTCGCCAATCGCATTGGCGAAGACGTCGCTTCTGCTTTGTTCACGCTGATTGACGATCCAACGGACGCGCGACACTTTTCAGCGAGTGCGTACGACGGCGAAGGCCTCGCGTGTCGACGGAATGTCCTTGTTGAAGAGGGTCGCCTGAAGGGATTTGTCTACGACACGACGTCCGCGCGTCGCGCCGGTACGAGCTCCACGGGGAGCGCACTTCGCGCCGGCATCGCCGGCTCACCGTCTGCGGGGTGTCGCGCCTTGCAGCTGGCACCGGGCGATGGGGATCAAGCGTCGATCGTGAAGGACGTCGGATTTGGCGTGTTCGTGCAATCGATCATGGGCGTGCACTCCGGGGTGAACCCTATTTCGGGTGACTTCTCCGTCGGCGTGACGGGACTGATGATTAGAGATGGCGCGCTCGCCGAGCCCATTCGCGAACTCACGGTGGCGTCAACGCTCCAGCGAATGCTGCTCGATCTCTGCCATGTCGGCGACGACGTTGAGTGGCTTCCGGGAGGGGCGGTAGCGCCTACGCTCGCGATCGATGGGATCGCGGTGTCGGGCGCTTAGTCAGAGCTGGCGGCCGGCGTCTTCGGGCTGGCGGCGGGGGCAGGGGCAGGAGTTGGCGTCGATGACGACGAGGATTCCGACGTCGTCGAACTTGAACCCGAACTCGGTGTGCTGCTGGACTCGCTGCTCGAGCCTGACTTCCGACTGTCGTTCTTGTAGAACCCGCTGCCCTTAAAGACAATGCCCACGGCCGAGAAGACCTTGCGCAACTCGCCCCCACAGAGTGGGCATACGGTGAGCGACGCGTCGGAGAACTTCTGGACGGCCTCGACACGCTCGTGACAGTGTTGACACTCGTATTCGTAGGTGGGCATGCTTACTCCGCGGACAAACTAACCAATTGAGTCTACCGGTCAGGACATTCCGCTCTGCGCGGTGGCGTAGCATTGCGCGGTGGACGACTTCCACCAACTTCGACGTGGCGGACCTGCGGGTGCCGCGTTTCCCCGAGATGTGGGTCCGAGCGAGATCAGCGCCCGGCGCGCGCTCGCGCGTTGCCGCGTGACCATGCTCGCGTCGACGACTGAGGCGGTGGCGGCAAATACCCTGAATAAGGGGGACGTGCTCGCGACAGCTCGCGTCGCGGGCATTCAGGCCGCCAAGCGCGCCTCTTCTCTTCTGCCAATGGCCCACCCAGTGCTGGTTGGCAACGTGTACGTGAACTTCACCATCGGCGACACCTATATCGACCTCGAGGCGGGTGTCGACACCATCGACCGCACGGGCGTTGAGATGGAGGCGCTCACCGCCGTGACGGTGGCTGCGTTGACGGTCTATGACATGTGCAAATCCAGTGACCGGACGATGACGATCGAGCAGATAGCCCTCTGGGAGAAGTCGGGCGGACGTTCAGGTAACTGGCGACGCGACGAAACCCTGACCAACGGCTCCTGACGTCACCGGAACAGCCCCCACGACCGCTACCCTCGTGGCAGATGAAAACGAGAACTAAATGAGTACGATCCGCGGCGGCGTTGAGCAGAGTCGCGAGCGAATGGTGGCCCTCGTACTGCTGCTTCAGCGTGCGTGGGAGTACGGAGCGCTCACGCAGGAGGAGATCCTGCGTGAGCTCATGATCGACGAGTATCCGGTTGCGGCCAAGGGTCCGCGGAAGATCCCGGCCTACGAAGGCAGCGAAAGCACCGTTCGCCAGAAGTTCGAGCGCGACAAGGCCCGCATTCGTGAACTGGGCTTTGAGATCGCGACGACGGCCAACGACGACGGATCCGTTGGCTACAAGATCGACCCATCAAGCGGCTACGCGCCACCCATCAACTTCAGCCCCGACGAGGAGCGCGTCGTGAAACTGGCGCTGCGGTTCTGCGGATTTGGCAAGTCCGGCGCGTTCAGCGTTTTCAACGACGTGCCGGCGAGCGACGGGGGGCTTGCGGCGTCGAATTACTACACACCGGTCCTGCGCGCCCTCAATCTGCGACGACCGCTGGCGTTTGACTATCTGTCGGGCGCGAACAAGCCGCGCGTCGTTGAGCCACTCGTGATTGACGTCTTCAATGGCACGAGCTATCTGGTCGCACGCGTGAAGGACACTCGCGAGATCAAGGGTTATCGCTTCTCGCGCATAACCACAATGCCCGTTGTCTTGCCGGATCCCTTCGAGATTGAAGGTAAGGACCTCGCGATTGCGCGCGCATGGCGGCCCGAATTCGCGAAGTCACCTCGACCCTTCGACGTGGTCGTCTCCACCAACGAGGACTACGCCAATCTTCTGTTGCGCCAATACGCAGGATCGCTCGCGGCGACGAAATCGAACGGAAAGGTCGAGGTCGGTCTCGAGTTTGAGAGCCCCCGCGCGGCGATGCGCTTTCTCCTCGACAGCGCTGATCGAGTGCGTCTTCAATCGCCCAAGTCGTTGAAGAGCGAGCTCGCCGCCTGGCTGCGCGACGTCAACCGTGGCTCGGTGCCCGACATCACCGAGTTGTCCTTTGACACCACACCGACGAATGACGTGCTCGGCCAGACGCTGCAGCTCCTTCACGCCGTCTACGCGAGCGAGGAGGGCCTGCGCATCAGCGAGCTCGCGCGGCGCTTCTCACTGAGTCAGGAGCACGTGCGGCTCATCATGGACCGGCTCGTCTCACTCGAGCCAATGGCGGAGTCTTCCGACGGGACCAGTCGCTTCCCCGCCCATGTCCTGAAGGAGTGCGACGACTGGGACGACGAAGCGAACGACGACTCGCTCTATCGCGCCGACTTCTCGGACCTGCCAGAAGGTGCGGACGACCCGTCGGCCTTCATGTGGCGCGATCTCTTCGAGCTCAACATTGCGCTTCGCGAAGCGTCGCGCGTCTACACCGACCCAGCGATCTTCTCCGCCATCGAAAAGATCGAGCGTGCGACGAGCGCGCCGGTGCAGATCGAGATGTCGAACGAAGCGCTCATCGCCCAGGTCGAGCGAGCGATCGAATCACACTCGCAGATCAAGATCGACTACACGTCGGCGACGAGCGATGAGACCCACGCGCGGGCAATCGAACCGCGCGAGATGAAGGTCTTAAACGGCCACACGTACGTTCGCGCGTTCTGCACGACTCGAGACGCTTGGCGAACCTTCCGCCTCGACCGGATGAGCGCAGTGCTCGCCACCTCGCCGGCGAGCGAGAACCGGCCTCACGACCCCATCGCAAACTGGCTCACCCAGGTAGGCGAGGAGGGGGACGAGGTCGTTGTCGTGCTCGGATCCGAGCAGCGTTGGCTCTTCGAGCCGCTGCCCGGTGCACAGTGGCGCACGCTCGACGACGGGAGGCACGCCGTCAAGTTCCGCGTTGCCGAGGGCCGTTTTCTCGACTCGTTGATGCTCCAAGCGGGTCCCGGTGCTGTGGTCGTCACGGAGAAGTACGCCCTCGCGGGTCACGAACTCGCGAGAAAGATCGCCGCACAGCTCTAGGCGACCGTTGGGCCCGGAAAAGGGGTGTCCCGTGCTTCGTCTACTTCCGCGTCGTTCGAACGACGTCACCTACTTCACGAACGACGCCGCCCACGAGCTCGACGGCCTGCGCGACGAAGGCCCGGGCTGGTGGCTTCGGGGGAGTGGCGACACGCGCAATTCGTCGGACGTCGCGCGCGTGCTCGTGACGAGCGAACGCGCGGCGGTCGTTGGCTACGACCTTGTGATCGCAGCGCCACGGCCGATGTCGGTGCTCCTTGCCGTCGATCCCGAGCACGCACGCGGCGTCGTAGACGCTCATCGTGCCTCGGTTCGATCGACGATGGAGTACCTGGAAGAGCGCGCGCTCGTCGTTCGAGATCGACGCGGGGGACTGGAACGAGACCGTCCGGCCGCGTGGGAGAGCGTCGTCAGTTTTACCCACGGTCTCAATCGTCACGGGGAGCCGCATCTGCACGACCACGTCCTCGTGGGGGCACGACCGCAGGGTGAGCGCAATGTCCTTGACGTACGTGCCCTGTACGCTCACGCCCGAACGGCGGACGCGCTCTATCGAGCGTCGCTTCGTCACGAGATCGCCGAGCGCACGCCCTGGTCGGCGTGGCGCACGTTCGAAGGTGTCGAGCGCATCGTCGGACTCGACGAGGGGTATCGCGCGCTCTGGGCCGGGCACCATCGTGATCGCGGGGAGAAGCTGTCATGGAGTCGGGAAGAGACGCTCAGCTCGTGGGCCCGCGACCGGACGCGATTCGAAGCGCTCGGGAGTGTCGCGCCGCCTGAGCGCAGCAACGTGCTCGACGAGCACCGGTTCGCCGGTGCTTTTGAGGGTCGCATCGATGTCTCGCGCCGTCACGTCGTTGAGGCGTGGGCGAACGCCGCGAGCTACGGTCAAGATGCGAAGGAGCTCACGCGATCGGTCGATGATCTCTATCCCGCGCTGCGCGGTCGCGGTGGCGTCTACGAGGCGGCAACTTCACTGCGCGACGCGCGAATGATCCCCAATGTTCGAACGCTTGGCCCGCGTCCACTCGATCGCGGTCAGTTGGACAGGTGGCGCGAACGTTCACTTGAGCGTGACCGTTCGCGGGAAGGTCGCTCGAGATAGGGACGGAACCTCGGGTCTTTGTAGGCGGGAGTGAGCTGGACCCACTTGAGATGGTTTTGCGCGTCGAGCCCGAGTGCGTAACCGTCGCGACCTTGTGCGAGTTGGCTGACGTTCATCCGGTCTCGCTCTACCCACGAGGTGCTGTGGCCGACTGCACGTCCCTTCTTGTCTCGTTGAATGCTCGGCGACATCACGAGTTCTCTTCCAGCGAGTGACCGCAGCGTCTCAAGCGTTGTGCGATCCGCGATGCCCGGGAGTACGAGCGTCGTGGGGAAGAGCGAGAGAAACCCTTCGGCGGTAGTGCCCCATCGAGCGCGAGCCTGGCTCAAGTCTTGCAAGCACGCGAGCGCGAGAACGCCCTGTCCGCCTCCTTCGGACACGATGCCTGCGAGCCGGGGGAGGGGAGCGACGTTGGCGAGCTCGTCGAGTGCGAGAAGGAGACGGGCACCTTCGTGGTGGCGGTCGTAGGTGGCGTGCACCAATTCTTCTATCAACCCGACGACGAGGGGGGTGCAAACCGCCTGATGGCGGCTCGGGGCGACCACGTGGAGCTGGTGGGGCCCCGCCAGGAACGCGTCGATATCGAGTGGAGCCTCGCGTGCGGCGGCGCGAGCCGCCTCGGTGCGAACGCCCGCGAAGAGTCCCGCCGCCGTCGACCAGATGCTCGAGCGTTCGCGCTCTTCGGTCGCGAGGACACCTTGAAGGAGCGACACGGCAGGATGATGTTCTCCGTGTCGCTCGGAAAGTTCGTGAAGAAGATCATCACCGCGTCGCTCGTCGATGCGTGACGCAAGTTGTCCAATTGGTTCGCCGCGCAACGCGCACGCGTGCATGAGTGGAGCAACAAGTGCGCCCGCTCGTTCGGTCCAATGGTCGTCACTTCGATCACCGCGACCTCGTCGAGCGACGTCAAGAAGGCTTCGCGAAGCAAGAACAGCGCCATCCCAAGCTAAAGATTGTCTTAAAGGTGAGTAACCAATGCGATGCACTGAAGGCGGTGTTTGCACTGTGCCTGACGGATCGAAGAGCAATGTTGCACTATCACGACGCGCGTTTGACATCAACGTCACGACATCATTCTTCGTCGATGTGATGACGCTTGCGTGCTTTGTCATCAGGAGATTCGGCACGATGATTGATGATGTCTTTCCACTGCGTGTTGGACCTAACACGAGTGCTGAACGTTCGTGTCCACTCATCGCATCACCGTGTGCACCGCGTCCTAAGTAGATGCCGAACGCAGAATGCACGTGAGACCATCGGTCGTAAATATTGTCGAAATGCTTGACATTGGTGTGAATAACGACTGAACTTTTGGTTGTCCTTCTGCGGAGGAGGTACGCGTTGTTCATCGCGTTGCGATTAACGCTGTGAAGAACGCTCTTTCGCGAGAGGACCGTGCACTGCGATCAGTCGCCGCACAACCGTGAGGTTGGGTGGCACATGGCCGAGTACATGAGACATCAATGCGGTACCTACAGTCCACATACGTGGCGCCTCGGGTCCCAATTTGATTCAACGTTGAGTCCCAAGGAGGGAAAGTGGCACCAGCCGCGAAGAAGAAGGCTGTAGCCAAGAAGGCTCCAGCGAAGAAGGCCCCTGCAAAGAAGGCCGCTAAGAAGCGCGCCCCTGCAAAGAAGGCCGCTGTTAAGAAGGTAGCGAAGAAGCGCGCTCCTGCAAAGAAGGCCGCTAAGAAGCGCGCCCCTGCGAAGAAGGCCGCTAAGAAGCGCGCCCCGGCGAAGAAGGCCGCGAAAAAGCGCGCTCCTGCGAAGAAGGCCGCTAAGAAGCGCGCCCCCGCAAAGCGCGCCGTCAAGAAGGCGTAGGGATAGCAAGCATCTCTCGCTACTGAGAGTTTGTACCTCGAGGGGGCCATTTGGCCCCCTCGAGTGCTGTCCGGAGGCCAGTCGGACCCTCAATGTTCTGACGCATGGGCGGGCGCACGTCGATTCGTTATATTGGACGCGACGATATCTAGCCGATTGGTCCCGCACTGAATGTTGTTGCTCACGACGACCCACTCAACGGCGTCGCCCTATGCGCTGGTGCCCATCGTGATCATCATTGCGCTATTCATCTTCGTCACGAGACGCAAGCGACGTTGAGCTTGGCCTGCTGCTACAAGTTCGCTAGGTCATCTGGTTCATCGACGTCGAAACGCCACGGACTCGCGAGGTCGACTCGGTGCGCGACGGCTAGACGTCGCGCTTCGTCGAGGTGTCGATCAAGCGAACCAGGTCCGTATGCGAAGTGGAAATCAAGTTTGGTCGGGATGACTATCACGTTGGTGCCCTCGCCGTGGTGGTCCGCAAACAACGTGATACCCGGTTCGGGCTCAAAGCTGCCGAGCCCATCGGGGGACCGCAGGTCACCGTGAGCGATGATCAACCGATCGAAGCGTTCGCTCAATGATTGATACGCCGTCTGCAGCGCCTCGTTGAGCGTGGTCGAGGCGGAGAGCAGGAGCTCAACATCGAGTGACGTGGCAAACGCGGCAAGTTCGTCGTCCTCGCTCACAATGATGACGGGCCGTGGTCGTGCGCTGACGATCACGCCCCGCGCCAGTTCCTCCACGATGGTCGCCACATCGAGATCGGGGTTATTTCGTAGCCGGGACTTCGCGCGGTCGAATCGTTTCAGGGGGACAACGACTGCAGTGCTCATCGTGGCGAATGTTAGGCGATCCGACGGATAGGTAATCTTGGCGTGATGACGATAGACGCCCGAGATCTGCTCGAGTACGAGCGAGAACTCATTGGTCGAGGTGAAGTGGTCGTCGGGATCGACGAGGTTGGCCGCGGGGCACTCGCTGGCCCCATGTTGGTGGGGGCGGCGACCGTTCGCACCTGCGCTGAGCCACCCGATGGGCTCGACGACTCAAAGCGACTCAGTCACGCGCAACGCGTGTCGCTCGTCGATCCGCTTCGAAGCTGGGTCCTCGAGTGGTCGCTCGGTGTCGTCAGCGTTGCGGAGATCGATGAATGGGGAATGCGCCTCGCATTGGCAGTCGGGGCGACGCGCGCGATCGAGCGCTTGCGATATGCGCCGACCCACGCTCTTGTCGATGGACCCTTGAATCTTCTTTCGGCAGAGCGCGAGTTTCGCGGTGCTGCGGTGACGACGTGCCCCCCGTTCGCGTTCGAGAGATTGCCCGTCACGACGATCATTGACGGCGATCAGCGCAGTGCGGTGATCGCTGCAGCGGCAGTGCTCGCCAAGGTGGAGCGGGACTCGATGATGGTGCAACTTGACCTCGAATATTCCGAGTACGGCTGGGGTCGCAACAAGGGTTACGGCGTCCCTGAACATCTGGAGGCCATACGGCGAGTCGGGGTAAGTGTCCACCATCGCGTTTCGTGGAATTTGCCCGAAAAGACGTTGTTCTGAGCGAGCCTCGGCCATGGGGCGTCGGGACCCAAACCGCGAGACGTTTGGGGTCAAAAGACTAGAATTGGCAGGTTATGTCACCACTGCTCTCAGTCAATGAGTTGAAGGTCCAATTTACGTCGAGAGATGCTTCCGCCACCGCCGTGGATGATTTTTCACTGGTCGTGAATTCCGGCGAATGCGTGGGACTTGTGGGTGAGTCCGGCTGTGGCAAGACGACCACCGGCCTCGCCATCATGCGATTGTTGCCCAATAATGGTCACATCATCAAGGGCAACGTCGTGTTAGACGGCGTTGACCTCGCGACTCTCAGCGAAAAGGATATGCAGGCTCAGCGCGGTCGCACCGTGGCGCTCATTCCCCAGGATCCGATGAGCTCGCTGAACCCTACAACCAAGATCGGTCGCCAGATCGGCGAGGGGTTGGTGATTCACGAGGGTGCGAGCAAAGAAGAGGCTCGCAAGCGCGCCCTTGAGGTGCTCGAGATGGTCGAGATGCCCAATCCCGCCGAGCGACTTGATCAATACCCCTTCGAGCTTTCCGGTGGCTTGCGCCAGCGAGTGATCATCGCCATGGGGCTCGTGTGCAAGCCGAAGCTACTTATCGCCGATGAACCGACGACGGCGCTCGACGTGACCATTCAGGCCCAGATTCTGGACATTCTCGACAACCTGCGTCGCGAGCTGGACATGGCGATGCTGCTCATCACCCACGACATGGGTGTTATCGCCGGACGAACCGACCGCGTCGTCGTCATGTACGCCGGTAAGAAAGCAGAAGAGGCGCCCACCACCGAACTGTTCGGTTCGATGCGCCACCCCTACACCCAAGCGCTGCTCGCGTCCATGCCGAACTTGGACAGCGCGACGAAGCACGCGCTCAAGTCCATCGCGGGCATGCCGCCCAGTCTCACCCGTGAGATCGTCGGATGCCGCTTTGCGCCGCGCTGCGCGTACGCGACCGACCAGTGCCGGAACGAAGATCCTCCGCTCTCGAATGAGAATGGCCACCTTTTCGCCTGCTTCCATCCGACGTCAGGACCGGCCCCCGTCGAGATTCTTCCTCCGAGCCCCGTCGCCGTCGTCAGCAACAACGAACGACGCGAACTGGCCAGAGTGAGCAATATCGTGAAGGAGTTTCCGATCAAGGGCGGACTCGTTCGCCACAAGGTCGGCGCCATTCACGCAGTCTCGAATGTCAGCTTCAGTATCACCGAAGGCGAAACGTTTGGTCTCGTGGGCGAGTCGGGCTGTGGCAAGACCACCATTGGCCGCATGCTCGTGGGCCTCGAGCCGCTGACCTCCGGCGAGATCTACTTTGACGACAAGCTGGTGTCCGCCAAAGGCCATAAGCCGACACGCGTCGATCGTCGTGATCGCCAGATGATGTTCCAGGACCCGTACTCGTCGCTCGACCCGCGCATGAAGGTGGCACAGATTCTCGGTGAGCCGCTCATGATTCAGCACCAGGGCACAAGGGCAGAGCAGAGCAACCGAGTCACGGAGTTGCTGCTCTCGGTCGGCCTTGACCGGTTGGCGGCTGACCGGTATCCCCACGAATTTTCTGGCGGCCAGCGTCAACGCATTGGCTTTGCACGGGCGCTTGCACTCAATCCTCGCCTGATCGTGGCCGACGAACCCGTCTCGGCGCTCGACGTTTCCATTCAGGCACAGATCCTCAACCTGATGAAAGAGCTTCAGCGCGAGCACCACCTGTCCTACGTGATGATCAGTCACGACTTGGCGGTCGTCTATTACATGGCCGACACGATCGCCGTCATGTACCTCGGCAAAATTGTGGAGATGGGTGACGCGGAATCAGTGTTCCGTTCGCCGGCGCACCCCTATACCCAGGGCCTTCTCGACGTGGTGCCGGTACCTGACCCTGAAGAAGCTCGCCGTCGTCGTGGGCGTCAGGTCGTTGGCGAGCTGCCCTCATCAGTAAACCCGCCTTCGGGATGCCGCTTTCGTACGCGCTGCCCCCGTGCTCAGTCGCTCTGTGCGGAAGAAGAGCCACTGATGCGTGACTTCAGCGCCAGCCAGCAAGCCGCGTGCCACTTCCCGCTGAAGACCCCCGTCGAACTGTCATCGTCGCGCCCGTAAGGCTCACGCAGATTTATCGCTCGAGCAGGCGTACTTCGAATGCGTCGCGGAGCGCTTCACCGACGTACGTGATAGCGACGATGACCAAGACGAACATTAAAGCCGTCGGGTAGATCTCCCACCAGTAGCCGTTGGACTGCTGGACAGATCCGTTCTGCAGCATGGTGCCCCAGTCCGTCTGCGGGGCGGGGATACCGAGGCCCAAGAAGCCAAGCGTCGAGAGGAACAAAATGGCGTCGGCCACGGAGAACGTGGCCACGGTCACGATGTTGCTCATCGAGTTCGGAAAAACGTGACGTCGGATGATGTGCCACTTGCTCGCGCCCATCGCCGTCGCGGCCTGGGAGTATTCAAGTTTCTTTATGAGGAGCGCGTCTCCTCTGATTATTCGAGCATTACCGAACCAGCCAGTCACGCCAATGATGACGATGAGGAACACCGTCGAGCGCGAGAACACTGATATGAGGGTGATGAGCAGGAAGAGCAGCGGAATCGAGAGGAATGCGTCGAGCAGTCGCATCATGAGGGTGTCGACGATCCCACCGAGGAAACCCGCGATCATGCCATACAGCGTGCCGACGACGATCGTGATCACGCCTGCGAGCATGCCCAAGCTCAGCGAGTACTCACCGCCGAACATGATTCGACCCAACTCGTCAAATCCCGAGCTGTCGGTGCCGAGCAGGTGCTTCGCAGACGGGGCCGAGTTGAAGGGTTGGTTGAGCGCGGCAGCCTGGTTTGTCTGATTCGTGTGGTAGATGAGCGGCCCCGCGTAGCAAAAGAGCAGGACGAGCATCAAGAAGATGACAGAAGCGACCGCGAGGCGGTTGTGAAGGAATATTCGGAGTCGCTGCTTCCAGAGCGGGACGATCTCCCGGCCCGCCTCAAAGTCTGCGACGTTGCTCGTCGGCGATGGACCCGGAACGATCGCTGACGCGGGGACTCCCTCGTGGAGCGTGCTCATCGGTTAGAACCTCCCACGCGCACTCGTGGGTTGACGACGCCGAGCATGATGTCGGCAAGGAAGTTACCCGCAAGCGTAAGGAGTGACACGAGGAGCGTGATGCCGAGCACGGTGGGGATGTCGAGCGTCGACGCCGCATTGACAATCTGAATGCCAAGTCCGCTGTAGTTGAAGACGCTCTCGATAACGACGGCGCCGCCCAAGAGTGCGGGGATGTACAAGCCGAGAATGATGATGATCGGCCCGAGGGCGTTACGAAATGCGTGGCGGAGGAGTACCCGGCCCTTCCCGCAGCCTTTCGCACGTGCGGTACGGATGTAGTCCTGGACCAACACTTCGAGCACGGCACTGCGCATGAAGCGACTGAGAAACGCGATGCTGAGCAACGTCAGAGTCACTACCGGAAGAACGAAGCCGGCGGGGTCGGTGAACATGGCCCAAGGCGCCACTCCCGACGGCGGCGATGCGGGCAGGTGGAGCGAGCCGAAGCTGAAGAACTGCAGCATCAAGATACCCAGCAGAAATGCGGGGATGCCGTAGAGGACGAACGCGCCGCCCGTTGCCACGTAGTCAAAGACAGTGTTTCGTCGTGATGCCTGGTAGATGCCGAGGGGAATCGCGATGATGACGGTGAGTATCAACGACGACAGCGCGAGCCAGATCGTTCGAGGAACGTAGAGCGAGATGATGTTCCACACCGACAGGTTCTGCTTGTACGAGTGGCCCAGATTGAAGTGCCCAAACACCTGAACGACGTAGTTCCAGAACCGCACCCAGTAGGGATGGAACATTCCGTTCTGCTCGCCCCAGAGATGAATGCTCGCAGGATTCGCGTGCGTGCCAAGGACGATGTAGGCGGGCGCGAGAATGCCGTTCGGCTCAAAGTAGGGGAGTGTGAAGGTGATGAGCATCACGATCAGAAGGACGACGAGGGACTGTAGGAATCTCCTCACCACGTAGGCAAACACACCTAAAGTTTATCAGCGAGAAAGACTGGTTGTCTTGTAGCGCACGGCGGTGACATCGTGACCCAATGACAAGCGCCCCCCAAAGTGGGGGGCGCTTGTCATTGGGTCGTAACACGACCAATTCGATGGGCTTACTTAAATGAGTAGTACTCCGGCATGAAGTTCTCGAGCGGGTTCGGGGTGAATCCGATCTTGCTCTTGAGGGTCTTCACGACTTCAGCGATACCGCTACCCGCGTAGTCGTTTGTCGTGTTCGGCTGGTACAGGTCGGGAAGGTCCTTCGCTGCGTCGTTGGCGAAGACCGCCAGCGTTGCTGTACCGAAGGTGCTCGTCTTCACCGCGGTGGTGAGTGCAGCGTTGCTGAACGCACCAATGTTGAAGCTCGCGCCTGGCACGAAGAGCGACTCACCTGACGGGTAGTAGTCCGGCGAGTAGATCCAGCCAGCTCCCCAGAGGCAAATGCTCCAGTTGGCGGAGTTGCCAACACAGTCACTCACCACGCTGTCGAACGGCTCAGCCAAGGTCGTCGCGTTAATGCCGATCGTCTTCCACTCGGAAACTTCAGTGTTGACTTGCAGCAGCAACACGGGTACGCCACTGCCGTACTCGAGTGTGATCGAGAGCTTCTGGCCCGCCTTGATGCCGGGACCACATTCACTCGCCCCGGTTCCAGGCTTCTTGCAGACATCGACACCGCCCGAATCGACCCAACCGTGACTCGTCAGCAACTTCTTTGCCTTTGATGGGTTGTACGGGTAGGGGTTCTTCGTCGACGGATTGCCACTGATTGCGCTCGGGGTAACGGGCGGCATCGGGTTGATCTGGACGTAGCCGTAGCCCTTATAGATCTTCTTGATCATTGCCTTCTGGTCAACCGTCATCTGGATTGCCTGACGGATGTAGAGCTGATTCAAGAAGACCGCTTGTGGACTCTTCGCGTTGAAGTTGTAGGCCGCATAGTCCACTGACCACGGAGCGCCGACTTCAAGGTTGTAGTTGCTTGAAATTGCCGACCAGTTCGCGCCCGGCTTACTTGGAGTTCCGTCCTGCGTAAGTACCGAGTTGTCCACGTAGCCCATGTCGATCGAACCTGCTCGCAGCGCTTCCTGCTCTGCGGTGGCGGTGGTGAAGGCGACTTCCTTGACGTACTTCACCTGAGCCTTCTGCGGGCCGCCGTAGGCGTTGTTCGCTTCGAAGGTCACGTTGCCGAGCTCGTCAATCGCGCTGAGCTTCCACGGTCCGCTGACGCCCGACTGCCACATGGTGTCGGTGTAGGTAGAGATCTTCGACGACTGTGAGTCCAAGTACTTCTCCACTGCCTTGCAGGCGGTGGTCGTTGCGGCCGCACCATAGGCACCAGTCGCGCACGTGGATGTCTTGCCCGGCGCCGTTATGTCCCAGGTGTTGGGCATCGGCGTGAGCTCGGACAGGTAGTTGTAGAGGATCCAGTTCGGGTTGACCGAGGTCTTGAACTTGATGGTGACGGAGTTGCCCGATCCCGTTGCGCTCACGACCTGGTCAGGGATTCCATAACCGGCGTTGTAGCCGCAGTACGACGTGGGGTCCGCCTTGTACATGTTCAGGTAGAACATGACGGACTCCGCGTTAATGGTCTGTCCGTCGGCGAACTTCCAGCCCTTCATGTTGATGGTCACCGTCTTGTTGCCATTGCTCATCACCGGCATCTTGGCGAGCGAGAGCGTGGGCTGCACGACGGTTGTCTTACCGAGACCGAACCAATAGACAGGTCGGAACATCTCGTATTGGAACGCTTGAGTGTTGTCTACCGAAAAGTAGGTACAACTCATGTACGGAAAAATGTAATTGGGTGCAGCTCCCGGACCTTCAGCGAAGGTGATGGTATTCGACGCGGTGCTTGCAGCACCAGCGCTCCCTGTCACTGCGATCAGCCCCAACGACAGCGATCCGGCAGCAGTGCCGATCGCCACCAAAAGCCGAAGCTTTGTTTTCAATTGCATATTGATATTGCCTCCCCGTACCATTACTGGTCACGTCCAGTTTGCACATCCTTCAAGGATGACTGGGGGTAACTGTATCGGGGGAGTGCGGGCGATACAAGTACGCCCACGGCTCGGAATCCAGTCCTCGTACGGAGATTGCGGCTTTCGGCGGCTCACGAAAACTGCTTTTAATTGCTACTCGTTTGGTAGCAAATGGTTTCCACAATCGCTGCAGGCCAAGGTTTCAGCGGCTTCACCAGTTGACTAAATGTTGATCACGGGAGTCTGGCGCGACACTTCATCGATGACGAATGAAAGTTCTCGCGCACGAAACATTCGACGCGCGAAGAGTAATGCATTACTTGAAGGTGATGGATTAACCGCGAAGGTATTCGGGAAGGAGAATACCGAGGGCGTTCGTTGCCGAGCCGATTGAGCTGCTGACGCTCCTTGAAGTCTCGATGATGCCCTCCTGCGTCGGCAGATAGAGGACGGGCAGCTGAGCGGCCGCGTACTGCTCGAACGCACTCAGCGTGGAGGTGCCTCGCGTGTCCGCTGCGACGAGCGCGTTCATCTGCGTGTCCGCATAGCCACCCGAATTGGCGCTTGAACCCGAGACGAACATCTGCTCACCTGAGGGGTAGTAGTTCGGCTCGTACGTCCAGCTGTCACCCGACCAACAGATGGACCAGGGCGTCGTGCTCGTTGAGGTGCATTCGGTCGCGAGGTTGTTCAACGTGTTGGCGCTCGCCGTCACTGCGACGCCGATGGCGTTCCAGTTCGTCGAGATCGCATTGACTGTCGCGTCGACGGTGGGATCTCCCGTCACGTACATCAACGTGAACTTGAGCTGCGCGCCCGATGCAATATTTGCCCCGCAATGTGTTGCCGTCGTGCCAGGGCTCGTACAGGTCATCACCCCAGATTGGTCGGTCCAGCCGTGGGACGTGAGCAGCGCCTTCGCCGTTGCCAGGTTGAACGGATAGGGATTGGTGGGCTGGCGACCAAAGCTCAACGGTGCCGTGAGCGGCATCGGGCTGTCCGCGGTGACGCCGTAGTTGTCATCGACGGTGCGAACGATTGCTGCCTGGTCGATGGACTCTTGAAGCGCTTGGCGGATATAGAGCTGCTGGAACTCTGGCTGGAGCGGATTGGACGCAGTGAAGTTCATCTGCGCGAAGTCGAACGCGTAAGGAACCGCGACGCTCAGTCGATACTTCGCGTTGAGCGATCCGAGGTTGGCGCCCGCAGTATCGGGCTTCGGCGCGGGTTGCGTGAGATCTGACGGATCCAGATAGCCCACGTCAATCTTGCCGCTCACGAGATCGCTCTTCTCCTGGGCCTCTGACGTGTAGGCAACCTCTTTGACGTAGCGCACTTGTGCGCGCTGAGGTCCCGAATACGAGGAGTTGGCTTCAAACGTTGCATCGCCAGCGGCATCAAAGCGGAACAGCTTCCACGGGCCGTCGTCACCACCCTGCCAGAACGCAGAGGTGAAGCTGCTCGTCACGGCCGCTTCTTTGTCGAGGTAGGCCTCGACCGCCTTGCACGACGACTTGGTCGACGCGGCGCCGTACGCACCCTCGGCACAACGTCCCGTGGTGTGGGCGGAGGTCATGTCCCAGCGATCAGGCAGCGGCGTGATCTCAGAGAGATAGTTGTAGAGGAACCATTGAGGGTTCACCCTCGTCTTCATGTGAATGACGACCGAGAGTCCGGAGCCGCTCGCGCTCGCGACCTCGTCGGGAATGCCAGCTCCCGGGGTGTAGGCGCCGTAGCTCGTTGGATCGGCGTCGTAGAGATTCAAGAAGAACATCACCGACTGTGCGTCGATCTGCTGACCATCGGCGAACTTCCAGCCCTTCAAGTGAATGGTGATCGTTCGGTCTGAGTTGGAGAGGACCGGCGTACTCGCGAGCGAGAGTGAGGGCGCATAGGAAGAGGTGTCCCCGAGACCAAAGAAATAGAGCGGCCGGTACATGAGCTGTTGAAAGTCATTGATGTTAGAGGCCGAAAAATTTAGATACCCGGTGTAGGGAAAAATCCAATTCGGCGCCGCTCCGGGCGACTCCGCGTAGGTGATCGTGCCGCTCGCGGCGGCACCCGAGGAGCCAGCGAGCGAGAAGACCGTGGCCCCGACAGCGACCACGACGGCAACCGCAAATCTCAACTTACGAATGAACGTCATTACGCCTTGCCTGCCAGTAGCTACCAAAATTGCATTGGGGGGATGTGCGAAGTCACACCAGAATGTCTGTCTTTACTGTACTTGAGCCCTCTATTGCCAAACTGTCACAGATTGGTTGTCGTGTGGCAACTCACGCCAATCACAAGTTTGAGTACGTTGCTCCGAGACGCTCAGTCCTTGGACAGTGCCGCGCGAACGGTGGATGCTGCGTCCTGGTGCTGAAACGCGAATCCGGATTCGAGGAGTCGCGTCGGGACAACACGTTGACTGACGAGCAGGAGCTCATCGGCCATCTCCGCGCCGAACACATTCGAGAGCGCGACTCGTGGCACGCGCAGCTTCACGGGCCGGTGCAGTGCAGCCCCGATATCTTCGCTGAAGCGTCGATTTGTCGTTGGCTCCGGTGCGACCAGATTAAGTGGTCCCTCGAGGCGGTGATCAATGACCCAGAGGATCGCGCGGATCTCGTCGACGATTGAGATTGGACTCATCCACTGATGGCCAGAGGCGAAGTATGCGCCCAGTCCGACGCGAAAGAGCGGCAACTGCTTCTTCAACGCGCCACCACGCGCGCTAATGACGATGCCGCTTCGAAGGTGCGCGACCGGCGTCGACGACGCGCTCGCGGGTTCCGTCGCACGCTCCCATTCGACGCACACGTCGGACAGAAAACCCTCGCCGCGGGGACTTGATTCATCAAGCACCTCTTCGCCACGATTCCCGTACCATCCGATCGCCGACGCGCTGGCGAGGAAACCAACGCCACCCGGCAGTTCCGCGAAAGAGCGCGCGAGCAATGACGTTCCTTCGACGCGCGATCGCACAATCTCCGCTTTTCGTAGTGACGTCCATCGACGATCACCAATGCCCGCGCCCGCGAGGTGCACCACGACGTCAAGGGTGCCGACGTTACGAAGATCATCGAGGTCGATGAGATCGTGTGAGGGATCCCATCGCACTGAAAGTGACGGTCGTTCCTTCGTGGTCGGTCGAACAAACGGCACGACAGTGTCCTTGCGCTCGCGGAGCGACGCGACGAGCGCTCGGCCGATCAGGCCGGTGGATCCCGTTACCCCGACGCGCACGCGTTCCAGCGCTCTTCGATGAGGGTGGCGAGCAAACGAGGGTGATCCAAGTGCGCGCCGTGCAGGGCGCCAGGAATCGCGACCGGGGTGACGAGCGGGTTGAGCGCGTGCATCGCCGATGACAGTGCGCGATAGTACGTCGACGCTGCCTCCGCACCCGTACCGAACGCGTACGTCGCCGGCACGCGCAGATCGGCGAGATGAAAGGGGGCTTCTTCGCGCCGGATTGCCGTGACGTCGCTCAGGAGCGCCGGGGCGTCGAGTCGACGGGACTCTCGCTGCACCTCGCTCAGTCGATCCCATGCGACGTCAGAGACCACGCGACGAAAGAACCTCTCTACCTCGGCTCGGCTGTCGTCCGTGAGCGGTTGATGGACATTTCGTCGAGGAAGTATCCACGGTGCGGGAGATTCGTAGTTAATAAGGAGAGCGACGCGCGAGGGATCCTTGATCGCCGCGCAGAAGGTGACGACGCCCCCAAAGCTGTGACCAAACAGGATGATCGGGCGTCCGAGCACTTCACGGTCAATGAGGGCGAGGAGGTCCGCCACATGATGGTCAAGGTCGATCGGCCGGAGATCGCGCGAGCCCTGATAGCCGCGCCGGTCATACGCCACGACGTCAAAATTGTCGAGACGCCGCGCGAGCCGCGAGAACGAACCGCCTCGATCGAGCGCGCCGTGCACGCAGATGACCGTCGCGAGGGGACTTTCGACCCGGCGCTGCGCGACGGCAAGTCCCGCGACAGGCGAGTCAGCAATGAAGTGCAGCCGAAGCGGCGCCGTCGAGGAGGGCATGACCAAAACCTACTGGCCGCCGCCTGCCACCAACCCATCTATATATGGCTTTTGCGCCCTAGGCTGGCAGGGTGACTACACCCCCTGAATCATCGAGCGACCGGTCTGCGCGAGGCTCTTTTGGTCCCAATGCCTGGCTCGTCGACGATATGTATGACCGTTTTCTTGCGGACCCGACGTCAGTCGCCGAAAGCTGGCGTGAGTTCTTTGCCGACTACCAGCGCTCAACGCTGCCCACGGTGGCGACATCCGCGCCGACCGCGCCCGTAAAGGACGCGAAGCCGGCCGCCATCGATACCGAAGCATCGCCCTTGCGTGGGGCTGCCGCGCGCATCGTCGCGAACATGAACGCCAGTCTCGCCATGCCGACCGCGACCAGCGTTCGCACCGTGCCCGCCCGTCTGCTCGAGATCAATCGCACGGCGATCAATGAGTCGCTCGCTCGCTCGAGCGGAGCCAAAATCTCGTTCACCCATCTCATCGCCTTCGCAATCGTGAAAGGTCTTGGCGAAGTCCCTGCGCTCAACTCGACCTTCGTCGATGCGGTGGACGACCAAGGAACGCCAGGAGTTCGTCACCACGAGCACGTGGGACTCGGACTCGCGGTTGACGTCGAGAAGAGAGATGGTTCGCATAACTTGCTCGTGCCCGTCATCAAGGACGCGGACACGTTGGATTTTCGCTCGTTCCTGTTGTCCTACGAAGACCTCGTGCGAAAGGTGCATGGCGGTGCATTCGGTGCGGACGACCTTGCCGGCGCGACAGTCTCCATTACCAATCCCGGCACGCTCGGCACAGTCCAGTCGGTGCCGAGACTCATGCCCGGGCAAGGGGCGATCTTTGGAGTGGGTGCGCTCAATTGGCCGGCCGGCTTCGAAGTGGCTGACCAGCGCGCACTCGCCGAGCTCGGCGTCGGCAAAGTGATGACTCTCACCTCGACGTACGACCACCGCATTATCCAGGGCGCCGAATCGGGTCTGTTCTTGAAATACGTCGCCGAGTGCCTTACGGGTTCGCATGACTTCTACGATGAGATTTTCGCGTCGCTCGGGATTCCCTACGAGCCTGCTCGATGGGCCAAAGACGCCAACCCGTCTGCGACCGAGGGCGAAGCCGAGCGTATCTTGAAACAGATTCGTGTACAGGCCCTCATCAACATGTATCGAGTGCGTGGGCACCTGAATGCTCACCTCGATCCGCTTAGCAGCGAACCTCCCGCGCCGCACGTTGAGCTCGACCTGGCGACTTACGGGTTGACCATATGGGATCTTCAGCGGTCGTTCGTCGTCGACGGCTTGGCCGGTCTGCACGAAGCCACGCTCGAGAAGATTCTCGCCATCCTGCGCGACGCGTACTGCCGCACGACGGGCATCGAATACGGCCACATCATGGACCCCGTGCAGAAGCGCTGGATCCAAGAGCGCGTTGAGGGCGTGACCACGACCACGAGCTCAGACGAGCAGCGTCGGATTCTCGGCGCGCTGAGCGAAGCCGAAGTCTTTGAGAAATTTCTTCACACTCGCTACGTGGGTCAGAAGCGTTTCGGCCTCGAAGGAGCCGAATCGACGATCGTGGCACTGCAAACGGTGCTCGACGAAGCCGCCGATAGAGGTCACAAAGAAGCGGTCATCGGCATGGCCCACCGCGGACGCCTGAACGTGCTCGCGAATATCGTCGGTAAGTCCTACAGCGACATCTTCTCCGAATTCGAAGGCAACCTCGACCCCGAGAGCGTCCAAGGAAGTGGCGACGTCAAGTACCACAAGGGCGCGAGCGGCGTGTTCAAGAGTCCGAGCGGCGCCATGATCGAAGTCTCGATGGCGTCGAACCCATCGCATCTCGAAGCCGTGAGCCCCGTCGTGGAAGGCATCGTACGAGCCAAGCAGGACCTCGTGATTCGCCCGAGCGACGGCACCGAGCAGGATGCACCGAGCGTGGAGCACCCGTATCTCGCGGTCGTGATTCACGGGGACGCCGCCTTCGCGGGTCAGGGTGTTGTCGCCGAGACGCTCAACCTCTCCCAGCTCTCCGGATATCGCATCGGCGGCACGATTCACCTCGTGATCAACAACCAGGTTGGATTCACGACGGCTCCGCAGTCGGCACGTTCGAGCTTCTATCCGACCGATGTGGCCAAGATGATCCAGGCGCCCATCTTCCACGTGAACGGCGATGACCCCGAAGCGTGCGCCCGCGTCGCGCACCTCGCCTTCGACTACCGCGAGACCTTTCAGCGCGACGTTGTCGTTGACATCGTCTGCTACCGGCGCTACGGCCACAACGAGGGCGATGACCCGAGTTACACCCAACCCCAGATGTACAAGATCATCGACCAGATGCGCTCAGTGCGAAAGATCTACACCGAGACTCTCGTTCGACGCGGGGACATCTCGATTGACGAGGCGGAAGCGGCGCTCAATGAGTTCAACGCTCGCCTGCAGAGCGTGCTCGATGAAGTTCGCACGGTGCCGGTACCGAAGCTGAACGGCGTGCACGTCATTGAAGCGCCCGAAGACCTGCCGGCGCCCGAGACGGGCGTAGACCGAGCGACGCTGCTGGAGCTCGCGAAAGTCACCGTAACCGCGCCCGCAGACTTCACCACGCATCCAAAGCTTGAGCGTCAGTTCTCACAACGCATGGCGCTGCTCGAGTCGGGCGAGGTTGACTGGGCATTTGGGGAGGCGCTCGCCATTGGATCTCTGGTGCTCGAGGGCTCGAACGTTCGACTGACCGGGCAAGACACCCGACGAGGTACGTTCTCTCATCGCCACGCGGCCTTGATTGACTATGAGAACGGGCGCCAGTTCGTACCGCTCGCCGACATGGACGCGCCCGGTTTTTTCACCGTGCGCGACTCGTTCCTTTCGGAGTATGCGGCACTCGGCTTCGAGTACGGATATTCGGTCGAGGCGCAGAACACCCTCGTCGCATGGGAAGCCCAGTTCGGCGACTTCGCCAACGGCGCTGAGATAATCATCGATAATTTCCTCGTTGCGGCCGAGGACAAATGGGGCCAGCACGCGACGCTGACGATGCTGTTGCCCCATGGGTACGAAGGCCAGGGACCCGAGCACTCGAGCGGACGTATCGAGCGCTATCTGTCGCTCAGTGCGCGCAACAACATTCGCGTGGCGCAGCCCACCACATCGGCTCAGTACTTTCACTTGCTGCGCAGCCAAGTGCTGCGCGATCGAGCGACGCCACTCGTCGTGTTCACACCCAAGTCAATGTTGCGTGCGGTGCAAACTCGCTCACCACTGTCAGAGCTCGAGCACGGTTCATTCCAGACGGTCCTCGATGATCGCGTCGGCGATACCGGCGCCGTGACGCGCGTCGTCCTCGCGTCGGGCAAAATCGCTCACGAAGCACTCGCGAAGCGCGACGAGATCGCAGCTTCCCATGTCGCCATCGTGCGGGTGGAGCAGCTCTACCCGTGGCCGAACGCCGAGATTGAGCGTGTACTCGCGTCGTACCCGAATCTCGCCGAAGTGCTCTGGCTTCAGGAAGAGCCGGAGAACATGGGCGCGTGGCCATTTGTTCATCTGCGAATGCACCACGAGTTCCGCGGTCTCAGCGTGTCGCACGTCGCGCGCGCTGAGTCGGCGAGCCCCGCGACGGGAAGCAGCCTCGTGCACGCGGCCGAGCAGGCGGACCTCCTCGCGCGAGCGCTTCGGTGAGTCCGGCGAAGAGCGCGCGCCTGCGCGTCGTGGTTGACGGATCCAACCTCGCGACCGAAGGGCGCGTGACGCCCAGCTTCACCCAGCTCGACGAAGCGGTGAGCTCGTTTCGCGAAGAGAACCCGGGTGCAGAGATCATTGTGGTCGCCGACGCGACGTTCGAGCACCGGGTATCGACCAGCGAACGGAGTCGCTTTACAGACGCCTCGCTCGCGGGCGACATCGTGACGCCACCCGCCGGTGCCGTCGGGCGAGGCGACGCATTCATCTTGAAGATCGCTGACCGTATCGGCGGCGTGGTCCTGAGCAACGACTCATTCCAGGAGTTTCAAGATGAATACCCATGGTTGTTCGACGTAGGTCGTCTCATCGGCGGCAAGCCCGTGCGCGGAGTGGGATGGGTGTTCACACCGCGCGTTCCCGTGCGCAGCGCGAAGGTGACTCGGACGGCGAAGAAGCTCGCGGTCACCCTCGCCAACGGGGAGAAGCCGACGATTGGCACAACCCTCACGCCCGTGAAGGCGAAGAAGGCGCTGGCGAAGAAAGTCGCCAAGGCCGAAAAGCCGGCCGAAAAAGCGACGGAGAAGCACGAGAAGGTCGTAGAAAAACCGGAGCGGCACGTGACGAAGACGGCGACGAAAGCAACGAAGAGGGCGTCAAAGGCTCCGGATACGGCAAAGAAGGGTCCGGCGAAAAAGGCAACGAAGGTCGTCAAGGCACCAAAGAAGGTTGCAACGGTGGCACTCGCAGAGACGATCTCGCCGCCTCCCGCGGTTGCGCTCAAGCGAGGACGTCAACCGGTGAATCCAGAGACCGACTTTGCTCAGTTCAAGAGCACCTTTCGCGTGGGCTCGAAAGTGCCTGGCGAAGTGACGGCCTTCACGTCCCACGGGGCGGTCATCAAAGTGGCGCTGAAGGGCGAACAGCACGTCGAGTGTTACGCGCCGACGACGCTCCTTGGCACGCCGCCGCCTGCGCGCGCGCGTGACGTCTTAAAGCGCGGCGACCAGCGGACGTTTCGACTAGTGAACGTCGACAGCGAACGCCGCATTGCAGAGTTGGCCCTCGCATGAGTGAACTGTCGCTCGATCCAAGGCACTGGTTGCCCCATCGGCCGCCGTTTCTTTTGCTCGACACCATGCTCACGATTGAGCCGGGCGTTCGCGCGAGCGGACAGTGGTCCCTTCGCGGTGACGAGTGGTTCTTCGCCGGGCATTTTCCCGGCCGTCCGACGACGCCGGGCGTACTGCTGCTCGAATCGATCGCCCAGTGTGGCGCGGTCGTCGTGCTGAGCGACGAACGCTACGTCGGGCGCTTGCCGCTCTTTGGCGGCGTCGAACGAGCCCGATTCCGTCGACAGATCGTGCCCGGCGACACGGTGCTCATCGAGTGCGAGATGACCAAACTCTCGGCTCGTGGCGGCAAGGGCTTCGGTCGTGCGACCGTCGATGGAGATGTGGCAGCGTCGACGGAGCTGTTCTTCGTCCTCGCAGACATGACGTGAAGATTGCGACGTGGAACGTCAACTCGCTCACGGCACGCTGGCCGCGGGTTGAAGAGTGGCTCGTCGCCCAAAAGCCCGACGTGTTGTTGATCCAAGAGACGAAGCAGACCGATGAGAAGTTCCCCTACAGCGACGTGGCGGCGCTCGGATACGAAGCGGCGCACTACGGCGAGGGTCGGTGGAACGGCGTCGCGATCCTCTCCTCGATCGGACTAAGCGACGTCGTAAAGGGATTCGGTGACGGTGACGCCGAAGCGCGCTTCGTCGGCGCCACGTGCGGTGACATTCGGGTCTATTCGTGTTATGTGCCGAACGGACGCGCCCTCGACCACGAGCACTATCAGTACAAGTTGCGCTGGCTCGCGTCGCTCGCGACCCATCTCGGGAGTCGCGACCATACGCGTCACATTGTCGTCGGTGGCGATTTCAACGTCGCTCCGAGCGACCTCGACGTCTACGACCCCAATCTTTTCGTCGGAATGACCCACGTGAGCGAGCCCGAACGTGAAGCGATCCGCGCACTCGAAGCATCCGGTCTTGTCGACCTCACGCGGCGCCTCCAGCCCGACGTTCCCATTTATTCATGGTGGGACTATCGCAACGGCGCATTTCATCGAGGTTGGGGACTGCGGATCGACCTGCTGCTCGTCGACGAGGCGCTCGCGGAGCTCGCGACATCAAGTTACGTCGACCGCGATGCGCGCAAGGGCGTAAAGCCTTCGGATCACGCGCCCGTGGTTGGTGAGTTCTCGCTCTAACCGCGGGCTCGAAGAGGCCGATGCACGTGACGTCGGCGGTGTTGACCGCGATGACCCCGTGACCCGTGCCGCGGCTGCCGACTAAGAGAAACGCTTAGGCAGCACGGCTTCGATGAATGTGGGGCCTGGAGTCGCGTAAGAGCGCTCGAGAGCGGTGACGAGCTCATCAGCGGTCGTGGCGCGCTCGCTCGGGACACCCAGAGAGCGCGCGAGGTCGGCCAGTTGCAAGGTCGGCCCGTCAAGGTCGAGCATGCGGGCGCTCGCGTCGCCGTCAGAGACTGCTCCGACGCGCGAGAGTTCGTAGGTGAGGACCGCGTAACTCCGATTGGAGAGACCGACCACGGTCACGTCGAGTCCTTCGCGCGCCATCGTCCATAGGGCCTGGTTGGTGTACATCATGGAGCCATCGGATTCGAGAGCGAGGACACGTTGGTTCGACGCGACGGCGGCGCCGACGGCGACAGGGAGCCCGTACCCAATGGCGCCTCCCGTCAGCGTCATCCACTGATGCTCGGGCGCAAAGCGCGTCGCGCCAAACAGATGCACGCCACTCGTGTTGGATTCGTCGGCGACGATGACGCCCTCAGGGAGTGTCGCCCCGATTGCCGCGGCGAATGACGGTGAGGTGAGTTCTCCGTGGGGCGCGCTCGGACGCTCGCCGGTCTCGAGTTCAAGTACGGGCGCTCCGAGCGCGTCGGCCAGTGCGAGGAGGGCTTCGTAAGGGTCCTCACCAGGTGCGACGAGGTCGATGATCTCCGTGGCGTCGGGCGCGAGACGACTCGCCAAGTTGGGGTAAGCGAAGAAGCTCACCGGTTCGCGCGCGCCAAGAAGTATCAGCGCTTCACAGTCCTTCAGTTGATCGATGGCAAACTCGGGAACGTAGATGAGACGCTCGGCGTCAGCGACGCTGGCTCCGCGGTCCATGATCGTCGGAAACGTTTCCGTCAACACTCGCGACGACGTGACCGCAGCAATACGGCGCGCGAGCGCGAGGTGCTCCTTCGTGAGCGACCCACCGAGGACGAGCGCTGTCTTTCGCGTGGAGAGCACCTTCACCGAGAGCGCGATGTCGTCATCGTCGAGGGACGAGCCAACGCTCCGTTCTGAACGCGGCCAGGACAGTGGTGCGGCAACCTCGTTCCACGAGACGTCGGCGGGCAGCACGAGCGTCGCGACGACGCCCGGAGGGCCGTAGCTCGCGGCGATCGCGTCAGCCGCATCGCGCGCCACGTCGTTCGCCGACGTTGTTCGCCGGTACCAACCTTCAAGGGGAGCCGCGAGCGATTCAATATTGCTCTGGAGCGGTGCGTCGTAGATCGCATGCGACGTCGCGTGGTCGCCCACGATGTTCACGACCGGCACGTGGGCGCGTCGCGCATTGTGAAGATTTGCCCAGCCGTTCGCCAGTCCAGGGCCGAGATGGAGCAGAGTCGCGGCGGGTGTACGGCGCACGCGCGCGTAGCCGTCGGCAGCTCCCGTGGCGACGCCTTCGAAGAGACAGAGCACACCGCGCAACTGTGGCGCGTTGTCGAGTGCCGCGACGAAGTGCATCTCGGACGTGCCGGGATTCGCGAAGCAGACCTTGACGTCGTTGTCGACGAGTGTTGCGAGCAGTGCGTCGGCCCCGTTCACGCTTGGCTCCCTTTGTCGAATTCGTGCGTCACGCGTTGCGAACTATACCTGGAAAGGAAATCACCCTCGAGAGCGACTGTCCTGTTCGATCTGTTCGAGGCTCTCCGTGAGCGACGCCTTGATAGCGGCGAGTCGCGCTCTTCGCGCGTCGCCGCGCAGGGGAGCGTTGCGCGCCTCGATACCGGCGACGACCTCTTGCACCGGACCAAGAAATCGTGACGGGAGTCGGTCGGGATAGCGCGGGTCGTTGCGACCTCGGTTCCAGGTGATGAGGAGTGAGTCCTCGGCGCGGCTCAAGGCAACGTAGGCGAGACGCTGTTCCTCGGCGATCTCGTCGTCTGTCGTGGCGTTGTAATTCGGCAGCTGACCTTCCGCCCACCCGATGGCAGCAACGTGTTGAAACTCAAGTCCCTTGGAGCGGTGGATTGTCGAGAGCGCGACGGCGTCGCGATCATTGTCGTCGAGTCGCCGGGCGGGCAGTTCGGGCGCCATCAGGTCGGACGCGGGGGAGTGCTCGGGACCGCGTCGTTCATTGGGAATGCCGGCTGCGTCAAGGTAGCTCGACACGAGCTCCAGCTGTGCGTTCGTGCGCGCGAGCACCGCCATTGACTTCCAGGGGCTCCCCGGCTGGTGCTTGGCCGCGAGCCACGTCGCGACGTGACGGGCTTCTTCATCATCGGTGTCGTACTCGCGTACGAGGGGCACTTCGCCATCGTCCTTCGCCGGCTCGATACCTCGAGCGCCCTCTTCGAGCAACGTGTTCGCGACGGCGATGATGTTGGCCGTCGAACGATGGTTGCGGGTGAGGTCGAGGATCACCGTGTCGGGCCAGGTGGCGATGATGTCGTTGATCAGCGAAGGGTTCGCGCCGTTGAACCCGTAAATCGACTGATTTGGGTCGCCCACGCAGAACAGGTCCGGATCGTCCCCCGCCATTTCGCGCAGCAACATGAACTGGAGAGGGTTCATGTCCTGGGTCTCGTCGACGTAGAGCGAGCGATTGCGATAACGAAACGACGCGAGCACGTCGGGCTCGTCGCGCAACAGTCCAATGGCTTCAGTCAGGAGAAGATCGAAATCGATCACTCCTCGGCTGCGACAGAGGCCAATGTAGCGATCGAGGACTTCAGCGAACTGCGCGGGCGGCAGTGGCGAGTCTCTCTTCATCCGTCGCGCGATCTTCGCGTACTGGGGGCCCTGATATCCCTGGCTCAATGCCCAGCCGATCTCCTGTTCGAGGCGAGGCAGCTGCCAGTCCTGGAGCTTCAGCTCTCCGCTCTCGCGCAGCTGCACCGAAAGTGCACTGACGATCTTGCGCCGATTGGGCTCGAGGGTGAGTGGACGCAGACCGTGATCCTCCCGGTACTGGGTGACGAGCGTCAGTGCAGCGCGGTGGAAGGTCCCCGCGCGCACGTCGCGCACACCCGCGCGGTAAAGCCGCTTGCGCAGCTCATCGCCAGCCTTTCGGGTAAAGGTCATGGCGAGAATCTGGTCGGGCGCCACCTCCTCGTCGGCGACGCGCCGCTGGATGCGCAACGTCAGCACGTGGGTCTTTCCGGATCCAGCGGTTGCGCGCACGAGCAGGCGCCGGGCCGGCGACATGACCGCCTCTCGCTGCTCGGGGGTGAGCCCAACGAGCAGGTCGTGGGAAAAGGTGGCCTCGTCCATAGTCCCTACGACGCTACTGGGGGGCCATCACACGGGTCCGGGCAGAGAGAGCCGCGTCAGTAACCTCTTAGACGTGCTTCGAAGCTACGGTGACTCGCGCCTGTTCGGGGAAGCCTACGGTCCAAACCTGCCGCGCGTCGTGTGGCTTCACGGTTGGGCTCGGGGTGCCCAGGACTTCACGCTGTCGGCGAATGCCCTGGCCGAGCGCGGAATCGGGTCGGTCGCCCTCGACCTGCCGGGTTTCGGTGCCTCCCCGGTACCTGACGTGGCGGGCGGCGCGCGTCACTACGCCGAACTCATTGCGCCGGCACTTCGGGAGATCGCGAGCGAGCCCGTGGTGCTCGTGGGGCACTCCTTTGGCGGGACAGTGGCGGTAGTCGTCGCGAGCGAGCACCCCGAGCTTGTTTCGTCGCTCGTCCTTGTCGCATCACCCGTCGTGCGAAAGCGCGGATCGGCGCGTGCTCCATTTGAATATCGCGCTGTTCGGTGGTTAGCCGAGCACCACCTCGTTAATGAAGTACGTCTCGAGCGAGCGCGCCAGAAGTACGGATCGACCGACTACAAACGAGCTCAGGGAATAATGCGCGACGTGCTCGTTGCAAGTGTCAACGAGAGCTACGAAGCAGAATTGCAGCGTCTCGAGATGCCGGTGACATTTGTCTTGGGAGAGCGCGACCTCGACGTGCCCCTGGCCGTCGCGACCACCGCTTCGGGTTTGGTACCTGGACCGACAACACTGCATGAGTTGTCCGGCATCGGCCATCTCGTGCCCCTCGAAGCGCCGGGCGAGCTCGTTGACGCCGTCGCGAAAGCCCTTCACCAGTGAACCTCGCGCTCGCGGGGATTCTTGCCGCGCTACTGGCGTTGGGCTTCTGCGCCCAGATGGCTCGCTGGCTGCGGATCCTCCAGCGCGAGCACTACGACCCGACGTCGATGGTGCGCTTTCTCGCTCGCTGGACCACGCCGCCGCGATTGAACGCGAAGCGCCTTCCCGTGACCTTGAGCCACGTGCTCGTCCTGGCGATGATCGTCGTGCTGGCTCTTCGCCAATGGAATCTTTTCGCGGTCGCCGTCGTGATCTACGGACTCCTGTGCCCGTGGGGGCTCGCGCTCCGCGGACGCACGAGCAGACTGGAATGGACGCGTCGTCTGCGGGTCACGGCGATCGTCGCGGGCGTGATTTCGGTCGTGGCAGCGGGTCTCGGTGCGCTTGCGTCCCACCCTCTATTGGTCGCTGCCGTGATGGTGCTCGCCGTACCGCTGGTGCTTAATCTCGCGACGAGGATCCTTCGACCCTACGAAGCGCGTGGCGCTCAGCGCTTCGTCGACCAGGCGGTGCAGCGCCTGGATCGGATTCACCCGAGGATTGTCGCAGTCACCGGATCGTTCGGCAAGACGTCAACGAAGAACTACTTGAGTTCGCTGTTGGCCGGCGAGTACGGCGTCGTCGCCTCCCCCCGCAGCTACAACAATCGTGCGGGGCTCTCGCGCGCGATCAACGAGAACCTCGACGAGGGCACGCGAATCTTCATCGCGGAGATGGGCACCTACGGCCCCGGCGAGATTCGCGAGCTCACCTCGTGGTGCCCGCCAGAGATCGCTGTGGTCACTGCGATTGGTCCGGTGCACCTGGAGCGGATGGGCTCGCTCGAGGTCGTCGAAACGGCCAAGCGAGAGATTACGGAACGTGCCTCAACCGTCGTGCTCAACGTCGACGATCCACGCCTCGCCATGTGGCCCGCGTCACTGCGCGCCGAGGGCAAGCGCGTCATTACGGCGGGTTCGACGAGCATCGATGCCGATATTCGAGTGTCTGTCGAATTGGGTCGCTGGTCAGTAGTCCACGATGCGGCGATCCTCGCCACCGTCGAGGAGATACTCGGCGTGCAACCAACGAACCTCGCGTGCGCGCTCGCCGTCGCCGTCGCTCTTGGCGTCGACGTAGAGCGCGTGATCGCCAATCTCGCGCGGGTGAGCCCTGTCGCCAATCGGCTTAACGTGGCAACGGCCCCCTCAGGCGTCGTGGTGGTCGACGACACCTTCAACGCGAACCCCGCGAGCGCGTCGGCCGCGTTGAAAGTGCTGTCCGAACTTGTGCTCAGTGGCCGACGCGTTGTTGTCACACCGGGGCTCGTTGAACTCGGTCGCGAGCAGTACGGAGAGAATCGGCGACTCGGCGAGCTGGTCGGCGCGGCGCCCGCTGAGCTCATCACGATCGGTCGTACGAACGCGGCGGCCCTCGCCGCGGGCTCATCGAACACGCCGCGGCGTTTTGACCACCGCGAGCAAGCCGTCGCGTGGGTTCGTGCGACGTTGGGCTCGGGGGACGCCGTGTTGTTCTTGAACGACCTTCCTGACCACTACCCTTGATGTCTTAATGACGGTGGAGGGTGTGCAGTGACCAGTGGTGTGCTTTTCGGGGGTCCGACGCCCGAACACGACATTTCAATATTGACGGGACTCCAGGCGCTGCGCGAGCTCGCGCGTCACGAGAGCGACGTGGTTGGCATCTACTGGACCAAATCCGGATCCTTTCATTTGGTGGCCACTGACGTCGAAGCCGAAGCATTTCTTGATGGCGTGCCCAAGGGCTCGAGCGAGCTTTCGCTACGCCTCGGCGACGACGGGGGATTCTTCTCGGCGGGCGGGCGCCTCGCGAGAGAACGCAAACTTGGACTCGGCGCGCTGATCGTCGCGACGCACGGCGGCCCGGGCGAGGACGGCACTCTTCAGGGTGCGCTCGACCTCGCGGGCGTCAGCTACTCGGGTCCCTCGCTCGCCGGAGCGGCGATCGGTATGGACAAGTGGGGATTTGCCTCTCTGGTGGCGCAGGCGGGATTGCCGACGCTGCCGCGGGCTCTCCTCGCCCGTGACACAGACTCGCTGCCTTTTGACGGCCCGTACATCTTGAAGCCGCGTTTTGGCGGATCATCGATTGGCATCGAAGTCGTCGCCGATCTCGCGACGGCTCGCGCGCGACTGCTAGTAAATCCGCACTTCGCCAATGGCTGCGTCGTCGAACCGTATCGCGCAGATCTGACCGACGTGCAAATCGGCCTGCGCACGTACCCAACCCTCGAGCTTTCGGCGATCGAGCGACCAATTCGCAGTTCGCCTGACAAAGAGATTCTCGACTATCGCGACAAGTACGTCGCGCTCGAAGGAATGGCCGCTGCCCCGCGCGAACTTCCCGCCGTCCTGCCACCCGGACAAGAAGAAGAGATCCTCCGTCTCACGAGAGCGATCGCGGAGATCTGTCTTGTGCGCGGCGTTGCGCGCGTCGACTTTCTCGCAAGCTCTACCGAACTCTACGTCAATGAGATCAACACCATTCCGGGATCCCTCGCTCGGTATCTTTTCGTGACACCGCCCCTCGCGTTCTCGGCGCTACTTCGAGACTTGCTGGCTGAAGCGCGAGAACGCCCAACTCATCGCTACAGCGCTGCGGGGGCTGACGGCAGCGTGCTTCGTTCGGCCACCTCCATCGCCGCCAAACTCGCGTAGCCTCGGCACCCGCGTCAGCGCCTCGCTGAGCGCGTCGCTGTAGGGATCGATGAGCCTTCCCTGCTGGATCGCCCAGAACGCAAGCTCGTAGTTGCCCTTTTCGAGCGCCGTGTGGTGCAGCGCGAGTGCCGCCCACTCGCCGTCGCGCGCGAGCTGCGCGCCGTGACCTTCGGCGAGAAACCATTCGAATCCGCGCAGTGCGCTCGCGAGCGGTTCGCCCTTGATAAGGAGAAGCGCTTGGTGGCAGAGGGGAGATGCGTCGCTCACCGGAAGCTGGCGAGCGCGTGCAACGAGCGAGAAGAAGGATTCGACGTCGCTTGAGACGCCGTGGGTGACGTAGAGACCGGACGACGTGACGGGTTGCAACCGTGGTCCCTCCGCGTCAACGCCGAGGCTTCGACGCACGGCGCTCGCCGTGTTCGCGAGCGTGCGCTGGGACGCGTCAACGTCGGCGTGCGCAAGGACCCGCGTGCGCAGCCGTTCGCCGGTCACGGGCTCGTGGCGGTGCAGGGCGAGGTACGCGACCATCTCGATACAGCGTCGCCGAAGCGTGGGGGCGAACGGTTCCACGAGTCCTTCGACGATCGGGTCGGCTCGAAGCAGTTCGACACGAAGATCGCTCGCCCGGGTTGGCGGGATCGGCACCGATGGTGCGGATTCACCACTGCGGACGTGCGGCGCGACGGTCACGGCGCACGCCGCGAGCTCGTCGTCGAGCTGACTCGCCGCGCCGAGGTATACCACCACGTTCTGGCGCAGGGTCCTCGTCGCAAGCGCCCGGAGTAGTTCCGCTTCGCTCCGTGCGAAGACGACCTTGCCGTCGTGGAGCGTGACGATGTTCTTCGCGATGTCCTCGCTGCTCCACGAAGGAGCGACGGGTAACTGCCCGCCTTCGTGAGCGAAACCAATAAGCGCACCTGTGGCGCTTGGCTCGAGCACGCATGCGACGAGTGGCGTGGTCGATGTCGACATCGTGCTCGTGGGGGCGCTCTCCTTCACGTCCAGCACCCCGTCATGTCGTTCGCCGATTAGCCGTACGAGGTGGCAGATCAAGTCCGGGTTCCGTGCGCGAAGGAGCTCAATTGACTCATCGACGTCAAAGTCGCCCACCTCGTCGGTCCGCTCACGCAAGAGGTCCCCGCGACGCTTCGCCATGAGAGCGAGTGGCAGGCTCCCCATGCCCGTGAGAGAGGGAATCCGGTTCGGCGGCGTCGGTGCGCGCTGCGTCTCGTGGAGGGGAATGGTGATGGCGGTCGCCTCTTTGAACGTGACGTGGCTCGTGGGCGTGAGGAGAGCGAGCATCGCGACCACAAGACCCGCGAGCCACGCGCTCCCGCTTGCCTTTACACGTCCGCCGCGACGCAGCTGTGTCACGTTGCGTACCACCTGAGCGAGAAAGCTGAGCCAGAAGATCGCCAGCACGATCAGGAGCGCTCTCACCAGGGTGGCGTGACCTTCTCCCGCGGCGTGGCGCCACTTGGAGAGGACGACGTAGGGGAGCAGGAGAAAGTAGAGGACGAGGGCGGCGCCGTGCACCCGCGCGCTTAAGGGTCGGTTCAGTGAACCGGTGTCAGCTGCCACGTGAGGGAACTCCCGGGGGTCGAGGCCGTGATCGACACTTGACATTGCTCCTTGATGCCGATCACGAATTGAGACGTCACCGGAATGCTCGGGCCTGAACAGGCGAGCGTCACGCTCACGGGCGCGCTCGAGGCGACGTCCCAGGTTCCTGGTCCGGCGAGCGGAAGATCGGCCACGCTGAAGTCCGGACTGAGCTGACCGCTCAGTACGCCGCTCGAGGCGTTCTCGGCGGAGGCGCTCGCGACTGACCCGACGTTCGAAGCGATCGCGCTCGAGGAGCTGATGCTTCGTGAGACGCTCGTCGGCGGGGGAGCGGGCACCGTGATCACTCTCGTCACGATCTTGACCGAGGAAGCTGGCGCAGTCGCTTTCATTCGCGGCGGATTTGTGGTGGTCGTCGTCGAGGTTGTTGACGTCGTGGTGGCGCTCGCGTGCGACGCGCGAGGCGGAGCGGAGTGGCGCAGTGGCGTCGAACCTGACGACGCGGTCAAGGTGAAGACGAGGATCAAGAGGAGGATGGGACTCGACCACATCACCCAATGAGTGCTCTTGAGTGCGTGGAGACGTCTCATATTGGTCCTTCGAGGGTACCGGAGCCGTTGGCGGATTTTCGGGGAGCATTCACAACCTTTGATAATCGCTAGAGCAAAAATCGGACGGCGAAGTGTTGCAGCTCCGACTGGAGTGACACGGGTGCGCTGTGATCATGTGCGGCAAGTTCGTGCAGTGAGCGACCTTCGAAGACGCGTGCGTACGTGAGTTTGACGAGACGGTCGTGCTCCCCGCCGCGCAGACTCTCGAGACGCGTGAGGAGCGGAGACGTTTCGGTGGCCGGCCGCTCGAACGAGTCGAAGGTTGAGAGGCGCCTGTTCGCTTCTTTCTCCTTGAGCAGCCATCGCCGCAGTCGACCGCGCAGCGCCGAGAGGAGATCCGGCGCCGCGTACTGGCGTGACTGTCCCGCCCAGTCAACGAGCAGCTCGCTCAGCAACGAGATCGCCGTGGCGAGGGTCTCGCTGGGTTCTTCGATAATGCCGTCGCCGAAACGCAGCTGACGACAGACGCTCACGACACCCGGCAGCAGCGTTTGGAGAAGCGCGCGGTGTATGTCGGGGTCGCTCGCCTCCTCGAGCAGCGCCCGCACGATGCGAGCTCGTTCGAGGACGTCGCGACCGCCCCGGGATTCGAGGAGCGTCACGACGTCACAGAGGTCTTCTTGATGGCGGAGATCAAGGTCGGGATGGCGTTCGTCGAGGCGTCGAGTGGACTCGCGCGCGCTCGCGCGCCGTCCGACACGTTGCCATTCGGTGCGTAGTTGGGTCAGGAGATCGGTAGTTGTCATGGCGCCCAGTTGAGGGCGAGCTGCGCACTGCCCCATGACTATCACGACGACTCGCCGCACGACATTTTTCATGCCTCAACTGTGACGATCGCCGTTCACAGCGCAACGCACATAGCGACGACGTAGTCTTGGGCGATGGACATCGAATCCTTTTACGAGCAAAACGAAGCGCGACGAGAGAGCGCGGAGTTTGAGTTCGGCAGCGAGTGGACTGACTCGGCGGACAACGAATACGAGCTGTCCTGGGTCGAAGCGACGGGGGAGCTTTACCTGATGGTGGAACCCGACGCCGTCGTGACTGAGGACATCTTCGGTGACTTTCTCGTATCGAGTGAACCCGTCAACGACCTCACGGTGGTCGTCATCGGAAAGGTTCCCTCACTCGCGGGCCTCGAAGATCTGCTCGAGGGTTGGGAGGAAGCGATGCTCGAAGAGAACTCGCTCGTCTGGCTGCGCGAGCGCCTGCCCGAACAGAGTTAAAGGTAGGGGTTCGGCGAGTCGGCTACTTTGCACAGCCGTGTCAGCGAGTCAACGAGGTGAGAGATCGGTACTCGTTCGGCCTCGTTGATCGTCGTCATGAGTGGGTTCCAACTGCCGTCGATTGATGTTGCCGCGGCGGCTGACGGTGTCGCCTTCAAGAGCTCGCTCAAGGCGTTTGCCTGCAGTGTGCTGCGTCGCCCGGCACGGAGACCAGGTTGCTCGCTCTGGCGTTCAAGGACGAGCGCGCGCTTCACGTCGACGCAGCTGTGACGAGCGTCGGCAATGGCGCCAGAGTTCCCGCACGAGGCGAGCAGCGCACTCGCTACCGTCAGGGCCGCTAAAACGCTCGCGAGTCGAGCTAGCCGAGCCACGAGTCAGCGGACTGGAGCAGGAAATCGCTCACGCTTCGTCCGCGCTCAAAGATGTCGCACAGTGGATCCTCGCCCTTGGCAACTTGGCTCAGCGAGATTGCTCGACGGGCCACTATCGAGATCCGTCGTTCGCTGCTCTCCGTGGGCGAGGCGAATACATCTGTGGCGGTGACTTCGAGAGGCATCTCGAGACCGCCAATAGGCGCCAAGTCGATGGCGAGCCGCAGCAGGTCCGGCCCATGGGGCATGGGCGGCAAGCTCCATGTAAGGACGAGTGGAAAGTGGAATTCGTCGGGTGGGTCGACCTCGTCGGGAAGTCCGAGCACCGCGTCTTCGAAGGCGAGGAGCGTACGGGGGTCGACGTCAAGTTCGATGTGTAGATCAACCGGCCCACCACACCCGTCTTCGGGGTGCAGATCGACTTCCCACGCTTGGCGCAGCGAATATGTTTCGACGAAGTGTCGCTCGTCGTGCACATGAAACCCGTGCGTGACTGCGTGGTCTTTGAGGTCGGCAACGAACCCTGCAACGTCTATAGCGGCCATCACCACTCAGGTTAGTCGTGAACCCCACTACCGTTGCTACGTGAATACTGATCTCTTTGGTCCTCTTCGCGACTGTGCCCACGAAATTGGCGCGGTGGTGAAATCGGGACGACACGACGGATATTCGGGCCTTCGCAAGACGCAGTATCACCTTGATATTGCAGCGGACGAGATAGCACTACGCGTGCTCCACGCCGCGGGCTTTCGCGTCGTGAGTGAAGAGTCGGGTGTCTCGGGCGACGGTGACCTTACCGTCGTCGTCGACCCAATCGATGGATCGACAAACTGCGATCACGGCGTGCCATTCTTCGCGACGAGCCTTGCAGTACTTAAGGACAAGGAACTCGTAGCGGCGCTCGTCATGAATCAAGCGACCGGCACGATCTATGAAGCAGAACGCGGCGCAGGCGCGCTTCGCGATGGCGTCGCGATTTCTCCGAGTGGTCAACGAGACTTCACGAAAGCCATTGTGGGCTTTTCGGGGCTACCCGCCGAGCACATGGGATGGGCGCAGTATCGCGCGCTCGGAGCTGCCAGTTTGGAGATTTGTCTCGTCGCCGATGGATCGCTCGACGTCTTCAGTGTTGCGCGACGCTCCGGACTTCATCCCTGGGACTACCTGGGAGGACTACTCATGATCAATGAAGTAGGAGCCTTCGCGAGCGACTACGACGGCGAAGAGCTTGTTGCGAGCGAAGACGTCCGCCGCCGCCCAGTCTTCGCGGCCACAAAGGAACTTCTGGACTTCATGTGCAGCGCAGGCGCTCTTTAGCCGAGCGAAAGACCTCCATTAGGCTGGTTCACTGCGGGCGCTTAGCTCAGTTGGTTAGAGCAGCTGATTTACACTCAGCAGGTCGGGGGTTCGAGTCCCTCAGCGCCCACAAATTGTTGGTCGGCGCCGCGCGGTTAGGTTCGAGACGAATCGGGATGAAGACGGTTGTCTGTGAGCGTGCGGAGGTCGGGCGTTCGTGGTCTCGGGCTTACTGTGAACATCCGCGGGCATCGACGATCGCGATGTCGACCACCGTGTCGCCGCGCACCATCCAGATAACGTCGTAGAGGTTGACCGTGGGGTCGCAATGGGGCGGCACCAAACTCACACGTTCGCCTCGCGCGAATGTGCCCGGGGGAGCGCTCAACATTCCGTGCTCGTCGCCCTGAAAGTAATACGCGACGGGCGTCTCACTACCAATCACGACGGGAGCACCCGCGTCGCACGACATGGACTTGAGTCCGGCGTCGATCGTCACGTGGCGCTCGTGATTGGTAGAGATGACGGTGGTCTCGATCGTCAGACTGTGTCCGTAACGCCCCTCCGGATCGTCGCCTAAAGCGTCGCGATATTCACGGTCCATGAAGATGTAGCTGCCACATTGAAGCTCGTTCAAGACGCCGAACTCGATGTCGATGAAGGCACTGCCTGTGCCGCCACCTGTGCGCAGCGGAACTTCGTGCCCGTCGTCCTCAAGGGCTCGAATGACAGCGTTCAGACGCTCGGTTGACGCCGCGAGGCGTTTGCGCCGCTCGTCCTTTCCTTGTACGTGCTGGTGGTTTCCCGCGTAGCCCTGGACTCCGCCAAAATGCAGTGTGGGAGCGTCGCGAAGGTGCTCGACGAGACGGAGCGCTTTCTCAGGGCCAACGATCCCCGTTCGTCCCTGCCCGACGTCGACGTCGCAGAGGACCGAGAGTTCGACATCGCCTGGAGCAGCATCGTCGAGTTCGTTGATTCCCTCGATCGAATCGACGACGACGACAAGGTCGCAGGATTTCGCGAGTTGCCACGCGCGTGCGGCGACGCTCGATCCGACGAGCGGGGACGTGAGGAGTGCCGATACCCGTGCGTCGTAACCAAGTGTGGGCAGCTGTTCGATGACCGCTTCGGCCTCTGACAGTTTGGCGAAGGCGAGTCCCGCGGCGCCCGCGCGAAGTTGACGCGCCGCCACAAAGGCGCTTTTATGCGACTTCACGTGCGGGCGAAGCGCGACACCCGAAGATCGAGCGAAGTCAGCCATCTTCGCGATGTTCGTGTCGAGCGTGTCGAGGTCGCACACGAGCGCTGGCGTCGTGAGAAGCCGCCGCGAATCCGGCTCACCGAGGTGCTCGATAACTGCCCGGAATCGCGGTTGATCACCCAATTGCTTTTGCACGATGTCCATTGTCACACGTGCGCTCGACCTTCCTAGATGCCTCTTACGCCCACTTAAGGGAGGCGCTGTATGGTGCGAAAACCAGTCAACATGAGGAGAACACGGTGTTAGGTGACAAGCAAGAACATTTCGAGGGCAAGGGCACCGATCTCGGCGCGTTGCAGACGCACGTTGAGGAGTACTTGAAGGCCAACAGTTTCAAAGTCCAGAGTTCGAAGCCGAGTGACGAGGGTGTCGTCATTCAGGCGAAGAAGGGCGGCTTCCTCCGCGAAGTCGTCGACGCAGATCGATCGCTGACCATCACTATCAAGGGCAGCCCCGCCGACTTCACGGTTCGCTTCGGGATCGGTAAATGGCTTGAGCACCTCGGCGTTGCGGCGATTGAAACGCTGCTTCTGTCGGAACTGTTCTTGCCGGTGGACGTCGCCGACTCGCTTTGGAGCCTCGAGGTCGAAGACAAGATCATCGCCGACATAAAGACCTTCATTGGCTAAGTGGGCAGGGATTTATCGAAAACCGATGACGCCGTGGGTTCGGTAACCCGCTTCGAGTTCTGCGATTTCGGCGTCGTCCAGTTTGAGTTCAACTGCCGCCACGGCATCGGACAGGTGTTCTGCCTTCGTCGCTCCGACGATCGGGCTTGAGACCACGGAGTTCTTGAGCACCCACGCGAGTGCGACCTGTGCTGGCGCGACGTTGCGCTTGCTCGCGACGCGCAGCACCGCGTCGACGATGGGCTGGTCATCATCGGAATACAGGCTGCGACCAAATTCGTCATTTTCCGATCGGTTGGTCTGTTCTGCCCAGGGACGAGTGAGCCGGCCACGAGCGAGGGGACTCCAGGGAATCGATCCAACGCCTTGGTCGGCGAGAAGGGGGAACATCTCTCGCTCTTCTTCTCGGTAGAGCAAGTTGTAGTAGTTCTGCATGCTCACAAAGCGCGTCCAACCGTTGAGGTCGGCGACGTAGAGCGCTTGGGCGAACTGCCAGGCGTACATTGACGAGGCGCCGATGTAGCGCGCTTTGCCCGCCTTGACCACGTCGTGCAGCGCTTCAAGTGTCTCTTCGATGGGCGTGTCGTAGTCCCAGCGGTGAATCTGATACAGGTCGACGTAATCGGTGCCCAGGCGACGAAGGCTGTGGTCGATCTCCGTCATGATGGCCTTGCGCGACAGTCCGTGTCCGTTGGGTCCAGGTCGCATCTGACCATTCACTTTCGTCGCGATCACGACTTCGTCACGTGAGGTCATCGAGAGCAACGTCTGACCGGTGATCTCCTCGCTGCTGCCGAGTGAGTAGACGTTCGCCGTGTCGTAGAAGTTGATGCCCGCGTCAAGCGCTTGGCGGAAGAAAGGCTCTGCGCTCTCGCGTCCGAGTGACCAGGGCTGGTTGCCGCGGTTGGGCTCGCCGTAGCTCATGCAGCCGAGGCAGATGCGCGATACCTGCAGACCGGTGGTGCCGAGTGCCACGTATTCCATAACGTCTCCTTCGAAAAGTCTCACGAGCAGAACGATCTCGTGAGCGGAAAATCTTCCAGAGTCCGTTTTAGCGCGCCAATCGAGCTGTAGTGCACGCGTTGCTCCGAGTGCGCTTGAAACAACGACGTGACGCGATCGCGACCAAAACGCGCTGGCGCATCAGTCCCTGCCGGTTTGAGGGGACCTTGCGCGGTGACAATGGGCGCGCCGCGGGATGGCGCTCACGAGTTCGCGGATCGACCCGCTCGCGCGTATCTAATGTGGTGGGGCAGAAGAGGAGCACGAATGAACCCAACGTCCACCATTGTCGTATGCGACGGAGATCAGACCGGCCAGGAGCTGCTCAACGAGGCTCTGCGGGCGCTCGATCCTTCGGTACTGGGGTTTGATGTCAACTTCGTGCACTTTGATCTCTCGCTCGCGAGCCGCGAAGCGACCAAGAACGGCGTGGTGCATGACGCTGCGACTGCGATGCGCGAGCACGGTCTTGGGCTAAAGGCCGCCACCATCACCCCCACCGAAATTGGCAGTGTCGGTTCGCCCAATCGCATTTTGCGCGAGGGTATCGATGGCAAGGTGATCGTGCGCACTGGACGGCGCATCCCCGGTGTCACGCCGATCGTGGCGCTCAGCTATCCGGTGGTCGTTGTGCGGATGGCGGTGGGTGACGCCTACGGAGCTCCCGAGGGACGCGACGGTGAGCCAGGATCGGTTGATGAATCGGCGTGGCGCACCGAACGAATCGATCGTTCGACGTGCCGTTCGGTGGCGGAGTTTTCGTTTCGCATGGCGGAGACTCTTCGAGGTGTCGTCTACGGCGGACCTAAGTGGACGGTGTCGCCGGTTTACGAGGGCATGCTCAAAGAGGAGATGGATGCCGCTGCTACGAGGTACGCCAGCGTGCACTACCGTCCGATGCTCATTGACGCCGCCTACGCGGGACTCATGACCGAAGACTGGCGCTCGCCGGTTGTCGTGCCCGCGCTTAACCGAGACGGCGACTGCCTCAGCGACATGGTGCTCGCGATGTTTGGGTCCATCGCGGGTGCGGAGTCAGTACTGCTATCACTTGACGAGAATTTGCAACCGACCGTCGCCATGGCGGAGGCGCCCCACGGCACCGCCCCGTCGCTCGAAGGAAAGAATGTGGCCAATCCGATGGCCATGCTGCTCGCCTGTGCGGCGGTACTCGAGCACGCGGGCTTTCGCGGCGACGAACGATGTGCGGATGCTGCGCGAGACCTGCGCGACGCGACACTCGCCACCGCGGACGACGGAATCCGCACGTTCGACCTCGCGGGCGAGGCGTCGACGAGCGAAGTGGTGGATGAAGTGATACGGCGAGTTCGCGTCGATCGCGGTTGACGTCACTGCGCGTCTCGAAGGCGTGGTGAACTCGCAGCGCCGCGCGCGCGCCGGGTGGTGAGAGTATCTAGACGTCACCAACGTGAAGGAGCCTCGTGGACAACTGTCAGATCGTGCTTGATCATCGCCCGAGTGGCACCGTCGATGAGACGACCACCAGGCTCGTCACGACTCCTCGTCCAGCGTGTCGCGACGGCGAGGCCCTCATCAAGGTCGCCATGTTGAGCATCGATCCCACCATTCGCACGTGGATGGATGATGCGCCGGGCTACTTGCCGCCGATCGAGCTCGGCGCTGTCATACGCGGCGGCGGCTGCGGTGTCGTCGTCGAATCGTGTAGCGATCGGTACGCCGTTGGCGACATCGTCTACGGCATGACGAACTGGCAAGAGTGGGTGCTCGCGACGCCCGAGGATCGCTTTACGGTGATTCCTTCGGGTCTGGGGCTGGATCTCGCGACGGTCATGAACGTGCTCGGCGTCACCGGCATGACCGCCTACTTCGGCGTGGTCGACGTAGGTCGCGTGACACCGGGCGACGTGGTGGTCGTGTCAGGTGCGGGGGGAGCGACAGGTTCGGTCGCTGGTCAGATCGCCCGCGCACGCGGGGCGAGCAAAGTCGTCGGCATTGCCGGGGGAGCGCAGAAGTGCGCCGAGGTCGTTGAACGTTACGGCTTTGACGAATGTCTTGACTATCGCGAAGATCACTTGCGACGGCGACTTCGCGAGGCGTGTCCAACGGGCGTCGATCTGTACTTTGACAACGTCGGCGGCGAGATACTCGACATCGTGCTCACGTCGCTTGCCCTCAACGCGCGCATCGTCCTGTGCGGTGCGATCTCCCAGTACAACGCGACCGGAGCCCGTCACGGCATCGAGAATACGAGCGCACTCATTACGCGGCGCGCGCGAATGGAGGGCTTTTTGATCCTCGATTACGCGAGCCGCTTCCCCGAAGCGCAGATGGAGCTCGCGGGGCTCGTGCTTTCAGGGTCGCTCACGCACCAAGAGCACGTGCTTACTGGCTTGGTGCGCGCTCCAGAAGCGCTCAATCTTCTCTTCACCGGTGGCAACCACGGAAAGATGCTCGTCGCGGTCGACGAGAGCGTGCACCTTGGCTGATACCTCGGTCGTCGCGCTGGTGCGTCGTAACTGGCAGCGTGCCACCATCGCGCTGTTTCTGATCGCGCTCGTGGCCGGTTTTGCGCCCTTTGGTGCGGTCGCCTCCCTCGACAAGGTCGCGAGCTACTTCGGTCACCACAGCTCGAGCAAGTCGCTGCAGAGCGTGGTCGGCCTCTCGGGCTCACAGCTGGGGATCGGACTTGCGGTGCTTCGACTCGCGTCGCTCGGCGCCCTGCCGCTCGCCTCCCTCGCGGACCGCTGGGGGAGGGTCAGCACCATGCGGCGCACGTTGTTGGTCGGACTCGTGATTACCGCCTGCGCGTCGCTCAGCCCCTCGTACTGGTTTTTCGTTGCGTGCTTCGCACTCGCCCGACCGCTGTTGACTTCGACGGCCACGGTGGTCCAGGTGGTCACGGTTGAACTGTCGAATGCCCAAACACGCATCGACCGCCTCGTCATCGTGTCGGCTGGCGCGGGTGTCGGGGCGGGACTGGCCGCCATCTTTGCGGGGATCCTGCGCGGCCCAGAGTCCTTCCGCTGGCTCTTCGCGCTCGCTCTTGTGCCTGTGTTCTTCTTACGGCCATTGCTCCGCTCGGTGCCCGAACCGGTGTTTCGTGGCGCCAGCGGTCCGCTCGCTCGTCTCGGCGCGGTGCCTCGTGGCCTTCGCGCTCGGGTTGCGACCGTCGGGGTCATTGTCTTTGTGATCGGCGTCATCTCGGGACCTGCGAGCGGCTTCACCTTCGTCTACGGCGAAGGTGTGCTCAAGATCAGCCCGATCGTTGTGTCGCTGGTCGTGTCGCTCAGCGCCCTCACCGGACTCGCGGGGCTCTTGCTCAGTCGATACCTCGCGCGCTCGATCGGTCGGCGAGGGACGGTCGTGATTGGTACCGTCGCGACTGCGCTGACGGCGGCGCTCGCCTATGGCGGTGGCAAGACCGCGTTCGTCGTGGGCTACATGAGTGGGGTGATGGCGGGAGGACTGCTGGCGCCAGCCATTGCCGCGCTGAGTACCGAACTGTTTCCCCACGCCTCTCGTGCGACGGCAGCGGGATGGATCGTCGTGGCGGGCGTGCTCGGCGCAATGGCGGGCCTCCTCGTCTTTGGACTCGTCGGGGACAGTGTGCACGTCACCGGCGCGGGCTCCCTGCGCCTCGCTGCACTCGTGACGTTCCTGCCGCTCCTGCCCTGTCTCGCCCTTCTCTACCGTTTGCCCGAGAGCTCGCAGATGGAGCTGACTTAGCGAATTTCGACGTCGGCGATGAGGGCGAGATGGTCACTGCCTCCGTCGCGCGTGAAGCTCTGGTGCGATACCCACGGGCCTCGACCAAGGATGTGGTCGATCTGGGAGTGAGGGCGCTGCGCCGGCCAGGTACGGCCCCGGGCGAGCGTGCGCCAGCCAGGAAAGAGCACTCGGAGCAGCGGACGCCAACAGTTGAAGTCGCCCGCGATCACTATCGGGACGCCGGGCTCGAAGCCAGCGACGATTTCGTTGATTCGCCGGTACTGGCGATAGGAGCCGTGGCTGATGTGCGCACCGTGGACCGCGAGGGCGTAAAACGGGCGGGTGCCGTCGTTGAGTCGCGCAGCGATCAGCGCGCGGGTGACTTTTTCCCGCGGCAGTCGTCCGAGGGGGGTGATGGTGATCTCTTCGACGGGCAGGCGAGTCAGGAACCCGAGGCCCCACGTGCCTCGTTCAAGGCGTTGGCTGCGTGCGCGCTTTTCGAGCTGATCCTTCGTGAGTTCACGGTGCTCGCGAAAGTAGAGGCCGCGTTCTCCGACAAAGTGGGCGAGCATGGGTTGCCACGAGGCGGGTCCTTCGCCGGAGGTCACGCGCTCGCCCGTGGCGAGCGGCGCGAAGTCGCCCGTCATCGCGAGCGAGGTGGCGAGGTCGTCGTAGAAATCCGGTCCGTCGTCGGATCGCCACAGTTCGGGCAGGATCAGAATGTCCGCGTCAAGGTCCTTGACGACATCGAGGACGCGCGTGGGCCGACCCCAGCCGTCGACCCCGGCGTGAAGGTTAAATGTCGCGACACGCACCATTTCACACTATCGGGGGGTCGCCAGCGCGTGTGGCAGTCTCTTATGCGTGGAATCCGTCGACGTCGCCTTTGGTCACCGACTCTGGTGGGTCGATTCGTTCATTGGTGCGAGCGAGCGCGGCAATCCTGCCGTCGTCGTGCTACTCGAACGCCCGTTGCCCGACGACGAGCTGCAACAGATCGCCTTCGAGCTGGGCGTCTCCGAGACTGCCTTCATTCGTCGTGTTGGTGATCAATGGTCGCTTCGCTGGTTCACGCCGACCGTCGAGGTGGATCTGTGCGGGCACGCGACGCTCGCAACCGTGCACGTGCTGTTGAACGAGCTTGACGCGCCCGGATCGGAATTCTTCTTCGCGACGAGGTCAGGCGTGCTGTCGGGTCGTCGTCTGCCTGACGGACTGGTTGGTATCGACCTCCCGAGGGCCTACCTCGAGCCGATCGATCCGGCCGTCCTCGCGGACGCGCTCGGTCACGTTGATGAGGCCTACCAAGCAGGTCCCTCCAGTGTGCTCGCCATCGTTGACGATTACGAGACGTTGTGTTCCCTGGACGTCGATCCGATCAGTCTGTTCCTGGTGCCGAGCTCGCTCATCATCGCTGCCTGTTACGGCGGACCAGATGTGGACGTCTCGATTCGCGTCTTCGCGCCGCGACTCGGTCTCGCGGAAGACCCCGTCACGGGGAGTGCGCTCTGTGCGGTCGCGCCCTGGTGGGTCGAGAAGGTCGGTTCGCCGACGGTGGCCGTTCGTCAGGCGAGCACCCGAGGCGGGATCATGTACGCGCGCCTCTTCGAGCGAAACGTTGAAGTCGCGGGTATGGCGAGGACTTTCTTTTCGGGTGAGATCTATCCGTGAGTGCTGAGCCACTCGGTCCAGGTTCGAGGACACGAGTTCGAAGACTCCCGAAGAAGGCGGCCTACGACGAAGAGACGATCTTCGCCATATTGGACGAGTCCTGGGTCTGTCACGTGGCTGCGACTGTGCAGGGCAAGCCCTCCGCATTGCCGACACTCCACCTGCGCGAGGACCGCACGCTCTACCTGCACGGCAGTCCCGCGAATGAGGTCTTGAAGTCGCTCGTCCGCGAAGGCGAAGCCTTCGCAACGGTCACGATCTTTGACGGGATTCGCGTCGCACGCAGCGGCTTCGAATCGTCGATTGCCTACCGGTCGGTCGTGGTCGTGGGCGAAGCCCACGAAGTGCTTGATCCAGCCGAGAAGCGGCGTCTGCTCGATGCCTTCGTCGACCGCGTGCTCCCCGGGCGCGCCCGTGAGTCGCGTCCGATCACAGACGCCGAGCAGCGACTCACGATGCTCGTCGCGGTGAGCATCGACGAAGCGTCCGCCAAGGTATCTGCCGGTGAGACGGACGACGATCTCGAGGATCAAGCGCTGCCCATCTGGGCGGGCACGATTCCTGCGCGTCTCGTCTTCGACAGCCCGGTGCCGGACACTCGAGGAGCGATGGCGAACGAGGACGTGGTCGTGCCTGCGTCCGTGCGGCAGTTCCTGGAGGAACGGTGATCGAAGCGTTAGGAGCGAAGATCGAACGCATTGATCCGGTAGACGAGCGCGAAGCCGCCTCGCTCGCAATGACGCTCGATCGCCTCAGCTGGCCGGGGGACCCGTTCTCGGAAACGGAGAATGACCATCACGTGACCTCCTCCGCGTTCGTTGTCTCGACGCGCGGCGTCATCCTGCACCGACACCGGCGCCTCGGCATCTGGGTGCAGCCCGGGGGCCACATTGACGCGGGGGAGCGGCCCGATGTCGCGTGCGTACGCGAGACCAAGGAGGAAACAGGACTTCAGGTGCGTCATCTTGAGCCAGTCGAGCTCTTTCACGTCGACGTGCACGCCGGCCCGAACGCGCACACGCACTACGACCTTCGCTACGTATTGCTCGCTGATCCTGAGGATCCAACACCTCCCGAGGGCGAAAGCCCCGACGTCTTCTGGTTCGACTTTGTCTCGGCGGTCGAGCGTGCGGAACCTTCCCTTGCGCCCGCGCTCGCCAAGCTCGCCGCGTCGCTTGCCATCCTGGGCGTGACAGACTGACCGCGTGAGTTTGAGCGAATCGTTGCGGGCCCTCATGGATGCCGACCGCTGGATCGATCGCGTTCGCGCACAAAAGACACACCTGCCTGAGATAGCAGAGCTGGCGACGCTTGAGGCCGAGCTGCGCGCGCTGCTCGGTGAACTTCGTACGACCGAAGCTGAGATTGCGCCGCTCGCGGGCCAACGCGACGCGCTCGCTGCTGAGTCCCTGCGCCTGAGCAAGCGCGTGCACGATCTCGATGAAGCGCTCTCCTCATCAACGGCGAACGCGCGCGATCTGAGTGCGATGCAGGGCGAACTTTCGCACGTTCGCCAACTGCTTGAGGCAAATGAGGATCGAGAGCTCGAGCTGCTCGTCCTGTTGGAACCAAAAGAAGCGGCGCTCGAGGACATTAAACATCGCGCGCAGCCGGGCGTCGCGCGCCGGACCGAGCTCCAAGCGATGATCAAGGATCTGCAAGTGTCGCTTGAAGAGGAACTCGCGGCCCTCGCCATCACGCGCGAAGAGACGGCACTCGCGGTCCCCGCCGAGTTTCGGCGACGCTACGACGCGGCGCTCGCACGCAGTGGTGGCTCGGGCGCGGCCCAGGTGGTCGAAGGTCGGTGCGACGGGTGTCGAATCGCACTCGCCCCGCTCGACTACGACCGATTCAAGTCGCTGCCCGAGGACACCTTCATGGACTGTCCCGAGTGTGGACGGTTGTTGCTGCCGTGATCGTCTTGATCCGCCACGGACAGTCCTCGACCAACGTGCAGGGTCTGCTGGTTGGTCGGAGCGATCCCCATCTCACGGAGTTCGGACAACGTCAAGCGCACGCCCTCGCGCCATGGCTCACCGGCGTCGAGGGGTTGTGGGTGTCACCCCTGGCGCGGGCTCGCGAAACAGCATCGGCGGCGCTGCCGGAACTCGCACAGGTGGTGAAGGAGTCCTTCATCGAGCTCGATTACGGCGATCTCGACGGCACGTCCGTCACCGAGATGACAACGGAGCACTGGCGAGTCTTCGAGGTCGAACATGAACGTGCCTTTGGTGGTGGCGAATCTCTCGCGGACGTCGACAAGCGGGTGCACGCCGAGCTCGACGGGCTCTTGGAGGACGCCTCGAGCCTTCTGCACTCGCCAACGAGCCATCTCGCGATCGTGAGTCACGTGTCGCCGATTAAATCGGCGGTGACCTGGGCGCTCGGGGTGCCCGGTTCGACGTCGTGGCGCATGCGTCTCGAGAATGGCTCGATGACGGTGATCGGCGTGCGAGGCGACGGGCCCCAGCTCCATCGCTACAACGTCGTGCCGCTTCTTTAACGCAACGCCACGGCGACTGCGGCAAAGTTGAGACCAACGCCCACGAGTGTCGCTGCATGGAAGAGCTCGTGGTAGCCAAAAACGCGGGGGGCGAGATTGGGCCGCTTGAGGCCGTAGGCGAGTGCGCCGAGCGTGTAGGCGAGTCCGCCACCCGCGACGAACGAAAAGCAGAGCGGACCCCCGCCTCGGTAGATCTGGGGCAGGACGGCGACGGCAGCCCAGCCGACGCATAGGTAAGGGAGTGTATTCACCCACTTGGGGGTGTCGAGGGCCAGTTGCCGGATCGCCACGCCGACGAGGGCTCCTGCGACAACGATGAGGAGAAGCACGAGCCGAATGGTCCCGTGCATCGTGAGTCCTGCAATGGCGAGGTAGCTGTCGGTGATCGCGAGAAAGATTGCCGAGTGGTCGGCCCGCTTCATTGCTCGCCGGTGCACCGGCGACCAGCGCACGCGATGAAAGAGCGAGCTCGTCACGAGCATCGACTCGACGCCGACGACGAAGCAGAGCACCCAGCCGACCTGTGTCCACGTATGGGCGCGAAGAAAGAGGATCGGCGAGCAGGCAGCGAGCACAATCGCGCCGGCCACGTGCAGCCATCCGCGCAACAGCGGTCGGGTAACAGGAGCCGCCGTCTCAGCGGCCGTCATCGAAGGCACTCTCTCACCCTAAGGTGCTTTGCGGAAGGCTTTAGAAACAACGGAGCCCGTCTGCTTCGTTACCGAAGCAGACGGGCGCTCGATGTTTGGCCCCCCCAGCCAATGTCAAGAAATTAGTTCGTCCACAGCCATCGCTCAGTTCGCGAAGGCCTTTAAACGGGCTTTTGTGAGCAATTTCACATGGAGGAATGATATGCAGCACCGTACGTTGACCGAAGGACTCGAAGTCTCCGCCGAGGGGCTCGGATGCATGGGTATGAGCGAGTTCTACGGCGAAGGTGATGACAACGAGTCGATCGCCACGATCCACGAAGCGCTTGATCTCGGCGTCACCTTCTTGGATACCGCCGACATGTACGGCCCGTTCACCAATGAGCGACTGGTGGGGCGTGCGATCGAAGGCCGGCGTGATGAGGTCGTGCTCGCGACGAAATTTGGCAATGAGCGCGCGGAGGACGGCACGTTTATCCGCGTGAACGGCACGCCCGAGTACTTGCTCGCCGCCTGCGACGCGTCACTCGCACGCCTCAACGTCGACGTCATCGATCTCTACTACCAGCACCGCGTCGATCGCACCGTCCCTATTGAAGAGACCTGGGGCGCAATGAAGTCACTGGTCGAAGCGGGGAAGGTTCGTTTTCTCGGCATCTCGGAGGCGTCCTCAGCGACGATTGAGCGCGCTCACGCCGTCCACCCGGTGGCGGCGCTCCAGAGCGAGTACTCGCTCTGGTCGCGCGACCCTGAAGACGGCGTGCTCGCGACGTGTCGTCGCCTCGGGATCGGATTCGTCGCCTACAGCCCGCTCGGGCGAGGCTTTCTCACGGAGGAAGCGGAGTCCCGGGTTGCCGATCCCAAAGATTTTCGCAGTCACCACCCGCGTTTTTCAGGTGACGCGTACGAGCACAACCTCGCGCTCGTAAAAAACCTCGAGCGTATTGCCGCGGAGAAGAAGGTCACGGTCGCACAGCTCGCACTCGCGTGGGTTCTTTCGCGAGGCAATGACGTCGTGCCCATCCCCGGCACGAAGCGTCGCAAGTGGCTCCGCGAAAACGTGGCGGCGCTCGACATTGAGTTGAGCGACGACGACGCTGCTGCACTCGAAGCCGCGGTGCCCCGCGGCGCTGTCGAGGGTGATCGGTACCACGCGTCGGGGATGCAGACAATCAACGGCTAAGCGGAACGAGCTCGCCGCCGCGCAGCTCCACGACGACCCCGCACCAGTCTGCGACGACCTCGTCGTGGGTCGCGACGATGATCGTCGCACCCGTCGCGCCAAGAAGATCGAGCAGAAGCGTGGTTTCGTCGCGCCCAAGACCCGCCGTTGGTTCGTCGAGGACGTAGATGAGCGGACTGGTGACAAGCGCCCGGGCGAGCGCCACCCGTACGCGTTCGCCGCGTGAAAGCTCTTCGAAACGAGTGGTGCGATCTACGTCGAGCCCCAGTGTCTTAAGGTCGCTGAAGGGGTCTCGCTCGGTGCTGCGCCCCAGTAGCACGACGTCGACCGCGTAACCACGCGTGAGGCCGGGCTCGCTTGCGACGTAGGTGACCCGACGGCGGAATTCGTCTTCGTTGATCGCGGCAACATCGACATCGCCGATCGTGATCGCGCCCGGCGAAACCAGATCGAGCCGCGCGAGCGCGCGGAGCAACGTTGATTTCCCAACGCCAGACTCACCAGTGATCGCTACGCGCGTCCCGGGTGTGACGGTGAGCATGGCGTCGCTCACCAACACGCGATCATCTTCATCGAGCGTGAGGTGTTCGATGCGGAGCGTGGCGTCGTCAGGCCAGCCGGTAGCGCCCGCACGAGCCGACGTGGCGAGCCCCTCCAGACGCTCGCCGCCGCCGCTGACTTCAACGGCGGCTCGAAGGGACGAGCGCACGCTCGACAAGAGTTCAAAATTTGTCAGCCCGATCATCGCCGCGACGACGAGCCAGACGCTCGAGCTGGCGGGATGGCTCACGACGCCAACGAGTGCGAGGAGCGACACGACGATCACGAGTGCGTTCGACAACCGACGGTGCTGACGCACCCCGCGCTCGGCGTCGTGCAAGATCGCTGTTGCAATCGCCGAACGTGACTCTGCGTACGAGGCGCGTCCGATCAGTGTGATCTCAGGGGTAGCGGCGCTCAGCTCGACCAACTGCGCGCGATAGAGCCCGCGCGCGTGACGGAGTTGGCGGTCTCTCGCGAGTTCCTTGTGCGCAAGGAAACTCAGTCCGCCGACACCGATGAGCTGGAGGACCGCGAGGTTCACTGCATAGGTCCACCAGTGACCGTGGGGCGGCAGGACAGCGATCACGATGTCGCTCACGACCATGACGGCAATGACGTCGATGAATGGGATCACGAAGCGCAGCCACAGGTCTTGGAGCTCATCGGTGTCGCCGAGCGCCCGCTCTAACAGATCGCCCGACGCGTACGTGCGCCACTGCGAGTAGTTGAGCTGTCCAACGACGAGGACGAGCCATCGCCGCCACCGGGTGACTGCGGCGTAACCCAGTCGGTGGGCCGTCAGGCGCTCACCAAAGCGAAGCGGCGAGCGCATGAAGGCAAAGAGTTCGATGACCACCAGCACGATTGCGACGGCGCGTAGCCCAGGTCTCGTCGAGCTCTCAACGAGCAGCGCGATCGCTCCGACGAGGAGTGCAACGTTCGTGGTGGTCGCAACGAATCCCATGAGGAGCGCTCGGGCGAGCTGGGCGCGGGGCGGCTGGGCGCGGCGCAACCATCGGCGAAGTCGAGCGACGTCCTCGTTCACGGTCGTAGCTCGATGCGTGTCGTCGCTGTCTTCAACAAAGGCGTATCGATCGTGGCCTCGATGACCGCGAGATCAGCCAGTTCCTCTAAGACACGTCGAACGTCATCGCGGGATCCGGCGTCCAGCACGCCTGCGACGTCGTCGAGCACGAGCAGGGTCGAACCGTTCAGGAGCGCCCGGGCCAGCACGAGACGAACGCGTTCGCCCGAGCTCATACCGCGACCGTCGCTCAAGAGCTCAATATCGAGATCCTCGAAGCGCGCGCCGACGAGTCCGAGCGACGCCAGCCGAGCAGAGAGATCATCATCGGTGATCGCGGAACCGAGCGTCAGATTCTCGCGTAGCGAACCCGACAGCAGGCTGCTCTCGGCGCTCACGTACCCAATCGGCTCGTCGCTTCGCTGCGGGACTCCCGCCTTCGCCGAACGCCAGTCGAGCATCGTGTGCAACAGCGTCGTCTTTCCCACCCCCGACGGGCCGGTGATGATCACTCGATCACCTCGCCGCACGCGAAGCGAGATGCGATCTTCATGTGCTTGGGTGACGAGATCCTCGACGACGAGCAGATCGCCGTCGGACAAGTGCTGCCGGGCGAGCGTGAGGGATTCGAGCAGGGCGCGAGCGCGCTGCGCGTCGTCACGTCGATGGAACTCAACGCCGAAACGCCGAACTTGGGCAAAGAGCTCGCTCGTCACGAGTACGGCCACCAGCGCGCGGAGGAGGCTGATGCGCCCGCCGAGGAGACCGAAGCCGACGACCATGGCGACGAGGCCAATGCTCACCCCACTCAGAAACTCGGTGACGAGCGAAGATTCGAGCGCGACGCGGATCGCTCGCATCGCGAGCGAGTGCTCGCTGTCGGAGATCGCGGCAATCTCGTTGGCGCCATACGTGACAGCGCCGAGCGCACGCAATTCCGGTGCGTGTTGAAGGACTTCGAGCTGGCGCGCTTCGAGGCTCGCCCGGCGCTCTTGGTACTGTGCCGCCATCGCTTCACTTCGTCGACCCGCGCGTTGGTAGAGCGGTACGGCGACACCGAGCAGTGCGACGGTGATGACAAAGGGCAGCCAGCCAGCCGCGACGAACACCACGACGACGCCAATAATGGAACTTGCAGCACTTGCTCCGAGGCGCTCGAGCGACGGTGCGTCGCTAGCGTGATCGATTGCGAGGGCGAGATCGCCGCGCCCCCGCGCACCTTCCGAGCGAGGCAGTGCGAGATGGCTCACCAGGCGTCGACGCCAGTGCGCGCGAACGCGTACGGCGGCGGACTCGCCCCACTCATCGACGAGGATGCTGAGCGCCCAGCGCAGGGCCACGACGGCGACGAGGTACCACAAGCCGGTCTCGAAGTGGGCGTGAGCGAGATCGGCGATGCCCAACGCACTTAGTCCGGCGAGGGCGAAGGCGACGATGGTCGATCCAGCGCCGAGCAGGCGCGCACTCCTTACGTCAGTGGCACTCGACGACGATTCGGACGATGCGGGGGCCACCGCTCAATGCTAATGACGGAGTTCTCTACCTAGAGGGGGTCGTCGCGGTGCGCGAGATGTTGGGCGGGGCCGTTCAACCAGTCGCGCAACGCTTTGGTCGCGCGACAGTCGTCTTCGTTATAGGCCATGATTCGCTCGCGCGAGGCGAGGGCTTCGGGTGCGTCGTCACGACGTGCTTCTTCGTACCAGAGCATCGAGGCTTCGCCACTCGGATTCGCATCGCGCCAGTGAAAACCAGCGGCGACGGCGAGCTGCTTCAGTCCAAAGGGCCCTTCGGTCTGGATCTGGCGTTTGACCTGTTCGTGCAGATCGATCCAGATGGGGGGCACCGTGGCTCGAAACGCGAAGAGATCAGCGGCCGTCGGACCGTTCGCGAGTGGGGGATCGACCGCTCGATTCATGGCGCCGTCTTCAGCTTGAGCCCAGAAGCAGTAGGCGGCGAAGGTTCGGCCTTGCTCGGCGCAGAGTCGGCGGACCCCTTCGAGCCACTCCCAAAACTCCTGGAAGTTCTTTGCCTCGGCCTCGCGCGTGAGCTCACCCCATTCGACGAACCCGTGGTATCCCGCGCGCACGCCGTCGGTCGGCTGGAGCACGCTGACGTGGGCACCCCACAGATAGGTCGCGTCGTCGTAACTTTCCATATCGATGTCGACTTCGACGTCGGCGGTCGGACACCCCACCTCGTTCGCCGGGACGACTCGCAACGACGTCCCGCGTTCGAAGGCGCGTGCGCGATAGATCAGGTCGTCCAACTTGTCGATGGTGCGCCCAAGGACCTCTTCTGGCTCGTGCGGTTCGAGCGGATTCAGCACTTTGCTCCGCGCTCGACGAGCTTTAGCCGGATCCAATCGAGCGAGCTGGGCTCGCGTCTCGACGCCGTGTTCGCGCATCAACAGCTGCTGGGAGAATGACGTGAAGCGTACGAGCGAGACGTCATCGAGTTTTTCGAGCTGCTCTTCGCAGTGCTCGCGAAACGGGCAGTCGGGACAGTCGCGGTGCCAATAGGGCGCCGTTGGAAAGGCGCCCCCGTGCCGTGACCATTCGCTATGGGCGATCAGCACATCCAAGCGTTCGCGATGTAAACGGTCGTAGGTCGCGAGATTAAACCGCGGGTAGCTGTTGGACGCTAGGTCGAACCACCAGAGTCGACCTTGACGGTCAACGACGCCTACTCTTGCGGCCGGATCGGCGTGACCGAGTGCCTCGAGAACTCGCGTGGCCTGGGCGAGAGCGAGCCCACTGCGCGTCATCGGCACGGCCGACCGAGTGCCCACGCCGTCGATGTACTCCGCCTCGCTCGGCCGCGGGTGCTCGAGGGAACCCTCCAAGGTGCGCCGAGTGCTCGCCGTCTCGACGACTTCGTGGTTCTTAATGAGAATCGGGGCGTATGCGAACTGTTCTTCGTTGCGCCCCACTCGTACCAGCGCGTGTACGGAAGCGTTACGCCGAGCGGCTTCGTCGCGCGCCAGCCGAGGACGAACGATCAACTCGCGGCCCTCGCGCATGAATCGACTCGTCTCCTCGACGCTCGTCGGTGTCACGGCATCGGGGTGGAGGAGAACAAAGCGCTCGACGATCTCGTGGCGATGCTCGTTCGCCGTACGTCGACGCCGTTCAAACTCGGGTGACAGGCGAGGCGCAATGTAGTTGAAGGGAGCGCCCCGGGTAAGGGCTATTCGATGAACACAGGCAAGCACCTCGTCACTGCGGAGATACTCGGCCACGACTGCAGCCTACGATGCGGTCGGCTTCTCGTTCCGCCAGCTGTTCCACAGCGCCGCGTATTCGCCCTTCAGAGCGACGAGCTCGTCGTGCGTGCCGATCTCGGCGACGACGCCGTCGATGACGACACACACGCGATCGGCGTCGTGGGCCGTATGGAGACGGTGGGCGATGGCAATGACGGTGCGACCCGCAAGGACGGCGCTGAGGGATCGCTCGAGATGGCGTGCCGCGCGCGGGTCAAGGAGCGCCGTCGCTTCATCAAGCACGAGGGTGTGCGGGTTGCTCAGGACCAGTCGCGCAAGCGCCAGCTGCTGAGCCTGCGCGGGGGAGATGGGGTGGCCCGTCGTGCCGAGCTCGGTGCCTATGCCCTCAGGCAGGAGCTGAACCCACTCGAGCGCGTCGACCGCCGCGAGCGCGTCTTCGATCTCCGCGTCGCTCGACTCGGGGCGAGCGAGCGCCAGGTTGTCGCGGACCGTGCCGATGAAGATGTGGTGCTCTTGGGTGACGAGTGCGACGTGGCGTCGCAGATTGTCGAGCGGCATTTGGGCGACCTCGACGTCACCAACGCGCACTGAACCGCTACGTGGCGCGTCGATACCCGCGATGAGTCGACCAATGGTCGACTTGCCCGCACCGGAAGGGCCGACGATTGCAATTCGTTCGCCCGGACGCACGACCAGGCTCACGCCGTTCAGGACGTCGTGGCCGGCTCGATAGGCGTAGCGCACGTTGTCCAAGGTGATGGTCTCATTCGTGGGCTCCGGGCCGCTAGTGGGTCGATCGTCGCGCACGACCGAGACGCCGACGAGTCGGGCGAGCGCTGTTTGGCCGATCTGAATTTCGTCGAGCCACGAGACAATGCGGTCGAGGGGATCGTTGATCTGCACGACGTAGAGGGTCACGGTCGTGGCGGCGCCGATCGAGACGTGTCCGTTGATGGCGAGCCACCCGCTCCAGGCGAGCGTCACGGCGACCGCGACGGCGAACGAGCCCTCGACAGTCGGAAACCAGATCATGCGCATCAAGAGTGTGTACATCTCTGAGTAGAAAGACTCACGAACGTTGTCTTCGATGCGCGTGACTTGGCGGGGGCCGAGGCGGTGGGCGTCGATCGTGCGTGCGCCCTCCGCGGTTTCCGCGATGGAGCCCGACATCGCGGCGTAGCTCATGCGCTCGCGACGGTACCCGGGTGTCGCGTAGCGCAGGTAGTAGCGCGTCGAAAAGAACAGCACGGGCAGCGAGACGAGACTCGCCAAGCTCGCAAGCGGGCTGACAAGCAGCATGGCGCCCATGGTCAGCACCGCTTGGAGGAGGGCGACGAGCCACTCGGGGACGGCGAAGCGCACGGTGCGCGAGAGGGACTCCATGTCGTTGGTCGTGCGGCTGAGGAGATCGCCCGTCCCGGCGCGCTCTACGTCGCCGAGCGGCAGGGCGAGCACGCTCTGGAGGAACTCCTCACGAAGTTGCGCAAAGACGGTCTCTCCGAGCAAGTAGCTACGACGACGTGCGAAATAGGTCAGCAGCGCGTAGGTGAGTGAGGCGACGACGAGGAGCCCGATGTAGTCGGTGATCTTGTGGGAGCTCAGCTGGTGGTACGACGCAAAATTGGTGATCTCACCGATGACCCACGCCGGAATGAGCGACATAACGGCCGCCAATGCGTACAGCGAGAGCATGCGCGCGAGGGCGCGACGATGCTGGCGTATGAGGACCTTCGCGTAGGCGAGGACTGTCTTCGCGTTCGCGATGGGTAGCTGCACTACGTGTCCTCTCGCAAAACGACCTGTCGGTATTTCGCCGAGCGAGCGACGAGTTCATCGTGGGTGCCGTGATCGACAACTTTGCCCTCGAGCACGAGGAAGACCTCGTTCATCTTCTCGAGCAACAGCGGGCTCGTCGTCGCCACCAGGGTTGTGTGACTACCTCGCATCTCGCGAAGTCGCGCCGCGATTCGTCCTTCCGTGTGCGTGTCAACGGCCGACGTTGGCTCGACGAGAATCAACACCTCGGCGTTCGTGAGGATGGCTCGAGCCAAGCTCAGTCGCTGGCGCTGACCACCGGAGAATCCGCGGCCTCGCTCTTCGATGATGGTCGATAGCCCGTCTTCGAGCGCGTCCAGAACATCGAGCGAACTCGTTGACTGGAGGACCTGAAGGATCCGCTCATCATCGACGAGGCCGTGCGGCATGAGCTCAAAGCGGAGCTCGCCCGAAAAGAGACGTGGCTCAATCTCGCTTACGACGATGTGGGACCGAACATCATCAAGCCGATAGGCGCCAATGGTCACGCCGTTCACGAAGACGTCGTCGCTATCGGCGACAAATCGGCCGAGGCGGTCGCAAAGGAGACTGGCGTCGTCAGGCGCGTCGGTGACGAGCGCGGCGAGCTGTCCGCGCTCAAGGACGAGACCGCTCCGTCGATCTTCCAAGCGAGTGAGCTGCGCGGGCCAGGGGATCGGGTGCTCAGGATCCTTGACGGTCGCTTCAATCGCGAGGACGCGCAGCACTTTGCTCGCGCCCACGTACGCGCGCGTCGAGTTGATCACGTAGTCGATCGCCGTGCGAAGGGGCGTCGTCAGAAACATTGAGTAGCCGAAGAACGCGACGAGCTCGCCTGGTGGAAGCGTCCCGTTCATGACGTCACGAGCGCCGAGGTAGGTCACGATGCCGGTGAGAATCGCGGGCAGGAGCACCTGGCCGGACTCAAGCCCTGCCTGGGGGGCGGCGACACGATTGCCCGCCGCGCGCACGCGTTGACTTTGACGCTGGTAGTTGCCGAAGAAGACGTCTTCGCCACCGACGCCGCGCAGAATTCGCAGTCCCGCCACGGTGTCCGAGCCGAGAGCGGCGAGCCGACCCGCTGCCTCGCGCTGGGCAGCCTGGCTCCGGTGGAGCGGCTTCATGAGGGGAATGGTCAATGAACCGAGGATTGGCACGCCGAGCAAGACGACGAGCCCGAGTTCGACGGAGGTGGAGAGCAAAATGATCGACACCACGATCCAGGCGACGATGGCACCCGCAAACCGGGCGAAACTGTCATAGGCGTTGCCGATGCGCATGGCGTCGGCGGTCACGGTGTTGACGACGTCACCCGCGGCGATCTCGTCGGTGAGCGCGGGTCCGGTCGTCGAGATATGGCGGCCGATCACCTGAATCGTCCGGTATGAGGCGTTCATCCAGTTGGTGACGGCGAGCTGGTGGCGTAATGATCCACTGACGGCCTGGATCAGGCCAAGGACGATCACGACGGCAACCCACCTGAAGAGCTCCGCGGTGTTGTGACGCTCCACGCCGTGGTCGATAGCGGCCCCGACGCCCGCCCAGACGAGCGCTTGTGCCACCATCCAGATGATGCCGAAGATCGCGTTCAGCGAGAGCGACCACCGCTGGTGTCGCGCAAGCCAGCCGAGGTAGCGAAAGGGTGAGCCGGTATCGGGCGCGCCGGGGTCACCCACGGGTAGCTCGCGGTACGGCAGATGCAGCACGGTTCGTCCTTGTTAGTAGCTGATTGAGAGGTCAAAGGATGGTGAGTCGACCTATAAGCGGGGTTCTGTCCACCTTCGAAAACGAAGGCTGGGCGGCCATCCATCTGAGCGATCTACCTCGGGAGTGCCTCTTTGCGAGGCGTGCGGGCCGCTTCCCATGTTTGATCTTGCTCCGAGTGGGGTTTACCGAGCCATCTCGATTACTCGAGATGCTGGTGCGCTCTTACCGCACCGTTTCACCCTTACCTGTGCTTGGTTGCCCTAGCCATCGGCGGTCTCTTCTCTGTGGCACTTTCCTGCACGTCACCGCGACTCACATTTCGCGAGCACTCTGCCCTTTGGAGCCCCGACTTTCCTCGCCGCCCGTTACCGGTCGGCGCGGCCACCCAGTCGACTCACCATCCGCAACAAGTCTGACACAAGAGTTCGCTGGGAACAAGGAACAATCACATGACAGACACCCGGTAACCTCGCCACGTGGTTCTCAACACCGACGTCGATCAGCCCATCTTGGAGGTGGGTGAGTTCTACCAACTGCTCACCGCGCACCTCGAAGCGGGCTTCGGGCGGCGGCGCCCGCACTGGGTCCGCGGGGAGATCGCAAAGGTCTACGAGAAGGGCCATGTGTACGTTGACCTGGTTGATGCAGGAACCGCGTCGAGCGACACGAAGCGACCCGTTTTGAACGCGCACTGCTGGGCGACGCCGTGGGCACCGCTGAAGCGCCGCCTCGCCGCGGAGGGCGTCACCCTGAAAGCAGGGATGGTTGTCAGCTTCTACGGGTACGTCGATGTCTATGCCCCTCAAGGAAAAATCGGGTTTTCCATCACCGAGATCGATGTTGAGGGACTGCTCGGCGATGTCGCCCGCCGGCGCCAAGAGCTCATTGCGCGCCTCGCCGCGGAGGGGCTGCTCGACGTGAATAAGCGCCTCGGGCTCTCGGCAGTGCCCCTGCGCGTCGGACTCGTGGCGAGCCCTGGGACCGAGGGGTACAACGACTTCACCGGCCAGCTCCTCAATTCGGCGTTCAGCTTTGCCATCACACTCGTAAAGACCGTCGTCCAAGGTGACGCTGCGCCTCGCCAGATCGCGGCCGCGCTCGCTGCCCTCGACGAATATGGCGTCGACGTGATCTGCGTGGTGCGAGGGGGCGGCTCGAAGGGCGATCTCGTGTGCTTTGACGACGAACAAGTGGCGAGAGCCATTGCGTCCTCGTCGACGCCCGTATTCACCGGCATTGGTCATACCGGCGACGAGTCCGTCGCCGACCTCGTCGCGCACACCCGCGCTATCACGCCAACCAAGCTCGGCGAAGAGGTTGTCGCGCTCGTGGCCCGATGGTACGAGACCAACGTGCAGGCCCCGGCGCAACGAATACTGGAAGCGAGCGATGACGTCGTCGAAGAGGCGACCGCCTATTTGGCGGAGCGTCGTCGAACCATGATCTTCGCGGTGCGCGATCGTCTCCGCGGTGAGGAGCGCCATCTCGCGAGCACGCGCCAGCGTCTTGTCATCCAGAGTGGGCACCTTCTCGCCTCAGCGACGCAGATGCTTGCGAGCAACCGCCAGTTGCTCGCCGCCTACGACCCGGCTCGCCGACTGGCGCAGGGCTGGTCGGTCGTCACGGATTCGAAAGGGGCTGTCGTAAAGTCCCTTGCGGACATCGCCTCGGGAGACGACGTGCGCGTGCTCGTGAGCGACGGAACATTTGGCGCCCGCGTGGGCGAGACAAAGGAGTCGGAATGAGCGTCAGTGACTGGAACGAAGCGGCGGGCGAGCTCAACGCGATCGTCGCATCCTTCGACGAAGGCGAAGTCTCGGTCGATGACCTGTTCACCAAGCTCGAACGCGCAACAGCGATCATCGAGTCACTCGAAGAGCGCCTTGCGCTCACCAAGGCCAAAGTTGACGAACTGACCCCGCGCATCGCACGGGTGATCGACGACGAATGAGCGACGCCCTCTACTTTCGCCAACTGCTCGCCGGCCGTGATTTCGCCGTCGGTGACGCGGTCGCTCTCTCCATGCGCAACTTCACGTACGCGATTGGTGATCGCAGAAGCGGCGAGGCGGTGCTCGTCGATCCGGCGTACCGCCCCGCCGAGCTGATCGAGATCCTTGAGGCTGACGGCATGAAGCTCGTGGGTGCCATCGCGACGCATTACCACCCCGACCACATCGGCGGGACATTGATTGGACGGCAACATATCGCGGGCATCGTTGAGCTGCGCGAAATGACGGGTGTGCCGATCCATGCCCACGTCGACGAGAGGTCGTGGATCCTGGAGAGAACCGGCATCGACGAATCGGCACTCATCACGCACGACGATCGCGATCAACTGCGCGTGGGCGACATCGAGATCACGCTGCTCCATACGCCCGGTCACACGAAGGGCAGCCAATGCCTCCTCGTCGAGGGACACCTGTTGAGCGGGGACACGCTGTTCATCGACGGGTGCGGGCGCACGGACTTCCCCGGAGGCGACACGCGAGAGCTCTTCGTGTCGCTGAACGAACGACTCTCGAAGGTGAGCGACGACACGGTGCTCTTCCCCGGCCATCTCTACTCGACGGAAGGTTCGTTGCCCATGGGCGACGTGCGCGAGCGCAACCCGGTCCTGTCCGTCGCGAGCCTCGAGCAGTGGCTCACCATGTTTGGCTCGTGAGCGCCCACTCGCAGTTCTCGTGGTGAGTTTGCAATCGAGCGATCACGTCATCGTCGTTGGTGCGGGGGTAGCGGGTTGGCGCTTCGTCGAATTCCTTCGACGCGACGGCTTTGACGGGGCGATCACCCTTATCGGTGACGAACGGCACGCGCCCTACGACCGGCCCCCGCTCTCAAAGCAGGTCCTCGCAGGTCGTTGGGTTGCCGACAAGGCAACATTGGCGTCACCCGAGAAGCTCGCGGAGTCCCTTGCGACGGTTTTGCTGGGCGAGCGAGCAGTCGCGCTCGACGTCGAATCGACGACGGTAGCGCTCGCGAGTGGCAGGAGGATCGAAGGCACGCACGTGGTGATCGCGACGGGTGCGCGAGCGCGAGCACTTTCCTATGAGTCGTCCGGCGAGCTGATGACGCTGCGGACGTTCGACGACGCCGTGCGACTGCACGAGATGCTCGAGAAGCTCGAGCCCGCGAGCGTGGTCGCGATCATCGGTGGGGGCTTCCTCGGCGCAGAAGCGGCAACATCCATCAAAGCGCGAGGACATGTGCCGATCGTGCTCGAAGTGGCTGAGCGTCCGCTCGTCACCGTTCTTGGGGATGAAGTGTCGAGGTGGCTCCTGCTGTTGCCGGACGCCGCTGAGATTGAGCTGCGCACCAGTCAAGTCATTCGTGACGTCGTGATCTCAGGCGAAGGAGCGACCATCCTGTTGGAGAACGGCGAGGCGATCGGGGCCAGCATGGTGCTGGCGGCCGTCGGGTCGACGATAGAGACCGACTGGCTCGCGTCCTCGGGCCTCACCATCGACGGGGGCGTGGTTGTTGACCGGAATTTTGAGGCTGCGCCACACGTGGGCGCGATTGGTGACGTCGCGCGGTTCCCTCTTCCTGGGGTGGAGGGCGACGAGCTCGTTCGAATTGAGCACTGGCAGGTCGCCGTTGAGCAGGCGATCGAGCTTGCCCATTTTTGGACCTCGAGCGATGCGAGGAGAACTCGCATGATTCCCTATTTCTGGTCCGACCAGATGGGCAAGAAGATTCAACTGATTGGCCATCCTCGATCGAGTGACGAGGTCACCTTGGTCTCGGGAAACCCCGAGGACCTGAAGTGGGTGGCGATCTACGCGCGCCACGGACTGGTCACGGGCGTCGTCGCGCTCAGTAACCCACGGGGGCTCACGAAGTCTCGCGTGCTGCTTGAGAAGGTCACCACGCTCGAGGACGCGCTCGCCCTCGCTCCGTGGTCTGACAAAACGACGGGCGCCTAGAAGGCGACGTCGGAGAGCTCGGGAATCGACCGCGCCGAGCGCTCGACGGTCGTCGCCCACTCGTCTCGTGCGCGCAACCGGTCGGCAACGCTCAGTGACGGCGCGAAGACCGTGCCGGGTGACCAAAGTGCTTCGACGTCGTCGATGCGGAGATGTGCGGCACCGACGAGGGCCATCAGACCCGCACCGCGCGTCGTCGCTTCGCGCTCGGAGGAGACGGCGACCTCGCGTCCCGAGAAGTCGGCGAGCCGCTGAACGAAATATTGATTAGCGCTCATCCCACCGTCGACGCGCAGCTGGGCGAGTTCGACACCGACCTCAGCCTCGGCCGCGTCCAGCAGATCGGCGCCTCGGTGGGCAACGCCGTCGAGCACCGCGCGCACCAGATGAGCTCGTGACGATCCCCGAGTGAGGCCAAAGAAGGCACCGCGAGCGCCGAAGTCCCAACGCGGAGTGCCGAGACCGGAGAAGGCGGGCACGAAGGAGACGCCGTCCGTCGTCGTGACGGTTTTGGCCAGGTCGCCACTGTCGGCGACGTCGGCGAGTAAGCCCAGCTCCTTCAGCCATTCGACGCACGAACCGGCGCTCAAGATGATGCCTTCGACGCCCCAGGTGATGTCCTTGCCTTCGCTGCGCACGACCGTTGGATAGCAACCCGACGCGTAGCGCGTAAGAGTCACGGGCGTCGAGCGATGCACCATGTCGAGCATCGCGCCCGTGCCAAAGGTGATCTTGGCGCCCGAGCGCACGCACGATTGGCCGAAGAGCGATGCAGGTTGGTCGCCGATAAGGGCCGTGATCATCGGCGAACCCGAGAGAGCACTCGCCTCACCGCAGGAGCCCATGGTGCTCACCAACCGGGGGAGTCCAACGTCGCTCACGCCGAGGACCTCAAGTGTCGGTCGGTCCCAGCCGTGCAGCCCCACGTCGACGAGTCCGCTCACGCTCGCGTTCGAGTGATCCGAGACGTAGGTCGAGCGCCCGCTCAAATGCCAAGCGATCCACGTTTCAATCGTCGCGAACCGGAGCTCTCGGGCGGGTCGGCCTGACTGCTCGACGAGCCACTTCACCTTCGTCGCCGACTGATTAGGCGCGAGTCGAAGGCCTCGTTCCTGCAGGACGAGACAGTCAATCACGGTGCGCAGATCCTGCCAGCTCAGTGCGGGGCCGACCGGTTCGCCCGTGCGGGCGTCAAAGACGATCGTCGTCGCGCGTTGATTGGTGACGCCAACTACGTCGCACGGACCTGCGTCGCGCAGCGTGGCCGTGGCGAGATCAAGGGCCACGTTCGCGATCTCGAGCGGGTCGAGCTCGACTTCGCCCGGCTGGGGCGACCGGACAGTGAGAGCGTGCTGGTGGACGTGCGAGACGGTTCCTGCGTCGTCAACCACTGCGGTTCGCACCGACGAGGATCCAACGTCGAGTGCGAGCGCTCTCACCACGGCTCGCCCCCGAGCCCGAGGACGCCGGGGTTCAACAGACTGTCGGGGTCAAGCAGTGACTTCACCGCTTCGAGGAGAGAATATGAAGAACCGAGCGCGCGAGCGGCGTGGCGCGCACGATTGCGTCCGACGCCGTGGTGATGACTGATGGCGGCTCCAAGTTGAAGGACCTCATCCATCGCCACATCCCAAACTGCGCGGTAGAACACGTCGGCATCGCCCTCTGGTTGACCCGCGAAGGTGAAATAGAGACAGGCTCCATCAAGGTAGGCGTGCGACTGGTGTACCGACACGACGAACATGCCCTCTTGTTCGAGGAGAGCGGCACTCACGCGTTCGTACAGCGCTGTGAGGATGCTCCACGCGCCCGCCACCTCGATGGTGTCCACCACAAGTCCTCGTTCCCAGAGGGGCGCGAGCGCGCTCACGTCGTTTCGTCGCTCCAGCCAGCGTGCGACGAGATCGTCATCGAGCCGCTCGGCCGTCGCGCACTCGACCGTCGTGATACTCACTGTTGCCTCAACGAGTGCCCGATCGCCCTCGTCGAGAACGATGAGCGCACAGCCCTCGACGTCAAAGTGACGCCGGGATTCACTCGCGTCATAGAGGCGAAGGACGGCGGGGCTCGCGCCGCGCTGGAGCAAGCGACGACAAGCGTCTAACCCGTCGGTGAAGGTCTCAAAACAATAGGCACGGCGAGCTTCGAAGGCCGCGCGTCGACGCGCGACGAGCGTCGCTTCGGTGATGACCCCAAGCGTGCCCTCTGATCCCACGAAGAGCTGCAGCAAATCTGGACCAACGGCCTGGCGCGGCGCGCTGCCACCGATCTCGACAATCTCCCCGCTCGCCAGCACGACCGTGAGGCCGCGCACCATATCTTCAATCTTCCCGTAACGGTTTGAGTATTGCCCCGCCCCGCGACAGGCAATCCAACCGCCGACGGTCGCGAGATCAAAGGACTGAGGGAGGTGTCCGACCGTGAGATCGAGCGGTCGCAGTGCGGCGTCCAGATCAGGCCCGAACACGCCCGCCTCCACTCGAACGGTGTTGGACACCTCGTCGACACCGATGATCCTGTCGAGCCCCGTGAGATCGAGGGCGATCGCTCCCTCGTCGGGAACTGCACCGCCGACGACGCCCGACCGCCCGCCTTGTGCCGTCACGGACACGTGAAACTGGCCCGCTAGACGAAGTGTCTCGCTGACCTCGAATGTCGTGATCGGTTGAACGACGATGCCTGGCCAGCGTTCTACCTCGCCTCGACTCGTGGTGGCGATGAGGCGCGGCCACCAGTCACGAGAGTGCTCGGCTCGTTCACTGCTCGACACATCGCAGGCGATGCCTGCGTTCGAAAGAGCCTCTGCGAGCGCGATCTGAGCCAGAGGGGCCGCAACTTCGCGCGGCGGAAAATGATTGGGCGGCGTCGGGCGACTCACCTGCTTAGACGTTTAGGCCAGCAGCAGAAAATTCGAATTCGACCAGTGCTCGATACGCGTCGGCTTCACGCTTCATATCGTCGTCAGTCCACGCCAGTTCGTCCGCGACGAGTCGGGCGATAGCGGGAGCGGCGGCGAGAGTGGCTCGCGCGTCCTGAAGGTGCGCTCGCGTTCGTCGCGTGAGGAGGTCGATGAGCGAGGTCGTCATCTCCTCGCGCGCACTGAACACGAACTCTGCTCCGACGTACGGCAGGCCCTCGATAGCTGGTTCCCCCAGGGCGGAATCAGCCTTAATCATCGCGAGTATTTTGAGCGCATCTTCGCCGAAACGGCGATACAGATGTTCTTCGAGGGTTCCGTTCGGGCGCCACGCACCCGTGCCGTAAAGGCGAAGCGACTTCGTACGGGCGCGTTTCATGTTGGTGAAGTAGGGCTTCAGTGCGTCGACCGCATCCTCAGCCATCTTTCGATACGTTGTCCACTTGCCGCCGGTGACGTGCACGACGCCATCGCCGGAATCAGTGACCCGGTGGCGCCGGGAGAGATCGGCGGTGCGCTCCTTCGTCTTCTTTCCCTTCTCCGGCGCGAGCAGCGGGCGAAGACCAGCCCATACGCCGGTGACGTCCGCAGTCGTGAGCTCCGACGACGTCGACGCATTCACCGTCGCGATCAAATACGCAATGTCCTCTGGACCACACGTTGGAGTATCGAGGGAGCCTTCATAGGGCGTATCGGTCGTGCCGATATAGGTGAAGGGAGCGTCCTCAAAGGGAACAACGAAGATGCTTCGTCGATCGTTGGGCACACTCAAGACCGCCGCGACATCGGCGGGAAGACGAGAGTTCGGCACGCTCACGTGCACTCCCTTGGCGGGTGTGATGCGGTGCGAGGGCTGGCGTTCGGTGAGGGTGAAGATGTTGTCAGCCCAGACGCCAGTCGCATTCACGACCGCTCTCGTTGAGATTGTGAAGTCGGAATGTCCGAGCTCGTCGTGGCACACGACGCCCGTCACGCGGCCATTGATGTCGGTGACGTTGACCGCACGCACATAGTTCGCCACACTGGCGTCGAACGTTGCGGCGGCGGATTTGGCGAGCGTGAGCGCCACCCTCGCGTCGTCGCCGCGCGCGTCGTAGTAGAGGAAGCCAGCGACGAGGCGATCGGTGCGAAGTGTCGGCAAGTGCAAAAGCGCCTCTTCACGAGTGATGCGCCGGTACCGGTGGCCGATTCTCCAGCCTCCGCTCACGTCATAGATACGAAGGGCGGTTGCATATCCCCGCACGAGCGCCTTCGACGCAACGCCGTTCGACCCAAAGAGAGGTATCAGGAACGGGAGCGGCTGGACGAGATAAGGAACGTTTCGCAGCATGCGCTGGCGCTCATGGAGATTCTCGTAAACGAGTCGAAACTCCCGTTGTTGAAGGTAGCGAAGACCCCCGTGGGCCATCTTTGAAGACTTCGAACTGGTGCCCGAGGCGATATCACCCGCGTCGATCAACGCGACGCGGAGGCCTCGTGACGCCGCGTCAAGCGCTACGCCCGCGCCGGTCATGCCCGCGCCAATGACGACGACGTCGAAATTGACCGATGAAAGTGTTCGAACCTCCTCATCTCGCCGGAAAGATGTCATGGCGCAATGTTGTCACAACACATCTCAACGAAATTTTTCATCCGACGAGAAATGCGTCATCCCGTCATGTGGAACTCTTCGGGGTGCAGTGCTCGACTCCTCTCGCTCGGATAGTGTTTCGCCGAACGCCACTAACGGCGATTACATAACCCCGTGGGAGGGTATGGATTATGGCACCAAGATCAATTACGAGGGTCCTCCTTGCTGGAGCGACCTTGGCCAGCGTTGCGGCCATCGGAATAACAGCGGAAACGGGAGCCGCGAGCGGTGCGTCGAGCGTGAACTGGGGAAAGGTAACCCACCTCACGAAGACCGGCTCGACGTCGTTGTCGGCACTCGTGAAGGCCGCCAAGAAAGAGGGGCACCTCAACGTGGTGGCGCTACCCGATAACTGGGCGAACTACGGCAACATCATCAAGGACTTCTCGAAGAAGTACGGCATCAAGATCAACTCCGAGAACCCCGAGGGTTCGAGTGCGGAAGAGATCCAGGCGATTCAGTCCGACAAGGGGCGCTCGAGCGACCCCGACGTCATTGACGTCGGTACGAGCTATGCGGTGACCGCAAAGTCCGAAGGTCTTCTCGCTCCCTACAAGGTGCAATCCTGGAGCTCGATCCCTGCAGGCCTGAAGAATCCGAGTGGTTACTGGTTCGATGACTACGGCGGGTACGTGGCCATTGGATGCAACACCACGACGGTGACTAACTGCCCGACCTCGTTCAAGCAAATGAGCACCGAAACTGGCGCCCAGGGCTACAAGATCGGCCTTAACAACAGTCCCTTGACGTCGAACTCCGCGCTCGCGGGTGTGCAGGCGGCGGCGATTGCAAGCGGTGGATCACTGAACAACGTGGCTGCTGGCGTGAGCTTCTTTGCGACGCTGAACAAGAATGGCGCTTTCGTGAACACCATCGCGGACGCCACGACGGCTCAGGACGGCACGACCAACGTCATCATCTGGTGGGACTACCTCATGGCGAACGGTGGCATCGACGTGCCGGGCTGGAAGGTTGTCGTTCCGAGTGACGTGCTGCTTGGTGAGTACTACACCCAGGGCATCAACTCGGGCGCGCCGGACCCGGCCGCGGCTCGTCTATGGGAAGAGTTCCTGTACACGGCCCAAGGTCAGAACCTTTGGTTGGCTGGTGGTGCGCGTCCTGCAGAGCTCGCAGCCATGACGACCAATAAGACGGTCAACCAGTCGCTGCTGGCGAAGCTCCCGGCGTTGCCGTCGGGCCAGACCCCGCAGTACCCATCGACTGCCCAGATCACTGCGGCGGCAACCACGATTAACGCTACGTGGGCTCAAGAAGTAGGCGCAGGCGCGAGCTCGTAGTTAGCTCGGACGGACTCCGCCCATGGCAATAAGTGAAGTGCTTGTTTCAGATCCCGGTGCGAATGCGCCGGGATCTGAAACAAGCTCGTCGAAACGGAAAAGCCTCCGACGACTTCTGCGGCGAACGGAGTCCGCGTTTGCCGTGACGCCATTCATCGTCTTCTCATTCGCTGGCCTCGGCGTGCCGGCCCTTGCGGTCATCTATCAGGCGTTTCACGGCAATACCGGCGGATGGACACTCAGCAACATGCGCCTCATCTTGAGTGGCTCGTCGAATCCAACGACGCACGGAATATTTCTCATTGGATTCGAGAACAGCATCAAGCTGGGACTTCTCTCGTCAGTGATTCCAGGGGTGGTCGGTGTTTTTGTCGCTTACGCCATCCAAACTTCGAAGAGCAATCTGCTTCGTCGTCTCACGTCAACGGCGTCAGGAGTGCTCGCCAACTTCGGTGGCATCAATCTCACCTTCATGTTCATCGCGACGCTCGGTTCGGCGGGTGTACTCACTGCCTGGCTGCACGCACTCGGCATCAGCCTCACCAGCATTGGCTTTAATCTCTATACCTTCTCTGGCGTCGTCGTCGTGTACATGTACTTTCAACTGCCTTTGATGGTCCTCGTCATCACGCCCGCGCTCGGTGGACTGCGCCAATCGTGGCGCGAAGCAGCCGAAAACATGGGCGCGTCGAGCCTGCGCTATTGGATACACGTGGGCATTCCGGTGTTAATGCCGTCGATACTGGGCGGCATGCTGTTGCTGTTTGGCAGCGCCTTTGCCGCCTACGCGACCGCGGCGACACTGACTCTCGGTCTCATCGCGCTCTCGCCGATTCAGATCGGCAACTTTTTGAACGGCAACGTCATCTCGGGTGAGACCCACGTGGGTTATGCGATCGCGTTCGGCATGCTCGTGATTCTCACGTTCGTGATGATCATGTACAGCCTCGTTCGAAAGAGGGCCTCAAAATGGCTCCGTTAGCGAGCGGCGATCCTTTCGAGGTCGTACAAATGGAAGACGAGACCGTCCCGGCGTTTTCAAACGGGAAGCCCAAGAGGAGATTTCACTTTCGATGGTGGCGGTTCTTCGTACTGCTGATCGCCGGGGCGTACATTCTCATTCCTCTCTATGCGGGCCTCAAATTTTCTTTCCAAGGTGCCAACGGCGGATTCTCGGATCTCGCGTATACGAGCATTCCCTCGGCACCGGGTTTCACTGCAGCACTGGCTTTGTCCTTCAAATTGGCGATCGTCACGATGGTCGTCTCAACGATCCTGATGGTGCCCACATCTATCTACGTGCATCTGCGCATGCCTCGATTTCGCCGGGTGATGGACGTCGTCTCGGTACTGCCCATCGTGATTCCGCCGATCGTGCTCATAATTGGCGTCCTGGGTGACTATCCGCTGTGGGCTAAGTCATCGCCGTACCTCCTCAGCTTCATGTACGTGATTCTGTCGATGCCCTTTGTCTATCGTTCACTTGACGCGGGCCTCAGTGCCATCGATTTGAAGACGTTGACCGAGGCGTCACGTTCACTCGGTGGTAACTGGATCAAGACGATGTGGCAGGTCATTCTTCCCAACATCCGTCCCGCCCTGCTGTCGGCAACCGTCCTCACCCTGGCTCTCGTCTTTGGCGAGTACACCATGGCGAGCCTTGACCTCTGGACGACGATTCCCGTCTGGATCGCACAGTTTCAGGTCTCCAGTGACGGACACGTGCAAGTCGCCGCATCGATGGTCGGTCTCGTCGGCACCTGGATTCTGCTGATCTTGGTAGTCTCGCTCGATCGATCCCAGTCTCGCCGCACTCGCAGGCGGACCGCCTAATGACCCAGATGAAAGAGAGTCCGATGACCGAATCGACATCTGCGCCGCGGAGCACCGGAGCGGGGGTGAGCCTCGAGAATCTCGTGCGGACGTTCGGAAAGGTGCGTGCGCTCGACGGGCTTACTCTTTCCATCGAGCCCGGTGAGTTCATGGCGCTGCTCGGTCCGTCGGGCTGTGGCAAGACCACGGCGCTGCGGGTTCTCGCGGGCTTTGAAACGCTCGACAGCGGTCGCGTCATTGTTGACGGCGATGACCTCTCCGATGTCACAGCGCGAAAGCGCGACATGGGCATGGTGTTCCAGAGCTACTCGCTGTTTCCCAACATGAGCGCCCTCGACAACGTCGCCTTCGGCCTGCGCATGCGCAAGCAGTCAGGTCGCGATCGCCGAGCGAAGGCAGCGGAACTCTTGGACATGGTGGGACTCGGCGATCAGCGAGCGAAGTATCCCCACCAGATGTCGGGCGGTCAGCAGCAGAGGATCGCGCTCGCGCGCGCGCTCGCGATCGAGCCGCGCGTCCTTTTGCTTGACGAACCGCTGTCGGCGCTCGACGCGATGGTTCGTGCGGAGCTGCGAGACCAGATCAGGTCACTTCAACAACGTCTTGCAATCACGACGGTCTTCGTGACCCACGACCAAGAAGAAGTGCTCTCCATGGCAGACCGCGTCTGCGTGATGTCGAAGGGTCACATTGAGCAGGTAGCGACACCCGCCGAGCTCTATTCGCGTCCGGCGACCGCATTCGTCGCTCAGTTCGTTGGAATATCCAGTCGTTATCCGGTCAACGCTGTCAACCAACAAGTGGATCTCTTCGGCCAGCAGAGTCCTGTACGAAGTGGTGAGGGATCGGGACTGTCGGGACCCGCAGACGCACTGCTTCGTCCCGAGGATGTCACAATCGACGTTGATCCTGAAGGGCAGGGTTTTGTCACGCGCAAGAGCTTCCTCGGAGCAATGACCCGAGTGACGGTCCAAATTGGTGAGATCCCGGTCCGTGTTGATCTGCGCAGCGACCGTGCGAGTGACATCGAGTTGGGTACCCGGGTGCGTATCAGTGTGGTCGCTCGCGACGTGCTGATTGCATCGCGCCAGCCGATCGTCGAAGCTCCCGAGAGCTAGTCGCTATTCGCCGAAGAAGTCGGCGTCGTCCGCAACGACTGCCTCGACACCCGGCAGTTCACTGAGCGCCGCCACCAAGTCGTTGACGAGTGCCTGACCACGCACCTGCAGGCTCACGCCCACCATCGGCTTCTCAGTGTTCTCTGCTGAGGTGATTCCGCCCGTCGAACGCTGGTAGCCAATGGCTTCGGTGGAGATCTCTGAGAGCGTGAATCCCCGCGCGGTCGCAAGGGCGAGTATCTGGCGCAGCACGCCTTGTCCGTCGGGGTAGCGCACGCGAATCACCGAGAGTGTTGATGACGCGCGAGGTAAGCGCTGCGAGAGGTGGGGAAAGATGGTTGCGACCACCATGTAGATAAAGGTTGCCGCTATGGCAAGCACGATGAGTCCGGCGCCGCAGGCGGCCCCGATGGCGGCGGTCACCCACACGGCGGCGGCGGTCGTGAGGCCGCGCACGGAGTCGCGTCGCACGAAGATCAGGCCGGCGCCGAGGAAACCCACGCCCGAAACAATCTGCGCCGCGACTCGCGAGGGGTCGAGCATGATGCGCCCGGGAACGAGCACGTCATTGAACCCGTATTTGCTGATGAGCATGAAGAGTGCCGCACCGACGCCCACCAGGGTGTGCGTGCGAAGTCCCGCGCTCTTTTGATGGATTTCGCGCTCGATACCGATGATCATGGACAGCACAAACGCGGCCATGAGCTCCGCGATCTGCGCCCATCCTTGAATGTTTGGTGATCCGGCGGCGAGCAGCGTGGGAGTGAGGGTCGTCAATGCCATCCGTCCAGGCTAGCCAGAAAGTTAACTAAAGGTGAACTAAAGGTGATTATTACGTGAACGACTCTCCTGAATGTTCGTGAAAGGAGGGGCTAACTTTCAAGTCATGGACTTTCAACTCAGCCCCGAAATGCTCGATCTACAGCACAGTGTTCGTCGCCTGGCCCAGGACAAAATCAAACCGAGAGCGCGCGAGATCGACCTCACGGGGGAGTATCCCGAGGACATCTTTCAAGAGTTCAAAAAGGCCGACCTGCTCGGGCTGTGCATTCCCGAGCAGTACGGCGGTTCGGGGGCGGGCATCTTGGGGCTCACCCTCGCCATTGAAGAGGTGACGAAGTACTCGAACGTCCTCGGGCTGATGCTGCTCCTGACCAGGTTGCCGACCGGTCCAATCATGATTGCGGGCAACGAGGAGCAAAAGCAGGAGTATCTCCCCGGCATTGCCCGCGGCGAGACGCGCGCCGCCTTCTGCCTCTCCGAACCCGGGGCGGGCTCTGACGTCGCGGGCATGAAAACGAAGGCGACCGAGGATCCCGACGTCGAAAACGGCTTTCTCCTTAGCGGCACGAAGTGCTGGATCTCGGGGGGTATGCAGGCGGACTGGTTCGTGGTCTTCGCCAAGGTGGGGGACCCGGCGTTGCGCAATCACAACAACATCTGGGGCTTCATCGTGGACGCGGACGCTCCCGGGGTCACTCGACCGCGCGTGGACAAAAAGATGGGCGTGAAGGGAATCGACACCACGGAGATCGTGTTTGACAACGTTAAGGTCGGCCCGCGTCAGGTGATCGGGGGAGGGTTTCTCCTCGCCATGCAGTCCCTTAACGCCATGCGCCCTATCGTCGCCGCGCGAGGGTTGGGACTCGCCGAAGGCGCGCTCATGTACGCCGTCGAGTACGTGAAAGAGCGTGACGCGTTCGGTAAGAAGGTCTCAGACTTCCAAGGCATTCGCTGGGAAATCGCCAAGCTCGCGACGGAGATCGAAGCGGCGAGACTGCTCACGTACCGCGGCGCGTGGCTCGCCGATCAGGGCAAGTTTGACAAGGAGTACGTCCCTATGCTCTCGATGGCCAAGTACTACGCGAGCGAAGTCGCGGTGAAGGCCTCCGGGCTCGCCGTCCAACTGCTCGGCGCTGCCGGCTATATGGAAGACCATCCCGTCGAGCAGTACTACCGCGACTCGAAACAGCTCACCATTGTTGAGGGCACGAGTCAGATTCAACTCGACCTCATCAGTCGAGGCGTGCTCCACCACGACCTGTGGTGGGACTAAGCGGTCGTCTCGTTAAATATTGACGACAGGACAGGTGAGCGTGCGCGTGATGCCGGGCACCTTCTGGATGGCGCCCACGATGAACTTGCCGAGGTCATCGACGCTCTCGGCCTCGCAGCGAACAATCACGTCATAGGGTCCCGTGACTTCAAAGGACTCGAGCACGCCAGGTACGGCACGAGTGGCGACGACGACCTTTTCGCTCGAGCCAATTTCCGACTGAATCAGGATGTACGCCTGTACCGACATAAGAGACCTTTCTCTTTCGAATCCCTCTATATTGCACGTTTTGGAGACTCTGCGCTAATCCTCTCGAAATCGCTTTCCGATATGCCACTGATGACAGACGTCGCACCGATAAGCGTTCAAATCGGCTCGATCGAGCGTCCAGGCGAGCTGTGCGGCGCTCTTCGCCTCAGACTCAGTGCGGTACGGATTCTTTGGTGCGCCCTCTCGAGTGAAGTGCGACGAGATGCGAGCCGAGCTTGGCGCGGGCGGAATGGGTCGGCGACGGCGGCTCTTCATGGCATCCAAACTACGTGTTCCCGTACAGTTGAGTGCATGAGCGTTCAGTTAGAGACCACCGTCGAAGTCACCACCAACACGACGCTCGACGACGGGGATCACGAGCGCTTTACCCATATTGTGCTTGAGGGCTATACACCGAAAAAGGGAGACTTTGTCCCGATCGACAACTCCGTCGTCGACGCCATGGTGAACGCGACGCCGGTGCGAGCTCTGTGCGGAAAGGTCTGGGTACCGGGCCGTGATCCGGCAAAGTATCCGGTCTGTCCGACGTGCAAAGAGATCGCAGAGTCGCTCGGATGGTCGTTACCGGGCGCGTAGGTCCACGACCACCTCGTTAGAGTCGTAGTCACTATGACCCGCGCACTTTTCATTCGTCACCATCTAGAAGACAGCCCTGGGCTGATCGGTGAGGCCTTTGAGTCGCGTGGATACGACATCGACCTCGTGATGATGAACGAACAGAGTGTCACCCCTTCGCTTGACGGCTACGACGCGCTCGTCATCCTTGGCTCTAAGTGCGCCGTCTACGACCATGAGGTCGAAGCGGCGTGGTTTCACCGCGAGCTCGCGCTGATCGGCGACGCGAATAGCCGCCATGTGCCGATTCTTGGTGTCTGCTTTGGCGCCCAAGCGCTCTGTCGCTACTTCGGTGGCGTGGTGAGTCGCGCCGACGACGGCGAAGTTGGGTGGTTCGAGATCGACGTCGAAGACGGCGTAGAGCTCTCCCGCGGCCCGTGGTTCGAATTTCACTTTGACGCGTGCCAACTGCCGGAATCGGCCGAGCTCTGGGCCACGTCCCCGCGCGCGGTGCAGGCGTTTGCGATTGGTCCCCACGTTGGCGTTCAGTTTCATCCGGAAATAGACGACACGCAGCTAAAAGAATGGCTCGCCTCGGATGAGGAAGAGACTCGAGAACTGGGTCTCGACGTCGCGGCGCTGCTTGAAGAAACGGCGCGCCGCACCCCCGAGGCGCGCGTTCGAGCTCAAGAGTTGGTCGATCTCTTCGTCCAGCGGGCTGCGTAGCCCATGAGCGACCTGCAGTCAGAGACGAATTTCGACGTGCGCGTCGAGCGACCGGCGAGCGGCGGGGGAGTCGGACGAGCTCCCGACGGACGTGTCACGTTCGTGCGCTACTCACTGCCCGGCGAGCTCGTGCTCGTTGAAGTGAACGAGACCACGTCGAGCTTCTATCGGGCAGACGCCATCGAGGTATTAGAAGCAAGCCTCGAGCGGGTGACGCCGCCGTGCCCGTACTTCCACGTTGACGGGTGCGGGGGTTGTGACCTCCAGCACGCGTCGCCGCTCGCGCAGGCCGACTGGAAGGCGGCGCTCGTGAAGGAACATCTGCGGCGCATTGCCGGTCTCGAGTGGGACGTCACAGTTGATGCGACGCCGGACTCCGGTCAGGGATCACGCACGAGGCTTCGCTGCGGTGTCGACGAGGACGGCGTGCTCGGACTTCGTCAGGCACGCTCACACCAGCTCGTTGCTATTGACGACTGCTGGATTGCCGACCCGGTCTTCGCGAGCGCATTCGCCCACGCGTGGCCCGGGGTGGAAGAACTCGAACTACGAGCGATTGGCGAAGGCGTCGCGTTCGCCGTTGCTCGCCGGAAGGCCGAACGTGGCGTTCACTATGACCTGCGATCGCTCGAGGGCGCGCCACTCGATCCATCGACGCATTCGCGCGTTGCCGTGCGGGACCACGTCTATCGGGTGGGCCCGCAATCGTTCTGGCAGTCCCACCGCGACGCGCCCGAGATGCTCGTGAACTCGGTGCTCGAGTTCGCCAACGCCGTCGCGGGCGACGACGTCGTCGATCTGTTCAGCGGCGTCGGACTGTTTTCTGTGCCGCTCGCCAAGCTCGTAGGACCAGGCGGGCGCGTCAGCGCGGTCGAATCTTCGCCACATGCCGTGCGTGACGCACGAGAGAATGCGGAAGGTCTTCGTCACCTCAAGGTTCGCGAGTGGTCGGTGTCGCCGAGATCGGTGAACGACACGGTGCGTGAGGGCTCAATCGTCGTCCTCGACCCGCCGCGTCACGGGCTGGCGAAGGGCGTCGCGGAGGCGATCGTCCGCCGGGCGCCACGCCGCGTGGTGTACGTATCGTGCGACGCGGCCACCTTTTCGAGGGACCTTAAGGACTTCTTACGAAGAGGCTTTGCCCTGAGTGACCTGCGAGTATTTGATCTGTTTCCCATGACCGAGCATGTCGAGCTCGTCGCGCTCCTTGACAGCCCCGCATAATTGGTGGATAGTGCTGATGAGGGACGAAAATTTCGATCCGACTGAAGAGGATGTCTATGTCGATCAAGCTAGATCATCACCACCGTGTCACCGCTCAGAAACTCTTTTGTCACCCGCTGAACCACAACATTCAGTGGCACGACGTGTGCTCGTTGCTCGCTCGCTTCGGTGAAGTGCACGAGACGCACCGAGGAAATTGGGCCGTGACGGTTGACAGCGAAACCGTCTCGTTCGGCTCGACCCGAACGCGCGAGCTCACCGAAGACCAGGTGGTGAGGGTTCGAAACTTTCTTCGATCTTTCGGTCTCACGAAGGACTCGCTCGCCGCGTAGACAATCCTCTATGGTTACGAGCCGTGACGGAACGGCTCTATATATTGTTGCCGCCCTCACTCGGTAAGGCCCTCGGTGGACGGCGCACGGCCGATCAGGGTGTGTTCGCGGACGAGCTCAGCGCACCGCGCGCCGCAGTCGTGCGGGCGCTCGGTGAGGTGATTCATCGCGCGGGCCAGCGGGAGTTGGAGTCGACGTTCTCTGCGAAAGGTGAACTGCTCGAGCGAGCCATCGCGTCAGCGACAGAGCTCGCGTGCGGCACGGCGCAGCTCTTGCCGGTGTGGCGTCGTTATCAAGGCGTCGTGTGGACCCACGTTGCGCCTGAATCTCTCCCGGCGTCCCTGCGGCGCCGCCTTCTCGTGACGTCAGGCCTGTACGGACTGCTCGCCGGCGACGATCCGATCGCGGACTATCGACTGAAGATGAATGCGCCGCTTGCTCCATTCGCGTCGCTTGCGCGATGGTGGCGGCCGTTCATCACCGACGCGCTCGAGCGAAAGACTCGGGGTGCGACGATCGTCAACCTCCTGACGAACGAGCACACGGCGAGCGTTGATCTGAGCCGCCTCAGCACGCACCGCGAGATCATCAATGTGCGTTTTGTGACCGGTGACGAGCGAAGCGCGGTCGGACACGATGCGAAGGCGGTGAAGGGAGTACTTGCTCGCCAGCTCCTCCTCAACGGCACTGACACGCTCGCACATCTCTCGTGGCAAGGCTGGCATTCTCGACGCGAAGGAGGCGACGTCATCGTCACCGCGCCGCTCGTTCGTAGCGCCTGACCTAGAATTCTTCAGTGATCGAACGCGTAATTGTCATCGAACAACGTCTCGCGTCGATTGGAGTCGCGCTCGCGATCGGCGTGATCATGGTCGTCTTTCTCTTCGCGTCCAGTCTGTTCTTTACGACGAGCTCGTCGACGCCCGCTGTCGCGGTCGCGATAGAGATCGTCGTCGTTGGATGCTTGTCCTTCGTGCTGTTTTTATTTTGGCGCGTCATCGTGCGCGTCGTGGAGACGCCGGAGGGTCGCGCTCTCGAAGTGCTGTATGGGCCTGGCGGGTTCGTGCGCCAGACGTTCGAACATGGCGAGCTGGAAGAAGCGTACGCACGAGACTTCTCCTTCGCCCAGATGGGCGGGTGGGGCTATCGCGGCAGCCTTCGGTTGCTTCGACAGGCGGCGCTCGTTACGCGTCGTGGGGAGGCACTCGAACTGATCTTGCGAGGCAAGCGTCGCTTCATCGTCACCGTCAACGAACCAGAGGAGTTCGTCGAAGCGTTGCAGCTTTCGAATTGAGCGCGCAGCGCGATCGATGATGGCGGCGTTCAAAGTCCGATAATGCCAACGTATCCGCTAAGGTCCCGGTGCTGCGGTGCGGGCACTATGCGAGGAGGGCGCGTAGCGCGTGGCAGTTCGAATCACTAGCAAAATGGACTCACATGACGAATCAACAGCGACGGGTGCGGTGACCCAACTTACGTCGCGCCAGCGTAGTTACGCGCTCCTTGTCTGTTGCGTTGCGGTGCTGCTCATCGGTATCGACTTGACCGCAGTCAACGTGGCGCTACCGACCATCGGGCGCGAGTTTCATGCGAATGTCTCTTCTCTGTCGTGGACGATCGATGCCTATGCGCTGACGCTCGCCTCACTCCTGATGCTCTCGTCGTCCACCGCCGACAAGGTGGGCCGTAAGAGGGTCTTTCAAATAGGACTCGTCACCTTCATGGCGGGGTCTCTCCTATGCGCACTGTCACCGAATCTCGCGTGGCTCGTTGTCTTTCGGGTGATCCAAGGCATTGGCGGATCCATGCTCACACCCGTTGCAATCTCGATCATTGCGAACATCTACCCCAACTCCGCCGAACGCGGCCGAGCACTCGGTATCTGGTCGGGGGTTACGGGCCTCGCGCTAGCGCTTGGTCCCGTGGTCGGTGGAGCGCTCGTGGTCTCGAGCCTTGGGTGGCGATGGATCTTTGTGATCAATCTACCTATTGGGTTCGTGGCCCTGTTCATGGCGCGGCGTTTCATCCCTGAATCCCGCTCGGAGCATCCGCGTCGACTTGACGCACTGGGCCAGATCCTTGTCATCATCACGCTGTCGTCGCTCATCTTCGGCATCATCGAAGGGCCGCGGTTCGGTTGGGCATCCCTCGAGATCGTCGCGTGTTTCGTCGTGACCGTCCTCGGCGTCGCGAGCATCATGTACTACGAGCCTCGCCGGTTCCAACCGCTGCTGGAGTTGCGGTTTTTTAAGGGCGTCCCGTTCACGAGCGCCAACGTCATCGCCATTACGTCGTTCGCCGCCCTTGCGTCCTTCCTGCTCGTGAACAGCCTGTACCTCCAAGAAGGTCGGCACTTCAGCCCACTGCACGCGGGTCTGTTGATCCTTCCGCTGGCGGTGGCGAGCATCATCTTTGGACCAATCAATGGGCGAATCCTGGCTCGTTTTGGTGCCCGTGTGTCCTTCGTCATCGCGGGCATGGCGCTCACGGTGGCAGGGCTCATGCTGACCCGGGAAAGCCCCACGACGTCCGTGTGGTGGCTCCTGAGCGCCTACGGATTCATGGGTATTGGCAACTCCGCCGTGGGAGCGCCGATCACGCACACGGCCGTTGCCGGCATGCCCGCCGCCCAATTAGGGGTCGCCTCGGGCATCAACTCAACGACGCGTCAGGTTGGCTCGGCACTTGGCGTCGCTATTGCCGGAGCGACGCTCGCGTCGGCGACGCACGGCGACTTTGCCTCCTCCACACATATGGCGTGGTGGATTAATACCGGATACGGCATCATGGTCCTGGCGCTGGGGATCGTCTCGACCACCGAGTGGGCGAGATCGACCGCGAGGCGTATCAATTTTGACGAACCGCCAGGTCCACGACGGCACGCACCGTCAACGTCTGACTAATCGCAACGTACCGCTACCAACGAAACCGACGTCGGTCACTTTTGAATTGGTACTTCTTGATTCTCTGATTGGTGGAGGTGCGGGGGAACGATCCCCGGTCCAGTAGCTTCCAAGTGAACATTCTCCGAGCGCAGCCGGCAATTGATTGTCGGGATCGTCGCCAATGCCAGCGCCGGCGGTGATCCTTAGATGGCTGAAGTGTCCCCGAGAGATCACCAACGAATCTCTTGAGTAAGCCTTGCTCTATGACACCCGTTATCTAGACCGCAAGGCTGGGTCTAGGCGGATGTTGCTACCTAAGCAGCAAACGCAAGCTGAGGCTTGGCGTTTATTTATTGTTTCCGGCTCTTTAACGTGGCTCCGGAGACCACGGCTCGCTTCTTTCACCAAGACGACTTCTGTCGAATCCAATCACCCCCTCGTACAGCCGTAGTGGCTGTCGTTCGATTCTACCGGTACAGGCGATTGTCCCGCCGCTCAACGACTCGTGAGAACACTTGGTGGGCCTAGCATTGCAATTACTCGAATCGACGTGTGGTTAAGGCCACGAAGGGAATATGCATGCGTACCGTCCGACTCGCCCTCGCCGGGGTACTTGGCGCCTCACTCCTCAGTGGGCTTTCATTGACCACGGCGATCACCGCACAGGCGGCGAGCAGCACGAGCGCGCTCGCGAAGTGCAAAACCGCAATTTCGTCCCAGGAAGTGTCAAAGGGCGTCCTCACAGTTGCGACCGACGACCCCGTCTATACGCCGTGGTTTGTGAACAACAAGCCCACGAACGGCAAGGGATACGAGTCCGCCGTTGCCTACGCCATTGCCGCCGAGCTCGGGGTCAAGCGTTCGAACGTGAAGTGGGTCGTCGAACCTTTTGACTCGAGCTATCTCGTTGGCAAAAAGGCGTTCGACTTCGACATCAACGAGATCTCCTATACCGCCGCGAGAGCGAAGGCGGTCACGTTCTCCGTGAGCTACTACGACGTACAGCAGTCGATCGTGGCGTTGAAAACGGACGCCATTGTGAAGAAGCACACGCCCAAAGAGCTGAAGAGCTACCTCTACGGCGACCAGATTGGCACGACGGGTCTTGCCTACATCAACGACTTCATCAAGCCGACCAAGGCGCCGCGCGTCTACTCCACACTCGACCAAGCGGTGCTGGCCCTCCAAACCGGTCAAGTCGACGCGATCGTCATTGACACGCCCGACGGCCAGTACATGGCCGCATCGCAGATCGTCAACAAGAACAAGAAGCTCGTCGCGACTCAGGTCGGTCAATTTCCGAGCGTCGGCGAGCACTATGGCTTGCTCTTTTCAAAGGGCGACCCGCTCGTTGGTTGCGTGAACACTGCACTCGCCGCGCTGAAAACCAATGGGACGCTCGCCGCGCTGCAGCAGAAGTGGTTGGGCATCTACACCGGCGTGCCCCTTATCCAGCCGTAGCGATCGTGCCGATTGATCCGGGCCTAGATATTCCGTCGTTCGACGCGTCGGAAGGAGCGCCCAATCTCTTCGCATCCCGACGAAGTCGGCTCTTGGTTGGGCGACGAGGCGTGCTCGTGAGCACGCTCTCCACGCTCGTCATCCTTGGCGTGATCGTCGCGCTGCTGTACGTCCCGAGTGGTGGAGCAACTCTCCGTTATACCTTTTTCAACCCTCACGACCTGTGGGTCGCCTGGATGGGGGACCCACGCTTGGGCATTGATGCCGTTCGAGACGGTCTCGTCACCAACATCTGGATGTTCTTAGTGAGCGAAGTCTTGGTACTGATCCTTGGCGTGTTGGTCGCGTGGTGTCGGATCAGCCAGTCGCCGGTTCTCTTCCCGTTTCGCATGCTGGTGACCATATATACGGACGTTGCTCGAGGTACGCCCGTGTTGCTCGTCATCCTCATCGTCGGATACGGATTGCCCCAGTTGGGCTTCGGTTTCATTTCCGATCAGTCGCCCGCCGTGTACGGGGTCTTCACGCTGGTGTTCTGTTACACCGCCTACGTCTCAGAGGTCATTCGCGCGGGCATCTTCTCGATCCCGAACGGTCAGCATCAAGCAGCCCGATCACTCGGTCTCACGAACGCTGCAATGATGCGCCACGTCATTTTGCCTCAGGCCGTGCGAAACGTGATCCCGCCGCTATTGAACGATTTCATCTCTCTCCAGAAGGACACCGCGCTGGTGTCGGTCATTGGGGTCGTCGAGGTTACGCGTGCCGCTCAGATTTTCTCGTCCACCGAATTCAACGAGAGCGGACTCACCCTCGCAGCCATTTTCTTCCTCGTGCTGACGATTCCCATGACACGCCTCACGGACCGCCTCATCGCGAGGGATCGCGCTCGACGATTGACGATTATGGCATGAACCACGTGGTCCTCGAGATGGATTCGGTGGTGAAGCGCTTCGGCGAGCACGAAGTGCTTCGCGGGGTGTCGCTCGAACTCCGGCGTCACGAGGTCGTCTGTCTGATCGGCGCATCTGGATCCGGAAAGTCCACCCTGCTGCGCTGCGCGAACTTGCTGGAGCGAATCGACGGGGGAGAGATCAAGCTCTTCGGCCACAGCTTGACCGATCCGCGGATTGACCAAAACTTGGTACGGCGCCACGTCGGCATCGTGTTCCAGGCCTACAACCTGTTTCCTCATATGTCCGTCCTCGACAATGTGGCGCTCGGTCCGATACGCGCGCACAAGCGCAACCGCGACGAGGTGCACCAAGAAGCGCTCGTCTTGCTCGAACGCATCGGGCTGAAGGAACGGGCCAACGACTACCCCGAACGGTTGTCCGGGGGACAGCAGCAGCGCGTGGCGATCGTGCGCTCGCTCGCGATGCGTCCCTCACTGCTGCTCCTCGACGAAGTGACGAGCGCGCTCGATCCCTCGCTCGTGGGTGAGGTGCTCGACCTCCTCACCGACTTGGCTCACCAAGGAACGACGATGCTCATCGCGACCCACGAGATGAACTTCGCGCGTGACGTGGCACACGAGGTGGCCTTCCTCGACAAGGGCGTACTAGTAGAGAAGGGGACTCCCGAGAAGATCTTCGGAAGTCCTGACAACGAGGCGACGAGGAACTTCTTGAGTCGAGTCCGCTAGGAGCTCCGCTCTGCCGACCGTGGACTAGGAGAACTTCTCCGCGTGACGAACAGCGCGAGCCATCTCGCGCTCGGCGTCGCGCTTCGCGAGCGCTTGGCGGCGATCTTGCTGCTTGCGGCCCTTGGCGAGAGCGAGTTCGACCTTCGCCCGCCCGTCTTTGAAGTAGAGCTTGAGCGGAATGATGGTGAGCGACTGCGTCTCGGACTCTCGCTTCCACTGCTCCATTTCCTTGCGGTGGACGAGGAGTTTGCGCTTTCGATCGGGGTCGTGGCTGCCAAATCCGACGGCGTAGCTCCAGGGCGGCACGTGCATCTGAAAGATCCACAGTTCGCCATCGTCAACGCGGGCGTAGCTGTCGACGATCTGAGCGTTTCCCTCGCGAAGAGACTTCACTTCCGAGCCCTGGAGGACAATTCCACACTCGAGGGTCTCCAAGATCTCATAATCATGACGGGCACGACGGTTCGTGGCGACCACCCGGTCACCCTTCAGCGCTTCGTCACGTTTCTTCGTGCGGCGCTCTTGCATCTGCTTCGCTCGTGCCACCGTGCAATCGTAGTGACGCAGGGACGAAGATCGCCTGGTCACTAGTGTGGCGCCGTGCTTACTCTCACCCTGGCCCAGCGCGAAGCCATCGTCGCGACCTGCATTCGTGCGCTCCCCAACGAGGGCTGCGGCCTGCTGCTCGGTTCAACCGAGGGCGTCGTGCATGAGGTCGTCGCGAGTGACAACGTCGCCGACTCGGCTCGGATCTACGAGATCGACCCGAAAGTGCTGCTGCGAGCGACGCGCCGCGCGGACGACGAGGGACTCGAGGTCATCGGCGTCTTCCACTCGCACACCCACAGTGAGGCCTATCCGAGCCCCACCGATGTTCGCCAAGCGCCCGATCCATCGTGGCATTACGTCCTGGTCTCACTGCTCGAATCTCCGGCCCACGTACGGAGTTTTCGGGTCGTCCAAGAGACCGTCGACGAGGAGACGCTCGTCGTCTCAAATTGATGACCTAACTGGTCATTTTTCGTCACGGCGGCCTGCAGAACCGATAATGTTGACTCAGCAGGTCATGTATCAATCAAAAAGTCGAAAGTGGGCGCTATGTCGGCTGTTCTAAGAATTCCTACCGTTCTACGTCCCGCCATGGGCGGCGAGAGCGTCATCGCGGTGGAAGGTTCCACCGTGGGTGAAGTCCTCTTGCACCTCACGCGGACCTATCCCGCCATCAAGGGTCAGCTCATCAACGAGGACGGCAGTCTTCACCGCTTCCTCAATGTCTACGTCAATGACGACGACGTGCGTTACCTCGGTGGCGTCGAGGCTGCGATTACCAACAACGACGAGATCACCCTCCTGCCCGCCGTCGCGGGTGGCGCCTGGTAGTGCCGCGGTACGCCTCCGTACTTGATCTGATCGGCCACACGCCGGTCATTGACGTCAGTGCTCTCTCGCCGAAGCCGCACGTCACCATCCTCGCCAAGCTCGAAGGGCGCAACCCCGCCGGATCCGTGAAGGACCGCGTTGCGCTCTCGCTAATCGAAACTGCAGAACGAGACGGTCGTCTCACCCCCGGGCAACCGGGCCAGACGCTCATTGAGCCCTCTTCGGGCAATACGGGCATTGCTCTTGCGCTCGTCTGCCGTTTGCGCGGTTATCACCTGAAGGTCGTGCTTCCCACCAACGTCTCACCCGAGCGCCGCCAGCTGCTCCAGGTCTTCGGCGCGGAGATCATTGACTCACCCGGCAGCGAAGGTTCGAACGGCGCGGTTCGCCTTGCCCAATCCTTGAGTGCCGAGCACCCCGAGTGGGTTTTCCTCTATCAGTACGCGAACCCCGCCAATCCCGCTGCGCACTACGCGACGACCGGACCCGAGATCATTGACGATGTGCCCGAGATCACGCACTTCGTCGCGGGACTCGGCACCTCGGGCACGCTCATGGGTGTTGGTCGCTTCCTCAAGGAAAAGAAGCCCGACGTGCAGGTGTGGGCGGTCGAGCCGCCGAGCGGCGAAATGGTGGACGGCCTACGCAGCCTGGATGATGGTTACGTGCCGCCGATCTTCACCGACAACCACGGCGAGGAGCTGCTTGATCGCAAGGTGATCGTTCGTCCGCGCGAGTCGATCGAGTGGACGCGTCGGCTCACTAACGTTGGGCTCTTCGTCGGTATCTCATCGGGTGCGGCGATGGCAGGGGCCGTGAAGTGCGCCGCCATGATTCCCGACGGCGAGGAGGCAACGATTGTTGTCATCATCGCCGATGACGGGTGGAAGTATCTGTCGACGGGTGCGTGGAGCGACGAACTCGACGATGTGGTCGAACGGGCTCGCTCGACCATCTACTTCTAACGGCGTCAAAACCGCAGCTCGGATTCTCCGGTACCGTGGTCACGCACTCTTTGGTGCGACAAAGGAGAACCATGACTTCACGTTTCGACGGCCGCGCGCTGGATGAAGGGCGACCCCTGTCGTTCCATCGCGACTACACCGAGTTCGCCGCCGGGTCCGTGCTCGTCAGCGTTGGACGCACGCGCGTGCTCTGCACCGCGTCCGTCGAAGAGGACGTGCCGCGCTGGTTGCGTGGCACCGGGAAGGGATGGGTGACGGCTGAGTACTCCATGCTGCCAGGCTCGACCGCCGAGCGCGCGAGCCGCGAAGCGGCACGGGGCAAGCAGTCCGGACGCACCCAGGAGATTCAGCGCTTGATCGGCCGATCGCTGCGCAGCGTGACGCGTCTTGAACTGTTGCCCGATCTGCAGATCATCGTCGACTGTGACGTCCTGCAGGCCGACGGCGGGACTCGAACGGCATCGATCTGTGGGGGGTACGTTGCACTGCACGACGCGATCACTCGACTGGTGCAGACGGGCAAGATCAAAGAGCACGCGTTGAGCGACTTCGTGGCGGCCGTGTCGGTCGGCGTTGTTGGCGGTGTCGCGATGCTGGACCTTCCCTACGAAGAAGATGTGCGCGCCGACACCGACATGAATGTCGTGATGACGGGATCCGGGCGATTCGTCGAAGTGCAGGGAACGGCCGAGGGCGAGGCCTTCAGCCGCGACGAACTCGATCAGCTGCTCGACCTCGCGGCGCTCGGCATTCAGCGCATCAACGAGGCGCAACGCGAGGTGTTGGCAACGCCTCCTCTCCCACGTAGCTAGTGGCGACCTTCGTCCTCGCGACAGCCAACCCGCACAAGGCGGAAGAGATGCGCGAGGTCCTCGCGCCCCTCGGCGTTGAGCTGCTTCCACGTCCGTCCGACGTGCCCGACGTCGACGAGACCGAATCAACTCTGGAGGGCAACGCGCTGTTGAAAGCACATGCGCTCTGCGCCGCGACGGGACGGGCGGCTATTGCCGACGATACGGGTCTGTTCATCGACGCGCTCGACGGACGACCGGGGGTCTGGAGTGCGCGATACGCGGGGGAGCATGCAACCTACGCCGACAACGTCAACAAGGCGCTTCGCGAGCTTGCGGACACGCCCGATGAACAACGCCGAGCGCAGTTTCGTTCCGTCATAGCCGTCGCGTTCCCTGACGGCTCGTCGTGGTGGGTCGAGGGCACGCTCGCGGGCGTGATGGAGCGAGGGCCTCGAGGGGAGCACGGCTTCGGCTATGACCCGATTTTCGTTCCCGACGATGGCGACGGTCGCACGCTGGCCGAGTTTTCATCGGAAGAAAAAAACGCCCTGTCGCACCGCGGCCGAGCGCTTCGCACCTTCGCCGAGAAGCTTCTCAGATCAACGGATGTATGAGTATTGTTCACCCGTAGGGTGGAAGAGTGACGAACCGCGAACTCGCGATGTTCCCATTGGGGATGGTGGTGTTTCCGCACCAAACGGTCGGACTCTGCGTCTTCGAGCCCCGATATCACCGTCTTCTCGCCGACGTTGAGAGCGAACGCAGCTTTGGCACTTGCCTCATCGAGCGCGGGTCAGACGTGGGCGGGGGAGACGAGCGCTCGTTCGTGGGCACCGTCCTCGAGATCCTGGGCACGCACCGTCTGTCGAACGGTCAGACGCTCGTCGTTGCCGAGGGTGTCGAGTGTTTCGAGGTCGAACGCTGGCTGGTTGACGATCCTTACCCGCGGGCCATCGTTGGTCAGCGGTGCTGTGACGATGTGCCTATCGAGGCGGCGCTCCTCAAATCCACCGAGTCGGCGGTGCGGGCGCTGCGAGCCCTCCAGAGCGAGGTTTTTGCGGACGAGTGCCTGCAGCGTGACTGTTCGATGGACGACGACCCGGGTGTGCGTAGCTGGCAGCTCTGCGCGTTGACGCCGATGTCACTACTTGACCAGTTCAAGGTGATCAGCCTGAGCAATCCCAACGACCGGCTCCGCTTACTTGCGGAGATATGTTGTGAGCGCTACGGCGACTATCAGCGCATGCTGGTGGTCGACGACTTGCGCGCGCCGCTGAACTAACGAAGTTCGAGCAGGTCGACGACGAAGATCAGCGTTTCGTGCGGCGCAATTACGCCACCCGCGCCACGCTCGCCGTAGGCGAGGTGGGATGGAATGACGAGACGGCGTCGTCCACCGACGTGCATGCCGACCACCCCGTCGTCCCAGCCCTTGATGACCTGTCCGGCGCCCAGTCCGAAGACGAAGGGTTCGTTGCGATTCCACGACGCGTCAAACTCCTCGCCGCTGGAGGCGCCCACGCCCACGTAGTGCACGACTGCTTGCTGGCCTGCCGTGGCTTCTGGTCCGTCACCGACGATGATGTCCTCAATGAGCAGTTCATCGGGCGCAGGTCCGAGATGGGGTTCAACGAGTGGTTTTTCTGCCATGGGCGAAAACTCTAGCGTCGTCGCGCGCGTTGCGCGCCTACAACGCGAACGTTCTTCGCCTCGCGACCCTTCGGTCCCTGGGCCTCTTCGAAGGTGATCTTCTGTCCCTGCGTAAGCGACTTGAAACCATCGCCCACGATGCTCGAGAAGTGAATGAAGAGGTCGTCGCCCTTGTCATCGCTCGCAAAGCCAAAGCCCTTCGAGTCGTTGAAGAAGCTCACGACGGCTTCATTGCCGCGGCCTCGTGGGCTGCTGCTCTCGGCGCGTGGGGTTGACTCGCGGCGCTCGAAGCCGCGCGAGGGGCGCTTGGCCTCATCGCTTCCAACGTGCTCGCGCCGTGGGCTTGTGGGACGCTCACGAGTTTCGCGACGCTCAAAGCCACGTGGCGATCGATCGCGCGATTCCTCCCTGCGAGGCGTCTCGCGAGTGGTGCGGGGCTTCGACCCACGCTCATCGAGGCGTTCGGCCGCGGCAGCGTCATCGACAGCGCCCAAACGAATGGCGGGTGCATCTTCGCGAAGCTCGATCGAGGGAGCAATGCCGAGGGCGCGCTGGAGGCGCTTCACTTGGCCAATCACGTCCTCACCCACGAGCGAAATGACTGCTCCCGTCGCGCCGGCACGACCTGTGCGACCAGAGCGGTGCAGATAGTCCGTCGCTTGGGCGGGCGGGTCGTAGTGAACGACGACGGGCAAGAGGTCGATGTGAATGCCTCGGGCTGCAACGTCAGTGGCGACGAGCACCTGAATCTGGCCACTCTTCACGCTGCGCAGTGCGCGCTCGCGCTGCGCCTGGGAGCGGTCACCGTGCAGTGGCACGGCGGAAATGCCGCGCTCACCGAGCTGACGAGCCAGGCGGTCCGCGCCGTGCTTGGTGCGGGTGAAGATGATGGCGCGCTCGTACTGCTCGATAATGTCGGCCGTGATCTCGGGACGACGGTCACGCGGGACGCGCCAGAAGTAATGGTCGACGTCGCTCGGGGCTTCGTCGCCAACAACGTCGTGGATGGCCGCATCGTGGGTGAACTCGCGAACGAGCGAGGAGACGTCAGGTCCCATGGTGGCAGAGAACAGCATGACGTGACGCTCGCGCGAGGTCGCGGCCACGATGCGTCGTACGGCGGGGAGGAAGCCCATGTCGGCCATGCGGTCGGCTTCGTCGACGATCACGGTGGTCACGGAACCGAGGTCGAGGCCGCGCTGTTCGAGCATGTCTTCGAGACGCCCGGGGCAGGCTACAACGACGTCAACGCCGAAGTTGAGGGCCTTGCGCGCGACGTTGTACGACGTGCCGCCATAGATGCAGATCACACGACGACCGCGGTCATCGGTGAGCTGGGCAATCTCTTTTTGGACCTGCGCGGCGAGCTCGCGGGTCGGCACCAGGACGAGAGCGACGGGCTTGCGAGGCTGGGCCTTGGTAAGTCGGGCCATCAAGGGTAGGGCGAAGGCGAGGGTCTTACCTGAGCCGGTGACGGCCTTGCCAACGACGTCGCGACCGTTCAGGGCGTCGGGAATAGCTGCCTCTTGAATGGGGAAGGCTTCGGTGATGCCACGGGCGTTAAGACGCTCGACGAGGCGTGCGGGCACGCCGAGATCGGCAAAGGACACAGACATAGAACTCCTACGAGTTGAGATGAGCCCAACTCGAAAGAATTTGTCGAATCGGTCTCTATCGCGAGATGCGATGAAACAGCGTTGCCAATGCTAGCAG
>DASXEU010000092.1:0-3258 GCA_036489935.1 Acidimicrobiales bacterium
GCGTCGATGAGCGGTTCTCGACGAAATCTACGTCGGCCTGCTTGAACGCCGCAACCAGGTCACACGAGCGCGCCAGTTGACGCTCCTGGTGAGCAATGACTCGACCCGCGATCACATCACGCAGGCGGCGGCGAAACCGCAGCCGCTGGAGTTTCTGCCAGGTGAGCGTGGCCGAGTAGCGATCATATTGAAACGCGGCCACATAGGCATCAGGGAAGATCTTTCGAACTATTGGCGCGAGACACATCGTTGTCGACCAATGGAGCTCCACAACATCCGGCGGCTCGACGAGGGATGCTGCATACTCGATGAGGTTCGGGGTGGGCTCTCCTCTTCCCTGCAACCGCAGCGCTCCTATCTCAGATCGGACTCCCGAGGGAGTGCGCAGCGAAGGCACGAGCACAATTCTCCAGGGCGTCTCTTCCGCGCTCAGTTTCCGATTTCCTTCGGTGTCCGAAGAGAGCAACGTGACATCGAAGTCTTGCGCCAGACGGTACAAATGTTGATATTGGTACCTTTGGCCCGCGTACCGCGCATTCCGGCTGGGCACCCACGGTGCGACACTCAGCACCCGTTTCTGCTCCACTCACTTTCCCCTGACGAAGACGACGTGCTGATGCTCGCGTTGAAATTTGCTCGCAATCCTCGGGTACTCGCGCCTACGCGTAGGAACGCGCGTCTGAAATTCATAGGATGCACGAACGTTTCGCGTGATTCCGGGTGCGGGACGCGTGACCAGTCCCTCGAGACGAAAATGTCGGCGAGGGGGCGCTCCGCACGCCTCGAATCCATCGGTCAGCTCCAACTTGGCCAACATGAACGTGACGATACAAGGCGAAGCCCTCATCGGAAACGTCCGGCAATCCAAGAAAGTGGGTCGTCACCGTAAGACATAACGAACCACCGACACGAGACTGCGACGTCCTACATATCGCGTCAAGATAATGCACGACACCGCGCAATAACAGCCTTGTCCCACAAACCACCCAAGCCCTAGCGCGCCTAGGCCATGGCGGACGGCGACGTAAAGACTCAGGAGTACGAACGCCGTGCCGACAACGTTGGCAACCACGTACGCACGTACCAGTTTGCGCGCAAGCAAGACGATGTCGCTGACGTAGTTCAAGCAGAAAAATACGCTTGAGGCAGCACCCCACCTCAGCAGGTCCTGACCGTGGAGTGAGTATCCGTGGCCGAACAGGCTCAGCAGACCGGGGGCGACCACGATGGTGACAACGGCGAGAGGCAACGTGACGATGTACGCCCCTCGGAGCGCTTTCCTGACTGGCTCGACCACCTTCTCTGGATGTGCCGACATTTCCGCGAAGAGCGACTGCGCCGTCATAGATGGCACCACGGTCAAAACACTGAGGACGGACATGGGGATTGCAACGTACGCCGCCGATGCCGCACCGAGATATGAGAGAACGATCACCGGCAGTAATGAGGTAGGGAGCATGGCGACCAAAACGGCGACCTGATTGCCGGCGGCAAAGCTCGCGTGGGAGCGAATGAGCCCAAGGCCAAAGGAGAGACGCGGTCGCGGAGCGCGCTTCACCCGCCACCTGAGGAGGACGAGGTCGACCATTGCGGCGAAGGCAACGTAGATCACGGCAACTGCAAAGTATCCGACGGTTCCCGTTCCAGCGAGGAAGATGAGAACGAGGAAGCGAACCGACATTGACGTGAGGTCTTTACCGACGGTCCACGACACTTCCTGACGAGAAAGGAAGGCGGGGTCAATCACCATGCCGGTGAGGCTGGCGGCAACAAAGATCATTGTTAGTGTCACGGCCCAGGGAATACTTACGCCGAGTTCACTGAGCGGCACGCCCGCGTGGTTTGGGATTAGCCACAATATGGAGAGCAGGACTATCCCAACCGGAACGGTAACGAAGAGTGCTCCTCGCACCATCAGGGCCTGGTCAGGTTCGCTCGCGAGGTAGGCAACAATGGTGCTGGGCAAACCCAAAGTCGCCGCTATTACAAGCAATCCAGTCGCGCCGCCGATGGCCGAAACGACACCGATCGATCGGGGTTCCCAGACGTGGGTCGCAATCAATACGAAAAGTCCCCCGAGCGCTCCAAGGAGAACATTGTCTGCGACGAGAAGCACGGATGTTCGGTACAGCCGATCCTTGCGAAGAGCGCTGGCGAACCGCCGTGCGTTGAATTTACTCTTTCGGTGTTGTCCACGAGGACGGAACACGGATCGAGAACCTTGGGGATTCGACGCGCGAGGGACGGAATTCTCGCAGTTCGTCACGATTGCTCTCCCGGGCTGTTCGGAGTCGCCACGGCAAAGAGGGCCGAATGAATCTCGCCTATTGTCGACAAGTCTCTAGTCAAAATTCGTCAAGCCAGTCGAGGATGACTGAATCGCTTGCCTTGAATTTTCGCGCGAACCAGTACTGGTCTCTCTCGATTGCCTTCTCGACGTCACTACGAGAGATCGAGCTTGGATTAGCTCGTCCCGCCCACTTAACGAAGGTCGTTCCTTCGAGAGCCGGTTGGTCTGAAAATTCGCCGTACAAAGTTGCGAACACCTTCTCATCACTGCACCCGATCCTTTTGAAGTACTCGATAAGTGGACGCGACGATCGAATTTGTGAAACGCAGTATTCCGCGAACTTGCGTTCAATCGACCAATATTGTGATCCCGCCCGCATACCAGTCGGAGGTGTCACTGATCTCCAATCAAGAGGGCGCCCGTAGTAGACAACGCGATTCATGAAGCCGTTTTTCGTCTTCACCCATAACCCATTTGGGTTGGTTGTCTTATATGACCGGCGTTCGTATTCGACTTCGGGTCGCGAACCGTCAGGCATATTTGGAGCGTTTCGTGAAGCGATTACGTTCCCGGATGTTTCCGCCTTGAACGCGATCTCTCTATTTGAGATGATCGGATAGTGGGAGCCAGACAAGAGAGTAAATCGGGTTGCAGAAGAACGAGCGAGTGCCGCCTCCAGCAGAAGCACGGTCGCCTCGACCACCGACCAGTGCCCCCAGTACACCGGAATCCGAGGCTGCACAAATGTGCAAGGCAAGTCTTGGCAGTGCCATTCCGACATGTCGGATTTCGCGTCGACGTGAACGAATGTTGGACCGACAGAGGACATTCTCTTCACGATTCTTTGAAGCATGTCCGGGTCCTCGTGAGCAAGGATCAAGATTGAGTGACTATCTCCACCCATGCATTCAGTCCTTTTAATCGCGTCCGAATCATGAAATTCAAGAGCGGCCGCAGGATGGACCCTC
>DASXEU010000110.1:0-5340 GCA_036489935.1 Acidimicrobiales bacterium
TTTTCAGAAAGCACTCGTCAGCGAGCTGGAAGAGACCGTGCGCCAGCATGCCCTCGCCGAGGGCTACGCGTTCGTAGGCCCCGTGAAGGTGGAAATCTTCATCGATGATGACCTCAAGCCCAGCGTCATCGAAGTGAAGACCGACTTTGTGGGCGGTGAAAGTCAGCCTCGCCTGGTTGTGAGTGACGGACGCTCATTTGCGGTCGCTGATCTGCCACTCATCATCGGGCGAAGCCCCGACGTCGAGGTTGTCGTGAACGATTCCAACATCTCGCGTCAGCACGCCGAGGTGTGGCGCACGAGCGAGGGAGTCGCCATCCGTGATCTGCAGTCCACCAATGGAACGTTTGTGAACGGCCATCGAGTTTCGGCCGTGTCGCTCTCGCCGCGTGACGACGTCACGATCGGATCGTTCCACTTTCGGATTGAGCTCGCTTGAGTCTCATCGCCGCGTCGACAAACTACGCGGCGATTGTTCGCCCGCTGCAACTGCTGGTGATGATTATCGCCATCTTGTTCTTCGCGCGCGTGCTGCGCGTCGCGGCGGTGCAGTCTCGTCCGGTTGACTTTGAGCGACGCACTCGACGCCATCGTGAATTGTCACTCGAGTTCATCGAACCGTCTGAGCGCAGCGGTCAGCGACTCGACGTCGACGGCGGCCTCACGATCGGACGTAGCGGCGACTGCGACCTTACGTTGCCTGATACCTATCTGTCTTCTCGCCATGCGCGCGTCGCGAATGACGACGGAGATCTTTCGATCGAGGATCTCGGCTCCACGAACGGCACGTATGTAAATCAAGAGCTGGTGAAAGGCCGCGTGCGCCTAGAGCGCGGCGACGTTGTCCAAGTGGGCGGCGTTCTCTTCGAGGTCGTTCGTTGACACGTTGGCGTTACGCCGCGGCGACCGATACTGGACTGGTACGTCAGACGAATCAGGACGCGCTGTTCGCTGATGCCTCGCTCGCCATCATTGCCGACGGTATGGGTGGACACGCCGCGGGCGAGGTGGCGGCCGCGATCTCTATTGACCTGATCAAGAGCTATTTTCAGGAGCATCCCACCGTTGAGGGCTTCATCGAGGCGATCCAGGACGCGAACGTCGCCGTCGTGACGGACGCGAAGGAGAATCCCGAGCACTTCGGCATGGGCACGACGATCATCGCGGTCGGCCTCACGCACGACGTCAACGGCGTCGTGTCGCCGACACTCGTGCACGTCGGCGACTCGAGGGCGTATCAGTTACGCGACGGTGCGCTGCGCCAGTTGAGCGAGGATCACAGCGTCGCCGAAGAGTGGGTGCGGATGGGTCGACTCACGCCGGAAGAAGCGGCGGTGCATCCTCGACGTCACCAGCTCACTCGCGGCGTTGGGGTCGAAGACACCATCTCGATCGACGTGACGTCGGTTCACGCGAACGCGGGGGACCGAATACTCCTCTGCAGTGACGGCCTTTCGAATGAACTCGATGCGGACACCCTGGCTCGGCTCGCGAGCGCGCCGACTGGACTCGAATTTGCCGTCGAGAGTCTGGTGAGCGCCGCCAAGGCGGCGGGGGGCCACGACAACATTTCGGTGATTCTTCTCGAGTTCGACGAGGTGAACGTGACTGCAGCGCCGATTCATCGCACGATGAGCTCCGCGCCACCCCCGGTCGAATCAGCGCGTCCGAAGAGGGCCGGGAGGAAGCATCGAATCGTCACGTGGCGGGTGTGGGTTGCGACGCTTCTCTTCCTCGCTGTCGTCGCGGGGGGCGTCGCCGTCGTGCACTGGTACGCCTATTCGACGTACTACCTCGGTAATGACGAGGGGACCATCGTTGTCTACCAGGGACAGCCGAGCGGTGTGCTGTGGTACCGCCCGATTGTGGTGCGATACACGACCTACCCGGTCTCGCAGCTTCGTCCCCTCGACGCACAAGCGCTCGCATCGTCGATCAGCGAGCCGACGATCCCCGCAGCGCTGCGATACGCGAAATACCTCCACAATGAGTGGAAGCTGGCACAGTCCGCCACGAGTTCGACCACCACCACGACGCAACCCCACACGACAACGACGGCCAGTGGTTAGACGATGTCGCCGCGTTCGAGTTTCGTGCTGGCTCGGGTTGACGCCTCGGTGGACCAGGTGAATCGCTTCCATTTCCTAGGCCGCTCGCGACAGAACCTTGCGCGGGCTAGCGGAAGAGAAGCCGCGAGCGGGACGCTGAGCACATAGGTCGTTCGCCAATGAGTTGGGCATCTATTCGTTGCAATTGCGTTACCGTTCCACATATTCGTGCCAACCGGAGCCGGTCGGCGACTCGGTTTGCTCACTGCTTGATCGAGACCGGGCCCGCGATACCGTCCCACCATGCACCGTCGGTAGCGCTGATGCTCGATGAGAGATGACGAACCCGTGAACTTTAGGACGAAAGCGTAGGCTTGGCCGAGTATGGAGCCCGTCAACGACCCACGTTTGTACTCACACCGCTATCAGGTGACTCACCTCATTGCCAGGGGTGGCATGGCCATGGTGTACCGGGCTCAGGACACGCTCTTGAATCGAGCCGTGGCGCTCAAGATCCTCTATCCAGAGCTGAGCGAAGACCCCTTATTTGTTGAGCGTTTTCGCCGCGAAGCGCAGGCGGCAGCAAATCTGTCGCACCCGAACATCGTGCCGGTATTTGACTGGGGCGAAGACGGCGAAACCTACTTCATTGTGATGGAACTCGTCGACGGCGTGTCGCTCGCGGAGATGTTGCGGAACTCCGTGACGTTGACGGCGGCGCGCTCTGCGCAGATTGTGGCGCAAGTCGCGGCGGCGCTCGGTTACGCGCACCGAAGCGGTGTCGTGCACCGCGACGTGAAGCCGGGCAACATCCTCATCACCCGTGAAGGTCAAGTGAAAGTGACCGACTTCGGCATCGCTCAAGCGGTGTCGAGTGAAGACCATCTCGCGGAAGCCGGATCGGTGATGGGCACGGCGACCTACTTCTCGCCAGAGCAAGCGGAAGGTGCCGCGGTTGACGGTCGCAGCGATGTGTACTCGCTCGGTGTCGTGCTCTATGAGATGTTGGTCGGACGCCCACCGTTCGTCGGGGACACGCCCATCGAGGTATCGAGCCAGCACGTGCACAACGCGGTGCCGCCCATGACACAGTTCTCCTCGAGCGTCCCCACTGATCTCGAGGCCATCGTGATGGAGGCGCTCAGCAAATCGCCGGCCAATCGCTACCAATCGGCGGATGAATTGCGCGCTGACCTCATTCGCTTTAGCGAGGGTCAGCCCGTGCACGCAGCGATGCGAGATTCCGCCTTTTTTGGCGCCGACGCCACTCGTTCGGTGGCCGCGGTCGCAGGAGAACGAACCCGTTCGGTGCCGATCATGCAGGGGCCGCGCACCGACGTGCGCAAACGCCGACGCAGCTACAGCGGTGTCATATTGATCCTCGTTCTTTTGCTCATTGGAGGCGGCGTGTACGCCTTCCTGCAGCACAACAAGACAACGGACACGAAAATGCCAAACCTCGTTGGACAACAAGAGACCGTTGCCGCAAAGCAGTTGAAGAACGACGGACTTGGCGTGCCCAACGTCACGCTCGAGACATCGAAGAAGCCGAAGGGCACGGTGCTCTCGACGAGTCCAAAGAAGGGTGTGAGCGTCACGAAGGGTGACGCCGTGTCACTGTTCGTGAGCAAGGGCATCACCACGACGCCCGAGACCGTACCGGATGTGTCGGGCTCCTCTGTCTCGAGCGCGATCAGTTCTCTTCAGTCAAAAAAGCTGAGCTACAAGATCTCTGAGACGACGACCGTCCCTCCGGGGTCAAACCCCCAGCCCAACACCGTTCTCGCGCAGAATCCCCTCGCGGGGACGAAGGTGCAGTCGGGTGCTGTCGTGGTGATTACCGTGCTCGCAACGAACGCGAAATACCCAGTCGATCCGGTAGACGGGCAGACCGTGGCGCAGGCGGCTTCCCTACTGACCGGCCAAGGTCTGACCATTGCTCCGAAACAGACCCAAACGTGTTCGAACACCGTCAAACAAGGACTCGTCATCGCTACCGTTCCTCCGGCGAATTCGCTCGTCACGTCCGGAACGGCCATCACGCTCGAGGTCTCGTCGGGTAACTGTCAGGCCACGGTGCCCGGTGCCGTCGGCCAGACTGAGGCCCAGGCTGGAAACACGATGGCTGCGGACGGTTTTATTCCGTCATTTACCGTCAGCACGACGCAGTGCGTGCCGGGAGCACAGCCGACTGTTGTCTCCCAAGACGAGGCCCCGGGCTCAAGCGCGACCTATGGCTCGACGATCACCATGGAAGTGTGCGAGACGACAGCGCCAACGACCACGACCACGACCACGACTGCCCCGGGACCGCCGACCAGCTAAGGAACGAGCGGGATAGCATCGTTGGCCATGGCAAAACCCGCAGCGAAGACGAATCCGAGGAAGTCCGTTGGCCGTTACGTGTCGCCCGAAGTGCGGGGAAAAGTCACCAAGCGGCGTCCGAGGTCTGACGATCACAGCCCCAGCTGGTTTGGGTGGCTAATTCTCGGACTCATGGTGTTCGGCATCGTCGTGATTACGCTCAACTACCTGTCGGTGCTGCCGTATTCGACGTCCGCGTGGTACCTCGCCGTCGGCCTCGTGGCGATGTTCGGGGGCTTCTACCTTGCAACCCGTTACAAATAAGGCTTGTTCGCTAGCCCAAGCGCTCGATGATCATCGCGTTAGCGAGTCCGCCGCCTTCGCACATGGTGAGGAGCCCGTAGCGCCCCTGTGTGCGCTCAAGCTCGTTGAGGAGCGTCGCACAGAGCTTCGCTCCCGACGCGCCAAGGGGATGGCCGAGCGCGATGGCGCCGCCGTTCACGTTGACCTTGCTCAGATCGGCCTTGTGCTCGATCTGCCAAGCGAGCACCACGGAGGCGAACGCCTCGTTGATCTCGACGAGGTCGATGTCGTCGAGTGTGAGCCCTGCGCGTTCTAAGACCTTGGTGGTGGCAGGAATCGGACCAGTCAGCATCGTGACCGGGTCGACACCGGCGAGGGCGAACGAGTGAAATCTCGCGCGCGGCGTGTAGCCCATCGCGCGCGCCCTTTCCTCGCTCATCACGAGCACCGCGGACGCGCCATCGGTGATCTGGGACGAATTACCCGCTGTGACCTTGCCGTCTTCCTTGAATGCGGCCTTCAATTTGGCGAGTGACTCCATGGACGAGTCGGGACGAATACCTTCATCGCTCGTGACGAGTTCATCGGTGTCGTGGCCCTCGTCGTCACGAAGGTGAATAGGTATGAGCTCGTTGGCGAATCGACCTTCGTCCGTCGCGCGTGCAGCGCGACGATGGCTCTCTAC
>DASXEU010000114.1:0-12336 GCA_036489935.1 Acidimicrobiales bacterium
CTGGTGCTCGATTCGCGCTTAAGCGTGCTCGAAAGCTCGCTGCCGAGTGGCTTCTCCTTTGACGAGCCAGAGATCGTCGTGTGGAGCGAGAGCGATCTCACCGGTCGACGCAGTCAGCGACGGGTCGCGCGCACGAGGGCAAGGAACGTCGACGGATTCTTCGACGACTTGGCGGTCGGCAGTTACGTCGTCCACCGCCAGCACGGAGTCGCTCGATTCTCCGGCACGACGACGCGCGCCATCAACGGTGTCACGCGCGACTACTTGATACTCGAGTTCAAAGATGGTCGCAGCTATTGGCCGACCGAGCAGATCGACGCGCTGACTCCCTACACCGGCGGCGACGGTCCCGCGCTCTCACGCATGGGCGGCGCGGAGTGGCAGAAGACACGCGCGAAGGCCCGGGCGGCAGCGTTTCTCGTGGCCCAAGAGCTCGTCGACCTGTACCGTTTGCGCACCGTCGCTGAGGGCCACGCATTCAGCCCCGATACGGCGTGGCAAACCGAGATGGAAGAGCTCTTCCCGTACACATTGACGACGGACCAAGCCCAAGCGATTCGCGACGTGAAGGCTGACATGGAGTCGTTGCGCCCGATGGATCGTCTCGTCTGTGCGGACGTGGGCTTCGGTAAAACGGAAGTGGCGTTGCGCGCGGCGTTCAAAGCAGTCCAGGACAATTATCAGGCGGCGATACTCGTGCCGACGACGCTGCTCGCGAGCCAACACTTCGCCACGTTCAGCGAGCGATTCGCCGGATTCCCGGTGAAGGTGGCGCTTCTCAGTCGATTCGTCGATGACGTTGAGACGAAGGCGACGCTCGAGGGATTAGCCGACGGCACGATTGATGTCGTGATCGGCACGCACCGGCTCTTGGGCGATGTCGTGTCATTCAAGAAGCTTGGTCTCCTCGTCGTTGATGAAGAGCAGCGATTCGGCGTGAATCACAAGGAGGCGATCAAGAGTCGCTCAGTCGACGTCGACGTGCTGACGCTCAGCGCGAGTCCGATCCCGCGCACTCTTGAGATGGCTTTTACCGGCATTCGTGATCTCTCGATGATCACCACGCCTCCCGCCGATCGTCGCCCGATCCTCACGCACGTCGGCGAGTACAACGAGCCCGCCGTCGTTGAAGCAATTCGGCGTGAGCTGCTTCGCGAGGGACAGGTGTTCTTCGTGCACAACCGCGTTACCGACATTGATCAAGTCGCACGCCGTCTCGGCCAGCTCGTACCTGACGCGCGCGTGGCGATCGCCCACGGTCAGATGGATGAGGGGACGCTTGAGCGAGTGATGGTCGATTTCTGGGAGCGACGTTTTGACGTCCTCGTCTGTACGACGATTGTCGAGTCCGGGATCGACTTGCCGTCGGTGAACACCCTCATCGTCGACCGCGCCGAGCGCCTCGGACTCGGCCAGCTCCACCAGTTGCGCGGGCGCGTCGGACGCAGCGGCCAGCGCGCCTACGCCTACCTGTTTCATCCCGCGGACCAGGTTCTCTCCGAGACTGCTTACGAACGGCTTCGCACGATCGGCGACAACACCGCGCTCGGCAGTGGCTTCAAGATCGCCATGCGTGACCTCGAGATTCGTGGCGCGGGCAATCTCCTCGGACACGACCAGTCCGGTCCGGTCGCGGCGGTCGGGTACGACCTCTACGTGCAGCTGGTCGCTGAGGCGGTTGCCGACGCCAAGGGCTTCCACGTTCCAGAAGTCACGCCCATCAACCTCGACATACCGGGCGAGGCGCACCTGCCTAAGTCGTACGTGGAAGCCGACGATGCGCGACTCGAGGCCTACCGCCGACTCGCCGGCGTCACGAGCATCGACGAGCTCGAGGACTTGCGGCGCGAGTGGATCGACCGTTACGGCGCGTTACCGGCGCCCGCGCGTGGGTTGCTGGAACTCGCCCAACTGCGCCTTATCTGTCTCGACATCGGCGTTTCGTCGGTCGTCGTCTTGCCAGCGCGAGTCGGCGTCCGATCGAAGCCAGTGCTGCGCCTTGGACCGCTTGATCTCTCATTCAGCCAGCAGATCCGACTGCGCCGTTCGTACGGGTCGAGTGCGTACAACGAGTCGACAAAAGAGCTGCGAATCGACGTTTCTCCTAACGACGCATCACCGATTGCCATCGTCTCCTTGCTCGACGAGCTTCGTGCGCCGACGACGGAGGCCACAGGGTGACTCGGTAGCATGACAGGGTGCGTCGCCTCGTAGCCCTGTTTGTCGTTGCCCTTGTTGGAGCCGCCCTCTATGGACTGAGCGGCTCTTCGTCCGGTGTCAGTGTGAATCACGACACGGTGTCGGGGTACACCCTGGATACCGAACTCGCCGCGATTTCGCACAACAATTCGCTGCAGTGCTTCCTCACCGCCCTCGATCCCAACAACTTTGCGCCCGGTGCCGGTGGGTTCTCCATCAAGGCCGCCGGTGCTGCTGCGTGGGCGAATCTGCGCGTCGAGGGACTCGCGATTGACCAGTACGTGACGGCGACGTATCACTACCATCCGAGCGCGGCCGAGCTCGCGAGCGCGAAGACGTCACTCGTGAACGAGCTGCAAGCGGCCGAGGTCCAGACGCAGTCAACGTCCAATCCGCTGAAGTGCCCGGGGACGTCGGCGGATGCGGTCGCGGAGATGCCGAGCGAGATGCGCACCGCCGAGATCGAGTCCCAAGCGACGTCCCAGTACCTCGTCAACAAGATCAAGGCGGCGATTCCGCTGACCGCGACCGCGATGAAGCAGTACTACAACCAGCACGTCTCGGACTACGACACGCTGTGCGTCTCCATCGCACTCGTCGAGCCCTCAGACGTCACCGCATTTGTCAACGCCGAATCCGCTCCAGGTGCGAGCGTGGCGCAACTGGCGAAGACGTACTCGAAGGATCCCTCGTCGACGAAGGGCGGCACGTACGGGTGCTACGCCCCGTCGAACGCTTCCTACGCCGGGGTTCGAGCCGACGTCGGTACTGAGGGTCTCAACACGTTCTCGGCGACGCCCCAGTACATCGATTACAACAACGCGGAGTACGGGCTCTTCGTTGCCGTCACCAAGCGTACGGTGACGCCGTATGCGAAGGCGTCGACCGCCGTTCTTTCGGACCTCCAGGGCTTGAATGCCGAAGCCGCGTCGACGCAGAAGAATCAGCTGCTCGAAGAAGCGGCCGTCTACGTTGACCCCGCCTTTGGTCAATGGGGTGCCTCGACGACAGGGCTAGGAGTCCTCGCGGGCTCCTCACCCGCCAAGAGCGGCGTACTCGGAGCCTCAAGCCTCGCGGGTGCCGCGACTACTTCATATAAGTGAGACCTGTCGTACGCGTAGTCGGACTTGGGCCTAGCGACGCTGGTGGGGTGACGCTGCGAACTGTTGAGCTCATTCGCACGTCGCCCGTTGTTCGTTTCCGCACACGCATACACCCGAGCGCTGCCGCGTACTCGGACGCGGTGAGTTATGACGAGCTCTACGAGCGCGCCGAGTCATTTGACGAGCTCTACGTTGCGATCGTCGACGATCTGGTGGCGCTCGCCACGACCGCGGCAGATCACGAGGTGCTCTACGTCGTGCCCGGTTCGCCGGTGGTGGCTGAGCGCACAGTGGAGCTGCTGCGCGAGCGCGACGACGTGGTGACCATCCTTGAGCCGGCGGTGTCGGTCATGGATGTCGCGTGCGCCGCGCTCGGTCGCGATCCGATGTCGGTTGGGATGCGAGTCGTCGATGCTCTCGCGTCGAGCGGGGACTTTCGCGGGCCCGGACCGCTGCTCATCCTCCAGACGTATTCGCCTGAAGTGCTCGCGAGTGTGGCCGACCGGCTTCCCGACGCGTGCGAAGTGACGGTCCTGCACCATCTCGGGCTCAGTGATCAAGTGATCACGACACTCAACGCGAAGGAGCTCGCGACGTTCGGCGCTGCCGATCACCTGACGTCGCTCTGGGTGGACGGCTTGCGCGACGCAGGCGAAGCGATGAATGATCTCGTTGAGTTCATGAAGCGTCTGCGTGCGGAGTGTCCCTGGGATCAAGAGCAGACGCACGCCTCGCTGACCCGTCATCTGCTCGAAGAGGCGTACGAGACGATCGACGCCCTCGAAGCATTCGATCGATCGACGACCAATGGTGGGCCCGACGACGCCCTGATCGACCACGTCGAAGAGGAGCTCGGCGATCTTCTCTTTCAGATTGTCTTTCATGCCGAACTCGGCGACGAAGAAGGGAACTTCAACTTCGCATCCATTGCCGATGGCGTTCGCGACAAGCTCATTGGGCGCCACCCGCACGTGTTCGGCGACGTGACCGTCAGTGGCGCGGACGACGTCGCGTCGCGTTGGGAAGATTTGAAGCGCGTCGAGAAAGGTCGAGAGAGCGTGACCGACGGCATCGCGTGGCAGCTCCCATCGCTCACGCTCTATACCAAGCTGCTCCGCAAAGCTGCGCTCGTTGACGTGGAGCTCGATTCGGGCGAAGTGGCGCGCGAGCGCGCACTCGCAGCGATCGCCGCACTCGCACTTGACGATGCAGCGGTCAGCGACGCGGTCTCGAGTTCGAACGTGGCGAGCGCGTGGGGAGATGCGCTGAGTGCGCTCGTCACGGCGGCACGCTTCGCCGGCGTCGATCTCGAGGGAGTGCTGCGCGAACGTGCAACGACACTGCGCGATGAGATCCGTGAGGTCGAAGAGCGAGCGTAGCGACAATATCGGCGGACTAACGTTGACTCGAAACTGAGGAGACGCATATGAGCGCGATTGAAGTCGTCCTAGGCCGCCAAATCTTTGATTCGAGGGGCAACCCGACGGTCGAAGCGGAGGTGCACCTGGAGTCCGGCGCCATCGGACGCGCGGCGTCACCCTCGGGCGCGTCGACCGGCATTCACGAGGCCGTCGAACTTCGCGACGGCGACGCTGCCTACGGCGGCAAGGGCGTGTTGACGGCGGTTGGTCACGTCAATGGCGAGATCTCCGATGCTCTCGAAGGGTACGAGGCCGAAGATCAGCGCGCGATCGACTTCGCCATGATTGACCTCGACGGCACCGATAACAAAGGACGCCTCGGGGCCAACGCCATGCTCGCCGTGTCGCTCGCGAACGCGAAGGCTGCCGCAATCGAGAGCGACCTGCCGCTGTACCAGTACCTAGGCGGCGTGAATGCTCATGTCCTGCCGGTACCAATGATGAATGTCGTGAACGGTGGCGCGCACGCGAAGAACACGATCGATTTCCAAGAGTTCATGGTCATGCCGATTGGGGCAGCGTCATTCAGCGAGGCGATGCGCTGGGGGGTCGAGACCTACCACGTTCTCAAGCGACTTCTCGATGAGCGAGGCCTCAACACGGCGGTCGGCGATGAAGGCGGATTCGCGCCGGACCTCCCCGACAACGAGTCCGCGGTGAAGGTGCTCGTCGAAGCGATCGAATCGACGGGGCGTACGCCCGGGGTCGACATCGCCATCGCCATGGACCCTGCCGCGAGTGAGTTCTATCGCGACGGCGCCTACCATCTCGACGGTGAAGGTCGCGTGTTCAGCAGCGACGAACTCGTCGACTACTGGGTGGACCTGTGCAGCCGGTACCCGATCGTGTCGCTCGAAGACGGTATGGCGGAAGAAGACTGGGACGGTTGGGCGACGCTCACAAGCCGGCTCGGTGAGAAGATCCAGCTCGTGGGCGATGACATCTTCGTCACCAATACCGTCTTGCTGCAAAAGGGGATCGATCGCAAGGTTGCGAACTCGCTGCTCGTAAAGCTCAATCAGATTGGCACCCTTACTGAAACGCTTGACGCCGTGCGCCTCGCGAACCTCAACGGTTACAGCGCTGTTATCTCCCACCGTTCGGGTGAGACCGAAGATGTCACGATCGCTGATGTCGCAGTCGCGACGAACGCCGGCCAAATAAAGATTGGCGCCCCGGCGCGTACGGACCGAGTGGCGAAGTACAATCAGTTGTTGAGAATTGAAGAACAGCTCGGTGACCAAGCGCGGTTTTTGGGTGCGAGGTCACTGTCGGGAGCGTTAGGTGTCAGCAACTCACAGCGTTAGTACTCACGAGCGCAACCGATGGATGGTTCCGCTCGCCATAGTGACGGCCGTGGTCATCGTGGCTGGCTGGTTCCCCGCGACCGCGCTCTGGCATCAGCAAGCGCAGATCGATACGACGGCTTCTCAGATCACGGCACTGCAGCACCAGGAGCAATCGCTCCAGCGAGAGTCGAAGTCAATTGACTCGAAGGCGGCCGCTATCGAGCTGGCGCGCGAACAATACCAACTGGTGGCACCGGGTCAAGGCTTGATTCAGGTGCTGCCGGAGAACTCGGCGGGCGAAGCGAGTTCGTCCGATCCCGGGTTCCAGCCGCTCGTCTCTCCCACGGCCGCTGCGCCGCTTACGGTCTCCAAATCCGCGCCAAAGTCGGGCCACCGGGCGGGATTCGTGTCGCGCCTCGTGCGCACGCTCGAGTTTTGGCGTTGACGTTTCACGACTCGTCACTCGACGATCAACTCGTTGTTGAATCGCTCCTCGGTCGACCCCCCGCGGGGCGCTTCGCGGTCATTGTTCGTGGTCACGACGGCCGCCCCGTCGTCATAGAAAACGAGCCGCACCTCCGCGACGGCACCCCAATGCCCACGCTCTACTGGCTCGTCGACCCGGATCTGCACGACGCCGTGAGTCGGCTCGAAAGCGAGGGCGGCGTGCACCGATTCGAAGAACTCGTGGACTCGCAGGATTTACAACGCACGCACGACGACTATGCGCAGCGACGAAACGCTGCGACCATGCGAGTCGAACTCGCACAAGCAAGCGGTGGTGTAGGTGGCACGCGCGTCGGCGTGAAGTGCCTGCACGCGCACCTCGCAAATCATCTCGCGGGCTTCCATGATCCCGTTGGCGAACTCGTCGCGGGCGCGATCGAGTGCGGTACGTACGTGATCGAAGATGTTCGTGCCTGACGCGCTCGCCGCGTTTGACTGCGGCAGCAATTCGACGCGCCTCTTGATCGCCGACGCTGACGGTCACGCATTGAGGCGTGAAATGAATATCACGCGCTTGAGCGAAGGCGTCGATGCTTCCGGTGCGTTGCTGGCAGAGGCGATGGAGCGAACGTTCGAGGTACTTCGCTCATATCGTCGCGACTGCGACGCTGCCGGAGTGTCAAACGGGCTGCTCGTCGCCACCTCGGCGGTGCGCGACGCGTCAAACGGCGCTGCATTTCTATCGACCGCTGGAGAGATCTGCGGCTGCCCGGCGAGAATTCTTGAGGGACAAGAGGAGGCCGCCTTCTCCTACGAGGGTGCACTTGGAGACCTGAAAGAGATTGATGTGCCGACCATGATCGTGGACATCGGCGGCGGATCGACGGAGCTCGCCGTCACGCTTGAGGGGCGTCTCGTCAGCTACTCCATGCAGTTGGGATGCGTTCGCGTAACCGAACGAGCCCTCGGACGCGGCATTGTCACCGCCGCGAGTGACGCCGCCACTCGAGAAATGATCGACGCCCAGCTCGACGCGGCGTTCACCGCGGAACCCGAGCTCTCGCGCGTCGTGGGCGGGGTTCGCCTCGTTGGACTCGCGGGCACGGTGGCAACACTCGCTCAACTGGACGCCGGACTCACGATCTACGACCGTGACGTGGTCCATCATCGGGTGCTCTCACGGGCGACGGTCCAACATTGGCGCGAGGTTCTCGCTGGCGAAACGCCAGAGCAGCGTCTCGGCCATCCGGGGATGGTCGCCGGGCGCGAAGACGTGCTGGTGGCGGGGCTGTACGTGCTTGACGCCGTGATGGAATGCTTTGGCGTGGACTGGCTGATCAGTTCAGAGAGTGACATTCTGGACGGAATCGTTGCGTCGCTCCGGCTCTGATTGCGCCCATTACCGTGACCTGTAACGATAGGAGGGTGAGGCCACGCCCATGGTAACGACTCGAAGTGCGGTCTATTCGCCTATAACTCTGCACGGACGGCGTGTCGTGCTGCGCACGATGACCGATCAAGACTACGAAGCCTGGTACGAGGTGCGCACGCGCTGTCACGAGTGGCTGCTCAAATGGGAGCCCCGTTCGGCGCACGCCGCGCACCTTCCCGAGGATCACCGCAGTTTTGTGAGCCGCTGCGCGATCAGGGAACGTGAGCGCCAGATTGGCACCGGATTCGGCTTTGGCATCTTCGTCGATGGTCGATTCGTCGGAGAGATCACGCTGTCGTCAATCCAGCGTGGTCCTCTGCAGTCGGCCTACATCGGCTACTGGATCGACCAGGCGGTGGCGGGACAGGGGCTCATGCCCGAAGCGGTCGTCACCATGCTGCAATACGCCTTCGAGTCGCTGCGGTTGCACCGAGTTGAGATCAACATCATTCCGCGCAACGCAGCATCGCGTCGCGTGGTCGAGAAGCTCGGTCTACGGTTCGAAGGCATCTCCGAGCGATATTTAGAGATTGACGGTGCGTGGGAGGACCACGCGCGCTACGCGATCACCGCCGAAGAGTGGAGCGATCGCGCGCCCGAGCTCGTCACCAACTGGCTCTTGCCACAGCACGACTAGACCGCTTCGTACGAGCGCCCGCGCAGCTCGACGAGTGTCGTCGGACGAAGCGAGCCACCCAGTGCAGCGGCGATGCTCACGCCGCCGAGCCCGCCATCACGTCCAACGACGAGCAGCGCGTCGTGTTCTCCGCGCGCAAGGACGAGACCGGTGAGTCGCGCGTCGCGAGCGTGCGGGGCGATCGTTGCGATCGCGACGTCGGGCGCCAGCTCGACGGCGAGGTTCTCATATCGAGTCTTTGCAATGTCACGAATGTCGTGGATCATCTTTCGTGCCACTTTGCCCGGGTGCACGGACGAGCCCTTGACGTCTTGCCACGTGACAAGGAGCGGCATCATGCTCACACCGAGTTGGTCGGCGAGGTAGAACAGCTCAACATCAAACGCAAAGCCGTCAATCATTGCGAGCTGCGCCATAAGCCGTGCGGCACCAAGTCGAAGCCCCTTGCACCCGCACTGGGTGTCACGCACCCGCGTACGGGCGTAGTGACGTACCACCGCGTGAAACACCGCGCCGCTGAGGGTGCGCAACTTGGAGTCGTAGTTGATTCGTCCCGCGATTGCTCGTGATCCGGGCACGAAGTCGTGATCGCGCAGGGCGACCATGAACAACGGGAACTGCGCTGGATCAATCGCCATGTCGGCGTCGGCCGTGATGACGTTGGCACCGTTCGCCAGAGAGAGCCCGAGGCGCATCGCTGCACCCTTCCCGAGGTTCGCGGGCTGTTGCACATAGCGCGTGTGTTCGAGATGCCCGTAGACCGCGTGGGCGCGCTGCATCGTGGCGTCGGTGGAGCCGTCGTCGACGATGATGATTTCGATCGTTGCGGGATCGAGCGATTGGAGAAGCGGCGCCAGTCGCGCGTAGCCGCTCGCAAGTCGTTCGGACTCGTTGAACGCCGGGATAACGATGGAAAGTTCGATCACTACGGACTTAGGGTCGAGCGGCGCCGATGAGACCGGCAGTAAAGAGGGGGGCGAGCGAGACGTCGGCACCCGTATAGGGGGCAGCGATGGTGGTGTCGACGCCCCAGGGGCCAGAACCCACGTACATGACGACGTGATCGACCTCGTTGTCGCCGTCCAGGTTGAAGTAAAAGAGCAGGTCACCGGGCTGGAGGTCGGTGAGGGCGACGTGCAGCATCGACGGCCACTGCGTCTCAGTGGTGCGAGGAATCGAGATGCCGGCTCGGCCCCAGGCCCACTGCACGAGGCCCGAGCAGTCAAAGCCGACACCGGGCGTCTCGCCACCCCAGACGTACGGGACGCCGACCTCTTCTTCTGCGTATTTCACTGCGGCGAGTCCTTGCGCCGAACTCCCGACTTCGGCGATTGACACCGATCCCGTGGTGGGGGTCGCAGCTTGTTCTGCCTGGATCACCAGGTTCGCAGCGCTCTGTCCGCCCACGGCCGTCGCCGCAGTGATGGCCTTATCTTCGGCGGCGGTGTCGCGCGATCGGGCCGCGCTGGCGCCTACTTGAATCTCGTAGTTGATGATCTCGGACTTGAGCTTGCCTTTGACGGTCGCGAGCGTGGCTTGCGTCTGGTTCTGCAGCTCGACGTTGGACTCGAGCAGTGCCTTCATGTTGTACGAAGCGGTCTCTGCTTTAGCGCGCTGGTTTGCCACTTTCGCGACGGTCAGATCCAATGAGTGTTTTTCTCGTTGCAGCTGCGCCTTCAGCAGATTGAGATTGCCAATCGCGTCGTTCTGATACACCGTACGCGCATCACTTCGCGTCACGTTCTGATTGAAGAGCGAGGTGATTTGGGCGCTCGAAGCCCCAAGGACGAATGCGCGCACCACGTCGGTCACCAGTTTTGCGGTGGTGACCTTGACCTGGGCTCGCTTCTCTACTTCCTTGGTCTTCAAATCCACGATATTGGCGTTGATGGCGGCGAGATTGGCCTCGTCGGCGTCGTAATCGTTGGCCGAGATCTCGCTGCGCTGTTCTTGACGGTTTAGGGCAGCCGAGAGGTCTGCGATGGCCTTTTGGCTTTCGGCAATTGATCCGGCGCCCGCCACCGCGGGCAGTATGAGCCACGAGGCGCTCAACGTGGCCAAAAGGACAAGAGCAAAACTTCGAATCGTGCCCCGACGACGCACGCGCAACATGATTTCAAGCCTACTGAGCCAATCTGAGGAAACTGGTTGTTTCGGTCGTTTTCAAAAATTGCATTATCGTTACGACGCGACGACGCTGCGTTGGGGGCGTAGCCCAATTGGCAGAGGCAGGGCGCTTAAACCGCCTCCAGTGAGGGTTCGAGTCCCTTCGCCCCTACACAGCGTGGGCCCGTTCGATTCTTTAGTAGCGTTGTAGGGTGGCTAAAAGCACCTCCGGTAAATGGGTTAGTCGCGTCGGCTCCGCTGGCGGCGGCAAAACGTACAACAAAACTCGTCCCAGCAGCTTCTACGCGGTGGTGGTGCTCATCGTCGTACTGGGACTCGCGCTCGTCGTCTTCTCGCGCTACGAGTACCAACACCCTGTCAAGAAAGTGGTGGTCGAGCCAGCGATTGGCACCACGGAGTTCGCTGGCCTCTCCATTCAAGACTGCGGCGTCACGCTGCCCTACCTAACGGCAGACACGAGCGACAAGGCTGGATTCATTGTCGGGAGCGACAACGTCATTCGAGTCTCACCCCTCTCTGCCGCCGACGCTGGCAAAAACGCGACAGTGAAAACCTTCGCGACGGAGTACCCGGGACTTGTCGCGACGTCCAGTGAGCTCGCAGTGCCCAAGTCGAAAACTACCGCCGCAGTGACGTTTAAGAATGGCGACGTGTGCGGAGCGAAGACGAAGTACTCGGGCAAGACGGGCAAGGTCGTCTACGCGTACTGGACCACGCTCGGCCAAACGACTCCGACGCTGACAACGAATCCGGCAAAGATCAAGTTCGTTAAGGATCTGCGCTTCACGATGGCCTTCGAACCGACCGGCGTCACGCCGACTGCACCGACGTCGGCAACGGAAGACCAGATGGTCTTGCAAGCGACTACGAGTTCGACAACGACCACGACGGCACCGACGACGACCACGACGGCCGGTCCGACGACGACCACGACGACCTCGGGTACAACCACCACGACCAAGGGCTGATGCAAGCCGTCATCCTTGTCGGGGGCATGGGGACGAGGCTTCGGCCACTCACCTACGAAACGCCTAAGCAGATGTTGCCGCTCGTGGGCGTGCCGATGATCGAGTGCGTGCTCGAGGCGCTCGGTCGCCATGGCGTGACAGACGCGGTGCTTTCCCTCGGTTACCTGCCCGACCGATTCACCGAGGCGTATCCCTCGAGCTTGATCTCAGGAGTTCGGGTGACCTACGCCGTCGAGCCAGAACCGCTCGACACCGCAGGAGCCATTCGCTACGCAGCGAGCTTCGCCGATGTCGATGAAACCTTTCTCGCCGTGAACGGTGACGTCCTCACGGACCTCAACGTGACCAAACTCCTTCAGTTCCACCGCGAACGCGAGGCGGAAGTCACCATTGCACTGCACCCCGTTGACGATCCCTCGCACTTTGGCGTCGTGCCCACCGAAGAAAACGGACGCGTCATCACCTTTGTCGAAAAGCCGCCAGTCAACGAGGCCCCGACAAACCTGATCAACGCGGGTACTTACGTGCTCGAGCCCCGAGCGCTCGATCGCATCGCTCGCGAGGGTCGCGTAAGCATTGAACGAGAGACCTTTCCCGCACTTGCGGCGGCGGGCACCCTCTTCGCCATGGCCGACCACGCGTACTGGTTGGACACCGGCACGCCACGGCTGTACCTGCAAGCGAACGTTGATGTCCTGAAGGGACGAAACTCC
>DASXEU010000122.1:0-2856 GCA_036489935.1 Acidimicrobiales bacterium
TCTTGACCGAGCGCACCCTGAGCCGTCTGCAACACCGAGACCGCGTCTTGGGTGTTGTTGATCGCTTGGGTGTACCCATTGGCCTCTTCTTGCAGGTACTGGCCGATGACGTAGCCCGAAGGGTTGTCGGCGGCCGATTGAATCTGCAGACCAGACGAGAGCTCGCTGACCGCCTGGGTCAGTGCACTGTTGGTCGCGTCGAGGTTGTTGGATGATTCCACAGCCGCGGCGTTGTAGTTAATCAATAATCCTGACATTGCGTTGTCCTCCTGATGACGATTTCTTCTCGAAAGAAGCTGGAGCTTCCCTGCTCCGCTTTCAACTACGGAACGTCACGACGAAGAGTTGAGTGGGTCAGCTACTTTTCGCGGTGACGAGCGAAGGACCGTCGACGACGCGGTGGCGAGTCGCTTCGATGGCGCTCAGGCGGTCGATCATGATCTTGGCCGAACGAGCAGACGAGAACTGTCGGCGAGCTCGATCCTTCGCCCGACGAGCGCGCACGGCCGCCACTTTGGGCTCTTCGAGGACCAGGCGCATCGCGGACGCGGCGGCATCGAGATTTGGCTCCGCCCATTGGAGCATCGGCACGCCCCACATCTCGCCTTTGGGCACCGAGACGAGCGAACAGGGGATCTGGAAGCTGTCACGATCTCCGAAGTACTCGTCACCAAATGAGTGATGTGACACAATCGTCGCAACTCCGAGGAGCATCGCGCGCGTCAACAACAGACCGGTGCCCTCACTTCGGTGCAGGGAGACGTATGAAACGACGTCACTCGCCCGTTCGAACAGCCATCCCGATGCCACGTGATCGTCGTTCAAAACACTGACGTCGCGATCGGAGCACGCGTCCATGAGACGGTTGTGCTCGATTGGATAACGATCCGCGTTCGACGCGCCGATGACCAGACGCGGTCCTTCGCCGGGCTGGAATGCTCGGCGAAAAGCCTCGAGTACGCCGAGAGGATTCTGGCGCTCAAAGCCGGTCTCGTAGTCAACACTGGCGAGAAACGTCGCTCGCTCGTCAAATACGAAGTCCGCCACTCGCGATGTTTTGGCGCGTGCGGGCATCGAGGGAGGGATCGGCACGCGAACGACCGGGCGATCAGTCACTTTCGCCACCGCGTTCGCCGCGATGGTTGATGGGACCCAGATTTCGTGGACCATCTTGGCGGCGTTCGCCATGGTCTCACTCGGTTCTTCGTAGTCCCACAGCCACACCCCCACCATGTAGCGGCCCTCGAAGGCGTCGACACCGTGATCCATGACAAAGTCCGCAAGATCATCGGGAGCGATGACCAGCAGCGTTGTTTCGAACGGATGGTCTCCGTCGCCGTAGTGCGTCCACGGCACCGCTCCCACACGCCCACCGGCGTGATACGAGGTCGTTGAGATCGCGCCACCCCCACGAGCGAGCGACGTGGCAAGACGTCGTGCGACTAGTCCGTACGCGCCGACGGCTTCGAACGGCCCGACGATGTTGACCCCGCCGCGGGCGGTGATCGAAGCGACCGCTTTCGTCGTCGAGTCGCGAGTGAGCCGACGACCTCGCTCGAGCGGAGGTGTCGCCGACGCCGCCGCTTCGGCGGGGATCTCGTCGATGACCTCCACTACCTCCGGGGCTGGCGCGTCGAGCAGCCCCGGTGCCAAACGGCCAATCTCCTGGGTCGAGGCTTCGAGCGCGCTCGCGTCCAGCAGTGAACGCGCGTCGTGGACAGAGTTCACCACTCGTCGGTCGCCGAAGCTGCCGAACGCTGCCGCCGCCGCGAGCAGTCGAAGGCGTGGGTCGCGGGACTCGTCATTCGCGATGACAACCAGTGGACACGCGCTTGAGAGCCCGCGCCCACGCAGCCGTGAGGACCACTGCAATGCTCGTGCGACAGGCAGTCGGGGCGCGATTTTGCTCGCCGCGGCGAGCGGTTCAAGTCGATCGGGGAATCTGATCCATACGCCTTCCAAAATCTCGTCCGCGACGGGCGGGGATTGACGAAGCAGACGGCCGAGAACAGGAATCAAGTCCTCGATACTGAGTGCCGCCGCGATCTCCGAGGCCGAGCGGTGAGCCTTCGCGAGCCACGTCACGAGCTCACCGAGATCCGCTTCGAGGACGCCCTCTTGGCGCACGGCGTCAAGTACAACGTCGGCCGCGTCGCCGAATCGATCGAGGGACGCCAGTGCTTCGGCGCGAATGGCCGACATCATGTGCGCCGCGTACTCCATGCCGTCGTCGTCGCGGCCCCTCGGTGGCACGCGAGCGAGCAGCGCGAGGCCGGCTTCTGCATCACCCATCGAGATGCGCAAGGTTCCCTCGGCCACGTCGGCGCCGATCTGGCTGTTCGACATTCGCCGCAAGTCCTCGATGTGCTCGAGTGCCTCGTCAAATCGACCGAGCCGACCGAGAATAAAGACCAAATTTTTCATCGCGAGGCGCTTCGTCGTCGGATCTGCCTCCATCGAGACGGCCTTGCTCAACGCATCGACGGCGTCATCGCTTCGCCCACTCGACTCCAGCGCCCTGCCGTAGTTCATGAGCGCGTACGCGGGATCAAGATCCGTATCGTCAAGCGCGGCTTCTGCGAGGAGAAGGTTTCGCTCCGCCTTGTTTCGGCCATCGAAGATGTCCGCTGCGTAGCCGTGGTGAATGATGCGAGCGCCGCTGAGGTAGCCAACGGTGAGACGGCGCGAGACGTCCTCCTTCGCAACGACCTGCTCGTGGAGCCGATGCCGCCAGGTGCACTTCGTGCGGCGAAAGAGCCGAATTGCCGTGTGCACCGAACGGGCGTTCCCTGCACCGTGCAGGTTCTCGATCGCGACGAGGTAGGCCTCAATCTCGGAGCGGACGTCGGAGATCTG
>DASXEU010000132.1:0-4844 GCA_036489935.1 Acidimicrobiales bacterium
CCTTGACAGCGACCAGCCAGCCCCCGTCCGCCTTGACAGCGTGGAACTCGTCGTTGCGATGTACGACTTCGCCGCCGAGGAGCGCGGCCCAGAAGTCTGCGAGGACGGAAGGGTCAGAGCAGTCCAGCGCCGTTGAACCCACTCGCGCTGTCGCCATACCTCAGAGCGTACGCCGCACTCATCGCCGGGCATTGGCCGAGCATGGTCTGAGGCTGCGGCATACCAGGGATGTTCGGATTTACACGGACCGCGAGGCATGCAACACTCCAGTCTGGATTGCAGGAGGCGTGACCAAGTCCCGCTTCGACTGCACGGGTCTTACGCCGGATGGCCCGCTTCCATTCCACGCACTGTTTGGTAACCCAGTGGTGCACCGAGCGCGTCAATCTGAGCTTCCTGGACTTCGACGAGGTGTCCGATATGGTCTCCGGCGTCGAATCGGTCCAGTGTTCGCCCCTCGACCCAGCCCCGAGTACCGGTGAGGATCGGCGTCCCGTCGGGTCCTTCGTTCCATTCACAATCTGCGAACTTGTTGATGTCGTCGCCGCTCGCTTGGCCGAAGAGCGTCGCCAGTTGGTGGTTATGTTCGTTGAGGAAATGCACTATTAACGTGTCGGTCGCTTGGGCGACGTGGCAGGTCCGATTTAGCTTGGACAGCATGATCACGAGCCGTGGCGGGTCGATGCTCGCTTGCGTCACGAATCCCACCAGGCAACCTGCGCGTTCTGTATGGGTGGCAGCCACGACGATAAACATTGGATAGTCCAAGTCCGAAACCAAAGCGTGAAAGTTCTCCTCGGTGCTCATATCGCCACCTTGCCATATGGCGGCCACATCGCGCACGCGTCGCTCGGAGCCCGAATCCAGAGGTCTGGTTTCAAACGCGTAACTCTTGCTAACCAAAGTTGCCGACTATTCTCCGACCGCTATGTGAAGATTCATTCGTGAGACGGTTACTTATCGCCGGCGTCGTTGTCATTGTGCTTCTATCTGGAGCCTTGGTCGGTCACGACAGGTCTTCGGGCGCGCCGTCTTCGTATTCGTCGCGCGCAGCGATCTTCCAGCGATTCGGTACGACGTATCACGTCACGCCAATTCTGAAATATGCACGTGGCCAGTGGCTCTTGATAGCAAGACAGCCCAACCGATCTACCACGCTCGTCGTGAAGATATTCCAACTAGTTGACTCGCGATGGTCACTCGTCGGAAACGTCACGTTGGGAAAGGTCGGATACTTTTTCGATGGCGGGAAGGACTCGCTCAACGAGCTACGACTTGCATCACTGACGGGAGGAGCGGATCCCGATTTTGTTGTGAATACGTCGGGCGCCGACACGCGCTGGTTTTCGCTACTGTCCAACGTCGGTGGCAGATGGCATGCGCTGAGTTTCGACTACGGATCGAAACCGACGACGGGTATCGACGCACTTGGGATTCACGGTAACTACGTGATCGGGGAAACGGATACGTGCGAATTCAGTTGTGCGGGCGGACCGGAGACCTACGCCTGGCTTCGCTTCGATGGAACACGATTCGTTCCTACTGCGCCTCCCGGTCCGTCACCTCCCTGCAACTCGACGATCATCACGGGAGTCGTCCGAGCCGATGGAGCACACGACGTGACGATTCGGCGCGTCGCCTGCGAGGACGGATGGGCGGTCGGCGAAGGTGTCGGAAGATACGGAACAGCCGCCGGCGTATTCGACGAAATCCGCGGCAAGTGGTTCGAGATGGCTCTCAACGACTCAGGTAAGGCCGGGGTTGTTCCAAAGGGCCCGACCGATGACTTTTACAGCTTTGCGATTCCCTATTCGTTGATGAGAGAACTCTGTGATGATGTGGGAACCAGCCCCACGTGGGTAGTCACCGCACCCATGTCAAGAGCCGCATACCTGGCGTGGTTGCACCAAGGCTTACTTACAATCACGACCGCTCCTTTTGGGAATGCGCAACGTGCCATCGTCGACAATGCCCAATCAAGCTGAATGCGTCAGCGCGGACTTGAGTCGGCGGGCGAGATAAGGGGCGGTGGCGCTGGCCTTGTTCTTTGCGACCACGGCGGGTGGTCCACATACCACCACTTTGCCACCCGCATCGCCTCCACGTGGTCCTAGGTCAATGATCCAGTCGGCCGTCGCGATTGCGTCGAGATCATGTTCCACGAGGACAACCGAGTTGCCCGCGTCCACTAAACGGTGGAGCTGATCTAGAAGTCGCGAGACGTCCTCGGGGTGAAGTCCGGACGTCGGTTCATCGAGGAGGTAAAGAGCGTGGCCACGCTGGGCGCGTTGAAATTCGCTCGCCAGTTTGATGCGCTGCGCTTCGCCGCCACTCAACTCTGTGGCCGGCTGACCGAGGCTGAGGTAACCGAGCCCGACTTGTTGAAGCGCATCGAGGCTCCGCGATATCGCCGGAACGTCGCGAAAAAAGAGTGCGGCCTCGTCGACGGTCATCGCCAGGACTTCGGCAATGTTCTTGCCCCGGTAGGTAATCGAAAGGGTTTCGGGGTTATACCTCGAGCCATGACATGTAGGACAAGGGGCATAGGTTCCCGGCAGAAACAGCAGTTCGACCGCAACGAAGCCTTCGCCCAAGCACGTTTCGCAACGACCCTCCGCGACGTTGAAAGAGAATCGCCCCGGCGTATACCCACGAGCTCGAGCTTCGTCGCTCGACGCGAACAGCTTGCGAACCGTGTCGAACAGTCCCGTGTAGGTAGCCAGATTGGACCTCGGCGTGCGACCAATGGGCCGCTGGTCGACGCTGACGAGCCGATCGAACGACTCGAGTCCTGACGCATCGGTCACTTCGAGCGCCAATTCTTCGTCGCCCTCTTCCACAGCTAGCCCGAGGTGTCGGCGCACTAGCTCCGCGAGCACTTGCGTGACGAGGGTCGACTTCCCCGAACCAGATACGCCAGTCACTGCCGTCAAGACGCACAGAGGTACATCGACCGAGACATTATGCAGATTGTGGCGTGACACGCCGCGAAGACGGATCCAGCCTTCGGGGGAGCGAGGCGGGCGGTACGCCACCGGAGCGCGGCCGAAGAGATGACGGCTCGTGGGTGACTCCTCGACATCCTTCAGTCCCGCGACGGGCCCGGAGTATAGGACACGTCCTCCCGCCTCGCCTGCGCCGGGACCGATGTCGACTACCCAGTCGGCTCGACGGACGACGTCCATGTCGTGCTCGACTACGAACAGCGAGTTCCCTGATGCCTTGAGGCGTTGCAGCACGTTCATCAATGGCTCCGCGTCTGCGGGATGAAGCCCCGCAGATGGCTCGTCGAGCACGTAGACGACTCCGAACAATCCCGAACGCAGTTGGGTTGCTATGCGCAGACGCTGAGCTTCCCCGGGAGAGAGTGTTGTCGAGCGACGACCGAGGCTGAGGTACCCGAGCCCCAGATCAACGAGCACCTTGAGGCGGGCCACTATGTCCGCCGAGATGCGCACGGCAACCTCAGTCATCTCGCCGGACAGCGAGTTCGGCGTTGCGGCGCCGGCGTCCAAGAGTTCTGCCGTCGGCTGGAGGAGCTCGATGGCGCGCTCGATCGGCTGTGTGTTGATCTCGGCAATGGTGCAACCGTTAAACGTGACGGAGAGTGCTTCGCGCCGTAGACCCGCGCCGCCGCAGTCGGGACAGGTCACGCTACGAACAAACTGCATCGCTCGGTCTCTCATCTGCTGACTTTTTGAATCGGTCAAGACGTGCATAACGTGTTGGCGCGCACTCCAGAACTTCCCGTTGTACCCATAATCGGTACGACCGGACTCTGGCTCTACTAAGACGGACGGCTGCTCGTCCGTAAACAACAGCCAGTCGCGCTCCTTCTTCGTCAGTTTGCGCCACGGTCTGTCGATGTCGATTCCCAAACCGCTCGCGACACTGCGCAAGTTGGAGCCTTGCCAGCCCCCGGGCCACGCCGCGATCGCCCCGTCTCGAATGCTCAAGGTTGCATCCGGCACGAGCAAGTCTTCGTTGACGTCAAACACTTCACCGAGGCCGTGACATCGCGGACAGGCGCCCGCGACGGTATTCGCTGAGAAGTCCTCTGCCTCAAGGCGCGGCGCACCCGCGGGATACGTTCCTGCGCGCGAGTAGAGCATGCGTAGCAAGTTCGACAATGTGGTGATGGTGCCGACGCTCGAGCGGGACGTTGCCTGCCCTCGTCGCTGCTGCAGAGCCACCGCTGGCGGTAATCCCGTGATTTCTTGCACGTGCGGCACACCCACTTGCTGCAGCAGGCGACGAGCATACGGCGCAACCGACTCAAAGTATCTGCGCTGGGCCTCCGCGTACAGAGTTCCGAAGGCGAGCGAGGACTTGCCGGAGCCGGAGATGCCGGTAAACGCAACCATCACCCCCCGCGGGATGTCCACGTCCACGTCTTTCAAGTTGTGCTCTCGGGCGCCGCGCACGCGCACAAATGTGTCGATCGCGTCGGCCAAGTCGCTCATGGCAGCAACATAGTGACCTTCAGCGTTAGCGGTGCAAGCCGCTCGGGTCGATTCGGAACAAATTCAATATCTCAGAAGATCTGTCTAGGTCGAGTGACGCTCGATAAAGGTAGATGACCGAGATCGAAAGTAAGCATCGCTGCCGAAGATCCGTTGGAGGCGGCCGTGGGACTCATCGACGAAGAGAAGCTCTTTGGTGAGAGCAATATTACGAATTACGTAGTATCGTCGCTATTGGCGAGTGGGGGTCGGTGACATGAATGCCATCTAAGCGATTGGGCAGGACGCAAGATCCGACGATCCTTGTGCTGACAAGTCTCACTGGTGGGCCTAAGCACGGCTACGCCATCATCAAGGACATTGAGTCAATGACCGGAACGC
>DASXEU010000078.1:0-5792 GCA_036489935.1 Acidimicrobiales bacterium
CTGACTCGCGACCACGCGAAGAATCGAGAGCGCGATATCGCCGTCCATCTCATTTGCTTCAAAGCGGCGCACTGCTTCTTTGCGGACGTCCTCGTCGTGACCGATCGTCCCCAGCGTCCCAATCACGAGCGAGCGCAGCTGTGGCGCGAGCTCGCCATCTGTGGGCCGCGGATCCCAACCGAGTCGCTCGAGCTGGGGGCCAAACAGTTCTCGCAACTGACGTCGCAGCGTTTCGCGCTGGTCATCGTCGAGTGCCCGGTTGACAACGTCGAAGCTCGCGGCGACGGACTCCCACGGGTTGGGCTCGTCCTGATCCCCGAGCCCGCGCGCGATCGCGAGAAACTCGTCCCACGTGATGGCGTTGGCAAACAGCGCCGCCGCATAGTCGGAGAGCAGCGTGGAGCGCTCGAGCTCCTCGAGCTCACTCACACGCGGCGCAAGGGCCGCGAGCTCGCTCGTGCCATAGCGCGAGCGGAAGTAACCAGAGCCGCCGGCATTGACGATCACCGGGGATGCGTCCTCGATGTCGATGGGGTCGACGTCGAGCAGGTGGCGCGTGGGTTCGCCTCCGCCGAGCGAGCGAGTCTTCACGGGTACGAGCCAGTGGTCACCGATCGCGCTCTTGTCCTTCGCGGGACCGTAGCTAAACGGCCGTTGGCTGATGCGCCCTGCGTCGAGCGTGACGAGCGGAAAGCCGCCCTGGAGGATCCACGTGTCCATCATGGTGCGTACCGGCTGACCCGAGTTCTCTTCGAGCGCGTCCCAGAGGTCGGTCGTCGTCGCGTTCGCGTAGCTGTGCTTTTGCAGGTACAAGCGAATGCCGTCACGGAAGATGGTCTCGCCCAGGTACTGCTCGAGCATGCGCAGCACGGAGCCGCCCTTCTCGTAGGTGAGTACGTCGAACATCGCGCGCGTGTCGGTCGGCGACAGAACTTCGTATTCGATTGGTCGCGTCGAGTGCAACGCGTCGACCTGCATGGCGAGGTCGCGGAACGTATTTTGGGTGACCCAGATGCGCCACTGCGGTCGGAAGGCGTTCGTGCAGATGAGCTGCATAAAGGTGGCGAAGGCTTCGTTGAGCCAAATCCCTTCCCACCACGCCATGGTGACGAGGTCGCCGAACCACATGTGGGCGATCTCGTGGTGGACGACCTCGGCGACCCGTGAAATTTCAGGCTGGGACGCCGTCGCGGGGTCGACCAAGAGAGCGGTCTCTCGGTAGGTGATGCATCCGAGGTTCTCCATGGCACCCGCTGAAAAGTCCGGGATGGCGATCATGTCGAGCTTCTCGCCGGGATAGGGGATTTTGAAGTACTCGGAGAAGAAGCGCAGCGCGAAGGCGCCCGCTTCGAGCGCGACGTCTGTGAGATGGCCCTTGCCGATCGGGTACACGACGCGCAGTGGCACGCCGTCGACGTCGAGGGCGGGCGTCTCTTCGAACGGACCCACGACGAAGGCGACGAGATACGTGGACATCACCATCGTGGGCCGGTAGCTCACCGTGCGCTGACCATTGCCGAGATTGGTGTCTGAGTCAACGGGGGAATTCGAATAGGCCGCAAGCTCGCTCGGGATCGTCAAATTGACCTGGAACGTGGCCTTGAAGTCGGGCTCGTCGAAGCACGGGAAGGCGCGTCGCGCGTCGGTGTTCTCAAACTGCGTGGTGGCGATGGTGTGCTCGATGCCCGCATCGTCCGTGTAGGTCGAGCGATAAAAACCGTGGAGCTGATCGTTCAAGGTGCCGTCGAAAGCGATCTCGATGACGGCGCGACCGGCCGGAATCTCGCGATCGAAGACGAAGGTGGCGGTCTCGTAGGTGTCGTCAAGATGGTGCTCCAGGGATCGATAGCTCGTCCCGTCACTGCTCAGAGTCGCCGCACCGAGCTCGAGGTCGAGCGCGTGCATCGTGAGCTCGTTCAGTGGCTGAACCACCTCAACATCGATTTCAACGCGTCCTGTGAAGGTAAATGCCTCGAGATTGGGCGTGAGAAAGATGCGATAGGCGGACGGGACGACCGTTCGAGCGAGACGATAGGGGTTGGGAGAAGGGCTCATAGTTGGCTACATTACGACGAAATCTCCTACTATCGCTAAGTGACAAACCCGCCCACCCGCGTCGCGCTGCGACAAAAGCCCGGCCCGAACCGACTCGCCGTCACCGGCATCGGCAACGCCATGCTCGACATCATCACCCAAGACACCCGCGAGATTTATAAAGAACTCGGGCTCGTGAAGGCGGCGATGTCGCTCATCAATGAGGACCAGCTCGACACGTTTTCTCGCGCGATGGATTCGACCATCGAAATGTCCGGGGGGTCAGTCGCGAACTCCATCGCGGGCATCGCCGCGCTCGGCGGCACGTGCGGATACATCGGCAAAGTGGCCGACGACGAGTGCGGCGAACGCTTTCGTCACGACCTGCGTTCGCTTGGGGTGGAGCTCGAACTCGCCATTGCGAAGCCGGGAGAGGGTGCGACCGGACGATGCCACGTCTTCATCACTCCCGACGCCCAGCGCACGATGGCGACCTACCTCGGCGCCTCTAACCAACTCAACGTGGACGACATCGAGGGCAATCTCATCGCCCGTTCCGAGATCACCTACGTCGAGGGTTATCTCTTCGACCTGCCCCCCGCGAAAGAGTCGATTCGAAAAGTCGTCAACTTCGCGCACGAACACGACTCCATGGTCGCCCTCTCACTGTCCGACATGTTCTGCGTAACTCGTCACCGCAGAGACTTCCTCGATCTCGTGACGACCGACGTCGATGTGCTGCTCGCTAACGAGACGGAGATCCTCGCACTGTTTCAATACGACGAACTCGAAAAGGCGTTTGCGGCGCTGGAGGAGATCGGCGTGCTCGCCGTCGTGACGCGCGGTCCCCAGGGTGCTGACGTGGCGACCGTCTCGGGGGTTGTGAGTGTGCCCGCAGTGGAAGTGGAGCACGTCGTCGACCAGAACGGTGCGGGCGACATGTTCGCCGCGGGATTTCTCTACGGACTCGCGCTCGGCGCCGACCCGGTCGAAGCGGCCGAGCTCGGTTCGATTTGCGCGGGTGAGATCATCACCCACCTCGGCGCACGCCCCGAATCAGATCTTGAGCTGCTCGGGATCGAAGCAGGGCTTCTCTAAACAAGCGGCTCTCGTTAGATTCCTTGGGCGTCCAAGATCTTGTCGAGTTCTCTCGTGCGTACGGTCTCCCATTTCACCCACATGATGGCGATCGGGATGAGGGCGAGGAGCATGAGCGCGTCGCCGCCGATCCACATGATCCCGCCGCCGAGCTTGACGTTGGAGAGTATCCACGCCTTCGTCGCCCCCATCGGCGCCATCGTGGCGTAGCTGGAGAATGGGTTGCGCGAGGACATTGAGAGCACGAGGCCGGTAAAGGTGTCGACCGGCACCGCCGCCATCACGTACACGAGGCGAAGCCCGGGGTGAATCTTGTAACCGCGCTCGAGGCCGAAGGCCACGCGGAAGAATAGATAGCCAACGACGAGGAACCCGACTTGCTCGAGGTGGTGAATCCACATGTGTGTCATCATCAGATTCATGAAGCCCGTGAGGTGGGTGAAGGGGATAAACGCGAAATACAGAGCGAACGCAAACAGAGGGTGCGTCACCAGTTCCATGAACTTGCTGTCGAGGAAGCGACGGATTGCGTCAGTGCCGCTCTCGTAGGCAAGATCGAGTGGAGCGCTCAGCGCGAAGAGGGGAGCCGCGACCATGATCAACAACAGGTGCTGGACCATATGGTCGCTGAAGTACTCCATGTCGTACGCGCCAATGAACGTCTGAGTAGCGATAAAGGTGACGAGCAGGCCGAGGAGAAAACAGACGCTGCGCTCGCGTGGCCAGGAGTGGGCGCGTCGCACGCCCGCGAAGTAGAGCGCGCCTGCGCCCACTAACAAAATCAAGGGGAGCACGCCGAGATCCCAGTGGTTGAGATGATGCCAGGAAAACGGCATGATCTTCATGGTCGGCACCGGTCCATTCTAGAACGCATATCGAATTCGAGAAATTGGCCGGTAGGATGTAATCGTGCGTCGAAAGTATTTCTCTCCCCGCGCGATCGGGCTTCATTTTGCGGTGATCTTCTGGGTACTCGGTTGCGCCTTTGCTGCGTGGTGGCAGGTCGGTGCTGCAATCCAAGGAAACTCGCTGAGTTACCTCTACTCCATCGAGTGGCCCCTCATCGGCGTCCTGGGTGTCGTCGGTTGGTACTCAATGCTTCACGCAGAGAAGATGAGCGAACATAAGGAGCGCGCCCGACGCGAGTACGAAGAGAAGATGCGCGCTGACGCACAGGCAGAGCGCGAGCAGAATCGCGCTGAAGAGGATCCACAGCTGGCTGCGTACAACGATCACTTGGCCCAACTCTCGAACACACCAAAAAAGCGTCTCTGGGGCCACTAAGTGGAAGCAACATTCCGTCGCTATCGAGCGATGTCGTATCTGACCGGAACGACGCTGATCATTTTGTTCCTCACGTTATTCCTACACACGGTTGACCTGAGTGCGTGGAACCACATCCACGTGTTCGTCGACGTGGTGGGTATCGGTCACGGCATCATCCTTTATCCGATCTACATGATCATGTGCTTCAACCTCGTCATGAGGTTTCATCTGCCCGTGATCTATATCGGCATCATGTTTTTCGCGGGCTTCGTGCCGGGCCTCGCCTTTTACCTCGAATACCGAATGCGCCTCAAGCTCTACCCGAGGGGTCTTCCCGCCAAGTGAGTGAGTGGCTGACGCGACGCGTCATCGCCTTCGCGCACCAAGGTGGATCATTCGAGGGCCCCTCCTCCACCATTGGTGCGATCGCTCACGCGCTCGAGGTGGGCGCGAGCGCTATTGAACTCGACGTGCGCGCGACGAAAGACCGTCAGCTCGTTGTTTGCCATGACGCGACCATCGATCGAACTACGAATCACCACGGCGCAATCGCGTCGTTAACGCTCGACGAATTGAGCGAGATGGATAACGCGCACTGGTGGATTGAGGGCGACGTCGTAGTGCCGGGTCGCGCGCCCGAGGAGTATCTGTTGCGCGGTCGAGCACCGAAGGATCGCAGGTACGCGATCGCCACGCTCGAAGAGGTCGCCCTTGCGTTTCCTGGCGTGTTGCTCAACTTGGACATCAAGGGTACGAGTCCGCTCGTCGAGCCGTACGAGGAGCTTCTCGTCGACGAGCTGCGTCGTCTGGAGATCTCCCGCTCAGTCATCATTGCGTCATTTCACGACGACGCACTCCAGCGCTTTCGTGCGCTGGCCCCGGGCGTCGCGACGTCAGGGGCGACCAATGAAACCGCGGCGTTCTATTTTTCGCACCTCGAGGGTGCCCCGGTCGTGCCGCCCGTCGCAGCGTTCCAAGTGCCGCCTCGTTACGGCGAGGTCGATGTCGTGACGGAGTCCTTCGTCGCGGCAGCCCACGCTGCGGGCGTCGCCGTGCACGTATGGACGATCAATGATCCCCAGGAGATGGCCCGATTACTCGAGCTCGGCGTAGACGGCATTGTCAGCGACCGACCGACGGTACTTGCCGGACTACTCGCTGAGCGTGACTGTGGGTGGGACGGCCAGATGGCCGCCCGCTAACCTCGACCGCAGTTCGGCTTCTTGCCGTGGTTGGCCTTCTTCTTTGCGCGTAGTTTGCGCTTCACGGTCCGCTTTGACATAGGGAACAATGTTAATGGGTAGAGCAGCCCGCGAGCCAAACGAGGAATCTGACGTGGACGAGACACAGGCCGGAGCACTGGTGCTCGTGGCAACACCACTCGGAAATCTGGG
>DASXEU010000073.1:0-4284 GCA_036489935.1 Acidimicrobiales bacterium
AGTATCGGTTCCGTCCACCGAGGCCGCCGCGTTTCAACCGTCTGCAACGTTTCATATGGCGTCTCCAGCGACTGGTACTCGGAGATAACCGGCGCGGTCGATGACTCGCGAGTCCTTCGTCCTTATCGCTGCTGAGGAGTCGACCGTGCGTCGCCACCGCCATTGGAAGCATCATCCATTCACGCCAAGCCTCGCGCGACGCGCCAGACTGTTCTCTGGGTCACACAGGAGTGCGAAACGCGGTCGTCCGTGAGCAATGGATTGGTTGTTTAGAGATGACTACCTTCGCCGTACTTGTCATCGCGGTCGTGCTGGTGATGGTGGTTCTGTGGTGGTCGAGCAGGCACGGCGATCGTCGAAGGGGAACAGGCACCTCTCTCCGTAGAGGTCCACAAGCACACACGACATCGCGCGGTCGGCCCAAAAAGGCCTATGCGACTCGCGAGGACGCAGCGATGAGTGCTCGCGCACTAGCAGGACGCGACGGCGTCGCGATGGGCGCTTACCAGTGCGGAACGTGCGGCAAGTGGCACGTGGGTCGCCAGAAATAGTCGCAAACGACTCGTCGGTCAGTTTGTTTCGAGGCGCCCCTGCAAGAGGACTTCGGCAGCTCGTGCGTCCAAGGGTCGCCCGAGGTGGTAGCCCTGCGCCCAGCGACATCCGATTTCCAGCAGGTAGTCGCGTTGTTGCTGGGTCTCGACGCCTTCTGCGATCGTGCGCAGCTGCAATGTTTCGGCCAGCTGCACGATCGCACGTGCCAGGTCTGGTCGATCCTCGTCACCGGGACCGGCTTCGATGAAGGAGCGGTCGATCTTCAAGATGTCAATCGGAAGCGTGCTGAGGTGGGAGAGCGACGAGTAACCGGTGCCGAAGTCGTCGACCGCGAGACTGAGCCCCAAGCTCTTGAGTGCGCGAAGGTTGGCGACGGCGCCACGCAGGTTCGTCATGATGGCGCTCTCGGTGATTTCGAGGACCAGGTGAGCGGGGTCGAACGCTCGAGCTTCGAGCGCCGAGCGCACGCGATCAGAGAGCGCAGGGTCGGCAATCTCGCTCGCCGAAACATTGACGTTGATCAGTAGATCGCTCGAGTGCAGACCTTGGGCGTCCCAGAGTTTGAGCTGGCGACAGGCCTCGTCGAGCACGAAGTAGTCAATACCCGAGATAACGCCGAGTTCTTCGGCACGAGCAATGAATTCTGATGGTGGCAGAAGCCCGCGGGTTGGGTGGCGCCAACGCACGAGCGCTTCGAAACCGATTAACGCGCTCGTTTCGAGGTCCACGATGGGTTGGTAGAAGACGGTCAGCTGTTCTTTCAGAATTGTCCGTCGAAGATCGGCCTCGAGCTCCAGGTGGGCGAGCATCGCTGCGTGCATGTGATCCTGGAACTCCTCGTAGCGATCCTTTCCCTGGGCTTTCGCTCGGTACATAGCGAGGTCCGCGTTGCGCAGAAGCTGCTCGCTGGTGCTGCCGGCGGCGCCGAAGGTCACGCCAACGCTGGCGGTCGTCAAGACGCGGTGCGAACCGACGATCAACGGCTCGCGCAAGCGTGCCATGACACGCTCCGCCAACTGCAGAACCTCCCGGCGATTGTCCACGTCTTCGACAAGGATCGCGAATTCGTCGCCCCCGAGTCGAGCCGCGGTGTCCGAGCGCCGAAGGCATCCGACGAGCTGAGCCCCCACCGCCTTCAAAAGTCCGTCGCCAACGGAGTGGCCCAAGCTGTCATTGATGGTCTTGAAGCTGTCGAGATCGAGGAAGAGCACGGCGACAAACTTGCCGTTGCGTTCGTTTCGGGCAATGGCCTGGCTCAGGTGGTCGAGGAAGAGAGCCCGGTTGGCCAGTCCCGTGAGGTCGTCGTAGAAGGCCATCCGCTCAAGCTCAGATTCGAGTTTCTTTTTGTTCGTGACGTCAATGAAGCTCCACACGCGTCCCACGACGTCGCCATCGATGTACTGGGGTTTTGACATTCGCTGAAAGACTCGTCCGTCATTGAACTCGACCGTGTCCTCACTGTCGGAGAGCGGTTCGCGATAGAGGTCCTCCACTCTCGCGAGAAAGCGGTCGGGATCTTTCACCTGGTCCATGACGGCAGCGACGAGGAGTTGGTCATCGCCGGGAGCGACGTCGTTCTCGGCGAGGTGCCACATGCGCAGGAACTGGCGGTTGATGCTCGTGATGTGGCGATTGGCGTCCACCACCAGGATGCCATCCGCCGTCGACTCCAGTGTGGCGTTGAGCAGCGAGAACGTATCGCGCAGCTCACGCATGGTGTCTTGAAGTTCGTGTTCGGCCGTTACCCGCTCAGACACGTCGTGCGCGGTGACGATGAATCCGTGCACGGTCGGATCACCAAGGAGATTCACGATCGACAGCTCATAGGTAACGAGCGCGTCCGACTTGTGTCGGCAGAACCGCACTACACACTTCACCGGGCTCGCGCCATGGACGCCGAGCTGCGCTTGATCCATCGCCGACTTGAGTGTGTGCCGATCCTCGGAAAAGACAATCTCGCGAAGCGGTTGGCGTTCGACCAGTTCGGGATCGAAACCAAGATTGCGTGTAATGGCTCCCGACACGGAGTCGACGAAACCAGACGATGACACAAGAAACACAATCGCGTTCGAATAGTGCACGAGTGATCGAAGCCGTGCGTTGTCGTCTCGGGAGACTTCGAACCGACGACGGTCGGTGAGATCGCGAAAGGTGAAGAGGACGGAACCTTTGCTGAACCAATCGACCGTGCGCCCGACCACCTCAAACAGCCGCCACTCCTCGCCGCACAACGCTCGAATCTCGATGGGGAGACCAACGAGGCGCTCCTGGACCGATTCGAAGGATCGAAACGCCATCTCGAGATCGTCCGGGTGGATGCGACCCACAACGGAGAGGCCGAGCGCCTCGGCGACGCACACCTGAAACACCTCACCGGCCTGATGGTTCGCCCACAGGAGGTTAAAGTCCGCGCCCAGGATCATCGTTGGGTCAGGTAACTCCTCGAGCAGTCGGGTGCGCTGCTTGGCATCGAACGGGTTGCTTGTGGTCACGGTCTTCCGTCTGTCGCAGTGGTTACCATTCATGATCCGAGTCATACTGCATGTGATGTCTTGCAGGAGGCATCGGTCGCTACAAAAACGGTAACGCATCACCGTGCCTATTTCGGGTTTCATAGGACTCGTCATCTGGGAAAAAGGTGTAATTGGGCCGGTTTCTCGTGGTTGCGAGGGGGAGGCGACGGCCACGGACGACGCCACTCGTGACCGACGGTCGCAACGGCGGTCACGCCAGAGTGACAACGTGAGCGATTTATTGGTACGTTTCCGAGAGTTCTGCGGACCAGTGTCCGTAACAACAAGCGGAGAGGAGCTTTCATGGTTGCAACGTATGAAGACGCCAACTTGATTGTTGAGTTGCTGCGATGGGGTACCGAAATGGGATTCGAGAATGCGATGGAGGTCATATTCTCCGACTCCTTCGACGCCGATGACGGATCGGTCGAGTCTCCCGATGTTCGAAAGGTTCTCTACTTCGGAGAGACGCTCGGCACGCTGGTGAAGCACGACGTGCTCGATCGAGACCTGTTGCGCGATCTCCTATGGATCGACGGGATCTGGAGCAAAGTGGGAGCCCACGCGCGCTACGCGCGCGAGCGCGACGGCGAACCGGCTCTGTACGAGAACTTTGAGGCCCTCGCGACGAACGGGGATCGATAACCGCGCTGAAGGCTCCCCGCACCGGAGCGACGCTGGGTCGAGCGATGCCGTCACCGCGTGTCACGGACGCTTGACACTCTCCGACGATGCGTCTGACCTTCAGGGGGAGATCTGGTCTTGGCGAGGACCGCCGCCCTTTCACTTCGTCACAGTCCCGGCTGATGAATAGGACGAACTTCACGCTGTAGTTGCCCTCGTCACCTACGGTTGGGGCGTCATTCCGGTCGTCGCCACAATCGGCGCAACGACATGGCCAACGTCGCTCTTTCCGAAGGACGGGGGATATCAGGTACCGATCAAAGCGTCTGTCAGAGAGGCGGAGCAACTTCACCTGGGTGACGTGGTTCGCGTCAACCTGGCGGTGGATGTAGCGGTGGAGGCTTGGCGCGATGCCGAGACGAGACACATCGCGAGTCGTCACGTGACCCTGGCGCCGTCGCTCTCTAAACTCCGCCCATGACGACTCTCGATGACCACGGTCGCGCTGAACCCCCGAGCGCGGCGGACGAAGCGACAACGCTCCTCGGTTTCCTCGACTACCAGCGAGCGACATTTGCCTGGAAGACGGCTGGAC
>DASXEU010000155.1:0-5564 GCA_036489935.1 Acidimicrobiales bacterium
CTCGGCCTTGTTCACCGGTCGACTCCTTACTCTTATTGAAACGGAGCTGGGCGTTCCCAGCAGCCACCGACATTTTTACCGTAAAAATAAGGGATTCCGGGGATATCGGTCTAAGAATTGGCTCTTTTTCCGGTAGTAATCGCCCAAAGTACCTGGTCATGGGCTTGCAGCCAAAGGTCGGACGCAGAGAAATCAACAGGCTCGGATCTCTTCGGAGCCCCAAAACCCGCCCAAATGGGCACATCTTCAGAGAATCGCGCCCTTCTCGAGCAACGTCCGTTCGGGGTGCGCTTGGTCAGCTGGGCGGGTGTCAAGCGTGTTCGAATGCGCCCACTGCAAAGAGACCGCATCAATCACGTAGTGATCAAACGTGATGAGCACGTTCGTCACTTCGGGAGTGAAAAATGCGTACCCGTAGGATGTTTGCATGTCTTCCTTCGTCGACAGCGCTCAGCTGCATGCCAAAGCCGGTGACGGAGGCGCGGGATGCGTCAGCTTTCGCCGCGAAGCCCACGTCGCGAAGGGCGGCCCAGACGGCGGCGATGGTGGCAACGGTGGCGACGTGTGGCTGGTCGCTGATCACAATCAGGCCTCGTTGCTGGGCTTTCAAGACCACCCCTTTCGCCGCGCGACCGATGGCGAGCACGGAACGTCCAAACGAAAGCACGGATCGCGGGGAAAAGAGATAACCGTTACCGTTCCGCTCGGCACCATGGTGTTCACCATGGAGGGCGAGCTCCTCGTTGATCTGAAGGGCCCTGGAGATCGCTGGCTCGCCGCCGAAGGTGGTCTCGGTGGTCAGGGCAACGCCCGGTTCCTCTCCAATCGCCGTCGCGCCCCTGCGTTCGCGGAGCAGGGCGAGGTCGGTGAAGAGCGCTGGTACAACCTCGAGCTGAAGTTGGAAGCAGACGTCGCACTGATCGGCTTTCCGAACGTTGGAAAGTCAACGCTCATTTCGCGAGTATCGGCGGCTCGCCCAAAGATCGCCGACTATCCCTTCACCACGCTGACGCCGAACCTCGGCGTCGTGCGCGTCGGTGCTCGGTCCGGGCGACCGGGCGACGCCACCGAATACGTGATGGCCGACATCCCGGGCCTCATCGAGGGCGCCGCCGACGGGCGTGGCCTCGGACACGACTTTTTGCGCCACGTCGAGCGGGCCCGGGTTCTGTGTGTGCTCCTCGATCTCTCCGACATGGCGCCCCACCCACCCGAAGAACAGCTCCGGATCCTCTTAGAGGAGCTCGGGGACTACCAAGCGAGCCTGCTGGAGCGTCCTCGCGTGGTCGTCGGCTCGAAAGAAGACGTCGCGGCGTACGAACTCGAGGGCGTCGAGACGATCTCTGCGGTCACCGGCGAGGGGATTGACCGTCTCGCGGCACAGCTCGCGGCCCTCGTCGTTGAGGCGCGTCGCGACGAAATTGAGGCAATCGAGCACGAGGTTGTCGTGCACCGTCCGGTCATCGAGGAGATCACGGTCGTACGCGCGGGTGCGCAGAGCTGGCGCGTCAACGGACGAGCGGCGGAGCGCGCGGTGCGATTCAGCGATCTCACCGACGATGAAGCGCTCGCAGAGATCGTCCATCGCCTGAAGAAGCTTGGCGTGGACCGACTGCTCGCGAGGGCGGGCGTGCACGAGGGTGACGTCGTCAGCATCGGCACGCTCTCGTTTGAGTGGTGGCGCGACGAGTCGGGCACGGGCCTCGACCGCGGCGAGCATCACCGCGCGACACGCCGCGAGCGCCTGGCACGCCACGGGCGTCTCGACCTCGGTGACGATGGCCACTCGTAGCGTCGTCGTCAAAATTGGCACGTCGTCGGTCACCGACGCGAGCGGCGGCGTCGATCATGAGGTCCTGCGACAAGTCGCGAGCGACGTTATCGACCTGCGCGACGAGGGTTGGCTCACCGTCGTCGTGACGTCGGGTGCCATCACGGCAGGCTGGGCCGAAGTAGGCCAGTCGAAACCTCGTCCTCGCGATGCGACGACGCTGCAAGCCGTGTCGGCCGTCGGCCAGCCCTTGTTGATGCACGCGTGGCGCGACGCGTTCGCGCAACGTTCGGCAACGATTGGCCAAGTGCTCCTCGCTCCCCTCGACTTCTCCCACCGCGGTCAGTACTTGCACGCTCGCGGCACCATCGAAGCACTGGCCGCCCTCAACGTCATTGCGATCGTCAATGAAAACGACGCCGTCGCCGATGAGGAGATCCGCTTTGGCGACAACGATCGTCTGGCGGCGCTGGTTGCCAATCTGGTGGGTGCCTCGCACCTCGTCCTTCTCACTGACACCGTCGGGCTCTTTACGGCCGATCCGCGCATCGACGCGACCGCAACGTTGATCGAAGAGGTGCGTGCAATTGACGCGTCTCTCGTCAACGCCGCCGGCGCGAGCAGGTCGGGTGTCGGCAGCGGGGGTATGGCCTCAAAGATCGCGGCCGCGCACATGGCGACCTGGTCGGGCGTGACGACCGTGATCGCTCCCGCGCGAGCGAGCAACGCGCTTCGTCACTCACTTGAGGGTGGCTTTGGCACGATTTTTCATCCTCGTGCGGAGCGACTTTCGGCTCGCAAGTCGTGGATTGCTTTTGCCGTCGCGAGCCAGGGATCACTGCAGATCAACGAGGGCGCACTCGAGGCGCTTGAGCACCACGGTCGCAGCCTGTTGCGCGTCGGCGTGCAGTCCTTCGCGGGCTCCTTCGTCGAGGGCGACGCGGTCGACGTCAAGGGACCCGACGGCGACACCATCGCCAAGGGGCTGGTCCGCGTCTCGGCGGAATCATTCAACGAGGGAGAAGACGTTGTCGTGCATCGCGACGATCTCGTCCTCCTACGGCGCCCCTAGGGCTTCCCATTACGATTGATCTATGACGAACGCACTCGCGACCCAGGGGGCCGGGGTGAAGCGAGCGTCCGTCGAACTCGCCCAGGCGACGGACGAGACCCGTCAGGCCGTCCTGCTTCATGTCGCCAATCGGCTTGAGGACGTCAAGGACGAGCTCCTTGCTCTCAACGCCGAAGAGGTCGCCGCCTACCAAGAATCTGGCCCGGGACGCGATCGTCTGACTCTCACGGAGGGCCGAGTCGCGGATATGGCGAGCGCCCTTCGCCAAATTGCTGCCGCCCCCGACCCACTCTTCGAGGTCCTCGATCAGAGCACGCGACCGAACGGCCTGCGCGTCGAGCGTTTGCGCGTGCCCCTCGGCGTCATCGGCGTCGTCTATGAGAACCGACCCAACGTGACGTGTGACGTTGCGGGACTGTGCGTGCGCAGCGGCAACGCCGCGTTCCTGCGCGGATCCTCAACGGCCCAGCGCACCAATACCTTCCTCGTGGGTCTCTGGCACGAGGCCCTCGAGAAGGAAGGACTTCCTCGCGAGGGCGTCTCTCTCGTCGAGGACCCTTCGCACGAAACGGTCGCCGCGTTCATGCAGCTGAGTGACGTGCTTGACTGCCTCATTCCTCGAGGCGGTACGAGTCTCATCGCCGCCATGCGCGAGCACGCTCGAGTTCCCTACGTCCTCGACGGCGACGGTAACTGCCACGTGTTCGTCGACGAATCGGCAGACCTCGCGGCGGCGGTAGCGATTGTGAAGAACGCAAAGACCTCCCGTCCGGGCGTCTGCAACGCCGCCGAGACGGTGCTCGTGCACCACGCGGTCGCGCCGACGTTCTTGCCGTCGCTCGCTGCTGCCATTCCTGAAGTTGAGCTGCGCGCCGACGAGCGCGCGCGCAGCTTCTTGCCTGACGCGACCCTCGCGACCGAGGACGATTTCGCGCGCGAGTTTCTCGACCTGATTCTCGCGGTCAAGGTGGTTGACTCACTCGACGAAGCGATCGCTCACGTTGCGACGTACGGGACCGGCCACAGCGAGGCGATTCTCACCAACGACAGCGTGAACGCAGAAGCCTGGGTGAAGCGCGTTGACGCCGCCGCGGTGCTCGTCAATGCGTCGACACGATTCATTGACGGGGGCGAGCTCGGCCTCGGCGGTGAAGTCGGCATATCGACCCAGAAGCTGCACGCGCGCGGCCCGATGGGACTACGTGAACTGACCTGCCTCAAGTGGGTCGTACGAGGAGAGGGACAGATTCGATGAGCGCACTTGATCCGAGAGAAGAGCTGGCTCGGCGCTTAGGCCTCGATAACGTGCCGCCCGTGCGCTTTGAGTCGCCGAGCGAAGTACAGAAGTTGCTCGCGGAGAACGACTACTTGAGCGATGACGCCATCGCGTCGGTGACCTACCTCGCGGACCGACTCGCGAAGCCCGTCCTCGTTGAGGGACCGGCGGGTACGGGTAAGACTGCGCTCGCAAAGGCGGTCGCCGACTCCATTGGCGCTCGACTCATTCGTCTCCAGTGCTACGAGGGACTCGACGAATCAAAGGCCCTCTACGAGTGGAACTACCGCAAGCAGCTCTTGCGCATCCAGGCAGGTCGCCCCGAGGGTGCGGGGAGCGAGGAGTGGCACAACTTGGAAGAGGACATCTTCGCCGAGGAGTTCATGCTCACGCGTCCGCTGCTCGAAGCAATCTCCGCGAGTGATCCCGTGGTGCTGCTCATCGACGAGGTAGACCGCGTCGAGCTCGAGACCGAAGCATTGATGCTCGAGATCCTCTCCGAGTACCAAGTCTCCATTCCCGAGTTGGGCACCATCAAGGCGAAGCAGATCCCGATGGTCTTTTTGACCTCCAACAACACGCGCGAACTCTCTGAAGCGCTCAAGCGACGCTGTCTCTATTTGTACGTTGGTTATCCGACGGTCGAACGCGAGCGCGACATCATTCTTTCGCGCGTGCCCGGCATCACGAAGAACCTCGCCGAACAGATTGCCCAGGTCGTGCGCTCGCTGCGTTCGATCGATCTGAAGAAGGCGCCGTCGGTCTCTGAGACCCTCGATTGGGCGCGCACGCTTGTGATCCTCGGACGCGAAGAGATTGGTGATGAGGACGCGGCAGCGACGCTACATATCTTGCTGAAATACCAGTCCGACATCGAGCGCGCCACGAAGGAACTGCTCGGTCGCTCGAGGCCCGTTGCTTAATCTGCTGGGTGACTTCATTGGTGAGCTGCGCGCCGCAGGCATCCCCGTGTCGATGAGCGAGCACGTTGACGCCGCTCGCGCGGTCGAGGTGATTGATCTTGGCGACCGCGGACTCTTGCGCGCGACGCTCGCGGCGACCCTCGTCAAAGACGGCGATCACCTTCCGGTGTTTTACAACGCCTTCGACGTCTTCTTCTCGACGCGCTCGTGGGAGAGCGCCGACGAGATACTGGGCGAAGAGCTGCAATCAAGCGAACAACGCAACGAGGGTGCGGCCGGTAACGGTCCGGGTCAATCACGCGGCCAGGGTGCCGGGGCGATGAGCGCGTCTGAGCTCTCCGAACTCCTCTTTCGTGCGCTTCGCGACGGAGACCTCGCGGCGATGCGCGCCGGGGCGGGTGAGGCCGTCTCGAGGTACGCCGGGATGGAGCCGGGTCGACCGGTCGGCGGTACCTACTACCTCTACCGGACGTTGCGTAATCTCGAGCTGGAATCGCTCGAAGCGCGACTGCTGCAAGGATC
>DASXEU010000157.1:0-3647 GCA_036489935.1 Acidimicrobiales bacterium
CCCCCCCGTTGGGTTGAGAGGCGCACGCTTCCAGACCGTCGCGTAGTCCACGACAAGATCATCGCTATCGATACTCAGTTCGGCTTGAAACGTCGATGACTGATAGAGGTAGCGCGATCCCGCGGGCGTCGCTTCTAAGAACTCGTAGCTTTGGGCCACGGGCGCCGCGGTGAGATCCGGGACTCTCACAAAGGCGGCGAGCATCTCTCGACGTTCGCCAGCGGCAAGCCCCATCCGGCGAATTGGCAACGTGTTGGTGAGCGGCGTCATTGAGATGTCGACATCGATGCACCCGTCGAGTTCAGGTACGTGGACGCCCTCACCATCGGTCCACGTACCCGCGCCGTCACCGCGCAGCTCAAGCTGATTGACGCGACCCGGTGATTCGGTTCGGATGAAAAGTTCTCGCGCGCACCACTGCGCATCCCACGCCAATCGGTAGTCGACACGTATCGGTGCGCCATCAAGTACGAGGATCGCCCGACTGTCCGCGTGGAGTGGCGCTGCTCCTTGCTCCAGATGCACGTGCTCAATTCCGGGCCACCGCAAGGAGGTCCAGACTGCGTCGATCTCCGAACTGGCGGGCTCGGACAATGTCTCACTCGTTAACCTGCTCATGGCTTAGGAGGTTAACAACCATTCGTTGGCGGCGCAACCGATAAACTGTTTTAATGGTTACCGATCGACCTGACCCGCAGATGGCACCCGGTGACCTTGAACAGGTTCGTGCGTTGCTCAACAGTTGGCTCATCCCGAACGACAGCCGACAACCTTCTGATCGCTTTGACGACTATTTAAAGCCTCTCCAACTCACAGACGATGATGCATCGGACTTGAAATCGCTTCGCGACGACCTTCGGCACTTGGTCGAGAAATCGCAAACCTCGGAGGGCCGCTTTCAGACGTGGCTCACCCGACTGAAAGTTCGTCCGGTCATTCGAGAAGGTGAAATCCAGTTTCAAGCGCGAATCGGTCGTACTGGAGAAATTGCCGTTTTCGTTCTCAATGCGATGAAGGACAAGCAGTGGGATCGCCTCAAGGCGTGTCCGGACTGCCGCTGGGTCTTTTACGATCACACTCGCAACGGGAGCAAGCGCTGGTGCATGATGAACGCGAGCGGACCGCAAAGCCGAGGATGTGGGACCATCGCGAAAGTGCGCAACTATCGCGAGCGAGAGAAGAGTTCTGCAGAGGGCTCCGCTGACTCCTAAGAGCCCGTGAATCGATCTGCCGCGTGAGACCTATTTGTTCACTGAATGCCTATCCTCACTTTGGATGAGGCGCAGTTCCCCGTACGAGCTTCGACTTAGTAATCGCCCACACTCAGTGAGTGTCACGTCCACAACCCAAGTCCGTATTCTCATGTCCCTCCTATTTGAGTAAACGAGACAAGCGTCGGTCTTTAAGTTGTCGTCCACCGGTCTGGCACGTGGGACAGTACGTCATCTCATAGGACTCAAACGACACGCGGCGCAACGTATCGCCACACGACGAAGGGCATGGTTCTTCGGCGCGACCATGTACTTTGAATCGGCCGCCAAGCTTCGCTTCCGATAGTCCGCCTTCGCGAGTGCGCTCGAGTTCGAGCGCTTCATCCAACACGCTGATAGCGGCGCTCAGCAAGGACTCGCGCTGCTCGGGACTCAATGAGCTGAATGAGGCGAAGGGCGACAGATGAGCACGGTGCAAAATGTCGTCGCCCCAACCGCGTCCGATTCCTGCCACCACGTGCTGATCGCGCAGGTCGGTCGTGAGGTGACGCTTCGAAGTACTCGTACGGAGGAGCTCCGCAAATTCTTCGCTTCCCGGTTCGGGCCCGAGCCCTGCGAGCGGTCCCTCCTCTTCGGGTGGGAGCACCCACCATGAGGCCTTTCGGTGAGTGCCGTGTTCGCGCACGAGTACGCCAATCTCCGGCTCCTCGTTTCCGGCACTACCTCGACCGAACAAAAAGCGCACGGCCGAGCCTCGGGGCCGAGTCTGCTTCGCCGGCTGCTCAACGTCTACGCGTCCTCCTTGCGAGAGGTGCAACACGAAGCGGACCCCGTCATCAAACTCCCACACGAGGTATTTGGCCCTCCGATTCACGGATATGAGTCGATGATGCAGCACGGAGTCGGGCGTGGGGGCATAGGTCTTGAGGGAGGAGAATCCGAGCACGTCGGCCCGTAGCAACGTGGAGCGAGCGAGCAGCGCGTTGAGTCGTTCCGACAAGGCTTGCATCTCAGGCAATTCGGGCACGCCACAATGTACCCATGACGCGAGAGCGACCGCTCGACGCGGTCGTCAGATCACTTTCGATCGCGTGCCTATTTCTCTAGCGACCGGAAGCCGTCTCGCATCTCTTCCGAAGAGAGCTGCGGCTGCCGGATTGTTATTGAAATGGATACCTGTCATTGTGGAAACCACGTCCGCCGCGGTCAGACCCGAGCGTGGTCATGGCGAGAGGCATGCGGCTCAACGCCGTGCGCCCAGGGAGAAGGAGAAGGGGACATGAGCATTATTGACGAGGCGCTGAGCGTCTTTGCGACAAACGCCAAGGATTACGACTCCAGCCGTGGGGCGCCGCCGAAGCCTCTCATTGCAATCGTCACCTGTGCGGATCCGCGGCTCACGAGCATCCAGCAGATGCTGGGGATCGCCCCCGCTGATGCCGACATGATCAGAAACTTCGGCACCGTGATTGATGACGACGCGATCCGATCGCTCGTTCTCTCGACCAGGCTGCTTGGCAGCAAAGAGATCATGATCATCAATCACACCGACTGCGGGTTGACCAAGTTCAAGGACGGCGAGATGGAGGAAAGGCTGCGCACGGAAACCGGGAAGTCGCCGATTGCGCCGGCCCGGTTCTATAGCTTCACCGACGTCGAAGCGAACACCAAGGAGCAGATTCGAAAAGCGAGGTCACATCCGTGGATCTCGCCCGACGTTCCCATCAGAGGGTTCATCTTTGACGTCAAGAGCGGCCAACTCAGCGAAGTGGTCGCCGACGGAGACTTTGCCAGTTAGTAAATGCGTCAAATGAATCGTCACACTACAACGACGGAACGAAGCACTTCCCCGCGCTCCATGCGATGAAAGGCGGCCTCGACATCACCGAGGCCTATGGTCTCGGAGACGAACCGATCGAGGTCCAGTCTTCCCTGAAGATAGAGGTCAACCATGACCGGGAAGTCACGCGACGGCACACAGTCTCCGTACCAACTCGGCTTTAACTGCCCACCTCGCCCGAAGAAGTCGATCATCGGCAGTTCGATCTTCATTCCGGGCGTGGGCACGCCCACCTGGACCAAGATGCCCGCGAAGTCCCTCGCGTAGAAGGCCTGCTCCATCACTTTGGGATTGCCGACTGCCTCGATGCAGACGTTCGCGCCGTGGCCATTGGTCAAGGCACGGACCGCTTCGACGACTTCCTCACTTGACGCGTTCACGACGTCGGTGGCTCCGAACTCACGAGCCACATCGAGTTTGCGCGCGTCAAGGTCGACCGCGATGATGGTCGTCGCCCCCGCCAGGCGCGCGCCGGCGATTGCCGCGCAGCCGACGCCCCCGCAACCGAACACCGCCACCGAGTCGCCGAGACCTACCTCGCCGGTGTTCATCGCTGCGCCGAGTCCCGCCATGACGCCACATCCCAACAGGCCGAC
>DASXEU010000167.1:0-9741 GCA_036489935.1 Acidimicrobiales bacterium
TATCCAACGTGAGGTCATCCAGGCCCACGGGCAGGCGGGGTCGACCCAGAGGTCTACGTGTTCAGTCATGAAAGATCCTTACTTTGTAGCGTGTGCTTCCAACACAGTAACGACCGCGTTCGTTACGCCGACCGCCATCGGCAGCTCCAGCATCTCGTCGATTGCGTGCGCGTTTGACTGTGGTCCGTCAACTCCGGTCGCGACGAATTGAACGCCGGGGTAGCGCTTGGCGAGCGAACCAAGGAAGGGGATCGAACCGCCTTCGCCGGTGAATCCAACGGAACGGCCGAAGGCGTCAAGCGAGGCGCGCTCGAGTGCGGGCGCGAGCCACGGCGCGAGCTCTGGCGAGACCCACCCGTCGGCCGGATTGACGTGAGAGATCGTGACCTGCGCGTTCGAAGGCACGTCCGTCGTGAGCAACTTCCGCACCGCTGCTTCAGCGCGCTCGGAGTCGACATTCGGCGGCAGTCGGAATGACAGCACAACGGAAGTGAAGGGGCGAAGCACGTTGCCCGCGATGTCGGGCGTCGGAATGCCCCCCATGCCGATGACCGACAACGTCGGATACCAGTTACGCCGCAAGAGCCGATCTTCGGCGCTCTCGCCCATGACCTCGACGCCCTCGGCCATCGGGAGCTCACGAGCAATAATCTCGCCAAACTCCTCGGCGATATCGTGCGCCGCTTGGCGATGCGCCGTCGGGATGTCGGGCTGCATCTCGGGAACAAGGACTTCGCCGGTGCGCGGATCTTCCAGGCGATCGAGCAGCTGGCGCAGTACGCGGAATGAGGACGGCACCACACCGCTGACCGAGCCGCTGTGCTGGCCAATGTCGAGCACACGAATCGTGACTTCGAGGTTGAGAACGCCGCGCAGCGACGTCGTCACCCACAAACGGTCGTATGTGAGAGCTCCAGAATCGAGGCAGATCAGCAGCTGCACGTCGCCGAGGTGGTCTGCCAGCTCGTCGAGGTACGCCTCGAGGTCCATGCTGCCGCTCTCTTCGCTCGCCTCGATGAGCACCACGCAGCGCGCGTGAGGGATACCCTGCTGCTCCATTGCTTCGATTGCCGTCAGCGCCGAGAAGACGGCGTAGCCATCGTCGGCAACCCCGCGCGCGTAGAGCCGATCGCCCCGTCGCACGGGCGCAAAGGGCGCGAGCCCCTCGGACCAGTCACCGAGCGGTGGTTGCTTGTCGAGGTGTCCGTAGAGAACAACAGTGCCCTCATCGCCCGCGGTCGAATCCACGGTGACCACGAGCGTGGGCGTGCGACCTTCGAGACGATGAATAGCGACGTCAGCGTTCGCGAGCTTGCGCGACTTTGCCCAGTTCGCGAGGAGCATGACGGCGTCTTCCAGGTGGCCTGTCTGTGCCCAGTTCTCATCGAACATGGGCGAGAGCGACGGAATCGCCGCAAACTCCATCAATGTCGGTAGGGCGTCACGTTCGAAGTCAGCAAGAGAGATGAGGGGCATGCGTTCGAGATTACTTTGAGCGCGACAGGTGCACCGCTTGCCAGCAGTACCAGGCCACGTCGGAGCGGAACCCCTCAAAGACGTCGCCGTGACGCAGGAGGTCTCCCGCGCTGACGATCTTCTCGAGTTCGTGCAGTTGCGTCCAGCCGGCTCGAACGCCCAGATCGCCTGAGGGCCAGATGTCATGGCGACCGAGCGTGTGCATCAAATACATCTGAGCGGTCCAGGGGCCGACGCCTCGAACTTCGATGACGTTGGCCAGCACGTCGAGATCGCTCATGCGGCCGTGTCGAGCGAGCTCGAGGCGACCGTCGAGGGCTCTCGCAGAGAGATCGAGCATGGCCGCAGCTTTGGCGTTGGAGAGTCCGACGCCGCGGAGGTTCGCGTGACCAGCGGCTGCAATGGAGTCAGGTGTCACGGCACCCTCGCAGAGGTCGATCACCCGCTGATGAATCGTGTTCGCTGCCTTGGTCGCGAGCAGCTGATACGTGATCGAACGCGCGAGGTCCGCAAAGCGAGTTGGGACGGGCGAACTTCGACGAACGGGCGGAGAACCAACGATCTCAATGAGAGCGCGAAACGACTCGTCAGTGTTCGCGATCTCGCGCGCTCGATCGGTTGGCGTCAGAGCGGAGGGCACTCCATGACTATTGCAGATGTCTATGACAATGCTTGCGTAAAACTTTGAGAGTAACGCAAACCTCTGCGACATCGCATTCACAAACGTGCGTCGCATTCTCTGTGTTCGTTCTAAGCAAAGTCAAATGTTGCACGAGGAAATGCCTGAATGACGACGGTATCTTTTTTAACGGCAAGCAATATCGTCGACGTGCGATCCGGAGCGGACGCGTTTTGACGGGACAAGCGATTTCGCTCCGAGGAGAAATCATCGTGAGCAACGTTGCTGATACCACGGAAAGCGCTCCCATCAGAACACTCATACCCGCACGCCTCGACCGTTTGCGCTGGTCGTCGTTCCACACGCGCATGGTCGTTGCTCTGGGCATCGCGTGGATACTGGACGGCCTCGAGATCACTCTCGCCGCCGACGTTGCCGACATCCTCCAGAAGAAGAGCACGCTCTCGATGTCGCCTCGGGCAGTGGGCGACATTGCGTCGGTGTACTTGATCGGTGAGGTGTTCGGTGCAATCCTCTTCGGTCGGCTCTCGGACAAGCTTGGTCGTCGTCGGCTGTTCCTCGTCACGCTCGGGGTGTATCTCGTCGGTTCGGGACTCACCGCAGCGACCTTCGGACATGGTACGGGGTGGGTGACGTTTCTCTACGCAACGCGATTCATCGCCGGTATGGGTATTGGCGGTGAGTACGCAGCGATCAATTCGGCGATCGACGAGATGATCCCGGCGCACTACCGAGGTCGCGTGGACATCGGGATCAACGGCACGTACTGGGGCGGTGCGCTCATCGGAACGGTCGCTGAGTACTACATCTTGAACCACTTCAGCGACACGGTGAACTGGAGGATTGGTTTCCTCATCGGACCGGTGCTGGCGATGTTCGTTCTCTACGTGCGACGCAATCTTCCAGAAAGCCCGCGATGGCTCATCATGCACGGACGAGAGGAGGAGGCCGAAGAGGCAATGAAGCAAATCGAGAAGATGTCGCACGAGGAGAACTTGCCGATCCCTGATGACTCCAAGGCGATCGACATCAATCCGCGCAATGACATCGGGTTCTTCGCACTCGCCTGGGTGCTGTTTCGCCAGATGCCTCGCCGGAGCATTCTGTCGGCGTGCCTCATGATCTCTCAGTCCTTCCTCTACAACGCGATCTTCTTTACCTACGCACTCGTGCTCGGGACCGTGTACCACATCGGTAGTGGGACTATCCCGCTCTACTTCATCGCGTTCTGCGTGGGTAACCTCGCGGGTCCGCTCCTCATTGGACCGCTCTTCGACACCATCGGTCGGCGCTTCATGATCAGCTTCACGTACCTGCTGTCGGGCGTGCTACTCGCCATCACCGCGTTGGCGTTCGACGCCAATCTGCTGAATGGCTTCACGCAAACGATGTGCTGGTCCGTGATTTTCTTCTTCGCGTCGGCGGGAGCGAGCGCGGGCTATCTGACGGTGAGCGAGATCTTCCCGCTCGAAGTGCGGGCGAAGGCCATTGCGGTCTTCTTTGCCATCGCCCAATCTTTCGGTGCACTGGGGCCGAACATCTACGGGGGTCTTGTGAACAGCCACAGCGGGCTCTTTGCCGCGTATCTCGTCGGTGCCGGCGTCATGATGATCGGGGGACTCGCCGAAGTCTTCTTAGGTGTCTCGGCGGAACGCCAAGCGCTCGAGGATGTCGCGACACCACTGTCGGCGATTGACTCGTCCAATCGTCGAGTTCCCGGTTCGCCGCGGCCGGGCTTTGCGAGAGCACCGGAACTCGACGCCTCGATGGTCCCGCACCTGCATCACGACGGAAGTCGTCATCGCGGCAGGCTCTCTGGCAGCGACGAATCTAAGTCGGATTCGTCCCAGTAGGTAGGTAGACGCCGTCGGGCGGATTGCTGGCGTTGGCGACGACGTCTTCGAGCAGCGCGTGGATGGCCCGAACGGGCGCCGCGGGAAATCCGAATCGTCGGCTTGCGAGCACGACGCGGCGCTTCGCGATGTTCTCGATTGGTAGGGCGATGAAGTTGACGCGCAGGTGCGGTGACAACATGGTGGCGGGCAGGATGGAGGGACCGTGTCCGTCAAAGGTCATCGAGGCAATGGTGCGCAATCCATCGATCTCGACGAGCGGCTTCAATTCAACGCCTGCTTGACGTGCTGCCTCATCGATTTCGCGGCGGATTGGCGTGCCACGCATTGGCAACAAGATGTCGTGCTGGGCGAGGACGGAAAACGGCAGCGGCCCGCCGTATTGGGCGAGTGGATGGTCTCGATGAGCGATGACGACAAGATCCTCGGTGAAGAGATCGACTTCGCTGAGCTCGTCTGCCATGACCGGCCACGCGAGGACGGCGAGGTCAAGCTGACCGTTCACGAGGCGCGGCTCCAGCGCGGAGTTCGTGCCCTCGCTGATGCGCAAGTTGATGTGTGAGTAGCGATGGCGAACGTTCTCCAAGAGCAGGGGTACAATCCAACGACCTGCCGAGCCAATCATGCCGAGCGTGACCTGACCGCGGATCTCGGCATTGAGTTCGGAAACGTCCGACGCAATGGCGCGAAGCTCAGTCAATATGCGTCGCGCTCGCTCGACGACGATGACGCCGGACTCGGTCAGAGACCCGGTCGCACGATTGACCAACTCCGTGCCGAGCTCACTTTCAAGGCGGGCAATTCGGTTCGAAATGTTGGACTGCACGGTCCCCAGTATTTCGGCTGCGTTCGAAAAGGTGCCGTGGTCAGCGATACCAACCAAGGCTTCAAGTTGGCGAATCTCCACATCTGAAGTATAGATGGGTAGTATCTGACGTATTCACTTGAAAGATACGCGGACGGGCGTCATACTGGTTCAAGCCTGTTTTACTCAAACCCCCCCTTGAGTGATTTAAAGGTCTAGCAAGAGGATCAGCCACCCCCCGGCTGGTCCTCTTGCTTTTTTTCTACCCATTAACGTTTTGCTCAATGTCACGGGCACGCTCTCTTCGCGATGTGGTTGCCGTCGGGGCCGTGCGGTCGGTAAATCTGGCATCTCGGGTCATCTCAAAGGGATCGGGCACCGTCATTGGTGGGCGAGTGGGCCTTGCCATTTCCCCCACGTTGCTGACGAGCCTTTCGGTCGGTCGCCACGTCGTGCTGGTGAGTGGCACCAACGGAAAAACGACGACCACCGCCATGATTGCGGCCGGTTGGCGCGGCGAGGTGGCAACGAACTCGACCGGTTCGAATATGCCCGAAGGTCACGTGGCAGCGCTCACGGCTTCGTCCGGTTCGAAGGCAGTCCTCGAAGTCGATGAGGCGTGGCTAGCCGACGTCGCCCAATCAGTAGCTCCGCAGGTCATTGTGCTGCTCAATCTTTCGCGCGACCAGTTGGATCGGGCCAACGAAGTTCGCCAGCTCGCCGAACGGTGGCGGACTTTGTGTGGCGAGCTCTCAGACGTGACCATCGTCGCCAACGCGAACGACCCGCTGGTTGTCTATGCCGCAGAGTTAGCAGCCGACGTGGTCTGGTGCGACGTACCGACACCGTGGAATATCGACGCGACATCGTGTCCGAAGTGCACGATGCCGCTGCACTTTGCGGGCGATTCGTGGTGGAGTGATTGCGGGTTTGCCAAGCCGACTGACATCGAGGTGAAATTGCGCGGCGGACTCGTCATTGGCCGTACATCGCTGGAGCTCGACCTGTCGTTACCGGGAGCGTTCAACGAGGCAAACGCAGCAATGGCGCTCGCCGCGTTGTCGCACTTGGGTGTTGACCTGACAGGAGCGCTCGCGCGCATCAATGGTCTTTCGAGCGTGGCGGGGCGCTTCAGTATTCGCACGTGGCACGGGCACCGTTTACGGCTGCTTCTCGCGAAGAATCCCGCAGGTTTCGCCGCAATGCTGGACACGATTCCGCGCGGTGACGCCGACGTGTGGGTGGCGATCAATGCGCGGATCGCCGACGGAAAGGATCCGTCGTGGCTCTACGACGTGCCCTTCGAGCTGCTGCGAGGGCATCGCGTCTACTGCTTCGGTGATCGCCGTCTCGATCTTGCGGCACGTCTCGAGTACGCGGGCGTCGACTACGTCGTCGTGGATAGCGAGTCCGTCCTCCCCGCGTCGTCAGACGTCGTCGACGTTCTCTCGAACTACACCGCGTTTCAAGAGTGGCGCGAAAAGACGTCCCCGTGCTGACAATTGCGCTTCTCTACCCCGAGCTGCTCGGGACCTACGGTGACGGTGGCAACGCGCTCGTGCTCCACGAGCGAACTCGTCGGCGGGGCATTGACGCGGAGATAGTACGCGTCGGTATCGGCGACGACGTGCCCGATGCTTCGATCTACCTGCTCGGCGGTGGGGAGGACGGACCACAGCGTCTCGGTGCCGAGCTTCTGCGCCAGTCAACGTTCGTCTCGCGTGTGAGGGATGGCCGTTTTGTGTTCGCGGTCTGCGCCGGACTGCAGTTGCTCGGCACCACCTTCGCGGTTGAAGGCGACGACGAGTTCGAAGGTCTCGGGCTGGTCTCTGCCGACACCCAGCGCGGGCTCACCCGATCAGTGGGTGATCTCGTCGTGACATCGGGAGCGTCAGTGCTCGTGGGTTTCGAAAATCACGGCGGACGAACGACACTCGGCCCGGGCGTCACGCCCTTCGGCGAAGTCGAGATTGGGCGGGGGAGCGATGGCGTGGTCGATGGCTTTCGCACGGAGAACATCTGGGCGACGTACGCGCACGGCCCGGTGCTCGCGATCAACCCGTGGCTCGCCGACTCGATCCTGAGTCACGTGCTCAATCGAGAGCTTGAGCCGTTCGCGAGTGTCGCCGACGAGCTGTACGCCGAGCGCCGAGCGACGGTGCGTCACTCGACCGCTTCGCGCCGTCCGTAGTTCTCGTCGCCGCTGACGTCGCGACCAAGCTCTTCGACGGCGCGCTCAATGCGAACGCCGAAGTGACGCATGTTCTCGCCCTCCTCGCATCGCATCGCAGATCCAAAAGCGACGACGACGTGGTGGCGGCGCTCGTGCGGTGCGTCAACGTAAATGGGCGCCTTCGCGTATTTCTGTGCGTTGAGGTAGCCCGAGTCGTGAATGTATGTGGGAATCACCGTCGCCTTGGAACGTTCGGCGAGATATGCGGCGCCCCCCTTGAACTCTTGTAGACGGCCGTCCGGCGTACGTCCACCCTCGGGATAGATGATGAGGTTCCAACCGTCCTCCACCAGCTCGAGCGCCAACTGGGCACTACGGCGATTGACCTTGAGACGATCAACGGGGATCGCATTGAAGAGGAACACCGTCTTGATCGCCTGGCGATAGTCCATGAAGAAACTGTCCATGGCGGCGGCGACCACTGTGCGCGAGCGCTCCTTCTTCGGGATTGAGGTGAAGAGCAAAGAGGTGTCGGCGTGGCTCGCGTGGTTCGCCACAAAGATGAACGGCCGCTCACCCTCGACGTGTTCCACGCCGCGTACCTCGAGGGTGGAGATATGGCGAACGTAGGGATTCATGAAGTACGTATTGAACACGTGCCTCGCGAAGCGAATGGTGTAGCCCCGGCCCCATTTGGTGGGAAAGTCCAGGCCGAGTCTTGTCATGACCGACGGCGTCGGGGCGGCTTCTTTGGGGTGTAGCGCTTGGATGCCTCGGGCGCAGTCGGCTTACTGGGTGTCGACTTCGAAGAAGAGCTCGGCTCGCCCGAAGAGTCCGCTTTGAAGGTTCGCCCTTCTTTGCGAGCGACCGCCATATCTTTTGCCACTCGGTTTGAACCGAGCATCGTCGGGGTTCCGTACTTTTGGAGCCGGTAGGCGCGAACGATCAGCCACACGCCGAGAAAGAAGAATACGAGGCCGGACTCAATGCCGAGACCAAGTCCGAGAAAGACCGCAAAGCAGGCGACGCCCGCGCGCTTGCGTCGCAACGCGAAGTAGAGGATGCAGAGTGAGACGAGGAGGATGAAGAAGAACTTCACCTCCCACTCGCTTCTCGATGTGATGACCTTTTGCTCACATAACGAGGTCACGAGCTTGTACGGTGCCGGGCAGGCCTTGCCCTTGACGTGCTTCACCGTGTTGATGACCGGAATGTTCCGGACCCATTCGATAGCGGTGACCAGCGCAAGGACGAGTCCGACCGAGGCCCCGAAGAGACTGATGCCTCGCTCGAGGTTGTCGAGTCCGAGCACTACGGTTCGGGGAGCCATCGACTCTCGCCGTGCGGACCGACGCCCGAATGATCGCGTCGGGGTGGAGTCACTGTTTTCTGGCACCATCGAAGGTTACAACTCTCCACAAATGAAACGAATTGCCCTCATCCGGTAGCATGGTTGGCTCGGGCGCTTAGCTCAGTTGGTTAGAGCGCAGCCTTCACACGGCTGAGGTCGAGGGTTCGAGTCCCCCAGCGCCCACTCCGGAACACAGTGCGAACTGCGAGCGTTGATACGGGTCGTTGGCGCGATGTGAAGCACCACGTTCACGTCGGCGTCGTCAGTAATGCCGAGACCGTTGATGGTGCTCTCGCTAATCTCGAAGAACCACCTGGCTTGTGTCTGAAGTGGGTACCGTTTCGAAACGGATTTCGTAATTGGCCCCCAAGAATGAGCCGCTCGAAAAAGGAGAGACGTGCACGACGCAGCGCTGTTGAGGAACGTACCGACCCGAGCCGGCGGAGAAATAAACGTGAGTGTGCGTGGTAGTGGCCCTCCTCTCGTATGGGTCGCCGGTCTCGGCGACGACCGCACCAGCTTCGACGCCCAAGTCGACAAGTTCGCGGATGAGTACACGTGCGTGGCCTACGACAACCGAGGAACTGGGCAAAGCACAAACCTGCCCGGTCCCTACACGATGAAGGACTACGCAGACGACGCCCACGACGTCGTCGCGGCGCTCGGGCTGACCGCCGTCAGCGCAATCGGCTCGTCGATGGGTGGTGGGATTTGTGAGGCGTGGGCGCTCCACTATCCAGATGACATTGGGCTACTCGTGTTGTCGAATACGTGGGCCGAGCAGGACCCGCTACTCAGCTTGCTCTTCCGGCACTGGACGGCCCTCGCCGAGAGTGGCGCGACGGACCGGCTCGCAGAGAGCCTCCTGATGGGCTGCTTCAGTGGCGAGTACTTCAAGCATTTCCCTGAAGTTATCCCTGAGTTCCTCGCAATACCGCTGCCCGACATGGACGGACTTAGGGCCGCCATTGCGGCGTGCCAAAGCCACGACGTGCTTGACCGCCTCGTCGAGATCGACGTGCCGACGCTTGTCATTGCTGCACGTCAAGACGCGGTGGTGCGGCCCCAGATGTCATCTCGTATCGCCGAACGGCTCCCTCATGCACAACTCGTGGAGATCGACTCCGGTCATATGATTATGTGGGAGCAACCTGACCTGTTTGCAGAAGCGATAAAGGGCTTCCTCGAGGAGCACTTAGTAACCCGATAACGGAGATACCCGGGCGAATTACCACGCGGTCTGCCAGGGCGCTCGTGCGGGTGGAGGAAACGACGACTCGTCGTTCGAGCTGCGTCGATCAACCCTCAAAGAGGTCGTTGAGCTCGTCCGCGTGGTCCTCTTCCTCTTTGAGGATCTGCTCCATCATTCGACGCGACGTGATGTCGTCTTCGCCGAGCCATCGGATGATTTCGGTGTAGACCTCGATCACAATGCGCTCGCCG
>DASXEU010000017.1:0-6166 GCA_036489935.1 Acidimicrobiales bacterium
GGTTGCCGTGGAAGACCTGGTCTAGATAGTGGAAGTACTGGGGCACCAGCGGCAGGTTGTAGCCGTTCGCGATGTTGAACGCTCGGATCGAGGACGGACTCGCGCGAAAGCCCAGCTCCGCTCGGGCGGCGCCTCCCGGCAATAGGTGCAACAGCAGGAACGTCATCACCGAGACGATGAAGACGACGACGATCGCTTGCCCGATCCGTCTCACTAAAAAGCGTGTCATCTACCACTTTCCTGTCGAGTTTGGTTCACTTGAGTTGACGAGCGGATTAACGAAGAGAGCATTGTCTGCGTGAGGCGTCGCTGTTTTCATGAAGAGGAACGTCCGAGTCGACGAGGCTGTTAACCCCGTCGACTCGGACGACTGACTGCTTCATAGTTCCTCCTACTGGTTGCCCAGTAGCTTCACAACTCATGACTACTTGGACAGCGTCCAGAACTCGGGCGTGTAGTTCAACAGCGGACTTTGCGTCACACCCTTCAGCTTCGAACTGACCTCTGAGATCTGAGAGTCCGGGTCCGGCAGCCAGATGACGGGCAGCTGCGTCGACAAGTAGTTCTCGTACTTGTCCAACACTGCCGTCCCCGAGACGAGGTGGGTGGCATTGATGTTCGCGTCGTTGACCGGGCTCGAGTAGCTGCCGAAGTTCTCGCCAGAACCCGTCGCAAAGATGGATTCACCTGTCGGGTAGTAGTCGGGTGCGTACGACCAGCCATCACCCCAGTCGTCCATCTCCCACGAACACGACGGTGACACGCTGCACGCCCCGTCGTCGGCGGTCACTGTACCGCCGGGAGCCGTGGTGAGGTTGAGCTGAATACCGTCGAGCGCAAGGTTTGACTTCAGCTGCTCCATCTCTTGTGAGAGGAACGTGAAACCAGTGGCGTACATCATGTTGAAGCTCAGCTTGGCGCCCTTGGCGATTCCGGCACCACACTCAGTTGCACTGGTGCCGGGCTTCGCGCAGGTCGTCGTGCCGCCGGGCTTCACGTCCCAACCGTGACTCGTGAGCAACTTCTTGGACTTCGAGGTGCTGAACGGGTAGGGGTTGGTCTCCTCTTGCTTGGTCGCGAAGCTGTTCTTCGGCTCGACCGGCACTGGCCCGTAGGTCGGGTAGCCGTAGCCGTAGAGCGCCTTCGTCACGTCGACCGGCTGGTCGACCATCTCTTGGATTGCTTGGCGGATGTAGAGCTGCTTGAAAATCGGTCCGACAGTCGGGTTGTTGTAATTCAACGGGAAGTAGTTGATGCTCCAGCCGACCCATGGCTTGTTCGTATAGCCGTCCGCCTTGAGGAGCGCAATTTGGCTCGCGTCTTGTGGCGGCACGTAGCCGTAGTCGAGCGAGCCTGATCGCAGCGCGTTGTACTCGGCAGCGTCCGTGGTGAAGGGCTCGAGGGTCAGTTCGCTGTAGCTCGGCTGGTGACCGGAGTATTTCGTGTTCTTCTGGAACACGGTGTACCCCGTCGATTCAAACGTCTTCAACTTGAACGGACCGTCGACGACCTGCCAGAGCGGGTTGGTCGCATAGGTCGAGAGCGATGACGCTTGCGCGGTCAGGTACTTGTAGACGGCGGTCGCACCCGCGGTCGTTGTCGTGTAGTTGCCGATCTTGCCCGTCGCTGACTCCTTGTCCCAGACTTTGGACGGAAGTGGCGTGATCTGACTCAACTCGTTGTAGAGCATCCACGTCTGGGAATACGCCTTGTTGAGGTGAAAGACCACGGTCGACGCGTTAGGCGCCGACATCGACACGACGTTGTCGGGGAATTCGCCAACCACGTAGATCGGCCAAATCTTCTTTTCAGCCTTCAGCATGTCCATGAAGAACAAGACGTCCGCGGAGGTCACTGCGTCGCCGTTCGACCACTTGTAGGGCTTCATCGTGATGGTGATCGTCTTTCCCGCGTCGGAGTACACCGGTGCGTCCGCCAGCGACAACGTGGAGTTGAACGTGGGCTTTGATCCGTTGCCAAACCAGTACAACGGACGGAACATCTCGGCCTGAAACTGGTAGAGGTTGACGTTGGAGTAGTACGCAGATCCCATCAAGGGGAGGATGTAGTTCGGAACGGTCGCCGGCAGCAGCGCGTAGGTGATGTCGGTTTTGGTCGCCGCCGAGGCGCTCGAACTCACCACTCCACTTCCAACCGCGACCAAACTTGAACTCGCGATGATCGCAGCTAGTGCTGCCGCCCTCGCTGGTTTGCGGATCAAGTTAAACATTCGACAGCCCCCTCATTGAGTTCCCTCAACATTTATTGTCAGAATCGACGCCAGAAATGCAACTGCTATATCACCTGCATACCACACGGCGACCTTGCTTGTCGAGCGCCGAGAGCGATGTTTAACATTGCCGACTCATGAGGGAGGATCGCGAGGTCGACCCGACAGCGACAAAACACGCTCGCCGCCACCGGCAAATTCCGCGGTGACGGCGAGCGTTGATGAGTGGCGTCAGGTCTCACCCGCGCACGTTGGTAAAGACGATTAAGGCCAGATGAAGGTTGACTAGCCACCCAGTCCGCGAGCGAGGAGAACGATCGTAATAAACGTACGGTAGATCTCGATTGGATCGTCGTTGACGATAACGCCGCTCAAGATTCCCGTACGGCTAAAGCCGTTCACTCGTGACGCCAGGTCTGCGTAGTCACTCGTTGCGAAATCTATGGAGAGCGTGGCGGGAAGTTCGATGTTCACCTGAGCTGCCGTCGCGATACCCTTCACCGCGTCGTAGGCCTTTTGATGAATCAGCGCGCACGCCTCGTGAGGGTGCATCGAGCTCGCGGAAAATCGGCTCACGGATTCCTTCACGACCGCCGACTGAATGCCGGGGCAAAAGGGCTCAATCTCCTCCGCGGTGGTCGCGTCACCAGTGATCAGCACCACGGGCACGCCGTAGCCGAGGGCCACAAGCGCGTTGATACCGGCCTCTCCCGAGACGACGCCATTGATCGACACCTGTGAGAAGGCGCTCGGGAAGTAGGTGTGCGACAACGCTGACCCCTGACTACCCATCGATCCGTGATACGAGACGAACATCGCGGCATCGAAGGTCTCGTCGAGTCCCTGCATCATGTACATCGGCTTAACGCTGCCCGACAAGTATCGCGCGGAGCCGGCGAGATCGTCGGGGCGCAAATTCGCCATCCGTCCGTGCGCGTCGTTGACGAGAAACTCGGTGGCACCCGCCTTCAACGAGCCTTCGATGGCTGCATTGATCTCCTTGGTCAACAGCTGGCTGTAGTACGGGTACTGGCTGTCGGTCGATGTGACCTGGCTCCAGTCGACGACTCCCGCGGTGCCCTCCATGTCAGAAGATATATAGATCTTCATGTTCAGTCCTTTCCATTTCTTGAAACACTATGAAAACAGATCCGCGGATCACGGCACAATTCCCTTTGAAAGAAGACCGCAAGAATCGTGAGTGAACCGAGTTTTACAAATTGATAAATGCGATTACGCCCAAATGCTCCTGAGCGCCCTCAAGATGTTGCCACCCAGCACGGCAGTCATGTCCGCCTCCGAATACTTGTGCTGCACCAGCCAACCACTGATGTTCTCGAAGTTCTCCGTAGGATTCTCCAAGCCATCCACGTAGGGAACCTTCTCAAAGGCAGGGCCGGGCTTCGCCGCCGAAAAGAGCATCTTGGCGAACACGTTATGAAGCTCAACGTGATCTCCGTAGAGCGTGTCGGGACCGAACGCCACGTGCTCGATGCCAACCAGATCAACGCAGTACTGAAAGTGATCCATCACCGAGAGAATGCTGTGGCGCGGGTGCGCGCGCGACAACGTCGCGTGAGGTGCCGCCGATATGCCAATGACACCGCCGGTGTCAGCGACGGCACGCAGAGCGTCATCGCTCTTCATGCTCGGCTTGTCCCACACTCCCTTGGCACCAACGTGCGTCATGAACACTGGCTGGGTACTCGCGCGACACGTGTCAACGCCCGTTTGAAATGAGGAGTGCGAGATGTCAATCGCCAGACCCAACTGATTCATCCGTCGCACGGCACGTCGACCAAAATGGGTCAGTCCACCATCGATGATCTCATTCGCACCGCTACCGAGCGCGTTGGAATCCGAATAGGCAATCCCGATCTGGCGAAGCCCCACTCCATAGAGCACGTCGAGACGCTCAATCTCATTCTCAATGGGCGTCGACGCTTCCAGTCCAAAGACCAGACCAACCTTGTGGGAGGCATGAGCTTGTTCAATGTCGGCGATCGTTCGAATCACGACGAGATCATCTTGATGAGCGATGTCGGCTTGACGCATGCCGAGGTCGGTGATGATGTCCGACCACCGCCACGGGGCGTGACCCGTCACGCACGCCGTACCGTCCATCATGTTGTCGAACACGACCGTCATTCCGGAGGCCTTCAACCCTGCGAACCCGGTGTGGTGTCGGCCCGTGAGGTTGTACGCCGGCGTCTCGTACATGTCGCTCGGATAGCGAACTGGGTGGTCGTGCAGGCTGATCACGATGTTGTCCTCGAGCACTTGACGGGCCTTCACCGCCTCTTCGGCAGTGAGGGACGCCTCGTAGGGAGGGACGCGTGCGAATTCCGGTGAGAGGTCGAAGACTGGAATGTCTTCGCCAGCCTCCAAGTAGCCGTAGGAAACGTAGGGCTCAGCCGCGCCGTCAGAATTAGAAGAGGTCATAGCCACCGTCGATTGGTAGGACCTGGCCGCTAATCCACGACGCCGCCGCCGAGACGAAGAATCCAACGCCGCTCGCGATGTCCTTCGGATCGCCGAGGCGTCGCAAGGAGATTTTGTTGACGAGCGCTGCTTGTCCGTCCTCGCCGTAGCTCTCCCACTGCTTGATCGTCGTCGGGTTCGAAAGGACGAATCCTGGGGTGATGCAGTTCACGGTGATGCCGTACTCGCCGAGCTCGTAGGCCATCTGGCGAGTGAAGGAGATCTGACCCGCCTTGGCCGATGAGTACGCCTGGACGCCGGTGAGGCCGACACTGCGCCCCGCACCCGAGGAGATGTTCACGATGCGCCCCCAACCGGCCCTCTTCATACCGGGCACAACAGCGCGAGTGCAATTGAACGTGCTCGTCAGGTTCGCGTCGAAGACGATGGACCACTGCTCATCGGTGATCTCTTCAATCGGGTGATGCACCTGACCGACGACGCCCCCGGCGTTGTTGACGAGAATGTCGACGGGACCGACGGACGCGAAGAACTCGGTGACGGCCGATGAATCGGCGAGGTCGACAGTGTCCTTGTCTACTCGGTGGACCTCAGTGCCCTGGCCTTCGAGCAGGTCGGCAATAGCCGTCCCGATACCGTGCGCGGTACCCGTAACGACCGCGACTTGCGTCGGGCCTCTAGTGAATTGAGCGCTTTCCATTCCTACGAACATCCTTTCTTAGATGATTCCTGATATGGGTCATACGTACACACTTAAAACGTGCTGCCGGTCGTGACGCGTCTGGTTGATCCCGACGTCACCTCCGGTCCAGAATCGCTCGCCCCCTGTCGCTATCGACGCTGCAGGCGAACATCGAAGGCATCGCGCAACGCGTCGCCCACGAAGTTGAAGGCCATCACCGTCAAGACAATGAGCAGACCGACCGGGTAGATCAACCACCACTCGCCGGCGTAGAGATAGGTCACGCCTTGGGAGAGCATGGCGCCCCAGTTGGCGGCGGGTGGCGGCAGACCGAAGCCGAGGTAGCCGAGTGCCGCGAGCGCCAAGATGGCGTCAGCCACCTGGAAGGTGATGTTGACGACGATCGTGCCGATGGCGTTTGGGATGAGGTGCAAGAAGATGCTCCGACTCGCTCCCCCGCCCATGCCCTTCACGGCCTGGACGTATTCGCGCGTTCGAAGCGTCAGCGTCTCACCTCTGATGAGTCTCGCGGGGACGAGCCACGCGAAGAACGCGACCGCCAGGGTCAAGTTCAGCTGGTTGATGTGAATGATCGCCGCCATCAAGAGCAGGACGAAGAGCACCGGGATGGAGAGCAGGGCGTCCACGATGCGCATCATGAGCGTGTCGATGATGCCGCCGAAGTAGCCCGCGATCGCCCCGTAGAGGACGCCGAAGAGGCCGGCCAGCAGTGCCGCGGCGAAGCCGATCTCGAGGGAGGTCTGGCCGCCAATCATGAGGCGTCCGAGCTCGTCGTAGCCAACGTTGTCGGT
>DASXEU010000032.1:0-4556 GCA_036489935.1 Acidimicrobiales bacterium
AAGGCGCTCGACCATGTCATGTCACTGTAGGTTTCGCGCGCGAGGTTTCCGTGCACTCCCCTACTGTGGTCGAACGCTGTGACAGGCGCTCATGAGGGCCTCATTCGAGGGCCGAGGACGTGAGCATCGACGGAGTGTCGAAACAGGGCCCACTCTAACTAGATGCGATCCCTCACCTGGGCAACGATGCTCATCAGTGCCGCTGCCTGAGCCGCGCTCGACGACGGCCCCGAGGCGCCGGGGGAACGTCTTCGACCGAGTGCGGTGCCGTGTTCGAAGAGCGGATCAAAACGCTCGAACGTGGGGGTGGTCTTGACGACATCGCGGAGCGATCGCTGTGACGCCACCGCCTCAGCGACGAGCTGACCGACGTGGCCGTGCGCCTGACGAAAAGGAACGCCTTCTGCCACGAGCTCTTCGGCGATGTCGATGGCGACGAGCATCTCATCGTCCGCCGCGGCGCTCGCAACGTCGTCGCGAAATTCGAGGGAGCCGTACGCGCCGTTCATGGCCCGCAGCACCAGGAGCGCCTGGCGAAACGAATCAAAGAGAGGTTCTTTGTCCTCTTGGAGATCACGATTGTACGTGAGTGGCAAGCCCTTCAGCATGACGAGAAGACCCGTCAGATTGCCAATGAGTCGTCCCGATTTGCCTCTCGCGAGCTCCGCAACGTCACTGTTTTTCTTCTGGGGCAGCATCGACGATCCCGTCGTGAAAGCATCGCCGAGGGTTGCGAAGTTGAACTCGGCCGAGGTCCAGAGCACGAGCTCCTCGCCCATGCGAGAGAGATGGACGCCGAGCAGCGCCACATCAAAGAGCGATTCTGCGACAAAATCGCGGTCGCTCACCGCGTCCATCGAGTTAGCGAACGGCGCGTCGAAGCCGAGGAGTTCCGCCGTGAGCGCAGGATCGATCGGCAGCGACGTTCCCGCGAGCGCACCCGCACCGAGCGGCGAGACGTTCACACGCCTGCGGGCATCGAGCAGTCGATCCACGTCTCGCAGCAGGGCGAACGCGTGCGCGTTCAGGTGATGACTGAGCAGTACCGGCTGGGCGCGCTGCAGATGGGTGTACCCAGGCAGGCGAGATTCGGGAGACGCTGACCCGAGGGCGACCAACGTCTCGACGAGCGCGACCGCGGCTCGAGCAACCTGGCTCAAGGCGTCGCGGGTGAACAGGCGAAGCGTCGTTGCCACTTGGTCGTTGCGACTTCGTGCGGTGTGCAGTTTCGCCCCGACGTCGCCCGCGAGCTCTGTCGCGCGTCGCTCGATCGCCATATGGATGTCTTCGTCCGTGTCGGCGCGCACAAACGAGCCATCCTCGAACTCTCCGCGAATCTCTTCAAGCGTCGCGAGAAGGGTGGTCGCTTCTTCCTCGTCGAGGAGTCCTCCCGTCTGGAGACCGCGCACGTGCGCTTCGCTGCCGGTGATGTCGTGGGCGTAGAGCACGTGATCGAAGGAGTAGCTCTCCGAGAGGTCCCAGAGGGTCTCGTCCATTGGCGAGGTGAAACGTCCGCTCCAAAGGGTCACGAGGGAGGAGTCGCGTTCTTTGCGCCCTGACGCTGCGCCCAGGTCTTTACGCCGAGACCGTAGATGCGTATAAAGCCTTCGGAGTCGCTGTGACGGAAGGTGTCGCCCGCGTCATAGGTCGCGAGACCGTAGTCATAGAGTGCCTTCGGGCTGCGTCGGCCGATGACCCGCATGAGTCCTGGCGCATCAAAGCGCAGGCGCACGTCACCCGTCACGTGCCGCTGAGTCTCATCGACGAAGGCGTCAAGGGCCTCCTTGAGCGGCGAGAACCACATACCGTCATACACGAGCTCGGCCCAACGGGTCTCCAGGCGGGCCTTCTCGTGGCGCACGTCGCGCTCTAAGACCATGTCTTCGAGTTCGAGGTGCGCTGCGATGAGCGCCAGTGCGGCCGGACACTCGTAGACCTCGCGGCTCTTGATGCCGACGCGACGATTTTCCACCATGTCAATACGACCAAACCCGGTCGAACCTGCGCGGTCATTCAGCGTCGCGATGAGGTCAGCGAGCCCGAGCGCGACGCCATCGATCTCTGTCGGCACGCCTGCCTGAAAGCTGATCGTGAGCTCAACCGGCTCGGTCGCCGTGATGCGGGTAAAGGTGTACGGCTCCTCAGGCGCTTCGGCCCAGGGGTCCTCGATGGCACCGCACTCGATGGCGCGGCCCCACAGGTTCTCGTCGATCGAGTAGATCTTCTCTTTGGTCGCGATGACGGGAATGTCCCACTTCTGGGCGAAGTCGACCGAGTCCGCTCTCGTCATACCCCAGTTGCGCGCGGGCGCAAGGACCTCGAGGTCGGGGGCCAGGGCGTGGGTACCGACTTCAAAGCGCACCTGGTCGTTGCCCTTACCCGTACAGCCGTGCGCGACCGCCGACGCGTTGAACTTGCGCGCCTGGTCCACCAGATGACGCACGATCACCGGCCGCGAGAGCGCCGAGACGAGTGGGTACTTGCCCTCGTAGCGAGCGTTGGCCGCGATGGCCTTCGCGCAGAACTCTTCTGCCATCTCCGCTCGAGCGTCGACGATGACGCACTCGATGGCGCCAGCCTTTAAGGCCCTCGCCTTGATGTCGGCGAAGCTTTCGGACTGCTCGACGTCTTGGCCGACGTCGACGAGGACGCAGACAACCTCCACGCCCCACTCTTGAATCATCCACCGCACCGCGACGGACGTGTCGAGGCCCCCGCTATAGGCGAGCACGACGCGCTTTGTCATTCCACTATCCCTTCACTTGCCGTTCAATCAAATCACTAAGTCCCGCGAGCGACCGAAAATCCTCGGCGAGCTTGCCACCGCCGTGCTCTTCTGCCGCGATCACGAGGATCGTGTCGTCACCCGCGACCGAGCCGAGCACGCCGCTGAGCGCACTGCGATCGAGGGCGGAGGCGACGACGTGGGCACACCCTGGTGGCGTGCGAACAACCACGAGGTTGGCCGAGCTGTCGACCGAGACGACCCACTCGCCCATCATGCGGCGCAGATGATCGAGCGGCGCGGGGGCGAGCTTGGGCGAGGCGGCGAGGACAATGCGCCTCGTGCCGTGCTCATCTCGCACCTTGACGGTGCCGAGCTCTTGGAGATCACGAGTGACGGTCGCCTGAGTTGCGGCGATTCCCTCTTCGCGAAGTCGCGCGACGATCTGTGCTGCCGTCGAGATGACGTCGTGGTCGATCAGTTCGCTAATTCGGTGTTGTCGTTGTGTCTTGGTCATGCTTCTCCTTTTATCCAGCGAAGCACGCCCATCATCGCGGAGCGCCGGTGAAAAACTTGTCGCCATACGCGCGACTGGGCTCCGTCGAGTACTTCGTTTGTGATCTCATCGCCGCGGTGCGCGGGGAGACAGTGCATCAAGATGACGTGCTCATTCGCGAGCGTCAACAAGACATCGTTCACTTGATACGAGGCGAGATCGAACCGTCTGCGATCGGTCTCGTCCTCCATACCCATTGAGACCCAGGCGTCGGTGTAAACGACGTCGGCGTCCTTCACGGCCTCCGCGGCCGAGGAGCACTGGCGCAAGATGCCGGGTCCTTCGAGCGCGAAGGGATCTTCGGCGAGGTTCTCCGCCAGCTGGTACTCCTCGGGGGCACCGACGGTGACGTTCACACCGAGACGAAGCAGCGCAACCGCGAGCGAACGCGTCACGTTCGTCGCGTCGCCGATGTAGGCGACCTCGAGACCGGCGAGCTTGTGCACGTTGCCGTCGGCGAACTCGTCGGCGATCGTGAGGACGTCCGCGATGGCCTGGGTGGGGTGGGCCACGTTGCTCAAGAGGTTGATGAGTGAGAGACGGTCGTTGGTGGCGGCGCGCATCCGCTCGAAAATTCCATGGTCGCGCACGCGCAGCGCCGCGATCGCGTACATCTCGGCGATGGTGCGACCAACGTCCTCGGCGCTCTCGCGCGAATCGAGACCAATCTCCTCGTCGCTAAAAAATGTCACGTAACCGCCGAGCTCATGGACGGCGGCGGAGCTCGACGCACGGGTGCGCAGGCTCGGACGTTCGAACACGAGTGCGACGCCTTGGCCCTTTAGCGTCTCGTCGTCGAAGGGGCTCGTCGCGAGTGAGTAGATCGACGAAAGATCCTCATTCGAGAGCGATTCAATGGTGATGAACTGTCGAGTCATCGCACTACCTCCGTGGTCGGAATTGTTCTGTCGAGCGCATCGCGCAGCGCGTGTTCGCGCGTGCCGTTGGCGAGCAGCACTCTCCGTGCGCCCCCATCGAGTGCGTCCAGGGCCGCGAGCATCTTCGGGCGCATTCCCTCGCGCGCCGCACCGCTCTCGACGAGACGGCGTACGTCGTCGCCGCTCACGGCATCGAGGACGCTCGCTTCGTCGTTCGGATCGCTTCGCAGCTGATCGACGTCGCTCAAGAGCACCAGCAACTCGGCGTCGAGGGCGCCGGCGAGGGCGCCGGCCGCGACGTCGGCGTTACAGTTCACGAGTTCACCCGCATGATCCGCTGCGACGGGACTCACGACCGGCGTCAAGGCGTCGCGCCAGATGTTGATGATGAGCTCAC
>DASXEU010000096.1:0-6528 GCA_036489935.1 Acidimicrobiales bacterium
CGCGTCACGGTTCGCGTAGGTGATTGGCACGACCGTCGCGGGCAAGCGGCGCAGCGGCCGGGGAGTGGAGCCCCCTTCGGTGCGCGAGAAGCTCACGCGACGATCTCATTCTCTCGGGCGATCACGATGACCCCCTCAGCGTCGAGCTTGCGCGCGATACGAACGATCGACGCTTGTGCAGCGTTGATCTGAGTGGTGCGCACCTGACCCATGACCTCTCGCTCCTCTTCCATCATGGCGTTCACCCGCTCAGAGACGTTGGCGCGAATTCTCGCGGCTGCCTCAGCTGAAAGCGAGGGCTCGCGCATGGCGAGAGCGAGTGTCTGAGCGTCGACGCGGCGAAAGATGTGCTGGAGCGACTTGTCCTCCAGCTTCAACACGTCGTCAAAGGTGAAGAGCTTCGCTCGGATCTGTTCGGCGAGCACCTGATCATCCTTTTCAATCTCGCTCAGTACTTGCTGTTCAATCGTGCGGTCAGAGTGGTTGAGGATCTCGGCCATCACCGACGACCCTCCGGCAACCGTCGTCGATCCCGCAGCGTCCGCGTTGCGAAGCTTGCCCACGAGGAGTGACGTCGCGTGGCGCACGGCAACGGGATCGACCCGATTGAGCTGGGCAATCTTCTTTGCCACTTTCGCGCGAAAGTTAGGCTCGAGCGCGCTCAAGAGGCCTGCCGCGTCCTCCGGGGCCAAGTACGCGAGGAGAACGGCGACGACTTGGGGTTGCTGCGCACCAAGCACGGCAAGCGCCTGCTGAGGGTCAACACGGAGCATCCCCGAGAGTGGGCCCGTTGCTTGTTGCCCCTCGATTTGATCCATGATCTCCTGTGCGCGCGTCTGGCCCAGGCGATCTTCGAGAAAAGTGCGTGCGAGCGAGAGTCCCCCGTGCCCGGAGAAGTCCGGCTGGCTGTAGCGCTCCATGAATTCGGCGAGCACGTCGATCACCGTCTCGTTGTTGACGGCGGGCAGCGAGACGATCTCCTTGCTCAAGGCGATCGCTTCGTCGTCGCTCATCTCCTTTAAAACCGGCCCGACCCGCTGCGCGCCAAAGTGTGCGAGCAGCACCGCAACCCTTTGGCGGTTCGTGAGAGGTATGACGTTCTTCGGTTCCGCCGTCTCACCGGGGACGTCGACTTTGACGGGCACCGCGACGTTGGGGTCCGACGGGTTGGTGACGCTGCTCACGCTGGTTCCTTGCCTTCATCGGCCCACGCTCGAAGGAGACGAGCGACCTCGGCGGGGCGCTGCTCGATGAACTCGTTGACCTGTGAGAGCACCGCCGCGGGGGGTAGTGCGTCTTCGCGTGGGAGGCGCGCCGTCGCATGCTCACCGAGAGGAATTGGGTCGTCACGGAGGGAGAAGTTGCGTGCGCCCACCGGCGAGAGCTCGTTCACGTGCACCTCGTCATAGACCGGACGGCGCGATGCGCGCAGCGCCAACACGAGCATTGCGATGATGAGGGCGACGAGAGCGGCGATCTCGCCCGCGTGCTCGTACAGGTGCAGGCGATCCGCACTGTTCGCAGCCGCGATCGCGCCGGTCTCTGAGGTCGCCGTCTTCGCGAAGGGCATCGCTGTCACGACGAGCTGATCGCCGTTCGCGACGTTGAGCCCCGCGGCGGCGGCGACGATCGATTGGATCTTCTTCGCACTGACCTTGGGCTTCGCGTCGGAGTTGAGCAGGACGGCAACGGACGTCTTTTCGACCTGGCCGGGCGCCGCCTTGACAGTCTCAGTGACCTGACCCACGGCGTTCGTGACCTGGGAGTTGGTGGACGTATAGGTTCCCGAACCGTTCGTCGTGGTGACACCCGCGCCGAGCACGCCCGACGGGGGCGTGCCCGTTCCCTTGTAGTTCGCGTTTGTCGTGTTCTTGCTCGTCGGCGCTACGACCGCCTGGCCCGCGGCGTTCACCTGGAGGCCCTTCGTCGTCGTACTCTGCTGGTTGAAGTTCAACAACGCGTGAACCTGTACGGCGGAGTTACCGACGCCCACCACGCGATCGAGCAGGTCTTCGATCGAGCCGGAGAGCTGGTTGTCGTAGCTCGCGGTCTCTGCGCTGTCCGACGAACCGGTCTGACCGGTCGTCGTCTTCGCAGAGAGCACGTCGCCGCTGTTATCAACGACCGTCACGTTCGATGTCGTGAGTCCGGGCGTCGAGGACGCTGCCAGGTGCTCGATGGCTTGGACTTGTCCACCCGACAGCGTCGTGCCCGGCGCAAGGTCGGCCAGAATCGACGCCGTCGTTGCCTGCTGCGGTCCCACCGCAAAGTCACTTTGCTGGGGCACGACGAGACTGACTTGGGCCGACTCGACTCCCGAGATGGATTCGATGGTCTGTTCGAGCTGTCCTTCGAGTGCTTGTTGATACTCAACCTGCTGGACGAACTCCGAGGTGGTGATGCCGCTCTTCTCCAGTGCGGAGAAGCCCACCGTGCCCGAACCCGGCAGTCCCTGCTCCGCTAATGCCACACGCTCTTGGTTGACGTCGTTCGCGGGGACGAGCACAGTCGAGCCGCCGTTCGTCAGCTGGTAGGGAACGTGCGCGGTCGTGAGCTGCGCGGTGATGGTCCCAGCGTCTGAGGACTGGAGGTTGGTAAAGAGGGGCTGGTAGTTGGGGCTCGATTCGACGTGCATGAAGACAGCACCCCCGACGACGAAACCGACGAGGGCGAGCACCGTCACGACCTTTTGGCCGAGCGTGAAGCTCGAGAGCACCGAGCGCGTGCGTTCGCGAGCGCCCGCAAAGGTTTGGCTGTTGAGCGACACGAGCGCCATCTCAGAACTGCATGTTCATGATCGTGTTGAACGCGTCAACGGCCTTTGAGGTCACGGCGCTCGCGAGCTGGGTCGCGAGATCCGCTTCCGTCGTCGCGACCGTGGCGTCGGCGACCGTCGCCGTACCCGAGGCGGCCTCCAGCGAGACGTTGGTCGCCGTGTTGGTAACCGAGTTCAGCGAATCGATCGCTTGGCCGAGCACGTTCTCGAATGATCCCGACGACGTCGGATCGACGCCCGCAGTCGCGCCGGACGACGCCGTCGCTTGTGCGGCGCCGGCTGACTCCGCGCTGCCGATCGATGGAATGGGTGGGATTGCCGCGATCATCGTTACGCCTTGATGTCGAGGATTGACTGATAGGCGGTCTTTGCGTCCGAGAGGACCTGCGCGTTGGCTTGGTAGGACGCCTGGGCTTCGGTCAAGGCAACCATCTGACTCCCGAGGTCGACGACGGGGTATTCGACTTCACCCTGGGTATTCGCGACGGGATTGTCCGGTTCGTAGCTGAGCTCACCTTGTTTCGGTCCGACGTCGATGGCGTTCACTTGGACGCCTTCACCGTTCGACTGCTCGCCCGCTTCGACGTATTGTGCCTGATAGACGGGCTTACCGGGCGTCACGCCGTCTTCCATGTTGGCGACGTTCCCGCCGACCGTGTCAATCCACGTCTGATCGACGTCAACACCCGATCCGGCAGTATCGATGGCGCTCCAGATAGCACTCACGACGTCACCTAGGCGCTGATCGCGTCGGCGAGGAAGGCGAACTGACCAGAGAGCGCATTATCGACGGTCTGATTTTCGAGACTGTTCTCCTCCATGGAGGTCATCTCGCTCGAGATCGACACATTGTTGCCATTCGTGCCCGACGGAAGTCCCTCGGGCGACGTGCTCGCGCTCGCGGTGCCACCGCCTTGGAGGGCGTTCGCGAGCGATGATTCAAAGGACACGGCGTTCGCCTGGTAGCCGGGCGTGTCCTGGTTGGCGATGTTGTTGGCGATCACCTGTTGCTGATCGACGACGGCGTCGAGAGCGAAGTTCAATATTCCGATGGACTCGGCAGCGTCAGCCACTGCAGTTCTCCTCCTGTGCTGAGGTGTCTGCCGTCCTGGCCGTTGCTGAGCAGTCCCTGCTCGTATCCATCTACGGAACGTCCGCGTAGGGAGTTGAGGGGTGAAGCTCAGATTTTTTTGAGTACCTACACGGGCGTGTCGAGGTAGAGCGCGTGCCCGCGCGTCTTAAAGGGACTTCGCGGCGAGGTCGCGAGGCGCTTCTCGAGCGTCGAGAGGTGATGGGTGACCTCAACCGCGAGTTGATCGAAACCGAGGCGCAGTCGCAGCACATCGCCACGCAGCTCTTCCGGGCAGGGACCGACGGGGCGGCGTGGCGCGGCGGGCGGAGCCAGTCCCGACTCGGTCGAGTGGCGCATCGCGACGAGGTAGCGCCTCGCGGACGAAACGTACTCCTCCCACGAGGGCGCGAGGGAGTGACTGTCCGGGTTCACTCCCCCTCGCTTTGGACAGCCCTCGACCACGCGTCGCGAATCGGCGCAATGAGATTGGCGCACTCGTGGATGACACTGGCGCTCTTCTCGAGATTGGCCTTTACCAAGTGGTTCTCTAAGAAGACGTAGACCGACAGCAATTCGTGGCCACCCTTGAAGCCATCGGGGTCAAGCGCGCTGCGCAGCACCCGGACGATCTTCTGGGCATGTTGGAGACTCTCATTGACGATCTTCAGGTCGTTCGACTCGAGGGCGACCTCCGCGCGCACGACGTCAACGGCGAGACGATCGCACAGCATCACGAGGAGCCGTGGGCCATTGGCGGTCTGGACCATTCGCTCCTGATACGCGGAGGCGGGGTTGCGCGACATGACCGACATCGTTACGAACTACTCGTCGAGGAACCCGACGAGGTGGAAGACGCACCCGAGAGCGAGGTCAGCCCGCTCGACGACGAGGAGGAGGTAGTCGAGGACTCATCAGAGAGATAGCTGCTCTCGGACTTCAACTGAGTGAGGGACTTTTCCATGTTGGTGAACTCTGTCGTGAGTGTCTGTTGCTGAGTGTTCACGAGCTGTTGCTGGAGGGCGATCTGTTGGGTCACGTTCTCGAGCGTGCTGTTGAGTCCCGCAATGGTGTCGGCGATCTGCCCGTTCGGCGTGATGCTCGACTGCTGAGCGAGGTTGGCAAGTCCCTGGGCAAACCCCGGGTCGTAGTTGACGGTCCCGAGCGACGTCGCCGACGTGATGCCCGGTGTCGTCACGAGGAGAGTCAGACCGTTGGCCGCATCTCCCTGGTCGGCGAGTGAGAGCGTCTGACCGACGCCCGTCGCGGGTTGCCCGTCGATGGTACCGACAACGTCCGTGCCCGCAAAGGATGTCCCCGACGTCGTTAGTCCCAACTGATCCGCGCCCGAGGCGCTCAGCGAGAAGTTCGCCGCCGCTCCGTAGTCGGCAGTGTTCATCTGCACGTGGAACGCGCCCGAGGCTCCCACGAGTGACGCCGAGACGCCAATGCCCGAAGCGGCGAGTGCACTGTTGAGCCCGCTGATGACGTTGGTCACACTCTCACCCGCGCTCGCCGCGTACGTCGCCGACGATGAACCAGATGTGACGGTGTAGCTCTCGGCGGCACTAAGCGTCGAGCTCGGTGCAGCGAACGTCGTTGAGCCGGTATCGACCGCTTGCGCGGCCGACTGGGAGATGGAGACACTGTAGGCACCCGGTGTCGTTTCGTCGGTGGCCCCCGCAACCCTCACCTCGCTCGCGTAGGTGGGGCTCAAAGGATTGAACGTGCCGCCCTCCGTGAACATCGCCTGCACGCCGGTGGGATTGGCGTTATAAGCCGAGACGAACGCACTCTCATTGAAGGTAATGGTGCCAGTCGCCGTGATCGCGAGTCCCGCCGACTCGCCCGCCGTGCCGTCGGATCCGACGCCCGAGGCACCGACCGCAGTGCCAACGAGGGAGAGCACCTGTTGGGAGAGCTCCGTGAGGGATGTCGCTCCATTGAGGGCCGCCGACGAGTTGGTCGCCTGGTTGTATGAGGTGTCGCTCGAAATCGACGTCAGCACCGCGTTCGCGGCGCTGACGAGTGCAGCAACCTGGGTCGCAACCTGGGTGCCATCGGGTTCGACCGAGACCGTGACCGGCGACGCGCTCACTTGGCTCACGTTGACGGTGAGACCCGGCAAGAGTCCGGACACGGCGTTTGAAGCGGAGGTGACCTGAAATCCACCCGCGCCACCGACCGAGACAATGGCGTCTTGGGCGGCCGTTGTCGTGTTGAGTACGCCGAGCGACGAGGTCGAGAACGCGTTCGCGTCCAGTGAGGACGAGGCGCCAACACCCGTCTTCTCTGACGTGATTTCGAGCGCGTACTCGTTGTTGCCGACCTCGAGTGCGGTCGCCGTAATGCCGGCATTCGCCCCGTTGATTGCGGAGACGACGGACGAGAGCGACCCGTCGCCCACCGACACGTTCTGGGCCGTCATCGATCCGACGCTGATCCCGCCCGAGAGCTGTGCTGTGATCGTGCCACCGGTACCCGAATTCAACGTGACCGAGGTCGTTCCGGAGCCCGCGATGTCGCTCACGGACGTCGTCGTACCGTCCAGGTCGATCTGGCCGTCGACGCCGTAGACGGCGGACCCGCTCGAAAGCCCGAGCGTTGACAGGGCAGATCCGCCTGTCACTTGCAGCGACGCACTCGAGCCCTGTTGACTCGTCGCTACCGTCAAGACGCCCGC
>DASXEU010000135.1:0-2596 GCA_036489935.1 Acidimicrobiales bacterium
CGCGTGGTGGTTACATTTCGCGACGGAACTAAGCGCGAACACACTGTGTTTGAGCCGCTGGGTTGGGGACGCCGACGGATTGGTCGAGAGTTCCTGGAAGAGAAGTTTCTCATGTGCTGCCGCGAAGGAGGAGTCGCGCCAGACGTGGCAGCGGAACTGAGCACAACTATCTTGAAGGGTTCGGGCAGCGGCTCCGCCGAGCATCTGACGACTCTGTTGAGCGTGTCGCGATGAATCATTCCAAGAAACCCGCGTCTCTTCGATCATTCTTCGAGCCTCACGGTATTGCGGTGGTCGGCGCCTCGGAAGGCGACGAACGAGCTGGTAGTCGTGCACTCGACATTCTCCTCCGGTTCAACTATCCCGGCGAGGTCTACCCGATTTCCCGCAGCAAGGAGGTGCTGCAGGGGCTCAAGTGTTACTCGTCGGTCGCCGACGTTCCCGATCCCGTCGATCTCGCGGTCATCTGTGTTGGGACCCAGCACGTGGCGGAGGCGCTGCTTGAATGTGGCAAGCGAGGAATACCAGCGGCGGTGATCTTTGCAGCCGGGTTCAGTGGCGAAGACGAGACCACGCAGAAGTACCTGGCCGCTCTCATTGCGGCTCAACGTGAGTCGGGTGTGCGTGTAATCGGTCCCAACACGATCGGAATCCGCTCAGTAGAGCAACAAACGTGGGTGACGTTTGCCCACGACATCGAAAGCGGCGTGACGCCGGGTGAAGTAGCCGTCATCGCTCAAAGCGGCGGTCTCGGCGTCTTCTATGGCTCGGCCTATCTTCGCAGTCGCGGCGTGGGGACCCGTTACCTCATTGATACGGGTAATGAATTGGATGTCGACGCGGCCGAGGTCCTTGAGTACCTCGCCGACGACCCCAAGATTTCCTGCTTTGCGTTAATTCTCGAAGGAAGCCGAGACGGGCGACGGCTGATGAGGGCGGTGGAGCGCGCGAAGTCGTTTGGAAAGCCTGTTGTTTTTCTTAAGTCGGGTCAGTCGGCGTCAGCGTCATCTCAGGTCTCCTCGCATACCGGAGCGATCGCGAGTGACGCGCGCCTATTCGAAACGGCGATGACGGCGGCCGGCGCGATTGTCGTGCGCAACGAGACCGAATTCGTGGACACCCTCGACGTACTCGACGCGAAACGAGTACCGCGTGGGCGCCGCCTTGGCGTGGTTACGCCGTCTGGCGGCTTCGGAATACTTGCGATCGATGCGTCCGAAGAGTTTGGCATGACCCTCCCACATCCCGTTGATCTCCCCACCGTGGAAGAGGCCGAAGCGCTCGCCTCTGGAACGCTGACGAATCCCTTCGACTACACCTCATTGTCAGCGGCACGAGTCGATACTCTTCCGACCGCCGTCGGATGGATGGTTCGACAATCGAACGTTGATGCGCTCGTCATATGGACCGCCTACGCACGCATGCTCAAAGAACAGTGCGACCAGTTTGAGACAATCATCGTTGATCTGCTGTCTAAAACGGAGAAGCCGGTCTACGTCTGCGGCATGACGTCGCCAGAGTTCAAGGCGAGGCTACGCGAGCTCGGCGTCATCCTCTTCGAAGAACCGTCCCGTTTGATTCGAGTTTTAAGCTTGGTCTCTCCGGCGGCCGAGTCCGCGCCGTTAACTCCCGACCGTCACGATTCACCGGAAGAAAGTGAACCAGCCAGGGTGGTCGTGGGCGTGGACGCCCAGAGCCTGTTGCCGGGAATCGAGCATGTCGAGACGGTTGAGGTGGAAGACGCCAGCGCGGCCGTACGTCTTTGTGAGGAGTGGGGCGAAGCGATCTTCAAAGTCGAGAGCCCACTCGTTGCGCACAAAAGCGAGGCGGGTTTGGTGTCGGACTTCGTGGGAGCACAAGATGCGGTCGCGACTTTTGACGATCTTCTCGAATCGAGGGCGCGCAATGGCGCCGGCGAAACCCCGGTGACTGCTCAACGTCGCGAAGTCGGCGTTGAGTTGGCGATCGGCGGATATGTCGACCCCTCGTTTGGGCCGGCCGTAATGGTGGCGATGGGGGGCATTTACGTCGAGATCATGAAAGACGCGGCCGTTGCCTTGGCACCACTCGAGCTGACCGCGGCCAAGCGACTCATTCTCTCGCTGCGGGGGGCGTCACTCATGACCGGAGCACGAGGGCGGACGACCAATGACGTCGACGCCGCGGCACGAGCACTGGTGGAACTCTCGAAGTTCATGGCCGAGCACCAGTCCGATTGGGACTCAGTCGAAATCAACCCTCTCATCGTTCGCGAAGCGGGTAGAGGTGCAGTAGCAGTCGACACGCTCTTCGTGCCGGCGACACAACGAAAGGAACTCTGATGGACGAAGTGAAAGTATCGAGTTTGGAAGCGGGGATCGCCGTCGTCGAACTCAATCGGCCCGAAAAGCGAAACGCAGTCTCTTCAGTTATGCGAGAGATGTTGATCGAGGCGCTCGAAGGACCGGTCGTCGCTGACGCTCAGGCCGTGATACTTCGAGGAAACGGTGCGGCGTTCTGTGCTGGCGTCGACCTGAAGGAAGTAGGCGGCGTCGAAGACGAGAAGGGCGTCGAAATTCGTACTCAACTGTTCACGTCCTTCCGCGCGTGTCCCGCG
>DASXEU010000108.1:0-3057 GCA_036489935.1 Acidimicrobiales bacterium
GTTCGCGCTCACCGATGGCCAGTAAGCAACGTTCTGCTTTGGATTCTTTGCGACGAAGGTCGCCGCCGCGTCAGTGATGTAGTCGTACGACATGTCAATCGTGCCGTTCTCGAGTTCGAGTTCCGCGGTGGTGTCAGAATCGACCGAGTTGAAAACGACTGAACCGATGGACGGCTTTCCCGTCGCGTAGTACGTCGGGTTCTTCGTGTAAACGACTGACGAAGCTGAGAACGACGACATCGTAAACGGACCAGTTCCGACGGGCGAGGTATTGGTAGCGGTCGCTGGATCACTGATGCTGGACCAGATGTGCTGGGGCAAGATGTCTGTCGGCTGGCCGTCAGTCCCGTAAAGAATGGCCACCGCTTCGGGAGTGTCAGGCTTGGAGAACGTGAACGTCACGGTGTTTGGGCCTGTCGCCACAACGGTAGTGAGTGGACTGGTCCAGATGCCATTGACGTCAAGCGCGGGGTTGGCCTTTAGGTAGTTGAACGTGAACGCCACGTCCGCAGCCGAAAACGCCGTGCCGTCGCTCCAGGTGACGCCGCTTCGAGTGGTCACGGTCAAGACCAGATTGTTCGCACTCCAGCTGTAGCCGGTTGCGAGCAGCGGCGTCTGCGCGCCCGTGGCGGCATTGATGTAGTAGAGCGACTGGTATACGCAACTCTTCGTGCCCGGAGCGTTCGAACCCGACGGTGCGTACGGATTGAAATTGTCGGGGATAGTTCCCCACGCCTGGGCGACCGTGAAGGTCGCCCCGGCGGCCCCCGACGCGCTGTTCGCAATCACCGGCACGAAAACGCCCACGAGCGCCAACGATGCCGCCACTATCAGCGGCCTCAGAAACCTTGTTCGAATGTGATTCATGTTGTATGCCCCTCCCCAGAGTTTTCGCTTCGCGAGTTCACAACCAGAGAACGGCCATCGCCGACAACGTCGACCCCCCCTTCTTTTGGACCTTACATTATCTCTAAAGAAAAGTCCACTGGAAGGCCTTACAGAGTCAAAACCCTTTATTCCCTGTCTTGCCAGGTCGCTACGCAGGCCTCGTTGCCTTCGGGATCGGCCAACACCCACCACGACGGCGCGAACTCGTCGGTGACCAGTCGCCCGCCCGCATCAATCGCGGACGCCACTCGGTCCTCCGCTTCGTCGTGTGGCACGTAGACGTCAACGTGGATGCAGTTGCGCTCGGTACGCGGCGCATCCATCTGCTGGAACCAGAACGCGGGTCCGCGAGCACCGGGATCAAGGAGGTCTTCGTCGCCCTCATCGCGGTAGTTGAGTACCGCGCGCCAGAACGCGCGAACCTTCGAGATATCAATCGCGTCAATCGCGACCTGTACCTCTTCAACTCGGGTCGGATCGGCGAGGAGTCCGAGCGCTTGCGCCGAGATCGAGATTTTCTGGGCCAGCTCCACGTCGCGTTCGCTGAGCCCGCCCACTTCATGGGTGATGAGTCGCACCGTCACGCTGGCGTAGCGAAGATCAATATCTGGATGGTGGTTTTGCGCGGCCGCGAGTGTGGCAATCTCGTTGACGAATTCGACGCCACGCTCAAATGAACCGGTGTTGAAATACGCACATGCACTGCGCGCGACCACGCGCCAGCCGCTGACACCGACCGCTGCGTGGAACTGTGGTGGCGTGATGCTCTCGACCATGGTCCGAAATCTAGTGGGACTCTCTCCGTCGTACCCGAGCAGCCCCTCGCCCCTAGATCAGGCCCAGGGCGCGAACCTCTTCCCGCTCGCTGAGCAGCTCATCGGTCGTTGCCTGAATGCGCTCTTTCGCAAAGCCGTCGATCTCGAAACCTTCCTTCACCTTCCACGATCCCGCACCGTCAGAAAGGATCGGGAAGCCAAAGGTCAGCCCTTCAGGCACGCCGTACTCTCCATGACTCGTCACTCCGACGGACGCGCACGTGTCGGGCGGCGTCTCGGTCACGAGGCTGCGCACCGTGTCGATCGCCGCGTTGGCAGCAGACGCTGCGGAGCTGAGGCCGCGCGCTTCGATGATGGCGGCGCCGCGCTTTTGCACGGTAGCGATGAAATCACCGCGCAACCATTCGTCGTCCGTGATGACTTCGGTGGTCTTCTTTCCCTTGATCGTTGAGTTCGCGAAATCAGGAAACTGCGTCGAGGAGTGGTTGCCCCAGATTGCGACGTTCTTCACGTCCGACACCGGAACCCCCGCTTCTTTGGAGAGTTGCGCAACGGCCCGGTTCTGATCGAGGCGCGTCATGGCGAACCAGCGGTCCTCTGGTACTTCAGGCGCATTCGAACGTGCGATGAGACAGTTCGTGTTGCACGGGTTGCCGACGACGAGCACGCGAACGTCGCTCGCCGCGTGATCGGCGATGGCCCTACCCTGAGGCTTGAAGATGCCACCATTGATGTTCAACAAGTCGCTTCGCTCCATACCCGCCTTGCGCGGAACAGAACCGACCAGCAGCGCCCAGTTCGCGCCGTTGAACGCGTGATTGAGATTGCTCGTGGCTTCGACGCTCGTAAGGAGCGGGAAGGCGCAATCGTCGATCTCCATCAAGACGCCGTGCAGCGCCTTCATCGCGGGGTCGACCTCGAGGAGACGCATGGCGACGGGAACGTCGGGTCCAAAGACTGCTCCCGACGCGATGCGAAACAACAAGCTGTAACCGATCTGACCGGCGGCGCCGGTCACGGTGACGTTAACGGGTGTCATTGACTCTCCTTTGAGTTAGAGACGCTCGGCGATCGCCGCCGCGAACTCTGAGCACTTCACTTCAGTCGCGTTGTCCATCAGTCGCGCAAAGTCGTACGTGACGATCTTCTCCGCGATGGTCGCTTCGAGGGCGGTGACGATGTCGTTCGCCGCGTCGGTCCAGCCGAGGTGCTCAAACATCAAGACGCCCGAGAGCAGTACCGACCCTGGGTTCACTTTGTCCTGACCCGCGTACTTCGGCGCCGTGCCGTGGGTCGCTTCAAAGATCCCGTGGCCCGTGACGTAGTTGATGTTGGCGCCCGGAGCGATGCCGATACCGCCGACCTGTGCCGCGAGGGCGTCGGAGAGATAGTC
>DASXEU010000019.1:0-16606 GCA_036489935.1 Acidimicrobiales bacterium
ACCCCGATGCCTTGTAGCGGGATGAAGGGGAGCCCGGCTGAGAGACCTGTCGGAAGACCACCCGCTCCGAGGATCGAATCGCCAGCGTCCGGGATCGACGACAGGCTTGGTGTCGAAAGGTTACGACCGAGGACCGGCGAAAGCGGCAACGAGACACGAGCGCCACCGGCGATCGACGGAGTCGCCGCGCTCACGCCGTTCGTTGCGCGAACGGTTGTCGTCGGGACCGCGACGCTCGCTGCCGCAGAGACCGCGTTGCTGGCCGCCGAGACGACTGCACCAACGAGTGGAAGAGCAATCGAGTCATTAGTGAGATTGACCGCACCCGTTAGCGACAGTGCGCGTCCGACAAGTTTCGATCCTGATCCCACTGTGATCGACCTATTGGAGAGGATCGTTCCTGCAAAAGACGTGGCGGCAGCGAGGTCCGCTGCGTCTCCGACTTGCCACACGACATTGCTCGCTTGAGCTCCCGCGCCGAGAATAATTTGAGCTCCCGAAGTCGTCGTGAGGTCCGAAGGAATCTGGAAGATGAAGTCGGCACCTCGCTCGCCCCGCGCGTCGAGCACGAGCCGCCCTGCCAGCTGAAGCGAACCGGTGACCGCGTACACACCTGGTGACAGCGTCACGCCCCGCAGCACGTCGCCCGAGAGAACGTGCGTGGGTGCTTCGCTGGCGATGACCTGGTACGCCTGGGTCGCCGCAGCCTCAGCCGTTGCTGCCGCCGGGTTATTCGTCGTCGTCGCACCGTTCACGCCACCCAAAAGAGATCCGCCGAGAGAGCCACCGCTCGAAAGAAGACCTGTACCGAGCAAGCCGGACGACCCAGAAGATGCCGAGGCACCCGCAGTGGTGTTCGATGTGAGGCCGAGGTCACCAGTGACGTTCGATAGTCCCGCACTGGTACTTGACGCCGCGCCCAAGATCACGTACGGCGACGCCGCACCCAACGTCGGAATTATGCCTGCCGCATATGCGCTCGCACCTGCGAACGCGACAAGCGTTGCGGTTCCCAACAGCGCCGCAACGGTCGATCGCGCTGCGACGCGACCGAAAAAATTTCCCTTATGCGAACCGTCGGACTTACGCGCCTTTGCTAACAGCGACATCGTCACCATGGTCGAACCTCCCGTTTCTACGTCCAACGTGAGCTGCGTTGGAGCGGTGCATCGCGCCACACATTACGAATGGCCAAGTTCAAAACCGTCAACTCAACATCAACAACTGATGGAGTCAGTCATTCACATCTAATGCTGAGGCTCCTCACATCGATTGTTGAACCGACTCACATTTCGTTCACAGAGTGATGCTCCGTCTAGCGCGTTTGGCGAAGACGCGTATCCATCAATTGAATTGAAGGCAGCTGCGCTACTCCAGTCGATGACAAAAATCACGCGCCCGTTGACGGCAACAAAAGGATTGCGTGGCTCGCTACCGTCGTCTTTTGCTACCTCAATGGTGTATCGCCTCGATTAAACGACGACGAAGCATTCCAATTGGTATGGGACATTGCGGCCTCGCACATCGATATTACGGACATCGCCGAACGGCTCCGTCTGCGAACGTCGAGCTGAGCAAGGTTCGACGCGATTCGAGGAACCTTTCCGTCCTCCAACGTGTATTCGGCCGATCGGATGCCAAAGGTCGTTGGCGTTCGTGCGGACCGACCAATGGGGGTCGCTCAGACAGCGGACCTTGCGTCACACAGAACGAATTGATACTTCGGTTCCGAGGCGAGCCCCTGGCAATCGATCAGGCCGCTAGCAGTCCCGAGATGTGACCCACGAGCGCCATCCCTTATGCGCTACCGCGATGAGATCCTGTCGCCGCAGTGGGCCAGGTTCACTTCTGCCGTGGCGACTCTCGCCGGCGGGAATTCGATTCGCGGCGATTCGTCGAGGGAACTCGCGAGCCGAGCGACTGGGAGAGATACGCCCGGAGCTCGGGCCCGAGACGCTCGTCCTCAAGACCAAGATCAATGATCGTCTTCAAGTACTCGAGTTTGTCTCCCGTGTCGAAGTAACGGGCGTTCTCGATCTCATATCCGAGGAGGAAGTTGCCATTGTCGATCGAGCGCTGCATTGCATCCTGCAATGAAAGTTCATCGCCGGGGCGAAGCTCGGAGGCACGTTCGGCGAGGCACCCCAGTATCGTCGGCGTGAAGAGGTAGCTGCTCACGCTTGCGAGATCCGATGGCGCGCGGGAACGGCCAGGCTTTTCGACGATCGATTCGATCTTCACAATCCCTGGCTCGATCTCTTGGCCCCCTACGTACCCGTAACGCGCGTAGTCGTCGTCATTATCCGCGCGAATACACGACAACACGCCGAGGCCCGTGCGCTCGTGGAGGGCGACCATCTGGCTGAACCGCCCCGGGGTAGCGCGGATGAAGTCGTCCCCGAAGGTGTAGATGAAGGGCTCGTCACCGATGAGGTGCCCCGCGTTGAGCAGAGGCGTGCCGTTGCCGTCCGGACCCTTTTGCCGCATGTAGGCAAAATTTGCCAAGTTGGCGATGTTTTCGACTTCCTTCAACAGCTTCTTTTTCGGACCCCCGAGTGCAGCTGCGAGCTCCTGGTTCGGCTCCGCGAAGTGGTCTTCGATCGCACGCTTGTGGTAACCGGTCACGATCACAATGTCTTCGATTCCGGCTTCGACGAGCTCCTCGACGATGTACTGAATGATCGGCTTGTCGAGGATCGGCAGCATTTCCTTCGGCATGGCCTTGGTCTGTGGAAGGAACCGGGTTCCGAGACCAGCCGCGGCGATGACAGCTTTGCGTACCAATTGGATCTCCCACTCGCGCGAACTTCTTGTAATGGACTCAATCTGTCCGAGTGCGGCGTCGTGCCACCGCTCTACAATACGGCGCAATCCACCCGGGCCTTCGCTCTCCCGACGACGATGACCCCACGTCAGAAGTTGCGATCGACCATTTGGGATCTACGTCGCGTGGTCCACCATGTGGGGTCATGCTCAATCGGTGGAGGTGATGGGATTCGAACCCACTGCCTCTACATTGCGAACGTAGCGCTCTACCAATTGAGCTACACCCCCGAAGAGGCAACCAGTTTAGCCCAACGCGCGTCGACGCTCGGGCTCGCGATCCCATACGACGTCAGGATCCGGCTGGTAGAACTCAGCGTCCAATTCGTCTTCAAACGATGCGTAGCCGTCGTAGCGGTCCTGGTAAAGGGGTGCCACGGGAGCCAGTGGTCGGCGCTGGGGCAGGCGCAGCGGTAGCGACTCATTGCTCAGATATCCCTGGCTCACGGCGTAGAGAGCAAGAGCGACGAAGACGACGACCGCGAACCATGAGAGTGCGGCGACGTCGATGAGCGGCGAGTAACCAGAAAAGAATCCGATGATCGTGAGCACGACCGCGCCCGCGACAAGACGAGAAAACATGATGCGACGTTGTGCGCGCATCGTGCGACGACGAAGCGGCGGCTCGTACGCGCTCGTCACGTTGACGTCACTCGGGTGCGTTGAATACGCGCGTGCGTAGTGGTTAGTCGACGCACTGGCAGAGGGCGCCTCGTCGTAGTCGTAGTCTTCGCTCCACTCGTCCCACGTCGTGCGTGACTCGAGGTCGGCAAACGTGTCATCGGGATGAACCACTGTGAGGCGTGGTCGACGATCTCCGCCGTATTCCCGTACGGGAGCCTCATCGGGCTCGTCGAGCCGGTGTGCAGGAGCAACGGTGTAGTCCTGGCGGCTTAACACCTCGTGTTCAGCGTGGAAGGACTGAATAGACCTCTCCGACCCACCTTCTCGAAGTCGTCGAATCACCACCGGGGCCAGCAGCGCCACCCAGATAAGAGCGAGAACTATCAGAAGCATCCGACTCGCTTCTCAAGGTATCGCCGTAGCATTGCGACAAATTTACAGTCGTACCTTGATTTTTTGGTGGATGTCTAGGTTTCGTGTAGCCCGCACTCGTCTTTGTCGAGACCGACCCACCGACCCGATCGACGATCGCCGGGTACTTGAGGCTTCATCGTCATCGCTTCGCACCCGATCGACGCGTAACCCTCTGACCAGAGCGGATGCTCCGGTAGGTCGTGACTCTTCAAGTAATACGCGACGTCATCATCGGTCCACGTGGCGAGTGGATTCACCTTTACGAGGTTGAATTTCTCGTCCCACACCAGGGTTTTCATAGAAGTCCTGGTGGCAGCGTCGACGCGCTTAACTGACGTGATCCACGCCGCGCGACCCTCGAGCGCGCGCCCGAGCGGCTCGACTTTTCTGAGCTCGCAGCATCGTGCCGTGCCACACGGCCAGTCATTGGCGTCGCTGCCCGGCTCGGTGCGAGTGAGATTCAACTTCCACTCGTCAGTAACGCGATCTGTGAACTCAAGAGTTTTCGCAAAGTGTCCACCCGTATCGAGAAAAATGATCTCCGTCGCCGGTCGCATCTCGTGAACCATGTGTAACAGCGCGACATCTTCGAAGGAGCACGCCATGGCGACGTCGTCGTCGAATCGATCAAAGGTCCAGCTAAGGATCTCATTCGGGGTGGCGCGCTCGAAGCGATCGTTCACTTCATCGAGCTCGTCCAAAAGTGCAGGAGTGGGTGCAATTACGGGCATTCGCTTACGGAGCCTTACTTTCTCTAGTGCATTACTAGAATACAATGCATCCTAAAAGATCATGACGACAACCTTGCCCACCCCCCACGCCACTGACCACCTCGACGTCCTCGAGTCCCACGCCCTCTTTATTCTTCGCGAGGTCGTTGCCGAGTGCGAGCGACCCGTGCTGCTCTTTTCCGGCGGCAAGGACTCCGCCGTACTGCTCCATCTTGCCGCCAAGGCCTTCGCGCCTCAGCAGCTGCCGTTTCCCGTGTTGCACATCGACACGGGACAGAACTTCGCGGAGGTGCTCGAGTTTCGTGACCGCGCCGTCGAAGCAGCAAACGCGAAGCTCATCGTCGCGCGCGTGCAAGACACAATCGACCAAGGCAAGGTCGCTGACCCGGGCCCACTCGGTTCGCGCAACCGGCTCCAGACGGTGACGCTGCTCGACGCGATCACCGCACATCGGTTCGATGCTGCTTTCGGGGGTGCTCGACGCGACGAAGATAAGGCGCGCGCGAAAGAGCGCATCTTGAGCTTTCGCGACGCCTTCGGACAGTGGGACCCGCGCCAACAACGACCTGAACTCTGGCAGCTCTACCAGGGCAAGGTGAACCCTGGCGAAAGTGTGCGAGCCTTCCCCTTGTCGGACTGGACCGAGCTCGACATCTGGCAGTACATCGGACGCGAGCGCATGGATCTGCCCACCATCTATTACGCCCACGAACGCGACGTTGTTGAACGCGACGGTATGTGGCTCGCCGTTGGTGAGTTCGTGGAGCCAAGTGCGGAGGAAACCGTCACCCGCAAGTTGGTGCGATTTCGCACCGTCGGCGACGCCAACTGCACCGGCGCAGTGCTCTCATCGGCCGCGACGATCGAAGCAATCATCGACGAGGTTGCCATCGCCAACGTCTCCGAACGCGGCGCAACGCGTGGTGACGACAAGTTCTCTGAGACCGCGATGGAAGATCGCAAACGAGAGGGCTATTTCTAAATGGAGCTCGCAACCAAGGACTTATTGCGTCTCGCCACGATCGGCTCGGTCGACGACGGAAAGTCGACGCTGATTGGCCGACTACTCGTGGACACCCGCCAACTCTTTGACGACCAGCTCGACGCGGTTGCTGCCGCCTCGGAGAAGCGCGGCATTGGCGACCTCGACCTGAGCTTCGTCACTGACGGACTTCGGGCAGAGCGCGAGCAGGGCATCACCATTGATGTGGCGTATCGCTACGCGACCACGCCGACGCGCAAATTCATCATCGCCGACTGTCCCGGTCACGTTCGCTACACGCGAAACATGGCGACCGGCGCATCAACCGCCGACCTCGCTCTCGTCGTCGTCGACGTGGCGAGCGGACTTAAAGAACAGACGCACCGACACCTCTGCATCGCGGCACTCCTTGGCGTGCGATCAATCATTGTCGCCGTCAACAAGATGGATACCGCCGCCTGGTCCGAACTGGCGTTCCAGCGCGTTGTCGATCAGATCGAGACGCTCTCAGGGGAACTCGGATTCTCCTCCACGGTCGCCATTCCCGTGTCGGCGCTGCTCGGCGACAATGTGGCGACGAGCTCGACAAACTCTCCCTGGTACGACGGGCCCTCCGTGCTCGAGGCGCTCGAGCAGTCCGAAGCGGGTACGTGGGAGACCGCGCAAGGTGCGCGCCTGCCGATCCAGTGGGTGCTTCGTCAGTCCGGCGGCGGGCGCACGTACGCAGGCATGGTGAGCGGCGAAGCGTTCCGCGTGGGCGATCGAGTCACGCTCTTGCCGGCGAACATTGAGACAACCATTCGTGCCATCAACTTCGGAGGCGAGTCGCGACTAGAGGCGACTGTCGGACTGGCGGCTGACCTCGATCTCGCCGATGAGACCGACGCTGGCCGAGGCGATCTCATCGCGACCGAGCCACTCCCGCGCGTCACCAAAGAGTTCGAAGCGACAATCTGCTGGTTTGGGGAGAAGCCCCTTTCCATGAACGGACAGCGACTGCGCCTGAAGCACACTACGAAGTCCACGCCGGTTCGCGTGCAAGCGATCACGGGCGTCATCGATATTGAAAAGCTCACGATCAACGAGGCAGATTCACTCGCGACCAACGACATCGGACTCGCCACACTGCTGACGGCTGATGAACTCGTGGTCGACGACTACCGCGAAGACCGCGTGACCGGCAGCTTCGTCCTCATCGACGAAGTCACGAACGCCACCGTTGCTGCGGGCATGGTCGGCCACGCACTCTTCCTCTGACACGACCAGCACGGCCGTTCGCCGCTCATTCCGCAACGCTCACTTCGCGCCTCCATGCTCCGCGCCTGTAGGTTCTGAACGACGAGCGCTCGAGCCGAGGGACGAGCGCATCACGAGGAGACGGCGTCACATGGAATGGAACACTTCAGACATTGACCACCCGACGTCGCCCGGCGATATTTCGAACTACGACGCGAAAGTAAGGGTCGCTCGCCAAATGGCTGATCGTCTCCGCGACGGCGACGTCGTGGGCGTGGGCAGTGGTTCGACGAGCATGTTGGCGTTGAACGCCCTGGTCGACCAGGCGCACGCCCAAGCATGGACATTCTCCGCCATCACGACGTCACTCGAGATCGAGATCGCGTGCGCCGAACTTGGCGTGAAAACGTCGAGCCTCGTGCAAGAACGTCCCGACTGGTCGTTCGACGGCGCCGACGAAGTCGACGATCAGCTCAACATGATCAAGGGCCGCGGAGGAGCGATGTTGCGCGAGAAGCTGATCATCGCGAGTTCTCCCGAGCGCTACATCCTCGTCGATGCGTCCAAGCGGGTGGAAAAGCTCGGTCTCAAGTTTCCGATCCCCTTGGAGCTCGTCCCCGAGTCGCTGCAACTCGTTCGCTCCGAACTTCTCGAGCGTTTTAACGTGCTCGAGATCGAGCTACGCAGGGCCGTCGGCAAGGACGGTCCGGTGATCACCGAGAACCGCAACCTCATCCTCGACGTCAGGTTTGCCGACGTGACGCCCGACCTCGATCCCCAGCTCAACTCGCTGCCGGGAATCGTCGGTACGGGCCTCTTCGTCGGATTTCAACCCACGGTGATCAGCGCGTAGCTGCGTTCTACTCGTCGGCGACGATCGAACCCACGCGATCACCGATACCTGGATCGCGGCTGCAGAGGAACGTTGCGTAGATGAGCGCGAGCACGATAACCCCGAGCGCCATGTACGGGTACCAGTTGTACGGCGTCGACTGACCGGGCTTTGCGAGGTAGTAGAGCGGCACGAGGATCAACAAGACGCCGATCGTCGGCAGCACTGCGTGACGAACCGGATTGAACAGATCCGGGTGGTTCTTGCGGTAGTAGAACGGCAGCGCGACACTGCTCATCGCGTACACGATGAGAATCAAGATGGTGCCGAACGTCGAGGACTCGTCGAACATCGTGAGCGGGCTCATGGCCGCCGACGCCGCGTGGCCTCCGATGATGTGCCCAATCCCCCACACGCCAATGATGCACAGGCTGAGTCCGAGGAAGGTGAAGAGCGCGTATATCGGCGTCCGGCGAGTCGAATGCACCCGACCGATGAACGAGGGAACGAGTCCCTCGCGACCCGCGTTGAAGATCAATCGTGCTTGAGAGTTCGTGCCCGCGATCAGGGCGCCAAGAGTCGAGGTCATACCGGCAAGGAAGGCGAAGAAGAGGCCCACCGCGAACGTCTCTTTAGCAACTGAGATGAAGGGAATCGACGAACTCGTGAGAGCAGCGTTGCTGCCCTTGAAGCCGACCACGGTCGAGAACGCGAAGAACGTGTAGGTGACCAGCATCACGCAGATCGACATGAACACGGCCTTCGGCACGTTCTTGCGAGGATTGTCCGTCTCTTCAGCCAGCGCTGCAGAGTTCTCCCATCCAATGAACAAATAGATGGCAAGGGGAAAGCCGGCGGCAAGACCAGATATTCCGTTCTTGATATGGCTCGGTTCGAACGGCATGAAGTTGATGTGCGAGTGAAACTTCACGAGCGAGATGATGCTGATGACGATCATGATCGTGATCTCAAAAGCGAAGAAGAACCCTGCCAACTTCGTCGAGATCGAAATGCCGCGAGCCATCATGAAGGCCGCGAAGGCCAAGAAGACGAGCGTCCAGACACCCCACGGCACGCTCTGAAGTCCCGAGACGTGATAGTTCTGCAGAATGATCTGGAAGAAGCCGCCGACAATCGCGATCACTGACGCCATCGCCGCGATGTAGCCCGCGCCCGTCAGAATCGCCGTCGTCACTGCAGTTCGACCCCCAAACGTCTTACCAATGAACGAGATGAATCCGCCCGTCGAGGGAAGTACCTTGGTGAACTCCGACAGCGTGTTGCCAAGGAACAGGATCGCAACACCCGCCGCAATGATCGTGAGCGGTGAAGCGAGACCCGCGGTGTAGGCGAGATATCCGAACCCGAAGTAGAAGCTCATCGCCGGTCCGATGTTCGCCATCGTGGCCGTTGAAATATCGAAGAGACCTAAGACACCTTGTCGCAAGCGCTCGTGTTCTCCGGGAGACACCGGCAGTTTTGTGCCGAGCGACTCTGGCGTAAATCCTTCACTCATTCAAATCCCCCTTGAAGTGAAAGGCACGGCTCTCGAAAGAACCTCCACCCGCGTTCTTGCGAACAACTAGAAAATAGCGGAGTGCGAGTCGCGGAGTCGGGTTCGCCTCGCCATCTCGGTGAAAGCTTGAAGTGAGACTTGATGGTGGAGCGCAAGGGTGCGTACAACCACCTCGTTGACGGTTCGTCGCAGTATCACTCCGACGGAGGATCCATTCGCTGTGCGACGTTTCGCTCGCTCAACGAACCTTCCGAGAACTGTTCGCGAACGTTCGCCCGATCAAGCTCCAAGCGGTTTTGCGACAGCTTGGCCTTGCCCTCGATGGACGTCACTTCGATTTCGATACCCACGATGGCCTTCAGCTGCCCTTCGCGGAACTTCTGATCAAGGTCGTCTGCTCGCCATTCGGGATCGCGACCGCGCTCGAAGCGTTCGGTCACGAGACCCGTTTGGCGAAGTTTCCACTCGAGGTCATCGTGGATGGTGGCTCTACCGTGAATCTCTGCTGCGACATAGTTCCACGTCGGTACGACGCCGGGATTCTCGAAGCGACTCGGGTAGTAGGAAGGCGTGACGTAGGCACTCGCGGCGAGGAACAGTGCGAGCACCTCGGCGCCATCTCCCACCGCTTTCCACCACGGGTTGGCTCGAGCGACGTGAGTCTCCAGTATCTGTCTGCCCTCGCCGACGAGGATCGGCACGTACACACTCGCCATTCCCTCGGGGGTTTGGATAACCAGCATGCCCGCACCGGCGTCATCAACGATCTTCCATGCTTCTTCGTCGTTGACCGCAAACTTGGGGGGCACGTACACGCACCCATTGTTTCACGTCATGGGCGCGCTGACCTCGCGACACACTCTCGTTCGCGCCAGTGTCGATTACCGCTCTGGGGAGTATTCGGCCCTGAAGAAAGCAAGCTTCAATCGTCGGATTGGCGGCGGAGCAAGCGACCGGGGAAGCTCCGATTCCATTCGGTCGCCGAGCGCGATACCTCGGGAGGTGTGAATCAGCAAACACGCGAAACCGGTGTTCGCGAGCTCTTCAGCCAGAAAGAGCACGTGCAAGACGCCCACGATGGTGATGAGCGCCAGCAGCGCACCTGCGACCTGCGTCGCGAGAAACACGCCGTCCCAAGTTCGTCGAATCCGTCCGAACATCCATATCGCTGCGATCGATTCGAACGTGATCAGCACCGTGCCGAAGCTGATGTGGATATCGCGCAGGACATGGTTGAGCGAATACACGTACGTGCTGAAAAGCATCACAATGACGATCACGCTGTACGTCGTGAGCACACGCCGAAGGCGTCGAGTGACTGCATCACTTTTCGAATAGAGGACCGCGGCGCGGCGACTGTAGAACGCGAGCAGTCCTAGCGCGAGCGTGTAAGGAACGGCCGTCTTGACGTGGATGCCGTAGTTGCTCACGCCGCCTTCGTTCGATTTCAGCACAATGCCGGGGTGTAGTGCCACGCAGACCGCGACAAAGAGGACGAACAGAATCTGGCCCCACACGATGTAGGTGACCGCGCGGGTCTTTGGAGATTCGGCGTCGCTCATCTGGAACTCTTACCTCGTCACACCACCAAGAGATCAAAATTCTTTTTCATACTATGGCGACGTTGCGCTGCTGCGTCATTTCCGAATCTGAGGAAATGCAGTGAACCATCGACCTCACGAGAGGTTCAGCGCGGCACCAAATGTCTCGTATCCGGGCGCGGTGCGAGCCCAGGGATACGACTCCTCCATGAGCTTCGCAATGTCGATGAGGCGGAGATCGTGGTAGTGCTCGCCAGTCACCTGAAGGCCAAACGGCAACCCTGCGGGCAAGTGTCCAAAGGGAATGCTGATGGCCGGATGCCCGGTGATGTTTTGAACGGCGGTCGAATACACCTCCGGCGCGAGTCCGTGTACCTCTGAACCTCCGGTCATCCGCCCGTCAGCCAGCCATCCATCCGCCGCCACACTTGGCGTCAACAAGAGTCCGCCGTCGCGCAAGAGCTCGTCCATGCGCCGTACGTACGAGTAGCGGCGTCGCCGAGCGGCGAGATACTCCTCGATCGTGACGTCAAGTCCGCTTGAGAGGAACTCCTGCGTAGCGATATGGAACTCGGTCATGTGCTCCGTGGTCCACGTGCGGCCGAGCGCCGCCACGTGCTCCGCGCTCGTCACCGTGAACCAATCAAGATCTGGATCGCCGTCGAGAAAGAAGTCCTCCGCGCCCAACCAGGTCACGTTCTCACTGAAGCGTTCGGCGAATGCGTCCACCGCGTCACGGAACAGCTGCGCAACGCTCCCAGGCAACGGTCCGAGCGATGAGGTGCGCTCTGCGGCGACGAGGCGCAGCGGTCGACCTTCGTGGCGAATCCCCTCCAGCGCAAATTCGGGCGGTGGCGCCGTCGGGTCACCCGCAACGGGTCCTCGCATTGCGTCAAAAATGAGACGGAGATCATCGCACGACGTGGCGAACGGTCCATCGGTCGAATAGTCAATCCAATCGGGCGCCGGCCAGCGTCCGACGACACCGTTCGTCGGCTTGAGGCCAACGAGGCCGCACAGCGACGCGGGAATGCGAACGGAACCACCACCGTCGGTGGCCGTCGCGACGCCGACGAGCCCCGCGGAGAGCGCCGCGCCGGATCCGCCGCTTGAACCACCGGGTGAGTACTCAGGGTTCCATGGATTTCGCGTCACGCCCGTGAGCAAGTTCGCCGTGAATCCTTCGATCGCGAACTCTGGCAAGGTCGACTTTCCGACGACGACCGCTCCCGCGTCAACGAGACGTCCTGACACGACCCCGTTAGTCGCAGCGACCGGCGCGTCGCGCAGCGCGAGGGAGCCCTTTCTCGTGGGATGACCCGCCAGGTCTTCGAGGTCCTTGATAAGCGTTGGCACGCCGGCGAGTGCGCCCGCGGGTGCTTCTCCGTCGTCAATTCGTTGCGCTCGCTGCAGGGCCTCGTCGTAGGTCCTTTCGGCGAGAACGTTTAGCTCCTCGGCGCGCTCCAAGAGTTCGATGGACGCCGTCACTACCTCGGTGGCACTCACGCGTCGCTCGCGTACCGCGCGAGCGGTCGCGGTGACAATTCCCGGCGACGGTGTCGTTGAAATGTGGAACCCCTATCGAAGTCGCACGTACGCTAACGCGAGCGCGAGCGACGCACCGGCCCAACACAAGATACGCAGCGACTGCTCCAAGGGGCGCAACATCATCTGTCGAGTCACCTCCACGACGGAACCATCGGAGCGCACCATCGTTCCCTCAATCGACGCGGTCCGGCGTCGCAAGTCGCGCGCGGGCGTTGAGAGTACCCGCTGGATCTGAGTCACCAGTGCGCCGAATACGGCGGCGACGAACACCGCAACACCGAGCCGATCGTGCTGGGCAAAGTACGCCGTCAACACGGGAAAGGCGCCCCAGCCGACGACGAGTACAAAGTCCGTGTGCAGCCGTCCATGAAAGAGCTCAAGGTTGTAGCCGACCGCGATGAACGCGCCGATCACGATGAAGATCGCGAGGTAGAAGCTCACGAGGAATAGTCCGATCACGCCGAGCGCCACCGCTCCCCCTACGCCAACGACTGACGCAGTCACGAGCTGCCACGTCGGTATCGATGTCTTCAGCGGTCGGCCGTTCAACTCATCCAGCGAATGCGCCCCGACGCCGACCGCCAAGAAAAATGCCGCCAGCGTCAAGAGCAGACGGTTTGAGTTGACCGGGCCAACAAGACAGGCTCCGATCGTGACGAGCGAGAGATGGAGCATGGTGTAGGGCGGATGAAGCACGGTCCACCAGTCCTGCATCCACTGAGTGCGCAGTAACCGTGGTCGGGCGTAATAGGAAGGCCCGACGGATGGGGATTCGTCACTCGCACGCTCGCTCATGACTACGCCGTCCGGTAGCCCCACATCACAAGACCCCCGCCGAGACTCATGGCTCGATGCTCCACATGCTCGACGCCCGCCTCGCGCCACGCGTCAGCCGTCCATTCGACGGAATACTCGCGATAGAGGCGAGAGATGCTTGGTCCTAGGAATCTGCCGACGTCCCACCAGGCTCGCCCGCCCGTGACGTAGCCGGCGACCGGCAGCACTAGGCGCGTGTACAGCCACCAGAGCACGCGCCAGGTGAAATTCTCTGGCACCGCGAACTCGAGACTCGCGATTCGACCTCCCGGCTTCACGACGCGCGCCAACTCGCGCAGCGTTGCTTGGGGATCCTCGACGTATCGCAAGAGGTACGTAAAAGTGAGCGCGTCAAAGCTCGCATCGGCAAATGGAAGTTGCTCGCCTCGGCCGAGGACAAGAGACACGCGGTCCTCCAGGTGTGCGCGACGCACGTTGCGCTGACCTTCACGCAGCATCGCTCCCGTCAAGTCAATGCCGACAATCTTCGCCGACGTCCGTTTCGCGAGGCGCTTGGTGACGGCACACGGACCGCACGCAACGTCCAGCACCGTTGTTGGATTACTCGACGCGATCTGTTCGACAATCGTCGAGCGCCACCGTCCATCCTGGCCGAATGAGAGCAGCCCCGCGAGGAGGTTGTAGCGCCGTGGCAGCGGATCAAAAAGTTGCTCCGCGAACTGATTGGGCATTCGACGAGACGCGGCAACACTTCGATTTCTCATCATGTTCTGCTCACCTCGTCGTGAATCCGACATTATCGGACACGACCGGCGTGTCCGAGTCGCTGAAGCCCCATCAGCCGCCCGAAATCGGTGGCAGCACCGCAACCTCGTCGTTCGCGGCCACCGGATCGTCCCCGTCGGCGACCTCACCGTTCACCCACACCTGACTCGCCGCGAGCACCGCGGCGAAGGCGTCCCCGTAGCGAGTAACGCAGTGCTGGAGCACCAGGGCGACCGTGTCGCCGTCAATCACGTCGTTTCGGACGCCGGCCGCTTCTCGGGCCGGTCCGAGCAGAAGAAGCCGCGCCACCGCAGTTACATCGCCTCGTCCCGAGGATGTGCGAGCGCGTCAGTGTTCAGGATCATCACAGGTACGACCTCGCCACTCTCGTATCCATCACCATCGGGGACCAACGCAAGGGCATTTGCGCCCGCCACCGCGCTCATCAGATGAGAGCCCGGGCGAACAACGCTCTCGACGTGCACGCGCCCGTCATCATGAAAGCGAGCGGAGGCGTGGACCACGTGGAGCTTGCCGTCCTTCGAGCGCGGGAGCGCACAGTCGAGCACGGCGTCAACGCAGAGGCGCTGGATGTCGCGGTGCCCGCCGAGGAGACGCAGCGCTGGGCGAACGAACAGCTCGAAGCTCACTCGCGTCGAGACCGGATTGCCCGGCAGCCCGAACGCCGGCACGCGCCGAGGGCCAACGCGACCGAAGGCGAAGGGCTTGCCCGGTCGCACTGCCACCTGCATCGACTTCGCCGTGGCGCCCCCGAGCTCAGTAATGACGCCCTTGACGTGATCGACGTCGCCGACGCTGACGCCACCGGTCGAGATGATGGCGTCGCACTCGTGTGCAACACGCTCGAACGTCGAGCGAATCTCGTCGTATTCGTCGCGCACTGCACCAACGTCGACCGGCGTAAAGCCTGCCTCGCGAAGTAGCGCAACCAACGTCGGTCGATTGGTATCGCGAATCTCACCGTGACGGAGCGCCTCGCCAGAACTTACGAGCTCATTGCCGGTTGAGAGCACCGCGACGCGCGGACGAGTAATGGCTCTCACCGATGCGAATCCTTGGCCCGCGAGCACGCCGAGACGAATCGCGTCGAGCTCGTCGCCCGAGCGCACGAGTGTTTGGCCGACCTTGACGTCCTCGCCCGCGTACCGCACGTTTTCGCCGAGCGCGAGGCTCCGTGAGATCTCGACCGTGCCCGCGACCGAGTCGACCACGGTCTGCTCGATCATGCAGACGCTGTCGGCGCCCTCGGGCATCGGTGCGCCCGTCATGATGCGCATGGCGTGCCCTGCTTCGACGCGGCCGGACGGGACCCCGCCCGCGAGCAGTGAGCCCATGACGATGAGGGTCGCGCGTCCCGCCGCAGTGTCCGCAGCGCGCAGGGCGAATCCGTCCATCGACGAATTGGCAAATCCAGGGACCATTTCGCGCGCCAGCACCTCGTCGTTCGCCACACATCCGAGAGCGTCAGCGAGCGTCATCTCTGTCGGCGCAAGCGCCGTGAGCCCGCTCAAGACAAACTGCCGCGCGTCCTCGACGTCAATCACGACAGCACCAGCGAGATAGGGCGTACATCGATCAGACGTCTTCGACACTGAGAATCGGTTGGGCTTCCTCGCTCCAGGCGGAGCCGCCTTCCCAGATTTCGCGTTTCCACATTGGAACGCATCGCTTCACCGTGTCGATGCAGAACTGGGCCGCTTCGAATGCCTCTTGGCGATGCGGTGACGATACTGCGACGACCACCGCAGGCTCCGTGAGCGAGACGACGCCCACGCGGTGGTGAATTGCCACGGCACCAAGCTCGGGCCAACGCTCGCGCGCCGTCGCGACGACCTCGGCGATGCGCGCTTCGGCGAGCTCGACGCTCGTTTCGTACTCGAGCGCTTGGATTTCGTGACCCGTCGTCGAGGAGCTTCGCGCCGTCCCGCAAAACGTCACGACGGCACCGCACTCAGGGCGAACTGCCCACGCGACGAGGTCGTCCGACGAGAGGGGAGACGACGACACGTTCACCCAGTCCACGATTGACGAGACGCTCACGCCACTCACCCTACTTTCGACGTCGCACGTCGCTGTCGACGAACAAGCACGTCGCACGGACCTGCTCGTTCGTCGCTGAGCGCCGCTCAACCGCCGATCATGGACATGGAACGCACCGGGTGCAAGAACTCCGGCTCGTTGATCGCGTGGCCCGGAAATTTCGCCCACGCAGCGCGACGCAGCACTAACGCGAGGTCCTCGTCGCTCGCACTCTGACGCATGAGGTCTCGAACGACATGTTCGTCGTCAGAGAAGAGGCAGTTGCGCAAAGCGCCATCCGCCGTCAGTCGCAGCCGGTTGCACGTGCCACAGAACGGTTGCGTGACCGACGAGATCAGTCCGAATTCGCCGCGGCCGTCTCGAAAGCGGAAACGCTCGGCGGGCGCCGGTGTGGATGCTCCGATCGCCTCGATCGGCCACTCAGCGTTGATGACCGCGAAGACGTCCTCGCCCGGAACGAGGCGATCGCGGCCCCAGTTTCCGTCTGCGTCGAGTGGCATGAACTCAATAAAGCGAACGACGCGTCCCGTTGCCCGCGCGAAGGCCGCAAAGTCGAGAATCTCGTCGTCGTTCGTTCCACGTATGAGCACCACGTTGACCTTGAGTGGCCGAAGACCGGCGGCTTCGGCGGCGTCCATCGCCGCCAGCACCGTCGAGAGATCCCCCCGCCGACGAATTGCCGAGAATCGATCAGGACGCAGCGAGTCACAGCTCACGTTCACCCGCGTGAGCCCCGCATCGGCGAGCGGAGAGGCG
>DASXEU010000023.1:0-4955 GCA_036489935.1 Acidimicrobiales bacterium
ACGCTCCGCACGTTCACGGCCGAACAGAAGAACGAAGCGCTCGCACGACTCCGTGCGCTCCTTGACGAAGTGTCGCGCAGGTTTACAGTCACCTGTGAGCTGCAACTTGACGTTGGCACCCCTGCCGTCGTCAACGATCCCGACGTCACCGCAATCGTGCGATCGAGCGCGGCTCGCCTAATGGGGGAAGCGAGCGTACTGGACTTCCCTCCCGTCACGCCGAGTGACGACGTGTCAGAGTTCCTCCGTCGCGTGCCGGGCTGCTATCTCTTCGTGGGCGGCGCACTCGCCGATGGATCGAGCGGCATGCACCACAGCCCGGACTTTGCAATTGACGACAAGGCGTGTCGCGTGCAAGCGGGGGCGCTTGCAGCAGGTGCCGTCACTCTCGCGTCGAGAGCAGATCTCTAGAGGGGCAACGGGTCCGCGAACAGACGAGCCGCGCCCCGCATGGGCGCGTCGTTGCCGTTGATCACAACCCGAAACGGCAAACCTTCAAACTCATTTGGCACGACCCGACGAGCATTGCCCCCCGCCAAGTGCACGGTCCTCGCGTGAAACTCCTCGCCAAAGCCCTTCACGATATCGACGAGGGTTGGGTTCCAGCGTCCATCGTCGAGGGAACGCGCGCGCTCGCCGATCGTCTGGTCGTACGTCTTGCCGTCGCGAAAGATCTCGGCGCCCACGTCGCGCACGGGCATGAGCTTCCCGTCGAGGGCGAGCGCGAGGCCGAGCCCCGTGCCGAGTGTCAGGACCAATTCGATGCCGGCGCCCTCGATGCATCCGAGCGCCGCCATGGTCGCGTCGTTGACGACTCGTACGTCACGACCGGTCTTATCTCGAAGGATGTCTTGCAACGCAAAGCCACGCCAGAGCGCATCCAGCTCGGGGTCCTTTTCCGTCGCGACGCCCCCGGGACGCGAGAGGTTGCCCGGCTGCACCACGTGGCCGTCATGAAACTCTCCAGGAAATCCCACGCCGACGCGCCGACACCCACTCTTGACGATCCGTTCTTCCAAGAACTCGACCAACCGCGCGGGGTAGCACGGATATGGAGTGGGGCGGCGGCGAAAGCCGCGGACCATGATTCCGAGGTCGTTGACGTGCGAAAACTTGATGTTGGTCGCGCCGATATCGATCGCAAAAATCTGCTCTTGGAGCAGCAACGATTGATAAGCCATGGCCACGATCGTAGTTACCCTGCGCGTACTCCCAGATCTCGGAGCCTACGGTCCTTCCACCACGGACGCAGCCGCACGTGAAAGACGCGCTCGTTCCCGGCGACAACCGTCGCGGTGCCGCGCGGACGCAGCCGCAGGGGCACCTCGCGATCGTCAGGTTTGCTCGAGACCAGCTCGGGCAAATAGTTACGAACCGTGGGGTCCGCCAGACCACTGAGCACGACGCGCGTGGTGTGGTTGTTCACGATCGTCGACGCCCGCGGTCCCCAGCGCGCGACCAACTGTGCGAAATCCTGCACCACCGTGACGAGGGTGACGTTGAGTCCGCTGACGGTCGCTGCGAGCTGATCCAGCTCGTCGAGCGACGCGACCGTCGCGGCCTCGTCAAGCACCATGAGGAGCCGCCGCGATGTTCCCTCATCAACCCGACGTTGCTGCTCTTCGAGCACCATGCGAAGCGCCCCCCGAAAGAGCGCCTCGTAGTGACGTTGCTCGCCACGCGGACTGCAGAGGTACATGGTGTTCGCGCCCTCGACGACCTGACGAACGCGCGCAAGCGGTTGCTCAAATCTCCACGGCATGAGCATCGTCTCGGCCGTCGTGAGCACCCCCTCGAGCGTCTTTCCATCGTGTTCGAGGAAGTTGCGCACGAACTCTCCCGCGAGCGATGACTCACGTTCCCCGAGCCACGCCGCCAGCTCGCGACTCTCGACGACTCGCGCGACCTCAAAGATGGAGTTACCGCGCTGGATGGCAATCATCATCAGCCCCGCGACGAGCTTGGTCGCGAGCGTGTTCCAAAACTCGGTGTCGCCGTGATCCTTCGAGCCAACGGTGAGGTCTCTCGCCACTCGCAGGGCGTGGCGCAGCGTCGTCACGCCCTCGAGGGGGTTCCAGGTCAAACCCCCATCGAGTCCCGGTTCGAGTATCTGCGTCTGGCCGAGTCTGCCGCGCTGACGCAACGTCGCCGCGATCACGTCGTTCTTCACACTGGTCACGACGAGCGCGTCGGTCCAACGCAACAGGGCGGGCATGACAATCGACGAGGTCTTGCCGGCTTGGGTCGGGCCGACAATGAGAAGCGAGCTCTTCGGCGCGATCGTCACTCGCGGGCCGTAGCTGAACCCGTTCCAGTGGCGGCGCCCGAGTGTTGGTCGGTCGTTCACGAGGACCGCATCGCCGCGTCAGTGTCGATGAAGGTGCGATCCACGTCGTCCGGTCGCACGCGCACGATCGAGCGGTGCGGGCCGAAGCGCACGAGCGCGACTCCTTTGGGCAGCGCCGTGAGATAGCGCTCTTCGTGGTCGCGCAGTCCGAGAGCCCGAGCCATCTCGCTCGCTTCGTCGGGTGGTTGGCGAAAGAGCCAGGCAGTCTCGCACTCGCGAAGCAATCCGCGCGCCCGCTCGCGTTCGACACTTCCCGCGTCGCCCGCCGCCGCAATATCGCTCCATCGGTGCAGCACCATGACGTGCGATAGCCCTCGGGCCCGCGCGAGCTTCCAAGAACCCTGCAACCACCGAAGCGCATTCGAATCGCTGAGGAGCGCCCATGCTTCGTCGATGACGAGATATCCCAGTTCGTCGCTGCGGGCAACAACCTGTTGGGCCGCCGCCACGGCGCTCAAGACCGCTACGGACAGAGAGTTCGACGACCACTGCGACGAGAGGTCCACCACCACGAGCTCGCCGCCAAAGACGAGCGGGTCGCCCGACCCGTCGAACAGACCCGCAAGGTCACCGTGCACGAATCGGTACAGCATCAGGGCGAGCGAGCGCTCGGCACTGTAGGTCGTCGATTCGAGATGGATGGAGAGCATCTCCAACAGCGCGAACAGCACCCGCGTCGGGCGCGGCGTGTCGAGCCGCTGCCACGCCTCGTCGAGCGCAAAATGCTGGTCGCTTGAGAGCGGCGTCCCCTGCGCCGAAGCAAAGAGGGCGCGCAGCAGGTCGCGGCTCTCTCGGTCATCCTCGGAAAATGGGCTGCACCACCCGTCACGCCCGAGGGCGACCGGCGAGGTGCCGTGCCGATGAGCGAGCTCGCGGTACTCGCCCTTCGGGTCGATCACAACCGCGCGCCGACCTCGGCGGAGTGCGCGCTCGACCTGCATCTTCACAATGGTGCTTTTGCCCGCGCCTATGGAGCCCGCCACGATCACGTTCGGATTGGAGACGAGTCCCGCGCCGTACGCATCAAACACGTCAAGCGCAAACGTTGACCCGTATTGCGCGTCGCCGAGTGGCTCCCCCGGAAGCCCCGTGCCTGCGTCGTGCGCGGGGAGACGCAGGCTCACGAGATCGGCCGAGGTCGCCCAGTGCGTCCATGGCCTCACCAGCCCAACCCTCCGGGTAGTTGTGCGAGGTACCAGCCGAGCTGACGACCACGACCACGCTCGAGGCGTAGTCCCGCGTCGTGGGCGTTTCTCCAGACCAGTGCCGCTCGGCGCTGTACCTCTTCAAGCGAGTCGCCCCGCACGACAAGAAAGACCGCCAGGCGAACCAGACTTCTACCGCTGGCGACGAGGACCTCGCGCTCCGCGAGGCGTTCGTAGTTCCTCGAGCTTCGAGCGGTGCGGCGGAATCCCGCTGACGAGGACGTCGCGTCGTCGCTACGCACGCGGTGGACGGCTCGCGCAGCGAGGCGCTGCGCCTTCGCACCCGCCACGACATCAAGGTGGACCGAGAGATCAAAGGGAACGGGTGATCGCAGTGTCTGCTCGAGCAGCGAACGAGTTCGCGGGACCGAGGAGAAGTCTCGAACCCGATAGACACGCACCAACTCGCTCGGCGTGCGCAGATAGGTGAAGCGCTCGAGCAGTCGTTGCGTGGTCGATTCGCCAACACCTAGGACGTCGCGGGCGAGCGCGGGGTTCGAACGCCACCCCTCGGGCACTGCGGCCTCCCCAGGTAACACGAGGAGCGTCCCCGTAGCGTCCGACTGGCACACGACGTGTTGACTGAAGTGCTGTCCGCTTCGCGTCGCACTCGCGGCGTCGGCGAGGCCGGCGAGGTCTTCGGCCAGCGTCACGTCTCGACCCGCCAGGTCTAGTCGTCCACGATGGAGCAGCTCGTAACCGCGGAACGCCACCTCACCTCGTGCCCAGAGGACGAGGTCGTCGCCAAGCTCGCGCGCCGTGAACTCGAACCAGTGCGAGCGAGCCAGGTATCGAGCGGCCACCAACACGTATTGCGCAGCCGTGAGTCCGTCGCCAGCCGGTGCGGCGCTCGTCATAAGGACGACGCCCGCGACGAGCTCGCCCATTGGAGCGTGCGCGCTCATGATCCAGTCGCTTACGAGCCCAAAGCCGAGGACGACGAGTGCCGCCTGGTGCCGGCGCACTCCAATCCAGCGTGCGTCCGCGTCGGACTCTCCGAGACCGAGGTTGTCACTCATCGAAGTGCCACCCGACGTACGGACCCTTGTCGTCGTGCTGATAAACAACGTGGCCTCCTCGCCGACGCGGGGTGCCGATGGGCGGCGGGGGCGACTCGCCGTCAGTCGGGGGCATCGGGGTCTCTGGAACACCGGGCCACGTATCCAACCCGAGGTCAGGGCCCTTTTCTGGCGGTTCTGGCAGCGGCACCTCGGGAGCCATTGATCGCACCACCTGTCCGGCAGGCGACGACGGCGCGCTCACGACGGCCCTCGTGGCGCGGCTCCGCAGGCCGTCGAATTGATGCAGCGCCGATTGCTCCATGATGGGGACGACTCGCAGCACGAGGTACGGCGTGCACGCCGCGAAGAGCAGGGTGACGGCGCCAGCGATGACCTCGGTCG
>DASXEU010000043.1:0-10016 GCA_036489935.1 Acidimicrobiales bacterium
ACGCCGAGCGCAATGACGCCGACGGCGATCACGACGGCCGCAACACCGAGTGCGTCCGTCGTGAAACCAACGTATTTGAGACCGCTTAACAGGACCGCGCCCATGATGACGCGACGAAGCAGCAGTCCATTGGAGCGAGACGAGAGATACGCACCGACGATGACCGCAGGCACGGAGCCGACGATGATCGAGGTGGTCAGCGAGAAGTCGACGTGGCTGAACAGCAACGTACCGAGCGTTGCCGACAGCGTGAGGGGAACGGACTGGGCGAGATCGGTACCGACGAGCTGGTCGTTGCGCAGGTTCGGGTAGATGAAGACGAGCAAGACCACGATGAGCGAGCCCGCGCCGACCGAGGTGAGTCCCACCATGAAGCCGCCCACGATGCCAACGCCAACCGTGACGGCGCGTCGGATGACGACCTCACCGTTGGGGTGACGCGTCGAGGCGACGATCGATCGCAGCAGCATAGAAACTGCGCCGATCACGAGCGCGGCACCGAGGAGAATCTGTAGGCGATGCTCCGCGATAGCGCTCTGTCCCATGAGGTGCAACGCGTACGTGCCAGCGAAGGCGCCGGGCAGGGAGCCGTAACAGAGGTAGCGCACGATGCGGGTGTTGACGGTCTTGCGCCGCCAGTGAATGGCGACGCCCGCCGGCTTCATGAAGAGCGCGGCGACGAGGTCGCTCGTGATCGCGGCGGTCGGAGTCACTCCGAAGAGCAGTACGAGCATCGGGGTCATGAGGGCCCCGCCGCCGACCCCCGTCAGTCCGACGAGGAGTCCAACGACGGCGCTGCCGAGAACGAGAAAAAGGTCGAGGTGCATGGCTCCAAGGTCAATAAAAACTAGTGAATTAGTAGTTTATCGAGTTCCCTGATTGGAACCGTTCAGCTTGCTTGGAGATCCTTGAGTTCTCGCAAGAACGAGACAACTTCGGCTCTCGTTCGTGTTCGGCGCATCGGCGGAAGCTTCTTGAACATCACCGAGCGGTAGCTCGACTTGGCGAGCCGGGTGTCGAGAACCGCGACGACGCCGCGGTCGTCCTTGGTGCGGATGAGTCGCCCCACGCCTTGTGCGAGCAGCATCGTCGCGCGCGGCAGGTCGACGTCATAAAACGGGCGGTCTGAACGCTCGCGTCGGGCCTCGGCCAGCGGATCGTTCGGCACGCTGAAGGGAAGTCGGTCGATCGTGACGAGACTGAGCGAGTGCCCCGGCACGTCGATGCCCTGCCAGAAGCTCGTCACGGCAAAGAGACTCGCTTCGTCGCTGCGACGGAACTCTTCGATCAGCTTTTGGCGCGAGAGCGAGCCCTGCACCAGCACTTCGGTCGAGAGTCTCGGCGCAACCGCGTCGGCGACGCGCTGCATCACGGAGCGGTTCGTAAAGAGCGCGAGCGTGCGCCCACCGGCCGCTTCGATGAGCGACACCAACTCCTCGATTATGGCGGCTTCCGCCGTCGGGTCGTTGCGCTCCGGGAAGCTCTCTGGCACGTAGAGCAGACCGTGCTCGCGGTAGTCGAACGGACTATCGAAGTGTTCGCTCGTGGCGTCGTCGAGCCCGAGATTCTTTGCGAGCGTGTCGGGGATGGTGGCGCTCGTGAGCACCGCCGTCACGTTGCCCCAGAGTTCGTCGCGCAGGCGCGGTCCGACGTCGATGAGCGAGATCTCGATGTCGATCTCGCGATCGCGGCGCGACAAGTAGAGCAGCTCGGAGTCCTTCACGTTGTTCGCTCGCGCGAGATCGTTGGCGAGATGAATCGCCGGCCCGAGTGCACGAACCTTTCGGAACTCGGCGTCCGGTGACGTCGTCGGCAGGTCGCGCAAGCGCTCGACGATCCTCGTGACGAGCTCGTTGGCACGGGTGAGCTCGGCCCGACAGGGCTCATCGAGGCCTTTGAGTTCACTGCGTTCGTACTGGGCGAGGAGTAGGGCCGCAAAGCGATCAGCGCTCGAGAGCAGCTCGTCAGATGCGGTGCGCTCGTCAGCGCTGAGCAGATTGCGCGACACCGTCGCGAGCGCGCGCAGTCGCGCAGCGTTGAGCGACGTGCCGAGGAGCGTTGCGAAGATGTCGAGGATCTCGTGGGCTTCGTCGAAAACGACGTAGTCGTGCTGGGGGAGGAGCATCGAGCCTGACGCGAGATGGGAGGCGTAGAGATGCGCGTTCACAATGAGAATCGAGCTGTCATTGGCCCGGTCCTTAGCGAGTTCGGCGAAGCAGTTCTGGCCCTGGGGACACTTCGATCGCTGGAGGCATTCCTGGGGAGTGACCGATACGGCGCGCCTCGCGCGAGCGTCGACCTCGAAGGGAAGCTCGTCGAGGTCCCCGGTCGTCGTGTCGTTCCCCCAGCGCAGAATGCGTCGCATCTGGTCAGCGACTCCCCGTGGCATGTCGGCGCCGTCGTCCAAGCTCAGCTGAGCACCGCCGCCGAGACTCTCGGCTCGGTTGAGGCAGAGGTAGTTCTGCTTGCCCTTTAGGACGGCGACGTGTACGCCCCTCGCGTGGGCGGCGACCTGTGGTGCGTCCTTCGTCGCCAACTGATCCTGGAGGTTCTTTGTGGCGGTTGCGACGACGACGCGTCTGCCCGCGAGCACCGCGGGCACGAGGTAGGCGAGCGATTTGCCGACTCCAGTGCCAGCCTCGATTAGGTGGTGGCGACGTCGCGAGAACGCGGAGGCAACGGAACGAACCATCTCACGCTGGCCTTCGCGGTCTTCGCCGCCCCCGGGCAGATCCCGGGTGATCGCGTCGAGGAGCTCCAGCGCCCGTTCGGCGTCGATCGATACGAGGTCATCGTCAATCTGGACGCTCTTCTCGGACTCCGCGTCGACGTAGGGGGTCTCCTCGTCGGGGTCGAAACTCTTCACTCGATGACACTAGGGGTCGGGGGCCTTGTTTTCGAGGAACCGGTAGGTTTTAACCGTGCCAGACCCTCGTCCCACACCGATTCCCACGTCCCTCGAGCGTGACGGGATGCCCAGTCACGTCGCGATCGTCATGGACGGAAACGGCCGCTGGGCCCAGCGTCAGGGGCTAGCGCGCACCGAGGGGCACGGGGCCGGGGAGGCCTCGCTGGTTGACGTCACGTACGGAGCGTTGTCGGCGGGCGTGAAGGCGCTCACCGTGTTCGCATTTTCGACCGAGAACTGGCGCCGGCCCGTTGACGAGGTGCGATACCTCATGAACTTCAACCGGGGGCTCCTCGACCGGCGCCAGCACGAGCTGCACGCAGACGGCGTGCGGATCGTCTTTTCGGGTCGACGTGACTGGCGAGTGCCGCGGGGCGTGCTCTCGCGAATGGACGACGCGGTCGAGCTGACCAAGGACAACACGGATCTGACGCTCAATATTGCCTTCAACTACGGCGGTCAGGCCGAGATCGTCGACGCCGTGCGTCAGCTCGTGCTGGACAAGGTACCCGCCAAGAAGATCGACGAGAAGCGCATCCGCGAGCGTCTGTACCACCCCGAACTCCCTGATCCCGATCTCGTCATCCGGACGTCGGGCGAGTACCGAATGTCGAACTTTCTGCTCTGGGAGCTCGCGTACTCAGAACTCATCTTCACTGACGTCCTCTGGCCCGATTTTCGGCGCGAAGATCTCTTCAAGGCAATCGAAGAGTTCCAGCGCCGCGAGCGGCGCTTCGGCGAGGTGAAGAAGTGACCTACTTGCGCGCGACGATCGTCCTCGCGCTCGCGATCTACGTGTTCTTGTGGGTGTTCGCGTTGAACGGCGCCAGCGGCATGGTGCCGCTCCTCGTCGTGCCCTTGATCCTCGCCGTGATGATCGCGCTCGGAGTCGCGCTGCAACGCTTCATGGGACTGCCCGCACGTAAGCAACACTTTCAAGATCGCGGGGACGACCCCAAGCCGTGAACGAGCTGCACGATGATGCCGTTGTACTTCGGACCTTTAAGTCGGGAGAGGCGGACCGGGTGGTCGTCCTCTGGACGCGCGAGCACGGGAAGGTCCGCGTGCTCGCGAAGGGCGTGCGCAAAACCACGAGCCGACTCGGCGCCACGCTCGAGACACTCGCGTACGTCAACGTCGATCTTGTGAAGACGAGAGGCGAGTTCTACATCGCCCGGCACGTCGCGCACCGCGAGCGTCTCGAGACGTTGCGCGGTTCGTACTCGCGGATCTCGGCGGGCTACGCGGTCGTTGAGGCAGTCGACGCAATCCCTTCTGATGGCGTGCCCGACCAAGAGATTTTCGACCTCCTGACTCGCGTCTTATTGACGCTCGACGACGAGAGCTTCGATCCCGCACTCGTGCCGGCGTCATTCTTCTTGCGGCTCCTCACGCTTGACGGTTCCGAACCGGTCGTGGACTCGTGCGTCAACTGTGGGCGCACGGAGCCGCTCGTTGCCTTTGACGCCGAGATCGGCGGCACGCTCTGCGATCGCTGTCGTCAGGGAACCACGATCAGTGCTGACGCTTTGGCGCTGCTGCGTCGAGTACTCGGGGGCGATCTCGCGAGCGTGCTGCGCGAGTCGAACCCGCCCGGGGCGGGGGAAGTCATGAGCCTTGCCCAGGTCGCCATCGAGGTGCACTTCGGTCGACGGCTCCGCTCCCCGAGTGCCGTCGCGCCGCTCGCCGCGAAACGAGAGACCTCGTGAACTTCGGCGTCTACGTGCACATTCCGTTTTGTGCTCATCGTTGCGACTACTGCGCCTTTGCGACGTACGCCGATCGCGACCACCTGATGGACGACTACGTCGAGGCGGTGCTCGCAGAGATCGCCGGCGCGCGCGAGCGCGGCCTGCGCACCGCGACGTCGGTCTTCTTCGGTGGAGGGACGCCATCGCGACTGAGCGCGGAGCAGCTCCTACGGATTCTTGACGCCATCCCGCGCACCGCCGACGCCGAGATCACGGTCGAGTGCAACCCCGAGGACGCGTCGCTCGAGCGACTGCGCGCATACTTCGATGGCGGCGTTACTCGGATGAGCTTCGGCGTGCAGTCGACGCAACCAGCAGTCCTTGCGGATCTTGGACGTCGCCACGGGATCATGGCGCACCGCGAGGTCTCTGAGGCGGTGACGGCGGCGGGTTTTGAAACGTGGAACATGGATCTCATCGTTGGTTCACGCGCAGAGAGCCTTGATGACGTGCGCCACACGCTCGATGATCTGTTGACACTCGAGCACCCCCCGCCCCACATCAGCTGCTACGCGCTCACCCCCGAACCAGCGACACCGCTCGGGCGCGATCCGGCGCGCCACCCCGACGAGGACGAGACCGCCGACGCCTACGACCTCGTGGGTGAAGTGCTCGACGAGCACGGTTACCTATGGGAAGAGATCTCCAACTGGGCGAAGCCCGGTCACGAGTGCCGCCACAATCACGTCTACTGGGACCACGAGGACTACGCCGGTTTTGGATCGGCTGCGCACTCGCACGACCACGGCCGGCGCTATTGGAACGTGCGCACACCTGATCGCTACGTCGAGCTAATTCGTCGCGGCGAGTCGCCGCTCGGCGGTGAGGAGTTCGTCGACGAGGCGAGTCAGCGCTTTGAGCGTGAGTCACTCGCGATGCGCACGTCGCGCGGCGTACCGCTCGAAGCGTTCGATTCGCTGGAAGAGATCAAACATCTCGTGAACGTCGAGCGCGGTCACGTCACGCTCACGCCCAAGGCCCGACTCGTCGCGAACCAGGTGATCGTCCGCCTAAAGAGCGCGGGGTGAGCCAGTAACCTTGAGGGATGTCTGACGCGCCCGAACTTGATCCGGCCCTCCTAGAAAAGGTGACGAATCTGGCCAAGCGGCGCGGATTCATCTTCCAGTCGGCCGAGATCTACGGCGGATTCCGCTCGACCTACGATTACGGCCCGCTTGGGGTCAACATGCTGCGCAATGTCAAGCAGGCCTGGTGGCACGCGATGGTCCAGACGCGACGCGACATCGTCGGCCTCGATGCTGCGATCCTCGGACCTCCCGCCGTGTGGGCAGCCTCAGGTCACTTGGAGACGTTCACCGACCCGCTCGTTGACTGCCTCAACTGCAAGGAGCGCTGGCGCGAGGACAAGATTGACGGGGTCTGCCCAAACTGCGGCTCGACGAAGTTCACGAGTCCGCGCGCGTTTAACCTGATGTTCAAGACTCAGGCTGGGCCCGTCGAAGGGGAAGGCTCGACTGCCTACCTCCGGCCTGAAACGGCTCAGGGCATCTTCACCAACTTCGCCAACGTCATCTCGACGACCCGCAAGAGGCCTCCCTTTGGCATTGCCCAGATCGGCAAGTCGTTTCGCAACGAGATCACCCCGCAGAACTTTGTCTTTCGCACGAGAGAGTTCGAGCAGATGGAGATGGAGTTCTTCGTCCCGCCCGATCAGGCTGACGAGTGGTACCGCTACTGGGTCGACGCGCGTTTTCAGTGGTACCTCGATTTGGGCATCCCGGAAAACATGCTGCGCAAGTTCGAGCACGCGAAAGAAGACCTGTCGCACTACTCGCTCGGCACGACCGACGTCGAGTTCCTGTACCCGTGGGGCTGGGACGAGCTCGAGGGCATTGCCAATCGCGGTGACTACGACCTGACCCAGCACGCGAAGCACTCGGGCGTGGCGCTTGACTACTTCGACCCGACGACCAACGAGCGCTACACGCCTTACACGATTGAGCCCGCGGCAGGTGCGACGCGCGCGATGATGGCCTTCCTGCTCGCCGCGTATCACGAAGACGAAGTTGAAGGTGAGACGCGCACCGTGTTGCGCCTCGACTGGCGACTCGCGCCGTATCAGATTGCGGTGTTGCCACTCTCTAAGAAGGTCGAGCTCGAAGGTGTCTCGACGGAAGTGCTCGAGATACTCCAACCCCACTTCATGTGCGATTACGACGTCACGCAGTCGATCGGCCGACGCTATAGACGCCAGGACGAAGTCGGCACGCCCTACTGCATCACCGTCGACTTCGACACCTTGAACGACCGCGCGGTCACGGTGCGCGATCGCGACACGACGAGTCAGGTCCGCGTGCCCCTCGATGAACTCCTCGCGCACTTGCGCGGTGTGATGGCGTGAGCTGAGATGGCAGACGACGGGCGCGGACTTAAGTTCGGCACGGTCGCCGAACAGTACGACCGGTACCGCCCGATCCCTCCCGAGGGTGCTGCAGATTTGGTGGGCGATCTGCGCGGCTGCGATGTCTTGGAAGTGGGTGCCGGCACGGGCAAGCTGACGCGCTTCCTCCTCGAGCGTGGCGCGAACGTCAGCGTGATCGAGCCGGACGACGACATGCGCAAGGTGCTCGTTCGCCAGTCTCCCGAATCGACCGTGTTGTCGGGTCGTGCCGAATCGGTACCCGTCGCCGACGCCTCGTTCGACATCATCATCTCATCGTCCGCGTGGCACTGGTTTGTGCAGCCCGACGCCACGAATGAGTTTGCTCGCGTGATGCGAGACAATGGCATGTTGCACGTGTGGTGGAACGGGTTCAGTCGAGACGTGCCGTGGATGGCTGAACTGACACAGATGCGCGAGCGAGAAGGCGACGTGAATCGCCGACCCCGGGGGTGGCGTGCCGATCTCGATCCCAACGGACCGTTCGTCGATGCTCGTGACTTTACGCTGCACTGGGAACTTCCGCGAACGGCCGATGAAGTCGTTGGCTATTTCGGCACCTACTCCGGCACGATCGTCGCGGGCGACGAGTTTCAGCACACTGTGGAAGAACGAGTTCGGGCGCGACTCCGCGAGCTTTTCGGCGATGGGGATGTTGTCTTGCCGATGACGCTTCGCGGCACCATCGCTCGTCGACGACCGCGCTGAGCTACTTTCGCGGCGGGATTGAGTAGGTCACCGACGCCTTGGCAACAAGATCGGTCGAACCGCGCGAATAGAGGTCAACGTCGACCACGGCGAGTCGGCTGCCGAGTTTGATGAGCTTCGCGCGAGCCAGCAGGTCGGTGACGTCGGGTTTGCGCAGAAAGTCGATGTGCAGACTCGTCGTGACGGCGAGCAGCACCGGCCCGATGTGGGCGAGGATGACCAACCACGCTGCGTTATCCGCGAGCGCCATCATCGTTGGCCCCGAGAGCGTGCCGCCGGGCCGCGTGTGCCGAGCGGAGGTCGTAAGGGCGAGTACCAGCGTGTCGCCCTCAACCGACTCCACGGTCGGAAGGTCGAAGTCGGGAAATGCGTCGACGACGATCTGCTGAAGCTCCTCGACGCTCAAGACCGTCACGAACTAGGCGACCTTGCGATACTGGTTGACGGCGAGAGGGGCGAGCAGGAGGATGGCACCCGCCGACCACGCGAGCGCGGTGTACGTCGAGATGCCGTGTGCTGTGCCATCCATGAGGCCGCGAACCGCGTCTGCCGTTTGACTGACCGGTTGGTGAATGGCGAAGGGCTGTAGCCAGCCGGGCATCGACGCGACCGGCACGAAGATCGCCGACGCGAAGGTGAGCGGAAAGATGAGGGGGAAGGTCATGGCTTGTGCCGCTTCAGAGTTCGGCGCGGCCAAGCCAATGAATGCGAAGCCCCACGAGAGGCAGTAGGCGAAGAAGAGCATCAAGAGGCACGCCTGGATGTACGAGACGAACGAGCCGCCGGGACGAAAACCGACGAGGAAACCGACGCCCGTGATGATCACCACCACAAGGACATTGCGAAAGAGGTCGGAGATAGTGCGTCCTGCGAGCACCGCAAGTCGGGCCATGGGAAGCGCACGAAAGCGCTCGATCAGGCCCTTGTGCAGATCCTCCGCGAGCCCAATGGCGGTACCGACAGAACCGAAGATTGTGGTCTGCACCAGGATGCCCGGAATCAAATAGTTGACGTAGGAGAAACCGGGGGGCCTGATCACTCCGCCAAAGACGTAACGGAACAAGACCACGAACATGATCGGTTGGATGATCATGAAGACGATGGCGACGGGCGTGCGAAAGAGCACGAGCAGGTTTCGCCGCGCCATGGTGAGCACGTCGCTGATGCCCCAGCGAAACGACGATCGGGTAGACGTGGGGACGGGCAATGTACTCATGCGCGGGCCTTTCGCGAGCGGCCTCGTCCATCGGCCGATTCGGGTTCAATGACGTCCTCAGCTTTATGGCCGGTCAGATTGATAAAGACGTCGTCCAGGCTTGGCTCACGAAGGGCGAGACCACTGAGGGCGAGGCCTGCCGCGTCAATCCGACGTAACGCGTCCGCCGTCACGGCGGGACCGTTGTTAACTGTCATCTCGAGGACCGACCCGTCGAGGTTGCCCGGTGTGCTGCTCAGATCCGCGACGATGGGCTGTGCGCGAAGCGCGTCACTCGTCGAAGCAAAACTGAGCGACAGTATGGTCGTGCCCATTTGGGCCTTGAGCTCGGCCGCCGTGCCTTCGGCGATGATCTTTCCGTGATCGAGCACGACGAGTTGCTTCGCCAGGCGGTCCGCCTCTTCGAGATACTGCGTCGTGAGGAGAACGGTGGTGCCACCCTCCACGAGATGTTCGATGATCGCCCAGAGGTCTTGGCGACTCTGGGGGTCGAGTCCCGTCGTGGGCTCGTCGAGAAAGAGGATCGGGGGAGCGGCAACGAGCGCTGCTGCGAGGTCGAGCCGTCGCCGCATGCCGCCCGAATAGGTCTTGGTCGTGCGGTGCGCCGCGTCACTGAGGCCAAAGTCGTCAAGCAGCTGACGGGCTTTGGCGACGACGTAGGCCTTGTTGAGGTGGTTTAACAACCCCACCATCCGCAAGTTCTCAAAACCGGTGAGGTTCTCGTCGACCGTCGCGTTCTGCCCGGCGAGACCGATGTGGTGGCGCACCTGATTGGGCTGTTGTGCAACGTCAAAGCCCGCGACGACGGCGCGGCCGCTGGTCGGAGAGAGAATGGTCGAAAGAATCCGAACCATCGTGGTTTTGCCCGAACCGTTGGGACCGAGCAGCCCAAAAACCTGCCCGGTGGGAACATGGAGGGTTACGTCGTCGAGGGCGCGCAGGTCTCCGAAGGTGCGCACAATATTCAGAGCCTCAACGGCGTATTCGGACATTGCGAGCATTCTAGGTAAAAGGTCAAGAGCCTTCGACGCG
>DASXEU010000048.1:0-2559 GCA_036489935.1 Acidimicrobiales bacterium
TCAACTACCGCGGCCCTACCTCGCGTTATCACTCGGTCGCTGAAACCGTCCCCGGAGCGACGACTAAGCAACTCGGCGCGCTTGCACAAGAGCTGGGGGTCACGTTGCACGTGGGCAGCCTGTTTGAACAGGCGCCTGCGCAAGAGAAGAGCTTCAATACCAGCGTCATGATCTCGCCGAGCGGGGACGTTGTCGCAACGTATCGCAAGGTCCACCTCTTTGATGTCAATGTGCCCGGCGGGGTCGCGCACATTGAGTCCAAGAACGTTACGCCGGGCGACCAGCTCGTCGTCACGGAGGTCGAAGGGTTTTCTCTCGGGATGTCGGTCTGCTTCGATGTTCGTTTTCCCGAGCTTTATCGTGCTCTCTGTCTCGCTGGCGCGACGGTACTCGCGGTGCCATCGTCGTTCGCGGTGGCGACGGGCCGCGTCCACTGGGCGACGCTGCTGCGAGCGCGCGCCATCGAGAACGAGGCGTACGTTATCGCTGCCGCCCAATCCGGCACGACGTCAGAGGGGGTCTCGTCGTACGGCCACTCCATGATCATTGATCCGTGGGGCGAGGTGCTTGCCGAGTCGACCCAAGAAGGCGAGGACGTGCTCGTTGCCACCCTCGATCTCGATGAGGTCGCTCGACGCCGCTCGCAGATTGCGGTGTTCGAACTTCGCCGACCCGTCGTCTATGACCGCGAGGTCCTTCGAGAACAAGAACCCAAACTCCAGTGACGCCTCCTGGTGGTGAGGCGGGACTACTTGAGCCAGTCGTCGATTGACGCGGTGCCTGACTTGTAGTGATCGCGCATGACGCCTTGGATGGAACGAATCCGTTCTTCAAGCTCGTTGCGGCGCTGACACAACGCGCCTCGCTGCTCCTTCACTCGGGCTTCCAGGCTGTCAACGACTTTGGAGTCACCAAGGTCGCTCGCGGCCAGTTCGGCGTGCAGCCCGAGCAGGCCCTCTGCGTAGTCCTTCGTGAGATCGTCGGCTGCCTGCACCGAGGTCGCGGCGTCAGGCGACAGCGACCAGCCCCCACCGACCCAGCCGCTCGCGAGCAGTTGAGGAAGACGATCAACGAGCAGCTGGAGGTCGTGTGGGTCAGTTGCCGAGTGAGACTGCTCAAGAATCTCCTGGTCAAGGGAGAGGACACTAATGGCGTAGGAGACATAGACCGACGTGTGCACGAGTTCACCGCGCCACTCTCGAAGATTATCGAGTGAGGTGTATTCGCTCACGGGCTGCGTCTGGGAGAGCACCGCGTCGATCTCGTCAATCGAGTTCGTCACACGCCCGACCTTAGGTCGAATCCATGAAAAAGGTCGAATCGGAGAGCCATTTAGGGTCAATTTTTACTTAGAAGGGTCCGTAGTTCCAGGTGATGAGCACCCAACTGTCGCCCCCACGCGTCACGGTGGCGATTCTCGCCTGGAACGCCTGGGAATACACGGCGCGGTGCCTGGCCTCGCTGCGCCTGACGCTGCGTGACGGTGACCAAGTCGTCGTCGTCGACAACGGCTCGAGTGACCTCACGGGAGCGCTACTGACGCGCTATCCCTGGCTTCAGGTGCTCACCAACGCGGCAAACCAGGGCTTTGCCAAGGGCTGCAACCAGGCCGCCGCCGTCGCGTCGGGCGACGTCGTTATCTTTTTGAACAATGACACGATCCTGTCGCCCGGATGGATTGAAGAGCTCCTCGAACCCTTTCATGATCCTGAGGTGGGGGCAGTCGGACCGCGCTCGAATGACGTCTCTGGTTACCAGAAGATTGACGATCCGAACTACGCTGCGTCCTCGCTTGCGAGCATTGATCGATTTGCGACCTCGTGGCGCGCCGCGCACCGCGGCCAGGTAAGCGAGTGCCCACGTCTCGTGGGGTTCTGTCTCGCGGTGCGCACCGACGTCTTTCGAGCGCTCGAGGGATTCGACGAGGGGTACGGTCTTGGCGGCTGTGAGGACGATGACCTGTGCATGAAACTCCGCACGGGTGGCTATCGACTGGTCGTCGCGCATGGTTCCTTCGTTCACCATGAGTCCCACGCAACCTTTCGCGCGAACGGAGTCGACTGGTACGAGCAACAGTTGAAGAATCAGCAGCGGTTCCTGCAGCGGTGGGGATCGGCGACTGTCGCTCCACTCGGACTCTTGAGTGTGTGTCTCATCGTGAAGGACGAGGAAGCGTTGCTCGGTGCATGTCTCGAGTCGGTGGCGGGCGTCGCCGACGAGATCGTGGTCTACGACACCGGCTCGAGCGATCGAACCGTCGAGATCGCCCGGTCCATGGGGGCTCGCGTGATCGAGGGGTACTGGGACGATTCGTTCTCACGAGCCCGCAATGCAGCACTCGCGCTCGCGTGCGGCACGTGGGTGTTGTCCTTGGACGCCGACGAGCGCCTGCTCGGAAACTTCGAAGCGCTGCGAGCTCAGATCTCCGACGTCCGCTCCGAGATTGAGGCCTACCTCGTCGCGATCGAGAACCTGCACGGTGCAGGGAACGCCCGTTCGGTGCACACGGCAATTCGGCTCTTTCGCCGCACGAAGTGCACCTGGCGGCATCGGCTCCAC
>DASXEU010000074.1:0-38243 GCA_036489935.1 Acidimicrobiales bacterium
CGAGTCGGGACGAATACCTTCATCGCTCGTGACGAGTTCATCGGTGTCGTGGCCCTCGTCGTCACGAAGGTGAATAGGTATGAGCTCGTTGGCGAATCGACCTTCGTCCGTCGCGCGTGCAGCGCGACGATGGCTCTCTACGGAGAATTCATCGAGATCTTCACGGGTAATGCCCCACTGGTCCGCGATCATCTCCGCGCCGATGCCCTGATTGACGAGTCCGCCGACTGGCGCGTACCGTTCGGCGACGCGAGGACCGAAGGGCCAGCCCGCGTCTTTGCCAATGGAGGCGCCCATGGCGACACGTGACATTGATTCGACGCCGGCCGCGACGACGACGTCGTACGCGCCCGCCATCACGCCTTGAGCCGCGAAATGGAGAGACTGCTGGGAGGATCCGCACTGGCGGTCGATGGTCGTCGCCGGCACAGATTCTGGCCAACCCGCGGCGAGGAGGGCGCTCCGTCCGACGTTAAACGCTTGTTCACCCACCTGAGAGACGCACCCCATGATGAGGTCGTCGACAACACTCGGATCGAGCTGATTGCGCTCGGCGAGCGCCTTCAGTGTCTCTGACGCGAGATCAACGGCGTGCCAGTTCTTGAGTTTGCCGTTCCGCTTTCCGCCGGGGGTACGAATCGCATCGACGATGACCGCAGTTGCCATCATGTTCCTTTCGCCGGGGAGGTAAACCCACCCGCGCGAAGCCTATTAGGCGCGTCGGGGTATCGTCACGACGATGAATGAGATCACGAAGAACATGGATCGCTGGCTCGGTGATGGCGGCATGGCGCTTATCGGCGCGGTGGGCGCCACGTTTGATGCCTACGGCGTCGACGGAGAAGACCTCGGTTGGGTGGACGGTGTCTTCGCGCCGACGGAATTGGCGTGCAATCCCCATGGCACCGTGCAGGCCGGCGTGCATGCGCTGCTGCTCGATGCGTCGATGAACTTTGCGATCAACGCAGCGTTACCTGGTCGCGATCGCACGCAAGCGACGATCGAAATGACGACCGAACTCCTGCGCCCCGCACTCCTGAGCGAGCGCTACCGCCTGCGCGGCGAGGTGGTGCGCCTAACGCGACAGATCGGGTACGGGGAGGCGACCGTGACCAGCGAAGAAGGAAAGCTGATCAGTCGCTCGAGCGGAACGTTTCTTATCCAGCGTGACGGGCGCGACTCGTGACGCTTCGTTGACTCCGTGCCACGAGCACGACCAGAATCAAGAGAATAAGGCCAGAGAACATCATTGACACGTTGCCAGAGCCCCAGCCCAGTCCGCCGTTGTTCGTCGGTTTACCCAGGTAATCGGCAAAGGACGCGCCGAGCGGACGCGTGAGGATATAGGCGATCCAGAACATCGCGATGGAGTTGAGCCGGAAGACCCAAAAGCCAATGGGGGGGAGGCAGAAGAGGAACGCGAAGACAATCCCCGAGGTGAGATATCCGAGGTTGAGTGTCGTTGCGGTCATGTCGCCGACTGCGGTGCCGAGCGCGAAGGTGATAGTGATCGTTGCCCAATAGAAGAGTTCTCGACGCGTCGTCGTGATGCTGTGAATAGACAGAGTGTGCTCGGTGCGCCACCAGGCCGAGAAAATGATCACGAGCAGCACCGCGAACATCGACGCGGACGCGACGTAGGGGACCCCGAACTTTACGTGCAGCACGTCCGCGCACATCGTGCCAAAGACGCTCACCATGACGACGGCGGCCCAGTATGTCGTGATGAAGAACCGTGGCGCGCGCAGCTGGCGCCAGATCACGATCAGAAAGACGAGACCCGTGCAGAAAACGGCGATCTCGGGATTGAAGGTGCGAACGAAGAAGTCCGACGTGGCCTCGCCCATGGCCGTCGTGAGCAATTTGAGCAGCCAAAAGGTGCCGTCAATGGTGGGAGGAACTTTGCTCGCTCGGAAGGTTCGGTCCAGGGTGAGGGGCATGTAAGTAAAAATCTTAGGTGACGCGTTCTCGACTGAGGACGCGCCGTCACGTTCTAAAGCGCTTGATTCTTAGTAGTCCGGCTCTTGCTGTTCGCGTTCGCGTTCGATTAAAAGCTCGCGCGTCGTGTCGTCCTCGGGATTTGCGGATGATTGTAATTCCTCGTCTGCGATGTCGCTCTCGCTCGGGTCCGCCTTGAAGATCGGCGACATCGAAGAAACCTCAGGGCCGAGAATGCCGTTACGGCCTAACTCCCTGGCCTCAGCGGCTGACGTCAGCGGATCCGCAGCTGCGTGACGTTGCTTCGAGCGTCGAAAGAGTCCCATACGGGTACGGTACCTCACTCCCTTTTTGTTGTCGAGGGCCCGAACGAGCAAGTTGAAACGCTATGTATCCCTTGCGCAATGGGCTACTGTCGCGTCATGAGCGGCCAGCGAGTGCCTGGTGGAGCGGTGCACAAACTTCCAGTGGATCTGCGCCATGCCCTGATCGCCAACGCCACGGCGCTCGAGGCTTGGAAGGACATCACGCCTCTCGCTCGCAACGAGTTCATCTGCTGGGTCGAGGATGCTAAACAGCAGACGACCAGAGATCGCCGTATTCGCCGAACGCAAGAGGAGCTGGAAGAAGGTCAGCGTCGGCCTTGTTGCTGGCCGGGGTGTGCGCACCGAGAGCGCAACGGAAAGTAGCAATTCAGCGGGTGCGTTCCCTTTGAGAAATCCTTTGCATCAAAGCGCCCGGCTTCCTACTTGGGGCGCACCCGAGGAGTCCAGAGCTACGCCGGCGGGGTCGTGCGGGAAGCTTCCTCGCGTACGCCGCGCGCGTCCTTGTCGCTATTGAATACGACCATCTCAGCGAGTACACGATGGTGATCAAGACGTAAAGCACGCGAACAATCAAGGTCCGGCTGCAGGAGAAACCGGTCGCTCGTCTCATCCTTCGCAAGGCCATCAGATAGCCGAGAGGCTGGTTTGTCCTCAAAGTGGTGGGGCTAGTAAGAATCGAACTTACGACCTCGTCATTATCAGTGACGCGCTCTAACCGACTGAGCTATAGCCCCGCAGGGCTACCAATCTACAACAACGGCTCGAGGGGTCCTACGGGGCTGGCGGATCCCAATACTTCGAGGACATGGACTGACTGGCGGTGCCAAGTAGCGTGCCGTCTTCGCTCCAAAGAAACCCCGTTCCTTGGGAAAAGCCGCCGGTGAGGGCGTGCATGTGGATGTCAATCAAGATCCACTCGGTCGGCACAAGCGACGCGACGCGAATGGTGTTGTCGAGGCTGCGCCCCATCGTGCTTCGTCCAAGGGGCTGCGTGGCGCCGCCAGAAACGAAGTCGCCAAAGATGGCGAGCGTCGCCGCCGAGGGATCCAGATGGCTTGGCACTCGCGTCCACAAAGCGGAAACGGGTGATCCCGGCGAGCCATCGAGTTCGTCGAATCGACGCCCCCTCGCGATCCGTGTCTCAATGTGATCGAAGATGGAGTTGTCGATGCGGCGCAGCATCACGCGTTCGGGACTCTCCTCTGGTGTTGGCACATCGGGCATCGAGAGCCACGGCGACGGGGCCGAGAGATCTCCCGTGCCGAGTGCGGCGTTCACTGTCAATACTTCGCGACCGTTCTCTGTAGCAACAGCACGCGCTTGAGTGACGCGACGCCCGACAGCGGCGAGATTCACTGTCACGATGACTTCGGCGCCGAGCGACGCGAAGGAGAGATAGTGGGCGGCGGCATAAATCGTTGGACGCTCGCTTGCCTCCTCCAGCGCGACGATGCCCGATGCGAGGCCGCATCCTCCGAACAAGAACTTTCCTGGTGTGATGAGACGTTCGGTGACACGAAGACGCCAGGTTGACTCGTCGAGTCGTTCCATTCCGAGAAACTCACGCATGTCCACGGGAGCCGAGGCTACCCGACGCGTCTGCGGGCAAACTTGAGGGGTGATCCCCTCCCAGTTCATCTACCTCGCGGTTGCGTTGTCAGCATTCGGTGCCTACGGCTACGTCCGCGACACGCTACGCGGAGAGACCTCCCCCAATCGAGTCTCGTGGTCGCTCTGGGGGGTCGAAGGCGTGCTCGGTTTCGGCGTCGAAGTGCAACAGCACGTCGGTCTCGCATCCTTGATGACGCTCATGCTCGGCCTCGTGCCGTGCGCCATCGTGATCGCGTCGTTTAGGAATCCGAATGCGGTGTGGAAGATCGGCGCTTTCGATATCGTCTGCGGCGCCATCGCGCTTGCGGGGCTCGCGTTCTGGGCATTCGCCAAGGAACCAACGGTGGCGCTCGTGTCCTTTGTCTGCGCCGATCAAGTCGCGGCACTGCCGACGCTTCGTAAGTCGTGGCTCGCGCCGTCGACGGAGTCGTCGCGCGTATTTGTTATGGGCTGTATCAACTGCATCATCACGGTGCTCACGCTGAGGGTCATCACGACGGCGGGAGCCCTCTTTCCCGGATGCGTCGCAATCTCCGATCTTCTCCTGTCGATACTGATCATCTCGCGCGCAGGCCCCCGGATCCGCGAAAGGAGTCTCGCCGCTTCGCGCGTCGAGGGCTGAAGAACGAAAGGTATTCCGGTTCACCCTTTACCCGCGAGCTACCGAGCGTTACCGTTACGAAATGGCCTCGTTGCTCCCCTTTGACCTGCACCCCCTGGTGCTCACGGTCATTCTTGCGGCGGGTCTCGTGCACCACCTGCTCGTGAGCTCGCCACGCCAACGCCGCCTCGCTCAGTACGCGCTCATCGCGCTGCTCGTTGTCACCATGTGGCCGATCGGCGATCTCGCGGCCTCGGTGTCGCTGAGCGTTGCGACCGCGCAACGCCTCGTGATCATGCTCCTTGTCGCGCCCCTGCTCCTTTTGAGCATTCCTACGTCGGCACTCGGTCGGATGACCCGCCCGGCGCCCGTCGACTATGTGGTGCGAAAGCTTGCGCACCCCGGCGTCGCATTGATCGTTGTGACCGTGGTCGGCACCGTAACGCTGGCGACGCCCGTCGTCGACTGGGGAGCTCGATCCACCTACGCGCGCGATCTCATCTTGCTCACCGTCTTGCTGGTCGGCTTCTTGCTCTGGATTCCGGCGCTCGCGATCATGCCGGGCACCCGTCGTCTCTCGCCCGCGGCGCGGGCTGGTTACGTGTTCGCGTCGTCGCTTGTCGTGACGAGCCTCTCGTTCGTCTGGATCTTCTCGCGTCACCCGCTGTATCCGGCACTCCATCATCAAGCGGCGTTGCTCCACGTCAGGCCGCTGTTTGACCAGCAACTCGCGGGCTTCATCGCGAAGCTCGGTTGCTACGTACCTATGTGGTGGGTCGCCTTTACGATCTTCTTCAGCGCCGAAAGTAAGGGCACCCCGGTCGAAGAGACGCCGCTCCACTGGGCTGATGTTGAGCGGGAATTACTGCGCATTGACCGTCAGCGGGCGCGAACGCTTCGACATCACCGACCTACCTAGCGGGCGCTTTGTTAGAATAAGTGTCCCGCGGGGATGTAGCTCAGTTGGTAGAGCGCGGGCTTTGCAAGCCTGAGGTCGTGGGTTCGATCCCCATCGTCTCCACCGTTTCGGAATTATTCCGATATCCACTTCAGTCGATCCTTCGACTGGACAGTAAATCCACCCTAGGAACATCGCTCGCCGTCGCGCAATCTCGTAGAAGGTCGGCCGCCGCTCGTTTGAACTTCGATTGAGAGATTGGCGCCGTGCCGGTTGCGATTTCGTACCAACGATCGCGTTTAGAAGTCTCCTTGCCCGGACGACATCCACAACTCGGTTCGCGACGAATAGAGATGAGGCCCAATCACCGTGGTTGGGGGAGAAGAGACAAATACCATGAGACGTTTCACACACCGAGCGCGGGTGCTCGCAGCTTCCGTCGCGATAGTCGTTGCTGGCGGCGTCGGAGTCGCGGCTGCCGCGAATACGCCAGCGCCAGCGAGCAATGCGATGCAAAAGGGTATGGGCATCAACGAGTTCGGTATGACAAAATCGTTCTTCAATGGTGGCACCGTCAGCTTCACGTACTCGAAGGGTTACTACTGCGACAAGAGCGTGACGTCCGCGGCGAGCTCTGGTTGTGAGGCCGGTGCTGAGTACAAGACACCGCCCGCGTCGAGCTTCGACCCGCTGTACATCACCGTGCCACTTGGTTTTACGGTTCCTTCAATGTCGATGGAGTGCCCGGCCGCACTCGTCTGCGTGGATCACCCGGGAACGATTGACTTGAGTCGACTTGAGCCCGACCTCAAGTCGCTCTATCCGACTATGACGGCTGCACAGCTCACGGCCGCGTTGAAGAACTCCGCGACCCCTGGTCACGAGCACTTCATCACGACACAGAACGGTGGTAAGGCTGAGTGGTGGGACGTCAAGGTCATCGGGGTCACCAGCTTGGCTGAGTGGAACGCGATCAATGCCCATAAGTCGTTCACCTACTTGAACCAGCAGGTCAACGCGAAGAAGACCACGCCGATCATCCCGACGAACCTGTTCCTGTACTTCTCGGTGAACTAGGCCCGGTGCGTTTCGAGTGGTGTTGGCGACTATTGCAATCTCGATAGGCGCCAACACCACTCGAGCAGTTCTTGGGGAGCAACGTGCGTACTACTCGTCGCCACTTGCAGGTCAGCTTGGCCGCCTTGTGGCTGCTCGATGGTGCACTGCAGTGCCGGCCGTTCATGTTCACCCGAGTATTTTCCCCCGAGGTCCACGCTCCTGCGGGCCACGGACAGTTGACTGTCCTTGCTGAGCCCTTGCGTGTAGTCCTGCTCGCGCTGGCGGCGGTTGGTGCGACGCAACCCTGCGACGTTGGCCAGCAACCGCGTGACGCATTCGCGCTAAGCGAACCAAGGGTGGGAATCGGAATAGCCAGCGGAGGTCGGTTGAAGTACCTGAGGCCAGCACTTAGAGAAGTTGTGAAGAGTTCCGTATCCGGTCGTTGGACAAGCGATCACGTTTTCGAAGGACACGATGCGGAGCGCCCGGCCAACCGCCTTCAACTGGGGATTTGAATTCAGAATCGGTACCCGCGGCCCATGACGCAGGCAGCTTGGATCCTCCTCACGACAAGACTCTTCGCTGCCATCGCGTTAATGACTCGCTTTCAGAAATCTCAACGTTTCTCAAAATTCGACATCCGAGACTCGGGCAGCTCCGAATAACTACAAAAGCCAATCTTGGAGGTTGTATGGAACCTGTTAGTCGCAGGCAGTTCTTTAAGCATGCCGGATCCGCGGCAGCCATCGCTGTCGTTGCGGGCGCAGCCACTGTGTCACCGCTCGGCATCGCCGGCGCGGGAGCAAGCAAGCTCGCCGTGCATGATCACGAAGCGCCCCTGGCGCCGCACGAGGATCTCACGACGGGCGAAAGTCTCGTGGCCCACGTCAAGAACTCTCGCACAGGAGAGATCAGCCTGTTCATCGGACAGCGCGAAGTGACCTTCCATGACCGCAAGGTCGCAGCCCGCCTAATCCGCGCGACTCGATAGGAGACGACATGTCCTCGCACCGCGAAGCACCTGAGATAGCAAAAGACCCTGTTGCCGACAGTACAGATCTGTACGCGTTCGTCAGTCCGGATAATCCGGACACTGTCACTATCATTGCCAACTACATCCCATTGCAGGCCCCCGACGGCGGACCAAACTTTTACGAGTTTGGCGACGACGTGCTCTACGAGATCAACATCGACAACAATGGGGACGGTGTAGCCGACATCAGGTATCAGTTCACCTTTACCAGCGTGAACACCATTCCCTCGACGTTCCTCTATAACGACGGTCCGATCACGTCGCTCACTAGCGCCAGCTGGAATCGACGTCAGACCTACACGGTCGCACGGGTCGATAACGCCAGAAAGGGCCCTGTGCTCGCGCGCAACGTCCCCTGCCCGCCCTGCAACATTGGTCCTCTCTCGACGCCGAACTACCCCGCGCTGGCGAGCGCGGCGGTGACCCCGCTACCGGGAGGTCGAACTGTATTCGCGGGGCAACGCGCTGAGGCCTTCTTCGTCGACCTGGGAGCGATATTTGAACTGGGCGTACTGCGTCCCATTGCGAACTTGCACGCAACCTTCGGTCTTCCCGCCCTTGCCGCCATGCCCGGAGTAAATTCCACCGCGGCAGTGAACGTACACAGCATCGCCATCCAAGTACCAATAACCGATATTGCCTACAACGGCACCGCGCCCACCAATCCAGCGGCCCCGAAGTCCAGCGTCGGAATCTGGACGACCGCCAGTCGGCGCAAAGCTCGAGTGTTGAACGGCAACGGCGACCAAGGAGTCGAGACGGGGCCGTACGTCCAGGTCTCTCGACTCGGTAATCCTTTGTTTAACGAGGTGCTCGTGCCACTATCGCAGAAGGACAAGTGGAACAGCTCCTACCCCGAAGACGACAAGAACTTCGTCGCAGGCGTGGCGCACCCTGAACTGTCCTCACTATTAAACGTGCTCTACCCGGGAGCATTTCCGAACCTGGCGGCGTACACCGCAGCGCGTGCCGACCTCGAAGCCATCCTCTTGACGGGCATTCCGGCGGGAGTGGTAGCGGCAACGTTCTCCACGTTCACCGGAACAACCCAGGCCGACATGCTTCGCTTGAACCTCGCGATCCCACCCTCGTCCTCCCCCAACCCCTTGGGCGTCATCGGCGGTGACGTGGCCGGCTTCCCCAACGGCCGGCGCGTTACCGACGATGTCGTGACCATTGAGTTGCGAGCACTTGCCGGAGCAACGATCCCACTGGTGGACAAGACGTTCACGCCCGACGCGGCCATCGCCGATGTTAGCGATGGCGTCAACGGCGCCGGACTCGCGCTGCTCTCGAACTTCCCATATCTGGGCACGCCCTATAGCGGTTACAGCGTTACGCCGGGGACGGCGACCACGTCCCTTCCCGCATGAGCGAGACCGTACTTCCCCCCAGCTGGGACGGGAGCGTCGTCCTCGACATCGGAGGTGACGTCGGCGCACTCATCCTGCGTACGACGCCGTCATCTTTCGGTCGTGAGATCGACCTCACTCCCGACGATAGGAGCGCCCCCCAGGTGCACAGCGCGGTGCGCGAACGGCGAATGCCTGATGGTTCGTCGTTCGCCGCCGTCTATCCGCAGTTGATGGAAGGCTCGTACACGATTGAAGAAACGTCGCAGCGTCTCGCCATCGTGGGTGGAAAAGTTACCGATGTTGCCCTAAGCGAGCGCGACGATACCTACGACGTATCAAAAGTAAAAGGAGAACATCATGTTTTTGAGTGAAATTTTTGGACCCGACCTGCTGGTCGTAGTCATTGCGGGGGCGGTCTTGCTCTTTGGCGGCGCTGCAATCCCGAAGTTCGCCCGCCACCTGGGTCAGTCCAAGAGCGAGTTCGAAAAGGGAATGAAATCGGTGAAGGAAATCGCGGACTATGACGCGTCGAAAAGCGTCACTCATTCGAATCCCACGGACACGCCTGAATGACCTCGACCGCGATGATCGGCTCGCGACGCCCTTTTCAGACTGATCCAACTGTGTTGACCTGACGCTTACTTAAAAGATCAACGATCGTCTTGGCTCGACCCATCTCTTCCCCTCCTCCCTTCTCGACGCGCCGTTAGACGGAGGAAGCGCGGTCTTGGCGTCCTGCCGCGAGATGATCACCGCCAATTGACACTTTTGCGTCGCAACATCCAAGAGCCGTCTGGCGCCGAATAAGGGTGGTAAGGAGAATGGGATGAGCGAACTCGGGGAGGTGAGCGACGCGAAGCTCGTGATGCTCGTGGCGCGCTACGACGAGGTCGCGCTCGCGGAGATCTATCGCCGCCATGGCGGTGCGGTCTTCGGGCTCGCCCGACGAGTTATCAATAATCAAACCGAAGCTGAGGATGTCACGCAAGACATCTTCTTGCGGCTGTGGAATCAACCGGAGCGATTCGACCCGGCCCGTGGCACGCTTCGCTCGTTCCTTCTCACTCAGACGCATTCGCGCGCCGTCGACGTGATTCGCTCACTCAACTCCACACGCCGTCGAGAGCTGAATGACGCCGCTCGCACCGCGAGCGCGGGATACGACGTTCACCGCGAAGCGTGGGACGTCTTGGTCTCCCAAGAGGTGCTCAAGGCACTCCAAGAGCTTCCGGTGGAGGAGCGTCGCGTGATTGAGTTGGCGTACTTCGAAGGACATACGTACGTGCAAGTTGCCGAAATCCTCCAGGAACCAGAAGGCACGGTCAAAGGCCGCATAAGAAATGGGATGCGGCGCATGCGCGGGGAACTCGCGCGCCAAGGGATTGAAGGAGTGGATCGATGAGTCACGAAGAGGCGTTCGAACTGCTCGCGCCCCTTGCCCTCGACGCGCTCGATCCGGACCTTCGATTGCGCGTCGACGCTCACGTCGAGGCGTGCCTCGGTTGTCGACGTGAACTCGATGAACTGCGGGAGGTCGCGACCGCCCTGGGCACCACCATCGAATCTCCACCTGAAGATCTGTGGGCGAAGATCGCGAGCCATCTCTATGAGGACCCGCGTGACGCGACGTTGCTTCCCCCTCTGCTCACCAAGTACCCAGACTCTGTGATTCGCCATCGCGGCCGCGTCGCTCGTCGAGCCCGGATCGTGGTCGCGGCGACGTTGCTCGCGGCGGCGGCCGCCATTTTCGGGCTCGCGATCAATCTCTCCAGCGAGAGCGGTCGCGTATCCAATCTCCAAAGCGCGCTCCAGACGAGCGCCGTACGCCAAGCGCTGGCAACGCCGGGCCACCGACTAGTTGAGTTAAATGGGGGCTATAAGAAGGTCCTCGCCACGTTCGTGGTGCTGCGCGACGGGACCGGCTACCTCGTCAGTTCGAAGATGGCGCCCCTGCCAGCGGGGGAGACTTATCAGCTGTGGGGCATCGTTGCCGGCACACCCGTGTCGATCGGCGTGATGGGTTCTCATCCTCGCCACGTCGCGTTCACACTGGCGAGCGCGTCGGGCTCCTCCATACTGGCCGTCACCGTGGAACCTGCGGGCGGTGCGGTTACACCGTCGACACCGATGGTGGCGTCGGGAGCGGTGTAGACCTCGTCGCGAGTACTCAAAGGAGGGGTCTGACCAGTTGCGGCGGCGGTTCAGCGTCGGAGGAGTTCTAAACGTAGGGAAACGTGTTTGTCTGCGTTAGCTCAATCGGCTCTTGACGAGCGAGTTCGTGGCATCAGCCGTGGGATTGTCAGGAGGTGCCTCGGCCTAATTTGTGATGAAGACGAGCGCTCGCGCTAATCAGCCACGAGTAAGTTTTTACGTGCGGTCGGGCTTGAGGACTCGTTCTTGCTCTGTAGCACGGGCGTTAAGCACCGACCGTGGCATGGACTCGATTCCGTCCCATCGACGAAATGACTGGATGACACGCGCTGCTGTTATGCGACGTCGGGGTAGAGCGCGGCGACTCCGCCCGAGAGGCCACTGAGTATCGCCTTACTGACGTCATCTGCGAGGATCTCGGTGAGGCCCGCTTCAATCCCATCGAGTGCGATGCGGGCAATATCGGCCGGGTCGGATTTGACGGCATCGACGCCGCGGGCCATGTCGGTGTCCATGTATCCCACGTGAATCCCCGCGACTCTCGTTCCTTGGGGTGCGAGCTCCTGACGGAGACCGTTGGTGAGCGACCACGCCGCAGCTTTGGCGGCCGAGTAGGCGCCGAGATCGGGAAAGCTAAGCCAAGAGAGCGCGGAAAGAATGTTTAACACGTAACTCTCGTCGTGCTCGGTGAGTTGGGGCGCGAAAGCGCGCGTAACAGCGAGCGTGCCGAAGTAATGAGTGTCGATCTCAAGGCGAAAGTCGGCAAGGTCGCCGGTGAGCAGAGATCCGCGTGTGAGGGTTCCGGCGTTGTTGATCAGAATCGAGACATCTCCGGTTAGGGTTGCCGCCTCTCGAATCGAGATCGGGTCAGTGACGTCGAGAACGATAGGGATGACACCGAGAAGATCAACTGACCCCGGTGTGCGGGTAGCGGCGTACACAGTGGCGCCGCGGTTTCGCAGCTGCTCGGCGAGATGGCGACCCAGTCCGCGGTTGGCACCTGTCACAAGGGCGCTCTGGCCTTCGATCTTCAATGTTGTCACCTTCTGAGTTGGTAAATGCAACTTAGTGATCTGAGTACGAATATGCAACTCAGGTATAGAGTTGCGCTGTGGCAAGGATTCCAGACGATCCGTGTTCGCTCGCACGCGCTCTTGGCGTGCTGGGCGAGCGGTGGACATTCTTGATTTTGCGCGAGGCGAATGCTGGCGAAACTCGTTTTGCCGGATTTCGAGAGCGACTAGGGATTGCACCTGACGTACTGAGCGACCGACTAGGGACGCTTGTGTTTTACAGCGTCATGGAGAAGGTGCCTTACCAGGAGGCGGGGGCCAGGTCGCGTGCTGCGTATGTGCTCACTCCCGCTGGCCAGGAGTTGACGGTAGTGCTCTCGGCGCTGCGCCAGTGGGGCGACAAACACTTACCAAGACCAGAAGGACCGAGCATGTTGTGTCGCGTAGCGGGCACTAAACGCGCTGCGCATGTCGGTTTCGTGGATAATCAAGGTCGAGAGCTACCTATCTCGAGCGTGGCCCTAATTCCAAGTAGCGTCTAGTGGTTTTGACGGTACTGAGACCGCCAAAGACTTCGATCATCACCTGGAGAGATGTGAGACGGTGCGCAGACGCACTCCGGATCCGAATCCGAACCCGAAATTGATGGGGCGTTCCTGACTCGACCGAATGTCTTCGAACGAGTGGCACGCGTACTGATACCGGTAACGTTCGAATACCGTTTTACGCGAATAGTTCGATCGTGGGTTCCATCGGAAGGGGCACGTTCAAGTCGCGGTGAAGCGCTGGGAGGGCGAAAATGCGAGCGATGAGGCGGATGTGAAACAACGGATTCTGGGCGGCACGGGCATTTCAACGAGCGAGGTCGCCCTGGGCACGATGATGTTCGGTGCGATGGGTAACCCCGACCACGATGAGTCGATTCGGATGATTCACAGGGCGCTTGACGCCGGAATTAACCTGGTGGACACCGCCGATGTCTACTCACAGGGTGAATCCGAAGAGATCGTGGGGAAAGCGCTGAAAGGCCGTCGTGACGAGGTTGTCTTGGCCACGAAGTTCGCTCTCCCCATGGGCACCGGCGAGAATCATCGCGGAGGTTCGCCTCGCTGGATCAAAACCGCCATCGAAGATAGCTTGCGTCGACTCGCTACGGATTACGTCGACCTCTACCAAATGCATCGACCCGACTACGACACCGACCTCGACGAAACCCTGTCGGCGCTTTCTGATCTGGTTCACGCGGGAAAGGTGCGCGCCATTGGCGCTTCCACTTTCCCCTCGGAACTCATCGTCGAAGCGCAGTGGCGCGCCCACGACGGGAGCCATCATCGTTTTCAGTCTGAACAACCGCGATACTCAATCTTGAACCGAACGGTCGAAGCACACGTCTTGCCCACCGCACAGCACTTTGGCATGGGCGTGTTGACCTATGGTCCGCTCGCCAGTGGGTGGCTTTCAGGTCGTGCCGATCCCACCAAGGGGCACCGGGCCGCGGCGTCGCCTGCCGCTTTTGATCTCGCTGTGCCGGAGAATCGAACAAGGGCGGTGGCCGTTGACCAACTGACCACGCTCGCCCACGAGTCAGGCCTGCCCTTGACGCACATGGCCTCGGCGTTCGTTCGCGCGCATCCGGCGGTGACCTGTGTGCTGATCGGTCCGCGCACTCCCGAACAGCTGGAGGACCTTCTTTCGAGCGCCGATGTCGAACTGAGCGATGACGTATTGGACCGAATTGACGAGATTGTCCCGCCGGGCACCGAGCTGAATCGCAACGACAACTATCTCGCCGCTCGACCGGAGATTGTCGACAAGCGCCGGCGCCGTCGTGGAGCGACGACGTAAAAACTGCTCCGGGCGTAAGGAGCGACGCCGACCGACGGCGAAGTGACTGGGCGAATTAGCGTTCGCCGCTTTTGATCAGACGTCGATCGTTTCGCCGACGGGCACAATAGTGAGCGCGACGCTGGTCAACATCTTCGGGCTCAGGAACATCGCGGTTGACTCCTGTCCAATCTCACTCAACATGATCTCGTGAATCTGAATGACTCGAACTGGGTTGACGGCGCGAACGAAGTCGACCGCTTCGCCGAGCTTGGTCCAAGGCCCGCTCGTTGGAAGCAACAGGGTGCTCACAGGAGTTGGCGGCACGTGGTAGGCATCACCCGGATGATAAAGGTGGTCGTCGATGAGATATCCGACGTTCGTGACGCGCGGTATGTCCGCGTGGATGCTCGCGTGCAGTCCGCCGAACACTGCGACGTCAAAGCCAGCGGCGCTGAATCGGTCACCTTCGGCGACGGCCACGACTTGCTCACCGTACGTGCTCCAGCGCTCAACGACCGAGATCGGTCCGTAAACCCGTAACTCGGGTCGAGTAGCGAGCGCCACCGCGATCGCCTCTTCGTGGAAGTGGTCGAAGTGCTCGTGCGTAATCAAGACCGTCTCGGTGCCGGCGATGAGTTCACTGGCGTTGGGGGTGAGACTCCCGGGGTCAATGATGATTCGATCTTCGCTCTTTGCGAGCGTCACGCAGGCGTGCACGTGCTTCGTTAGTTGCATTGCGGTTCTCCTCTAAATACTGTCGAAGTAACGTTCAAAACGGAGTGCTGTCTCCTTAGTTGACAGTTTGACGCGCTCACGACATTTTCATTCCTTCGATCTCGCTGACTTCGATCTGTCCTCGGCAACCAGTCGAATCGCGGGAGAGTGGCAAGAATTTCACTTGAATACTCAACGCTGGTCTAATGGGGCCAGTGTTAACGATTGGGCTTCTCGTGGACGTCAATGGGAGAGGCATCGAAGAATCAAGGCGACGACGCTGAAGAGCAGAAGGACTGTCGGCGCGGCGATGTTTAGATCGCGAGCGCGCAGATGCGAACCAACCGCTCCGAAAAAGTAGGCAACGATACCCGCCGCGGCGACGACGCCGAGGGTCCACCAATGCAAACCCGCAATAAGACCTAGTGATCCGGCAACCTCAGCCGAGGCTAGTAACCAGGCTCTGTCCTCGGGGAAACCGACTTTCTTCAGTGTCGCCATTTGAAGCGGGTCGTGGACAAGTTTTCCTCTCGCCGATGCCAGCAGAACTGCTGCCAAGAGTGAAGAGATGACGACAGTGGCAATAAACATATGGGCTCCTTGTGCTATTTCGTAATGGTGAGTGAGTAGTTCAACGTCAGATGCAATGACGAGACTGGCGTGAGATTCATGTAGTGACTACCTGACTCTGGTCTCTCATCAGGTACGACTTCGCAACTCTCGGTTCCTATTCATAAGTCGGTATAGAAAAATATGGCGGTATACATCAGTAACTGATATCATCATATTTCAGCGGTTAAAGAATGGCAATAAGGCACATTGAGGTAACTCGGTTCCCTGGAGGCAGCGATGGCGGAAGTGACCAGTCACTCACTCCAATTTGATGCGGACGCGTGTCAGGCGAGAGAGGTGCTTGATCGTGTGGCGGACAAATGGTCCCTTTACGTGGTCGCCACGCTCAGCGAGGATGAGTACCGTTTCACCGAGATCAAACGCAGCATTGATGGAATAAGTCAACGAATGCTGACCGTGACACTTCGAGGATTGGAACGCGATGGCATTGTCACCCGAACGATTTACAGTGCCATGCCGCCGAACATCGCTTATCGCCTGACCGATTTGGGGAAAACGTTGTGGGAAGCTACCGCACCATTGGTTGCCTGGGCGATGGAGCACCTCTCCAAAATCGACGTCGCGCGCACTCGTTATGACGAGATACGTGCAGCTGAGGAGAAAAATGCCATATCGGCGCAGAGTCGGCACCCGTCTTCCGTACTTTGAGCAAAATTGGTTTCATTCGATCTCGTAAAACCTGCGATCGAACTTCAGTTGGTCTGCGGCGGAAAGAGCGTGACGGCGTTCCTGGGGCGTGGCAGGACGCAAAGTCCACAAGCCTTGCATTGGTCGGAGCGCACGACATACTCGCTCTGCCTCCTGTGAGCTCATACCCGTAGTTTGCCCAGGCGACTTAGTTCGTCACAATCGTTTGTGTCAAAAGCCCTCACTTCGAACACGTCGTTTCGACGGGCGATCACGCAGTCTTCCTCGGCTTCGCAACTGCTGTGATCGACAACGGGAGTCCAGCTTCCAGCGGGCGCGGCACGCCGAACGCCGGGACGAGCCGGATCGGCCGCCGCGCGATTCAGAGTGACGCTCGCTCGTTCTCAGTCTTCTGTTGAGTACAAGAAATCTCATACGCAGAGGCCAGGGTGACGGCGAGAGTAACGCGCGTTATGAGAAAACGTCAAGGGCTATGGAAGGACTGCTCTACAAGTGCGAAGTGCAATCCCTCGCCCGATCATGTGAATATCACGTGTCTAGCGACTGAATTTGTCACGTGTGACAGATCGCTGGGAGAGTGGAGAGGTGGCGAAGCGTTATTTCCAGGTTCCTGAACTGATCCTGGGGTTCGACACTGAGACGACCGGTCTCAGTGTATTTAGCGAGCGCGCCATCTCGTACGGATTTTGCGCGTACCGCTTTGGCGTGCCGGTGTGGTCGGAGCACTACTTCGTCGTGCCGGATCGGCCGATTTCCTATGGTGCTCAGCGCATCCACGGGATGAGCATGTCTGACCTGGAAGCCAAGCGCGAAAGTGCCATCGTCCACAACGTCGAAGGCGGGCTCACTCGCGCGATCAAAATCCTGCGCGACTTTCACACGCAAGGCGCCCACATCGTTGGTTCCAACATCGGTCGCTTCGATCTGGAGATGCTCCGACGTAGCTGCATCTCCGTCCTCGACAATGCACTCGATCGAGAAGAGTTCGACATCTCGTTGTTGCGGATCATCGATGTCGTCGAACACGATCTCGCGATCGAACCGAGTCGTGACGTGCGCGCTCGACGAGGCCTCAGTTTTCTCTGCCAGCACTACGGGGTGACGCCGGGAGGCCACGACGCACTGGGCGACGCGCGCGCAGCGGTCGAAGTCTTCTTGGAGCAGGTGGTCTATAACAACGCAGGTCAGGCATCGTTGTTGTTGCCAACGAGCGCCGAGGAGTTCATTGCCTCCTTCGGCGCCCGCTGACGCTGTACTTAGCGGCGACGGCGGCGAAGTTGCGGCGTGCTGAGTGCTGAAGGAATCCAGCCGCCGTCTTCGCGGTTGACGTTAGTGCCCGGAGGAACGATGGCGTCAATGGCGTCAAGCACCGATGTCTCAAGTCGCACGTCCGCGGCGGGAAGCTGTGACTCCAGGTGCTCCATGGTCCTCGGCCCGATGATCGCAGACGAGATTGCGGGGTGCTCGAGCACGAACGCAATGGCGAGCTCAATCAGCGTGAGACCGGCGTCGTCCGCGACCTTCGTGAGCTGGTTGACGACGTCGAACTTTTGCTGGTTGGCGGGAAGGCTCATGTCGTAGCGACCGGGCAGGCGCTCGGCACGACGACTGACGTTGGCTTTGCCTTCGCCGTAGCTGCCCGACAGCCAACCACCCGCGAGTGGGCTCCACGGAATAACGCCCATGCCGTACTTCAAGGTGAGGGGGAGAATGTCGCGCTCAATGCCACGCACGAGCATTGAATAGGGCGGCTGTTCGGTGACGAAGCGTCCGAGGTTTCGCTTCTCCGAGACCCACTGGGCCTCGACGAGCTTGTCGCCCGGGAATGTCGAGCTGCCGAAGTAGCGGATCTTGCCCTGGTGCACGAGGTCGGTCAATGCGCCGAGCGTCTCGTCGATGTCGGTGGTCTCGTCGGGACGGTGGACTTGGTAGAGGTCGATGTAATCGACGCCCAGTCGACGAAGGCTGTTGTCGCATTCGGCCATGATCCAGCGGCGCGAGCTGCCCTGCTCATTGGCGTCGGGCGTGTCGCTCGTGGCGAAGTGAACTTTGGTGGCGAGGACCACGCGGGATCGATCGATTGTCGAGAGCGCTTTGCCGACGATGACCTCGGACTCACCGTGGGTGTAGACGTCTGCCGTGTCGATGAAGTTGATGCCCGCGTCGAGTGCGCGGTGGATGATGCGGACCGAGTCATCGTGGTCCGGGTTGCCCCAGCCGCCAAACATCATGGCGCCGAGACAGAGAGGGCTAACTTTTACACCGGTACGTCCAAGGTTATTGAGTTCCATGTTTCAACCTTATGGTGCGCTCGGTGACCAAGATTCAATCAACCTGAGACGCCAAGAAGAAATGACTCGAGTTGTTGCCTCGTGAAACTTCGACACATTGAATGGATCGCGAGCGGGAATTCAGCCGGTCTCGGCCGTGTCGAAGTCACCGATGCGCAGGCTCATCATCTCGGCGAGACGAGCCATGACGCCGTCGATCAATTTGAAGTCGCGCAGCGCGAGGTCGATGTCACCGGTACTACTTTGTTCCAGATCCTGTTCGACCCGCTCGAAGAGCGACGACGAGCGGGCGTAGACGCCGGCGTTCACACCCGTCACGGCGATGCCGATCACCTCGATGGAGCTCAGGAGCGTCCAGCTCGCGTTCTGAAATTGTTGGCGATCTTTGATGTCGAGCGGTGTCGCGGCGTCGGCATCGGCCACCAGATTGCGACTGTAGTTTCGAGCAGCCGCAGCAAGCACGAGCGCTGACGCGATGTCACCGTCGATCTTGCCAACGATGGAACGGCGCAATGGCTGGGCCGTCGCGATCACCGCCTGATATGCGGCATCAACGGCTCGAGCGTCTGCGCGCATTGATGTCCCGAAATCGTGGTCCTCGCCGAGGAGGTGATCGCTCGCGTGCTCGACCAGATCTCCGACCGACTCGACGAGATCGCGCATGCCGACGTGGAGCACTCGCCGGGTGCGCAGGGGCAACACGGTGAGTGCCACGATCATGGCGCACGCGGCGCCCACCGCCGTCTCCTCAAGCCGGAGTAGGAGCAACGAATTTGAGAACTCGTCGAGCTGCTGGTAGAGCTGGGAGACCATGATCGTTATCCCAACGACCATGAAGGCGTAGTTGACGCGCAGCAAGTAGATCCCGAAGAAGAGTGCACCGAGGATCACCGCGATCGACGCGTAAGGGTCGTGGCCAACCGCGTCGACGAAGAGAGAACCGATGAAAATGCCCGCGACGGTGCCGGCGACGCGAAAGAAGCCCTTGCGAACCTGCTCACCCGAACTGTTGGCACCCATGAACGTGACAAACGCGGCGATCACCGCCCAGTAGAAGCGATAGCTAGAGACTTGAACGCCGAGAGTGATGGCGAGGCCGACGGCGACGCCCATCTGAATTGCGACGCGGGTGTAGGGCGCCAGACGAACTCGATCCGTCCAACCGATGCCGCGCTCGCGCGACGCGACGGCACTGATTTGGGCTGATCCCGGCAGCCAGCCATTGAGCAGGGCGACGGCGGGCTGGAACGTCTCTGGTCCCGCGTCGGAACGTCCGAGATCGCGCCACTGCGTCCCCGCGTCGATGAGGTCAAGGACGGAGCTCGCGAACCGGCGCGCGATAATCGTCGTCGTGTCATTGGCCGTGCTTGTGGAAGACCCGTCGCAGACGAGGGTCATCAACGCGTGTGCGTGAATTTCCGCCTTCTGCGCGTCGCTGTTCACAATGGCACGGAGTGTCAAAAGAATCTCCGTGCGTTGGTCGAAGGGGAGATCGAGCTGGGCGAGAGCCTGAGCGAATCGCGCCACGTTCGTGAGGGCGAGCTCGACGTCAAACAGTCGCTGGTGGAGCAGCTGGCCAGACGAGCCATCCGGGACGGCACTGGAGTCGCCGAGTTGCGCGTCGATCATCAGACCGGCTTCGTTCAGGCGAACGAGTTGGCGATGCAGTCGACGAACATCACGCAGGCGGTGGGTGGAGTCCTCAAAGAGCGCGAGCGACGAGGCGGCGATCTTGCGCGCGCGCTCATTGTAGGAGCGCAGCGTGCGGTGAAGGGCTTCGGACGGTCGGGGATAGAACACGGTGAAACGCACCGCGGTCGAAACAAGCACACCAACGCCGACCTCGGCGCTGAGCCAACCCATGTCGGAGAGCGAGACGCCGGCATGCAAGAAGAAGCCAATGAAGTAGCCCATGAAGAGGACGTTCCCACCCGTGAATCCGCGCGAACCGAAGCGCCGCAAGTACGTTCCTGCGGCGAGTATGACCGCGAGCAGCGTGAGCGCTGGAACTCGGTAGCCACCCATCTCGATGCCGAACGCCAGCGCGGGGATCATCGCGCACGGCAGAAGGGCCATGCTCATGAGTTGACCTCGAGCTCTTGTGTCCGAAATCATCAACGTCGAGAGCATGGCGACGATCGCGCCGAGCAAGTCAGCGATAACCAGGTATTCGTGATTGGCGCCTGCCGCCGCAGCGGCTTGAGCCGCCGTCCGTCTTCCCGTGACGGGAACTTGTAGGGCGTGGGTGAGCCGTACGAAGAGGGACTCGGCGGCAATCGTGAGCCCGATAGCGAGAACGCTGTGGAGAGCGTTTCGAAAACGGTTGAGACCCGGGTCGGATCCGAGGGAGCGGTCCAGCCACTCCGAGCGACTGCGCTGCCCCGTTTCGATCGCGGGAGTGAGCGAGAGGGACGGCGGGGTTGTCACTGCTTCCATTACATAGGTTGACGATGCGGTGACGCGCAACTCGATCGATTCACGGAACTACAACGATGATCGGGGTTCCGTTGTGGCGTAGGAGTCGGTGACTGAGCGATCCCGCCACACGATGGCGTGGTTTGGTCGAACGTCCGACGGCGATGAGTTGAGCGTGGCTGATTTCGGCAACTCGCAATAGCTCCTTCGCGACATCGCCGTGAATGTGGACGAAGGTGAGCGGAACGCGCTGGCTCTCGCCAATGGCGAGCAATTCAGAACGAAGTTTCTCTTCCAACTCTTCTTCGAGACACGCTTCAGTCTCCAAGCATTCGCTCGCCGCCATCGCCGCGAAGGGGGAGGCGGACGCAAGCACGCCAGACCCCGGAATGGGAGTGACGAGCACCGCTATGGCACGACCTCCGAGACGACGCGCTTCGCCGCACGCCCACGAGAGTGCATCGATGGAGGTGTCAGAGCCGTCAACGCCGACCACGACCGTTGAGGTGGTTGATGTCGCTGCGATCAACTCCATCTGCGCGCGTTCGTCATCACGCGGACTGGAGTCATTTTCGTCCAGACGAGCCATGGTTACGCCTTCTCCGAGTGAACCGTGGCGACATCGTTCAGCAGGTCGAAGTCGTCAAGACTCGTCGCGGATCGAGAGCGCGACTGCGATCGGTTCGCGCGGCACCGAGTACACACGATCGTCTCCTTTGTGCGCCGTCGCAATATCTATTGCAACAGAATATAGTATAGCAATATGAATTCTACTTCGACGCCACAGATAGAGAGGTCGGGTCGCAGCGAAATCGCGTCGCAGCTTCTTGCACGGGCCGCTGCTCTCGCACGGCTCGCAGCGAAACAGGTCAGTTCAGAGCTTTCGAGGACAGAAGCGAGCATGCTGAATTCGCTCACCGCAGGGGCTCGCCGCATCACCGACCTTGCTGACGTCGAGGGCTTGGCGCAGCCAACGACCACGCTGCTCGTGAAGCGACTGGAACATCGCGGTTGGGTACGGCGCGAGCGTCAAGACCACGACGGACGAATCGTGATGGTCTCTCTGACGCCCGCAGGCAGTGTCGTGCTCGAGGACTATCGATCTCTGTTCAGCGCAGCACTTCTTTCCGGTCTCGCCGAGGTGGCAACCGAAGAAGAGATTGATTCACTGGTGTCAGCGACGGAAACGCTTGAGGCGCTCATTGTTGCTCTGCAGGGTCGGCGACGATAATTGTCGTACGGCTTGTTTTCGGTCCGTGAGACGATTTCGACGAGTGGTAAGGTGGTCCCTCTAGGGGCCGTTGGCGCAGTCTGGTAGCGCACTTGCATGACACGCAAGGGGTCACAGGTTCAAGTCCTGTACGGCCCACCATTGTGATCTAACAGAATTTCGGGGACAGTTGAACCCTCAGAGGCTATCGTCCCGCCTCGGTTGGTAGTTCTTGGACGGATCCAGGGTGAAATGTCGGATCAGGTTGCCGCTCTCCGAGATGACCCTGACGTCGAGGTCGGCTTGCAAGATGAGTACCCGCGTTCCCGCGTAGCGGCGACCGAGACTGATGTGGCTCATCGGATTTCAGCGGGGTCGCGCCCGTCGTGAGGGTCACCGTTTAGAGGACGAAGGTGCTTCAGTCTTTAGGTGTGATCCAAAAAAATAGAAACACCTTCGTCCTCAACGACCCTACCGAAATTGTGGAGGCCCTCGTCGGGCTGAAGAACGTGCGGGTCCTCGCCTACGAGCGGCGCGCGAGCGACGTGCAACTCTGGATCGAGCGGGTGGTTGACGACGTTCGATGTCCGCGCTGTCGCCACCCGGCCCGGGTGAAAGAGCGCCCCATCGTCACCTACGTCGACCTGCCCGTCTACGGCACGCCGATGAAGCTCGTCTGGAAGAAGCACCGCATGCACTGCGTCAACGACGACTGCCCCCGCCAGAGCTGGGTGCTCACCGATCACCGGATCGCGGCCAAACACTGCCTGCTCACGACGAGGGCCGCCAAGTGGGCGACCGTCCAAGTCGGGACCGGACGCACCGTCAAAGAAGTCGCGGGCGAGCTCAGCTGTGACTGGCACACCGTCAACGACGCCGTCACCACCTACGGCGAGGCGTTGCTTGAGAAGGACCGCAAGCGCCTCAACCGCACGAGCGCGATCGGCCTCGACGAGACGAGCTTCGTCAAGCTCGGCGGACATCACACCAGCTACGCGACCACCGTCACCGACGTCGAGCACCACCGGATCATCGACATCCTGCCCACCCGGAACTACCTGGACGTGGCCGGTTTCCTGGATCAGCAGCCCGAGGCCTGGAAATCACGCATCACCTACGGCGCGCTCGACATGTCGGCTACTTACGCGGCCGTCTACTCGGTGATCCTGCCCAAGGCGGCCCAGGTGGTCGATCCCTTTCACGTGATCTCCCTCGCCAACCGCGCGCTCGACGCGGTGCGCCGGCGAGTCCAGACCGAACAGACCGGACATCGCGGTCGCAGAGACGATCCGCTCTACCGGGTGCGTCGAGCGCTCCTCACCGGTGAAGAGAAGCTCGACGAGAAGGCGACCGCACGTCTGTCGTCGTTGCTGCAGCTCGGGGACCCTGAGGCCGAAGTGGCGATTGCCTATCGGGTGAAGGAGCGCCTGCGCGACTTCTATCGAACGTTCGACGCCGTTGAAGCCCGGTCCATGCTCGAAGAACTGCGGGGCCACTGCCTGAGACCCTCGATGCCGCCCGAGATCCAAAAACTCGGACGCACCATCAAGCACTGGTTCGACAAGATCTGCAACTTCCACCTCGCTCGCGTGAGCAACGGTCCGACCGAGGCGATCAACAACTTGATCAAGCGCATCAAACGAGTGGGCTTCGGGTTTCGCAACTTCCAGAACTACCGGATCAGAGCCCTGCTCTACGCCGGCAAACCGAACTGGCGAGTACTCGGCTCGATCGTTGTGCGATGAGCCTCACCCCTTCAGAATCCGATGAGCCGCTTTTGCACCAATTTCCGAGACCGTCAGTTTCACCACGCGGTGAGACCTAATCCTCTGAGCCTTTTTGTCGGGGCACCCGGATTCGAACCGGGGACCTCTGCGTCCCAAACGCAGCGCGCTAACCAAGCTGCGCTATGCCCCGTTACTTCTCCCTAATACCCCAACGACGTTACTACGTTGGAATTTTCGTAATGCGTAGTTCATGGTTCTCGTTGTCTTCGCTGTCGAAGAGTCGCGCTGCATAGGCTGGGCGCGAGCCAGAGGAGCGTAATGGCCTACGAATGGGTTGTCGACGCACTCGAAGAAACATGGTCGTCGATCGAACGAACGCTGCGTCCTCGGGACCCAGACGCGTATGACGCACTGACACCGTGTCCTGGTTGGACCGTTCGTGATGTAGTGAGTCATCTCCTCGGTTTCGAGCTCATGATTCGCGGCGAGCAGAGTCCCGCGACGCACGAAGGAACGTGGCCGTCGCACGTGAAGAACCCGATCGGTGAGATCAATGAAGCGATCGTTGAGTCGTATCGCTCGTGGCCAGGTGTGGAGGTGCTCGATCTGTTTCGAGTGACGACGAATCGATCGCTCGAGCATCTTCGATCACTTGACGACGAGGCGTGGGAGAAGGTCGGCTGGAGCCCAGAAGGAGAGCGACCCTTCCACCGCTTCCAAGAGACTCGAGTGCTCGACAGCTGGATACATCTCCAAGACATTCGCGACGCGCTGCTCGAGCCCAGTGATGATCACGGCCCGGGCGAGGAGATCGTCGTCAACCGCTTCGAGTCGGCATTGCCGTACGTGATTGGTAAAAAAGCAAGGGCGAAGGACGGCACACTCGTGCAGATCAACCTGAGTGGGCGACTCGCCCGATCGATCCTCATCGGGGTGGAGAACGCTCGAGCGAGCGCCCTCGAGCGCACGAGTGCGGTGCCTACGTTGGAGCTGACGACGCCCGTCGCGCTCTTTTGGCGCCGCGCCGCGGGACGGATCTCCGCGGAGGCGTTCTTGCGCGCCTCAGCGACGGACGTCCGTGGCGACGAGGAGTTGGCCGGAGCGTTCGCCGAGGCTCTTGCCATCATGATTTAAAGATTTCGGGAGAAGCCGGTAGGCTGGCGACTCTTATGCGCGCTACCACTACCACCCTTGAAAACAACCGAGTCAAGCTCACTATCGAGGTCGATGACACCGAGATGGAGACGGCCATTGACGCCGCCGCGAAGAAGCTCTCCCAGCAGGTCAGTATCAAGGGTTTCCGAAAGGGTAAAGTCCCAAAGAACGTCCTCATGGCGCACCTTGGTGGACCGGCAGCGCTGCGAGGCGAAGCCATTCAAGATTCGATTCCTGACTTCTACGCCCACGCCGTCTCCGACACGCTCATTGATCCGATTGCCCAGCCCGACATCAACATCACGTCGGGTGAGGATGAGGGCACCCTCGTCTTTGAGGCCGACGTCGAAGTGCGTCCGGAGCTCGAGATCGCGGGTTACGGAGATCTGCGCGTCACGATTCCCTCGCCGGTCGTCACCGACAATGAGGTCGACGCCCAGATCGACCGTTTCCGCGAGGCGGACGCGGTGCTGAACGAAGTTGACCGACCAATCGTCACGGGCGACCTCGTCACGATGGACGTGCACGTCGCGCAGCACGACTCCGAGGGCGAGCCCCTCGACATGAGTGACTATATGTACACCGTCGGATCGGGCAGCATCACCGAGGGCGTCGACGACCTTATTCTCGGTCTGAAGGCGGGCGAAGAGCTGAAGCTCAACGGAAGTTTCGGTCAAGGTGGCGTCGCAACCTATGAGTTGACGCTCAAGAAGGTCCAAGAGCGCGAGCTTCCCGAACTGACCGACGAGTGGGTCCAGGAGAACACCGACTGGGAGAGCGCCAACGAGATGCGCGATCGCATCTTCGATCAGATGCGCCAGATGCGCGTCTCTGAGGCGCAGCGTTCGCAGCGCGACTCGGTGCTCGTCGCACTGAGCGAACTCGTGAGCGTCGACGACGTGCCCGAACCGCTCGTCCAGGACGAAACCAATGAGCGCCTGCACGACCTCGGTCACCGACTGGAGCAGCAAAAGCTCAACCTCGACACCTTTCTTCAAGTGACCAACCAGAGTCCCGAACAGCTGCTCGAGACTTTGCGCGCCGACGCCACTCGCGCCGTGCGCATCGACCTCGCGCTGCGGGCGCTCGTGCGCGAGGAGAATCTCGAAGCTACGGACGAAGAGATCGACGAGGAGCTCGCCACCACGGCAGAAGCTATGAAGGTCACGGCCGACGTCCTGCGCGTCAATCTCCGCGACACCGGGCGGGTCGTGACGTTTCGATCCGAAGTCGCAAAAATGAAGGCCTCACGCTGGCTGAACGAGCACGTTACGTTCATCGATCCTGAAGGTGTCGAGATCGATCCGGCCCTCCTCCAGGCTGATGAGTCCGACGAATCGGACGACGTCGACGCCTAAGGTAGTCCTGTGAACGACAACTATCGCGCCCAGAATTACCTCGTCCCCACGGTCGTAGAATCCTCCAACCGCGGCGAGCGCTCCTACGACCTCTACAGCCGGCTCCTTCGCGAGCGCATCATCTTTCTGGGAACCCCGATCGACGACACCATTGCGAACCTGGTCTGTGCCCAGTTGCTGTTCCTCGAGTCAGAAGACCCCGAGAAGGACATCAACCTCTACATCAACTCGCCCGGCGGCGACATCACCGGCTTGCTCGCGATCTATGACGTCATGAAGTACATCAAGTGCGACGTGTCGACCTTCTGCTTCGGTCAGGCGGCGTCCGCCGCTGCCGTGTTGCTCGGTGCCGGTGCGCACGGCAAGCGATTCGCACTGCCGCACGCGCGCGTACTGCTCCATCAGCCCTGGGGTGGCGTCGGGGGCCAGGCTTCTGACATCGAAATCCAGGCCCGCGAAATCCTTCGGATGAAGGATCTGCTCAACTCCATGCTGGCCGATGACACGGGCCAATCGGCCGAACGGGTCAACAAGGACACGGACCGCGACTTCATCATGAGTGCCGAAGAAGCAGTGGAATACGGCCTGATTGACGAAGTCATCTCCAACCGGCTCTAGAGGTACCTCGTTTTGCGAGTGCTGGACCGTAGGATGGGCGCGGCGATAGGTCTCTCGGAGGGTGTCCGTGGCAAAGTTCGGTGAAGGTAGCGACCTTATTAAGTGCAGCTTCTGCGCGAAGGGTCAAAAACAGGTCAAGAAGCTCATTGCGGGACCCAGCGTGTACATCTGCGACGAGTGCATTGATCTATGCAACGACATCATCGCCGATGAGTTCGGGGACCGTCCCGAGTTCGTCCTCGATGAACTTCCCACTCCTCGTGAGATCTCAGCGTTCCTCGACGAGTTCGTCATTGGCCAAGTCGACGCGAAGAAGATTCTCGCCGTCGCGGTCTACAACCACTACAAGCGCATCCAGACCGGCCCGCTTCACGACGACGACGTCGAAGTAGCGAAGTCGAATGTGTTGCTGCTCGGACCGACCGGCTGTGGCAAGACGTTCCTCGCCCAGACGCTCGCGCGCATGCTCAACGTGCCCTTCGCCATTGCTGACGCCACCGCCCTCACCGAGGCCGGTTACGTCGGCGAAGACGTCGAAAACATCTTGCTGAAGTTGTTGTCGGCGGCGGACTTTGACGTCAAGCGCGCCGAGCGCGGCATCATCTACATCGACGAGATCGACAAGATCGCGCGCAAGGCGGAGAACCCCTCGATCACCCGAGATGTCTCGGGCGAGGGCGTCCAGCAAGCGCTCCTCAAGATTCTCGAAGGCACCGTCGCGAGCGTCCCACCTCAGGGTGGTCGCAAGCACCCTCACCAAGAGTTCATCAATATCGACACGGCGAACATCTTGTTCATCTGCGGTGGCGCATTCGCCGGACTCGAAGACATCATCGAGCGTCGGCTCGGAAAGAAGTCGATGGGCTTCAATCAGCCGGTGCAGTCGAAGCGTCGTGGCGACATCGAGCTCTTCCGTCACGTCTTGCCCGAAGACATGGTGAAGTTCGGTCTCATCCCCGAGTTCATTGGTCGTCTGCCGATCATCGGCGCCGTCCAGCAGCTCGACCGCGAGATGTTGATCCAAGTTCTCACGGAGCCGAAGAACTCGTTGGTCAAGCAGTTCCAGCAGGTCCTCGCGATGGACGGCGTTGAGCTCGTCATCGAGACCGAGGCGCTCGAAGCGATCGCCGATCTCGCGCTCGAGCGCGCGACGGGTGCGCGCGGACTTCGCTCGATCCTCGAGCACGTGTTGCTCGAGCCAATGTTCGACGTGCCCGGTCGCAGTGATGTGGTCAAGTGCACCGTGACGGCCGATTCGGTGCGCCTGCACGAGCCGCCCACCTACGAAATGCGAAAGGCGACGCGGACCCGTCGCGCGAGCTAACTCGTGCGTTTCGCTTCCTACGCTGCGGCGTTGACGTGGCTCGAGTCGCACGTCGACTACGAGCGCACGGCCCCCAATCGTCAGGCGGTGCCCACGCTCGAGCCCATCCGCGACACCCTCGCCCAATTCGCTGATCCCCAAGGGGACTACCCGTCGATTCACGTGACGGGCACCAATGGCAAGGGTACGACTACGACGATCACGAGCGCCCTTTTGGAGGCGACGGGACTGCGAGTAGGCACCTTCACGAGCCCCGATCTGCACGCGATCAACGAACGCATTGCCGTAAACGGTGAGCAGATCGACGATGAATCCTTCATCAACGTGCTCGAGCGCCTTTCGGACGTTGAATCGGTAACCAGCATCGAGCTCACGCGCTTTGAGATCCTCACGGTTGCGGCGTTGCTGCACTTCTCCGACGAAGGCGTCGACGTCGCGGTTGTCGAAGTGGGCATGGGCGGAACGTGGGACTCCACGAACGTCATCGACTCCGACGTCGCGGTACTCACGAACGTTGATCTCGATCACACCGCCGTGCTCGGTACGACCGTGGGCGCGATTGCAAACGACAAGGTCGGCATCTTTCGTCGCGACGGCATCGCGGTGATCGGCACAACGAACGCCATCGTGGTCGAGATCGCGAAGGAACGCGCGAAGGAGCTCGACGCGACACTCTGGCTGCTCGACGATGCGTTCGTGCTCGAAGACAATGAGCTCGCGGTCGGTGGACGTGCGATCACCGTACGCACGCCGTACGCGCACTACGAAGAAGTGCTGGTCGACCTGCACGGCATCCACCAAGGCGTCAACGCGGCGACGGCGATTGTTGCCGCCGAAGCGTTCCTCGGACGCGCGCTCGGTGATGAGGTCATCACGTCAACGCTCGCGAGCGTGAAGATGCCTGGTCGCATGGAGATTATTGCGAGGAACCCAATGATCGTTGTTGACGGCGCGCACAACCCCGCAGGTATTCGTGCGCTCGTCTCAACGCTTGACGGTGCGTTCGACGTGCGAGGCGAGCGACGGTGCGTGCTCGGTATGTTGACCGGTCGCGACATCGAGGACATGATCACGCCGCTGCTCGGTGCCGGCTTCAGCGAGTTCTACTGTTGCGCGCCGAACTCACCACGCGCCGTGCCCGCGCACGACGTTGTTGCGGCGCTCACGCGCAACGGCGCCGTTGCCTACGAACACCCGAATGCGAAGGTTGCACTCGCGCACGCGCGCGAACGTTCGACCGACGAGGATCTCATTGTGGTGGCGGGAAGTCTCTATCTCGTCGCCGAGATTCGCGGTGAAGTGTTGCACGAGCCGTCACGACACCTCGTCTGAGACTGTTAGATTTTCCGGCGTGAACAGAACCTTGGTGATCGTAAAGCCCGATGGCGTCGAGCGCGGCCTCATCGGTGAAATCCTGTCGCGCCTTGAAAAACGGCAGCTGACGCTCGTGGCGGCGGAATTGCGCAGTATTGACGCGGTGACGGCGAAGCAGCACTACGCCGAGCACGAGGGCAAGGCGTTCTTCGACTCACTTGTCACCTTCATCACGCGTTCACCCGCGTTGGTGATGGTGGTGGAGGGTCCAGAAGACACGTGGAAGGTCGTGCGCACCATGATGGGTGCGACGAACCCGGCCGACTCCGCGCCGGGCACGATCCGCGGAGACCTCGCGATCGAGATGTCTGAGAACTTGATTCACGGTTCTGATTCGAGCGAATCAGCGGCTCGTGAAATCGAGATTTTCTTTCCGGACCTGGCCTAGAAAGTTCCACTGGCTCAGCGGAGCAAACATGGCCTAGCCTTGTGGCGAGCGCATCGTCGCACGCCTCTAGAAGGAATCTATGGTTGACCGTCGTTTTTCACTTTTGGGCCGTGATATGGCGGTCGACCTGGGCACCGCGAACACTCTCGTCTATGTGAGGGGCCGCGGAATCGTCCTCAACGAGCCTTCCGTCGTCGCGGTGGACGTGAAAGACGGCAAGCCGCTAGCCGTGGGCGCCGAAGCCAAGCGGATGATCGGCCGTACGCCGAGCAATATCCGGGCCATTCGACCCCTGAAAGACGGCGTCATCGCGGACTTTGAGATCTGCGAAAAAATGCTTCGCTACTTCATCCACCGCGTCCACCAGCGCCGCTTCGCCAAGCCCCGCATGGTTATCTGCGTGCCGTCGGGCATCACCGGCGTTGAGCAGCGTGCCGTTATGGAAGCGGCCGAGTTCGCGGGCGCACGCAAGGCGTACATCATTGAAGAGCCGATGGCCGCCGCGATCGGCGCCGGTCTACCGATCCACGAACCGACCGGCAACATGGTCGTCGACATTGGTGGCGGCACGTCAGAAGTCGCCGTCATCTCACTCGGCGGCATCGTGACCAGTCAGTCGATTCGCGTCGGTGGTGACGAGCTCGACGAAGCACTCGTGGCGTTCGTGAAGAAAGAGTTCCAGCTGGCGCTCGGTGAGCGTACGGCAGAAGAGATCAAGATGCAGCTCGGCTCCGCGTTCCCTCTCGAAGAGGAACTGCGTGCTGAGATTCGCGGACGCGACCTCGTAACCGGACTTCCAAAGACCGTCATCATCTCCACCGAGCAGATTCGCGAAGCGATCTCCGAGCCGGTCCAAGCGATCGTCGACGCGGTGAAGGTCACCCTTGATCGCACGCCGCCGGAACTGTCCTCTGACCTCATGGAACAGGGCATCGTTCTCACGGGCGGGGGAGCGCTGCTGGCGGGCCTCGCGGCGCGCCTCGAATACGAGACGAACATGCCGATCATTGTGGCGAACGACCCCTTGAACTGCGTGGCGCTCGGTAGTGGAATGTGTCTCGAAGAACTCGAAGTCTTCGCGCGCATGTTGAAGACCAGTCCTTCGCGTTAGCGCGTGGCCACTGACCGTTCGCGTCGACGAACCTGGACCTTCTCCGTCGCAATACTCGCGACGCTGCTCATTCTCTACCTGACGACCGGTGTTGCCTCAGGACTGCGCAGCGGCGCCAATATCATCATCTCGCCCTTCAGCTGGGCCGTGAACGCTATTGCTCGCCCCATTGGACACACGTTCGCGGGCACGATCAACTACAGCGACGTGGTCGCCCAGAACGAGAAGCTTCGCTACGAACTGGGCAAAGCTCAAGAGCGCGCGAACGAAAGTTGGGCGTTCGCTCGACAGCTGCAGCAAATGACCACGCAGCTAAACGTTCCGTTCGTGGGCTCGATCCCGACGGTCGCGGTGCAGGTGACGTCGATGTCGCCGACGAACTTCGCCGCCACGATCGAGATCTCGAAGGGCCGCAGCAGCGGGATCCTCGTTGGCATGCCCGTCGTTGCGAACGGGGGACTCGTCGGGCGTGTGCTTTCGACGTCCACGAACTCTTCAACGGTGCGACTCATTACCGATACGGCGTCGTCAATTGGCGCGACGTTCAAATCGGGCACGACGGATCTCGTCGTCTCGGGCCGCGGACTCGACAGCGGACTCGGCGCCACCTCGGTGCCGCTCAATTCGGACGTGGGGCCCGGCACGAAGCTCCAGACTGATGGGCTCAATGGTGCTCTCTATCCGGCCGGACTGCCGGTCGCGACGGTTCAAAAGGTAACGCTGACGCCCGGGGCTGCTTCGTACAACTTGACGCTCACGCCCGCCGCCGACCTGCGCCACTTGACCTATCTCGACGTAGTGCTGTGGGAGCCGCCTGCGTGAGGAAGGCACTGCTGCCAGTGACCGTCGTAACGCTCCTGATGGTGGCGATTCAGCTGTCAATCTTCTCGACGTGGAGGTTTGCCGGTGTCGTCGTGATGCTCGTCTGGCTCTGGCCGCTCGCCATTGGTCTCACCGGTTTCACCGCGCTCGCCATGTGGAGCGCCATCGTCGCGGGCGTGTTCTTCGATACCCACTCGACGACCCCCTTTGGCCTCACGGCGCTCGTGGCGATTGGCCTCGCCTACGGGGCGTCGCGTCTCGGGCGCGAAGGAATCGGCGATCTGGATTCCGCCGCGTGGTGGGTGACGCCACTGATCGCTGCCGCCGCGGGGTTTCTCGCGCCCGCACTCTTTGTAGGGGCCAGTTTCTTTACATTTAACTTCTCGCTCTGGCGCGACGGGCTGTTCGCTGCGATGATTGTGAACGCAGTGGCCTTCTTTCTCCTCGCTCGACCCGTAGCTCGTCTCGCCCGTTGGGTCGCCAACGTTGGGGGGTCACGTTGAGTAATTCGTGGCGCAACCGACCGACCGGCTCGTGGTTTTCGCGGTTGTGGCGGCCGTGGGTGTCCCTGCACCCCTTGCGCGGTCGCGGTCGAACCATCAATGAACCGAAGCCCGTCGGCATTCGCGACCTCATGGCCTCACCGGACGAGGTTGCAGCGCGTCCCGTTCGACGCTGGCTCGTCATTGGCGGATTCTTCACCTTGCTGTTCGTCGGGCTCATCGTGCGCCTCTTCTTCTTGCAGGTCGTTGACTACAAAGCCTCCGCCGCGGTCGTGAACTCCAACTCGTTGCGCTCGACCACGATTCCCGCGACGCGCGGCATGATCCTTGACCGAGCCGGAGAACCGCTCGTCACGAACGTGACGACGACCGAGATTCGACTCTCGCGCGCCGAGGCGAATCTCCACCCGACGATCAAAGGATCGCTCTCGTCACTGACGGGGCTGAGCGTGAAGCGAATCAACGCCGACCTCGCAGACCAGCAGTACAGCCCGTATCAGCCGGCACCGATTATGACCAACGCGCCCCAACGCGACGTTGAGTTCATCAAGCTGCACCCCAGTGAGTTTCCCGGCGTGTCGGTGCTTGACACCTCGACGCGCTCGTATCCCGACGGTGGAAGCATCGCCGCACAGATTCTTGGGTACGTCGGGCCAATCACGGAAACGGAGATCGCCCAGAACCCCCGCGCCGGATATCAGGCGGACTCGACCATCGGTAAGAGCGGCATTGAGTCCTATTACGAGCAGTATCTGCGTGGGAAACAGGGCACGAGCACGCTCGAGGTGAACGCGCAAGGCCAGATTCTCGACGCGATCAAGACGACCGAGCCAACGGTCGGCGACTCCGTCGTCCTTAATATCGATGCCCCTTTGCAGCAGACCCTCCAGAACTACCTCAGCACGGAAGTCCTCGCTGACCGCCACTCGATCGACCCGGTCTCCGGGAAGGTTCCCGAGGCGCTCAACGGCGCCGCCATCGTGATGAACCCCAACAACGGGGAGGTCTACGCAATGGCGAGCTACCCGTCGTACAACATCAATTCCTTCGTCAACGGACTCTCCGACGCCGCGTACAAGCAACTGAACGCGGAAGGTGCGTTCAACAACTACGCCATCCAGGGCCTCTACACCCCGGGCAGTACCTTCAAGCTCGTCACCGCGACGACCGAGCTTCAGACGGGGATTTTCCCCGCTGACAAGCTGGTCGATGACACCGGCACATTCACGGTGCCCGGGTGCCAAAAGGGAAGCGTCTGTGTCTTTCACGACGACGACAATGAAGCGGCGGGGGAGATTGATCTTCCGACGGCCCTCACGGTGTCCTCGGACTACTACTTTTACAACCTCGGGTATCTCTTCTGGTCCCAGCAGTCCAAGTACGGCCAGACGCCGATCCAGAACGTCGCGAGCGAGTACGGACTCACTCAGCCCACGAACATCGACCTGCCTGATGAAGCCACCAGTCGCGTGGACTCGCCCGAGGTTCGTAAGCAACTGCACGCAGAAGACCCGACGGCGTTCCCGCACACCACCTGGTACACCGGCGACAACATCGAGATGGCGTTCGGTCAGGGATCGACGTCGCTGACACCGATTGCGTTGGCGAACGCCTACGCCACGTTCGCCAACGGCGGCACCCGCTACGCACCAGAAGTCGCGGCCGCGATCCTCAACCCGCACGGCGCCGTCATCCAGCGCTATACGCCGCGCGTCCTCGGACACGTCAGTTTGCCCGCGAGTGTTCGAGACCCGATCTTGGAAGGTCTGAGCGGCGTCGTTCAGAGCCCCAAGGGCACGGGGTATCCCGCCTTCCAGGAGTACTTCCACCATTCACTCGCGTCCTTTCCGATCGCTGGCAAGACCGGTACGGCGAGCAACAAGTATGGGGTGGAGCCGAACTCCCTGTTCGTAGGGTTTGGACCGACGACACACCCTGAGTACGTCGTGATCTGCGTCATTGACGAGGGTGGGTACGGCGCCGACGCCTCCGCTCCCGTCGTGGCAAAGACCTTTAACTGGCTGGTGAGTCACCCGGTGCCCGCCCTCAACCTCGCCCCGGCGCTTTCGACGCCAACGAAGTCCTCGACCACGAAGAAGAAGTCCTCGACCACGACGACAACCCCTGCGACCAGCGGAGGGACGACCACCACCACGACGAGCGCTGGTTAGCCGAGTCGGGGCAATCGGTCAAGACGGCCTCTCGATGGGCTAGCCTGAGGGTGTTGGGCGCTTGACACACAGGGTGTCAGGGACAAGATAACGTCGTAGTAACGCAGTGTGTTCACTCCGTTACGCACAGGTACTGAGGACAATTCGTGGCATCCGCCAGTGAGCTACAACTGCTAGGGCTCCTCATAGTTTTCCTGATCACGGCCCAACAAGTCTTTCGCAGTGACCCCACCGTCCGCGCGAGCGTTTCGCCACGCGCGGCATCTCGTGACGCGTGGCGTCACGAACCCACCCTTAAGAACGCAAGGAGTACCCGTCGTGAGCGACGAATCCAACCAACCCGTACCCTCATCCACTAGCCCGAGAATCGGCGACACTCGACCAGCTCCACAGATTGGCGACACCCGACCAGTAGCGCGAGGCGCCACGGCACCCGCCACCCCCTCAACGCCGACTTCAGGCGGTAACCGTCGCCGCCGTGGCGGACGAGGACGCTCGGGCCAAGGTAACCGCGAGAACCGCGAAAATCGAGAGGGCCGTGACGGCGCGACGCAGAACGCGCCAGCAAACGGCGGCGCTCGCCGCTCGACCGAAGCACCCGTCGAAGCCTCCGCCCCTGAAGCCGGCGACGGCACGGGTCGCGGTCGTCAGCGCAAGCGCCGTGGGGGAGAGCGCCGCACGCGCGCCCAGGGACGCTACTTGATGGCCGTCCACACGACGAAGGACGGCACGCACATCGCGACCCTGGAGGGTCGCTCGATGGTCGAGTACACCGTCGCAAAGAACGCGGACGAGACCAATCAGATTGACGGCAACATCTACGTGGGGCGGATTCAGAACGTGCTGCCGGGTATGGAACTAGCCTTCGTTGACATTGGCATCCCGAAGAATGCTGTCCTCTATAAGGGCGACGTCTCCTTTGACGCCGAAGACGTTGATGGCGCACCTTCCAACAACAAGCGCATCGAAGAGATGATCCGCGCGGGCCAGACGGTCCTCTGCCAGGTCACGAAGAACGCCATTGGCCACAAGGGCGCTCGACTGACCCAAGAGGTCTCGTTGCCCGGACGTTTCGCGGTGCTCGTGCCGAACTCGTCAACAATCGGTATCTCGAAGCGTCTCCCTGATGGGGAGCGTCGTCGGCTGCGCAAAATCGTCGATGACGTAAAGCCCGCCCGCCACGGCATCATCATCCGCACCGCCGCCGAAGGCGTGAGTGCAGAAGATCTCTCGCGTGACGTCACCTCGCTCGTCGAGAAGTGGGACGCCATCGAAGCCGAAGTGGCGCGCTCTAACCAGCCGCGCCTCATCTACCGCGACCTCGACCTCGCCGTCCGCGTACTTCGCGAAGAGTTAAACGACGAATACCGCGCGGTCCTCATTGACGACAAGACGCTCTTTGAAAAAGTGCGCGAGTACGTGATGGCGGTCAACCCCGAGTTGGCCGATCGCATCGAGTACTACGACCGCGACACCGAAGAGCTGCCGCTCTTCGAGCGCTACTTCGTCCACGAGCAGCTGCACCGGTCACTCGACCGCAAGGTGTTCCTGCCCTCGGGCGGATCGCTCATCATTGAGCGCACTGAGGCGCTGACCGTGATCGACGTGAACACGGGAAAGAACGTGGGCACGAACAACCTCGAGGAGACGGTCTTTCGCAACAACCTCGAAGCGGCAGAAGAAGTCGCGCGCCAGCTGCGCCTTCGCGACATTGGCGGCATCATCGTCATTGACTTCATCGACATGGAAGCAAAGGCCAATCGTGACGCCGTGGCGTCAGCGCTCCGCCAAGCGCTCTCACGCGACAAGACTCGTACCCAGGTGTTTGACGTCTCGGAGCTCGGGCTCATTGAGATGACGCGAAAGCGCGTTAACGAAGGCCTGCTCGAGTCGCTGTCGGTCGTGTGCAGCGTCTGTGACGGCAGAGGCTTTGTCGTAAAGACCGGCCTCTAACCTAACGAGGTGGCTCTCTCGGGCGACCCTCGATCAGCTGGCCCCTGGCGTTGGCACAAGCCGGTCGCGGTCGCCTGCGTCTTCGCAGTGAGCTCGGTGGTTCTTGCCGCGTGCGGCTCTTCTCCCCATCACTCATCGACGGCGACGACCACGTCCTCAACGACGACCACGACCGCCGCGCCCGTGGCGCTCTGCCCACTTACCGGTACGCCCGCCCCGGGGGGCGTCGTGCCGGATCGGCCCGCGTTGGCCGTGAAGGTTGACAACTACTCCTTGGGACCGGCTCCCGCGGAAGCCCGTCCCCAAAGTGGCCTCGACTACGCCGACGTCGTCTTCGAAGAACAGGTCGAAGGCTCCATCACTCGGTACGCGGCGGTCTTTCAGTGCCGCGAGGCGCCGAGCACCGTCGGGCCCGTGCGCTCTGCTCGCTGGACGGACATCCAGATGCTGTCTCAGCTCGGTCACCCCATCCTCGTGCATGTGGGTGGCATCACGCCGGTGCTCGACCTCATCACACAGTCTCGGCTGGTGAATGTCGACCTCATTGACAATCCCCAGCTCGAGACCAACCCGCCGGGGCGCTACGCGCCCTACGACACGTACACGACGACACAAGCGGTCTGGGCGCAGGAGAAGCAGCTGACGACACCACCGGCTCCTATCTTCACGTTCTCTTCGAAGGCCCCTGCAGGTGAATCAGTGACCCAGGTCCACCTCGACTGGTCGGCGACGTCGGACATCTACTGGCGATGGGACCAACACACGGGCACCTGGCTGCGCTTTTACAACGTGAGTTCGCCATCTTCGCCCGATGTCCAGCCCGACGTGCTGACCGACGGTGTCCAGAATCAGGCCCAAAACGTCATCGTCCAGGAAGTAAACATCACCTACGGCCCGTGGCTCGAAAACTCAGAGGGCGGCCTTGAGGCGGAGTCGCACATCTTGGACAACTCCGGCAAGGTCTACGTGTTCCGTAACGGCAAGATGATCGTCGGCACCTGGTCTGCGGGTGCCGCGGGCACCCCGACGAAGTATCTGGACGCAGCCGGAAAACCCATTGCCATGGCGCCGGGACGCACGTGGGTTGAGATCTATCCGGACACGGCTCCAGTCGCCGTGACCCCGCTCACGCCACCCGCAACGACGACGACCGCCCCCTAACTCCAAACCGGGCTCTCGAGCCCGCGAATCGATCGGCTAGTATGGAACCCTTATGTACGCCGTCATCCGAGTAGGCACATCCCAAGAGCGCGTCACCGAGGGCCAAGTGGTCCGCGTTGATCTGCGCTCTGAGGACGTTGGTGCCGATGTTGAATTTCAGCCCGTTTTGCTCGTCGACGGTGACCAGGTGGTCGCCGGCCCAGCCCTGAAAGGCGCGACGGTGACCGGCAAGATCATCGGTGGCGAGAAGGGCCCGAAGATTCGGGCTCTTACCTATAAGGCAAAGTCCATCCAGCGTCGTCGCTGGGGACACCGTCAGCACTATTCGACCGTCGAAATCACAAAGATTTCGGCCAAAGCGTAAGGAGCATCAATGTCAAAGACCAAAGGCGGCGGCTCAACGCGAAACGGCCGTGACTCCAACTCCCAGCGCCTCGGCGTGAAGGCGTTTGACGGCACGGAAGTCAAGTCCGGCAGCATCATCGTTCGCCAGCGCGGCACGCTGTTCCACCCCGGCCGCAACGTCGGCCTGGGCAAGGACGACACGCTGTTCGCGCTCGCCGAAGGCAAAGTGAAGTTCGGTTACCGTGGCGGCCGCAAGCTCGTTGACGTCGTTTCCAACTAACAAGCTCTCGCAGTACAAAAAATCCCCCCGGGCGTTTGCCCGGGGGGATTTTTCTATTGATGCAAGAACTACGCGCCCTTGACGGCCTTCTTAAAGGTCGATCCAATGGACACCTTCGGAGCCCTCGAGGCCTTCACCTGAATGGCCTCGCCGGTCTGAGGATTCCGGGCGGTGCGAGCTTTACGCTCCACACGCTCGAACGACAAGAACCCGGACAATACAATCTTCTC
>DASXEU010000016.1:0-29003 GCA_036489935.1 Acidimicrobiales bacterium
AGGATCCACTGAACGCTCGCGAGGATCCAGCTCGTGAGTGCATTGAAGAGATCGTTGAATGTCGACTTTCCGAGCGCCGTCACGCACGACGCAGGTGAGAAGACGCACAGGAGATGGCTCATCAGTGAACGCTGAGCCCGGTGTTAAAGAAGAAGTTGATGAGGGTGGGCGCCGCGCCAATGAGAACGGCCGCCACGAGCGACGACAGCACCGCGCGGCGACCCTGGGCCGATTGGTGCATGTTTTGCGTGTGACTCCCGATCGCCCACAGCATTGCGCCGATCAGCAGGGCGACGAGCGCGCCGATCAGCGCCCACGCCGCGATCCCGTCGGCGAGCGACTGTAGTGCGGCACCCCCGGGAAGGTCGGACGTTGAGGGAGTTAGGGACACGGTGGCCAGCAGCGGCGACTGTCGCCCAGCATGAAACCACCCTCGCCAAAGGTCTCGAGAGCCTGACACCCACGACACCGGGCTTTGGGGTGTTCCTGCTCGCGGGCGTGGTGGTGCTGGGGGCAATGTTGCTCTGGTTTGCATGGCGCTCTCGCTTTCACTAGGGGACCACAACGGTCGCCTCCGCCCTCGGGCCAGGTCTGCGAGAATGGCTCCGTGCTGCTTGCCTTGACCACCAACGTGACCTCACTGTGGCCGCCGGCGGCCCTCTATGCCGCGGGCGTCGGCGTGCTTATACTGGGCGTCCTCATCGGGATCTTCCTCTTTCGCCAACGCGGACATCGCGCTATCGCGCAGCGTTTGACGGCTCTCGCCTCGAGGCTCGCCGTTGAGCCTCATCGCGATGACGGGAAAGTCGAGTCCGCGCTGAGCTACCTCGAAGAGGTCACCGGAGCGGCGCACAACGCGGTCAGCGAGTCGAGCGCTGAGACCGTTCGCCTTCGACGCTCCCTCGACTCCCTCCCACTCGGTCTTGTGTTGTGTGACGAGACCGGCGGCGTCATCTTTCGCAACACGCAAGCCGAACACCTCATGGCGAGCCGTTACGGCGAGGCGATCGCGGCCCAAGCGGTCACCGACGTGCTCGCCGAAGGTTGGGCCAACGGGGTCTCCGAGCGCACGATCGATATCTACGGTCCGCCACGACGCACCCTCACGATTCGAGCGACCGTGATTGACGATGGGCGACGTTCACTCGGCGTGCTCGCCATCATTGAAGACGTCTCGGAACGACGCCGACTCGAGGACATCCGCCGAGACTTCATCGCCAACGTCAGCCACGAGCTGAAGACCCCCATGGGGGCGCTCGGGCTCCTCGCCGAGACGCTCCAGTTCGAGCGCGACACCGCCGTTGCCCAGCGCCTCGCCGAGCGAATCAACAACGAGGCCTTTCGCGTCAATCGGATTATCGAAGATCTGCTCGACCTCTCGCGCATCGAGGGTGAGGGCTCCCCGAGCCGCGAGCCAATCTCGGTCTCGCTCATCGTCGCGGAGTCGATCGAACGAATTCGCACTGCAGCCGAGCAGCACGAGGTCAAGATCAACTTCGACGAGCCCGACACGAACCAGGTCGTATTCGGAGATCGCCGTCAACTCACCTCGGCATTGCACGCACTGCTCGAGAACGCGGTCGTCTACTCGCCGAGCGACGGCACCGTCGACATCTCGATCCGTCGCATCAACGCCACTGAGAATGCCGAGGGCGAGACCACTGCCCCCTGCGTACACATCGAGGTTCGTGACCACGGGGTCGGGATACCCGCGAAGGATTTGGAGCGGATCTTCGAGCGCTTCTATCGCGTCGATCCCGGTCGCGCCCGCGAAACGGGCGGCACGGGTCTCGGGCTCAGCATCGTGCGACACGTCGCTCAGAACCATGGAGGCACCGTGCTCGTAGACTCCCGTGAGGGCGAAGGTTCGACTTTCACCCTCGAGCTGCCGCTCAATCCTCAATGACCAAACGCCCATCTAGCGAACCACGCGTCAAGATTCTTCTCGTCGAAGACGAAGAGTCCTTTGTCGACGCCCTCACCGTCGGGCTCGAGCGCGAAGGCTTCGTCGTGACGTCGGCGATCGACGGGCAACAAGCTCTCACGATTTTTAAAGAGGGCGACTTTGACGTCGTGCTCCTCGACCTCATGCTGCCGAAAAAGTCGGGACTCGACGTCTGCCGTGACATTCGATTGACGAGCACGGTGCCCATCATCATCGTGAGCGCGAAGAGTGAAGAGGTCGACATGGTCTTGATGCTCGAGCTGGGCGCCGATGACTACGTCACGAAGCCCTATCGGTTGAGAGAGCTCGTCGCGCGCATCCGTGCTGTCCTGCGCCGGCGCCAGGACCACGATGTCGCCGAGACCGACGAGGTCATCTCGCTCGGCAACATCCGCCTCGACATCGATGCCCGACGTTGCTTCGTTGACAACGAGGAGATCAAGCTGCGCAAGAAGGAGTTCGCGCTGCTCCGACTGCTCCTCGAGAATCCCGGACGTGTCCTCACCCGAGAAGTGCTCATTGATCGGGTGTGGGGCAGCGATTACGTCGGCGATACGAAGACCCTCGACGTGCACATCAAGCGCCTGCGCACGCTCATCGAAGATGAGCCGAAAAATCCTTCGCACATCTCAACGGTGCGAGGGGTCGGTTACCGCTACGAGGTCACGAAGGCTTAACGCGCACGACGGGGTCGCCGCCGAAGTAGGGGGCGAGCACCTCGGGAAGTCGAACCGAGCCGTCCGCCTGGCGGTACGTTTCCACCAGGGCCGCCCAGATGCGCGCCCAGGCGAGGGCTGAACCGTTGACCGTGTGCACGAACGCCGTCGAACCATCGCTTGTGCGATAACGCACGTTCGCTCGACGCGCCTGGAAGTCGCGAAACCAGCTGACGGAGGAGACCTCGAGCCAGCGATCGACACCGGGACTGAATACTTCGAGGTCGATCGTGTAGGCCGACGCCGTGCCGAGGTCTCCCGCACAGAGATCGAGCACGCGATACGTGAGCCCGAGCGCTTGGAGGATTCCCTCCGCGCGACGAAGAACGTCGGCCTGCGCATCGTCCGCCTGAGACGGCGTGCAGTAGGCGAAGAGCTCCACCTTGTCGAACTCATGGACGCGGAGGAGTCCCCGCGTGTCCTTACCTGCGGCCCCCGCTTCGCGACGAAAGCACGGTGTAAAGGCAGTAAGTCGAATCGGCAGCGCTGCTTCGTCGAGGATTTCGCCGCGATGCAGTGACGTGAGCGGCACCTCGCCCGTGGGAATCAGCCACAGATCGTCACGCTCGATCGAGTACATGTCGTCCGCAGATTTGGGCAAATGACCCGTCGACATCATCGTCTCGGTGAGTGCGACGCTCGGTGGGCGAATCTCCTCGTACGCGTCCGTGTGCTGATCGAGAGCGAAAAACGTGAGCGCCCGGATGAGTCGTGAGCCCGCTCCGCGATAGAGCGGGAACATTGAGCCAGCGAGCTTCGCGCCCGACTCCATATCCAAGATGCCCAATTCCCGCCCGATATCCCAGTGCGCGACGCGCTGGTGCTCTGCGAAGGTGGGAAACGGTACGCCCTCATCCATGCCGACCCACCACCGGCGAACTTCGACGTTGTCGTTCTCGTCGAGCCCATCGGGGACCCGCTCGTCGGGCAAGTTCGGGACCAGCAGCAAGAGTTCACGAAGGCGCCCAGCGACGCGTTCTGTGGCCTCGCTCGCGACCCGTTCCTCATCGCCGAGGGCGCGGCTCTCGGTTGTGAGTGCCTCAGCCGTCTCGAGATCCTTGTCCCGCCTCGCGGCACCTACCCGGCGCGACAGTTCTTTCACCTCGGCGCGCAGCTGCTCCGCCTCCTGCAAGAGGCGGCGATGCTCGACATCGAGCGCCACAATCTCATCAACCTCGCCCGAGGAGACGCCGCGGCGGCCAAGGGCCGCCTTCACAACGTCGGGCTCACGGCGCAGTTGGGCGAGATCAATCATGCGTAGAGCCTACCGACGCGTCAAAGTCGACCCGAAGAGAAGGTCTAACTTCATAGTGCATGAGTTTCGCGCTGGACGTCAATCATCTCGAGGTCTCCTTCGGGTCGCTGCACGCGGTGAACGACGTCACGCTGCAGGTCAACTACGGCGAAGTCGTTACCTTGCTCGGCCCGAACGGAGCCGGAAAAACCACCCTCGTCGAAACGGTGCTCGGCTTCCGCGAGCCCGACGCCGGTACCGTCCGCCTCCACGGACTGAGTCCGACGCGAGACCACCACGAGGTCGTGGTGCGCACCGGAGCGCTGCTCCAGCGCGGCGGTGTCTGGGCGCCCATGACTCCGCGCGATGTGCTGCGCCTCAGCGCCTCCTACTACGAAGCGCCTCGCGACATCGATGACCTGATCAGCCTTCTCGCACTCGAAAGCTGTCAGAGGACGCCGTGGCGACGCTTGAGCGGTGGCGAGCAACAAAGAACGCTGCTCGCCCTTGCTCTCCTCGGGCGACCGAGGGCACTCGTGCTCGACGAGCCGACAACGGCAGTCGATCCCGAGGGGCGCCAGGTGATCCGCGACATCATCGCCGCCGAGCGTGGACGCGGTTGTGCCCTGCTCATCACGACCCACGAGCTCACCGAGGCTGAGCGCATGGCTGATCGACTCGTCATCATGCACCGCGGTCGTGTGCTCGTACAGGGTTCACTCGACGATCTCGCGGGAGAGCCCGAGATGATTGTCCAGTCCTCAGGTCCGGTCGATCCGAAGGACCTCGCCGAGCGTCTTCACTGCGACGTCGTGCTCGACAACCCCCTACAGCTGCGCTGCGCCGTGGCCTCCACCCCCGAGCGCATCGCCATCGTGACGAATTACTTGGCGAGCATTGGTCTTTCCATGGTCTCGCTTCGCACGCGTGCCTCACTCGAGGAGCGCTACCTCGAGCTCATCGCCGACGAACGAAGCGACGCACGCTCATGAAGGCGTTTCTTGCTCAGACCCGAGCGGAAGTCACGATGACGATCCGCCGAGGCGAGACGCTGCTGCTCACGATTGGCATCCCCGTACTGCTGCTCGTCTTCTTTTCGCTCACCCACGTGACGTCGTCGCCGAACGCCCACCGGGTGAACTTCATCGCGCCGGGCATCCTCGCGCTCTGCATACTGTCGACCTCGCTCGTGGCGCTCTCGATCGCAACCGGTTTCGAACGCTCGTCCGGGGTCCTTCGACGCCTGCACGTGACACCCCTCGGCCAGCGCCGTCTCGTCGGAGCGAAGATCGCGGGCGTCCTCGTCACGGAGATAATCCAAATCGCCGTGATCAGCGTGGTTGCGCTGCTTCTCGCCTGGCACCCGGACGGAAGCTGGCGCGGAGCTCTAGAAGTCGGCGCAGCCCTGCTCCTCGGGTCGATCGGCTCGGCAGGGATTGGGCTCGCCCTCGCGGGCCGACTGCGCGCCGAGGTCAACCTCGCCGCGAGCAATGGCCTCTACATTGTCCTGCTGCTGCTCTCGGGCATCGTGGTGCCGCTTACCTCGCTGCCGTCAGCACTCCGCCACGTCGTGATTGCCTTGCCCTCAGGCGCGATGGCTGAGGCGTTGCATCGAGTGCTCGGCCACGGAGGGGCGCCCACCGTCGCGGACTGGGTGTCGCTCCTGATCTGGGCCGTCGCTGCACCGCTCCTCGCGGCGCGCACCTTCAGGTTCGATTAGCCCTTCAGCATTTTGATGCCGCTCGCGAGCGCGCGCGTGGAAATGGCGCCGAAGTGCACCCTTTTCACGACACCCTTCGCATTGATAAAGACACTCTCAGGCAGCTCCTGGAAGCCAAAGTCGCCGCCCGTGATAGTCCCGTTGGCGTCGAAAGCGACCGGGAATGTGACGCCGTCCTTCTTCACGAACGCCTGAGCCGCGGATCGCTCGTCGTTGGCGTCAATGCCCACGACGTCAATCGGACTCGGGCTATGACCGCGAATGTACCTCGCGACCTTGGGCATTTCGCCCTGGCACGGCGTGCACCAACTGGCAAAGAAGATCAGCACACTCGCGTGGCCTTCGGTCCAAGGACCGTGGATCTCGCCGCCGCTCAGGCCCGGAAGCTTGAAGTTCTGGACGTGGTGCCCCACGAGCTTCGTGGTGGGCAGGACCTCGCCTCGCCCTCCCGAGGTGACCTTCGCGCCAGTGAGCGCGGAGACGACCGCAATGAGCACCACGGCGAGTACGACCGCGGCGATCGCCACGATGACCCTGCGTGAGAGATGGCGTCGGGAAGCCTCAGTGGTGACGGACAAGAACGTCAACCGCCATCAACACAAAAAGTGCTGAGAGATACGTAATGGAGAAGTGAAAGAGTCGCATGGCTTCGGCGACATCAGCCCTGTCGTTACGCGCGTGCTGATAAAGGCGCAACGCCGACCACGTGAACATCCCGCCCAGCACGGTTGCCGAGATCGCGTACACCCAGCCGAGATGCGCGCTCGGACCGATCAACAGGGTGAGTGCCCAGAGTAGAACGGAGTAGATCAGGATCTCGAGCGTGGTTCGGCGCAGCGAGGCGACGACCGGCATCATTGGCACATTGGCCGCGTGATAATCATCGCGGTAGCGCACCGCGAGTGCCCAGAAGTGCGGCGGCGTCCAGATGAAGATCACGAGAAACAACAGGACCGGCGTCCACCCGAGAGAGTTCGTCACGGCAGCCCAGCCCACGAGAACGGGCACCGCGCCGGCGGCGCCTCCGATAACGATGTTCTGCTTCGAGCGACGCTTCAAGACCATCGTGTAGACGATGACGTAGAACGCGGTCGCCGAGATCGCGAGCCACGCCGAGAGTTGGTTGACCCACACCGCGAGTACGGCGAAGGCCACCACCTCGAGACCGAAGGCGAAGAGCGTCGCCGAACGAGCGCTCATCACGCCCGTCACCAAGGGGCGGCGCTTCGTGCGCTCCATCAGGGCGTCGATGTCGCGGTCGATCACCATGTTGAACGCGTTGGCCCCGCCGGCCGCAAGCGTGCCACCGATGAGGGTCGCGACGATCAGCCAGAGACTCGGAAAACCGTTCGCCGCCACGATCATCGTCGGCACTGTCGTCACGAGCAACAGCTCGATAATCCGGGGCTTGGTGAGTGCGAGGTAGCCCCTAAGGACGTCAGCCGTCGAGTTGGCGGAAGCGGCGAAAACGGTCACGGGTTATATTCTACGGCTCGCACGATTACCTAGGCTGGGCGAATGCAGATCTCGACTCGACGCCGCGTCACGGGTCCAGTGTTTCGCTGGTTCGCCCTGGCGTCGTTTGTCTCCATGATTCTCATCGTTCTTACTGGTGCGGCCGTTCGCCTGACCGGTTCAGGGCTCGGTTGCCCTGACTGGCCCACGTGTTTCAAGGGAAAAGTCACCGGATCAATGGGCATCCACCCCTTCATTGAATACTCCAATCGGATGGTCACGGGCGCCCTCGTCGTCATCGTCGGGCTGACCCTGCTCGCTGCCTGGTTTCGCGAGGAACGGCGAAACGATCTCCTCATTCTCTCAGGGGGGCTCGTGGTGGGTGTCGTTGCCGACGCGATCCTGGGCGCCTTCGTCGTCTACTCGAAGCTCAATCCGTACCTTGTCTCGCTGCACCTCGTGATCAGTCTCGCGATGGTTGCGATCGGCACGTTGCTGTACCACCACTCGAAGTACGTCTACGGGCCGGGGGCGCGTGAAGATGTACGCGATCCGTATTTTCGCAACCTTGGACGCTGGCTCTGGCTACCGTTCGTCGTCCTCGTTATGACGGGCACCGCGACCACCGGATCCGGACCCCACGCGGGATCCTCGCAAGGACAGCTCGTCGCTCGTCGCCTGCCGTGGGCGTTCTCGTCGGCCGCGTGGCTCCACTCGCTGGCGGCTCTCTTCTTCATCGGCATTGTGCTCGGTCTCCTGCTCGCGATTTGGCAGAGCGCTGCGCCAAAGGCGCTCAAGATCGGCGTGAAGCGACTCCTCTGGGTGTCGCTCGCCCAAGCAGCGATCGGCGCCACCCAGTACCTCACGCACGTGCCCGCCTGGCTCGTCGAGATCCACGAGTTCGGCGCGGTAGCGCTGACAATCGGCTTGGTGCAGTTCAACGTTCGCCAGTACGCGCGCGATCGCGAGCCTGGCACCGAGGCCAAGCGCGTACCCGAACTCGTGCGCTAAGCGCCCGCTGAACGAAAGCGCGTGACCTGGTGTCACAATGAAGGCGTGAGGCCTAGGACATGAGCGACGAGGTGGCGGGACCGGTCGTCACGCGCAACGGCGACCTGCGCTACGTGCTAATTGCGCTCTCGCTCATCGGCGCCTTTCTTTGCGCCGAGATCGTCGCTGCGGTACTCGGGTCCTCGCTCGTCCTCTTCGCCGACGCTGGTCACATGGTGACCGACGTTTCGGCACTCGCGATGAGCGCCTGGGCACTTCGGCTCGTGCGTCGACCCGCAGTTGGACGCTGGACCTTCGGATTCCACCGCGCGGAGGTGTTGAGCGCCGCCGTGAACGGCGTCACCCTCGTCGCCGTGGGACTCCTCATCATCGTCGAAGCGATTCAACGGCTCATCGCGCCACGGCCGGTCAACGGTCCGCTCATCCTCACGGTCGCGGTCGTAGGTGCGCTCGTCAACGTCGCCAGCGCCTACGTCCTCGCGCGAGCGAACCATACGAGCCTCAACATTCGTGGCGCCTACGCGCACGTGGTGACCGACCTTTACGCGTTCATCGGCACGGCAATCGCGGGTCTCGTCATCATCGTCACGGGCTGGCAGCGCGCAGACGCCGTGGCGTCCCTTGTCGTCGTCGTGCTGATGGGGCGTTCCGCCTGGGGGTTGCTCCGCGACGCGGGAAAGGTCTTGCTCGAGGCAACGCCCGACGACCTCGATCTCTCTGATGTTCGGCGCCACCTCGCCACGGTCAACCACGTCCTCGAGGTCCACGACCTGCACGCGTGGAGCGTCGCGAGCGACTTCACCACGCTCTCAGCCCACGTTGTCGTCGAGCAACGATGTTTTGACGACGGTCACGCGCCGCAGATTCTCGACGCGCTGCAGACGTGTCTGAGCGAACACTTTGCCGTCAAGCACGCGACGTTTCAGTTGGAGCCAGCGACCCACGAGTCCCACGAAGGAGGACTCCACCCGTAGCTAGCGTCGCTCGCTCAGACATCCGAAACGTGCAACGATCTGCGCCGCTCTACCTGTGTGTCTCTTCAAGCAGACTTTCGAGTGGTGCCGACGACGGCCGCGATTGCGACGACGCCGGCACCACTCGAAAGACACGGAAACTAGTTCACCGAGAAGTACAGGAACAGGTTCGTCGGGATGATCGGCGTGGTCTTCTTCGCGTTGACCTGCTGATTCAGGTACGTGAAGGACTTATGCGCGTTAATCGCGTTCCACTCGGCCAAGCTAGTGACTCCGATGACTTTGACGTCCCACCACTCAGCCTTGCCACCGTCCTGCGTCGTGATGAAGTGCTCGTGACCTGGGGTGGCGGAGTTCTTCAATGCCGCCGTGAGCTGTGCTGCCGTCATCGTCGGATAGAGCGCCTTGAGGTCAGGCTCAAGTCGACTCAGGTCAATCGTTCCCGGGTGATCCACGCAGACGAGTGCAGCCGGGCACTCCATCGACGCCATAGGAACGGTAAAACCGAGTGGCACGGTGATGTACAGCGGATCGAAACTCGACGCCGGCGGCACTTTGTAATTGGCACCGGCTTCGCAGCCAGAACTTGCTCCGGACGTCACGCTCTTGTCGCAGTAGTAGCCCTTCGAGTACGTGAAGCTGACGGTACCGCCGTTGAAGAACGATTTTGTCATGCCGTACTCGTTAATGCCCATACCCTTTTGCATCGCATTGCTCGCTGGCGCTGGTGTATTCGCGGCGGCCGCGACTCCGACGCCGCCAGCAACGACTATCGCGACGGAGGCCGCCAGCACCCGCGCACGGTTAGTGAAACTTCTCATGATATTTGTCTCTTCTCTACCAACCACGATGGTTAGGCCTCATCTCTATTCGTCGCGGAGTCGGTCCGTGGATGTCGGTGAGATGAACAATTCCGGACAAATTCCTGTACAGCGAATAATTCAGATTGCGGTTTTGCCAATTTCGCCATGCTTCTCGAAGTAATGCTCACCGTTGCGGTTGAAAACGAATGCGATCGTCGGAGCGTCTGACGTCGGCTCTGCTCGACACCGAAGGCGCCGAGCGTCTAGATACCGAGGCGTTCGAGGTATGCGGGTTCCGACCGGATATTCCGCCCCGAGCCCGTGAGGCTCTTCGAGATGGGGACCCCCCGTGGCCCTTGCTCAGTAACCCAGTCCGGCTCTCTCGGCACACCACGCCCAGAGCGCCCTGCCATCACGCTCGCTTTCCGGTCGGGAACGTCGGGTCATCGGAAGGTAGTACTCCCCCCGTTCGTGCCGGTCGAGCCACAGGCCCTCCATTGGAGCCGACGCCAGTGTGCGACGCGGTTCGTCTGCCGCCAACCAGACCACGGTGTCCGCGCCCTGCGAGGGCGTGCGTAGAAGCGGTCCGAGTTTCGCGAAGGATGGCAATCCACTCGCCAATCCGGGCGTATTCACCCAGCCTGGATGTACGGCATAACTCGCGACGCCCTGAGCATTCCAGCGGCGAGCCCACTCATGAGCCAGGACAACCTGCGCCCGTTTCGCTCGCGCGTAGGCGACCGCACCGCGGTACCCCTCGGAGCGAGCTTCAATGTGGTCGGGGTCGAATCGCTGGGTGTACATCCCGCCCGATGTCACGGTCGTGATGACTGATTGGTCTGCACGCCACAAGAGCGGAGCGAGCAACAAGCTCAAGCGAAATGGCGCGAGGACGTGCGTCGCCAGTGATCGTTCGGTAAGTGTTCCGCTGCCATCGTCAAAGACGCCATAATCGCGGAAGAGCGCGCCGGCGTTGTGGATGAGCGCATGCAACTCGCTGTGCGTTGACGACACCTGTTCGACGAACGCCGAGACAGCGTCGGCATTGACCACATCGACTTCGGCCGTATAGACCTGACCGCCGCCCCCCGCGTCGTGCGCCGCTTCTCTCGCAGCGCGCAATCGTTCAGCGTTTCGACCGATGAGCCACACATTGGCACCTCGCGAAGCGAGTTCGGTGCCTACCGCTCTCCCGATGCCCGATGACGCGCCGGTCACGATCATTGTTTTGCCATCTAATCGGCTTGGTTCGTTCCAACCTTCTACGTATCGACGGACGCCGTACCCAACCCGGGAAAAGCTGCCAACCACGGATACTTCAAGGAGGCCGTCGACGGTCCTTGTGAGTCCACTGCGGAGACGGCGTGCTCTCGCTTCCCTAGCCATTGTCGGAAGAGCCTGACGGGCGCCTTCGGACGTATTCCTGAGTAGTCATTGTTGAACTCAAGACGGGCATGTTCTCTTTTAGCACCCAACCGACATACGGAAATCGGTTTGCTCCGAATAAGTAAGGGCGAGGAGGAGTGCAGGGTGTCGCGAGATCAGCGAGAGAGGGTTGCCGTGGTGGGGTCTGGTATCTCAGGACTCACGGCGGCCTACGTTCTGCAGCAGCGCTATGACGTCACCCTGTACGAGTCGGCCAGCCGTCTGGGCGGCCACACCGACACGCACGATGTACTCACCCCGGACGCCGGAACTGTTCCCATAGACACCGGCTTCATCGTGCACAATCAACGCACGTATCCGTTGCTTCGTCGGCTCTTCTCCGAATTGAACGTCGTAACGCGACCAACCGAGATGAGCATGTCAGTCCACTGCGAGGGCTGCGGATTGGAATACGCCGGCGCCAAGGGTGTGGGCGGGGTGTTCGCCCAACCCAGCTCCCTTACGAGCCCCGCATTCTTGGGACTTTTGGCCCAAGTCCGTCGATTTCACCGACACGCTCGAAACTTCATTGACCTCGGCAACGATGCGATCTCCCTAAAAGAGTTCTTGGCCCGAGGGGGATATTCCGACTACTTCTCCCAGCACTTTGTCGTCCCCCTTGTCTCGTGTGTCTGGTCAGTTGCTCCGGGCGCAGCCTTGCAGTACCCGGCTCGCTACCTGTTCGCCTTCTTAGAGAATCACGGATTGCTGTCCGTCAGTGGCTCACCGACCTGGCGAACCGTAGTGGGCGGCGCTCGCACGTACGTGGACTTGGTGGCGAAGGATTTGAGTGCTATCGCGACATCCACGCCGGTGAGGGCAGTTATTACAGGGGCAGAGGGGGTTGAGGTCAGGACGGACGATGACGAAGGTGTTGTTTTCGACCGCGTCGTCATGGCGACGCATGCGGACACCTCGTTGGCCCTGCTGGCGCACCCGAGCTCGCTCCAGCGTTCCGTGCTTAGTGCGTTCGAATACTCGCGCAACGACACCTGGCTGCACACCGATGCTGCACTGCTTCCGAAAGCACGACGAGCTCGAGCCGCGTGGAATTTCCTCTTGCCCTCCTGCAGTGACGTGACCGAGCACGTCGTGGTGTCCTACGACATGAACCGTCTTCAGGGTCTTGCATCGGCGCGGCACCACATCGTCACTCTTAACGCGACGTCGCGCGTAGATCCCGACAAGATCGTGGCTCGCATGACGTATGAACATCCCATTTACACAAAGGATTCGCTGAGCGCCCAACGTCAACTTTCTCAACTCAACGACTCGAGATTGGCCTTTGCGGGCGCCTATCACGGTTGGGGCTTTCACGAAGATGGCTGCCGATCGGGCATCACGGCAGCTGAGTCGCTCGGGGTGCGCTGGTGAAATTCGCTCCCCGCTTAAACAGCGACACCGCGATGTTGCTGAACGGTGTGTCGGACGTTCCGGTTCTATACGCTGCAGAGGTGACGCATACGCGGCGCGCACCGATCGCGAATCACTTTCGCTACCGAGCCAACTATTGGTTGGTCGACTTCGACCGCCTGCCTCCTGCTCGAGGGATAATGGGGTGTCTCGCTCGGTTCGAGAAAAGCGATCACTGCGACGTGCGGTCCCTTTTGGGCGAAAAGGGCATGGACGCGGACCGGATTCTCATGCTGAGCATGGCTCGCACGCTTGGTTACGTCTTCAATCCCATCAGCGTCTTCTGGTGTTACAACGTCGACGGAGAATGTGTCACCGTTTTGACTGAGGTGCACAATACCTACGGCGGGCGCCACACCTATGTTCTCCAGCCCGACGGGAAGGGACGCGCCGAAGTGGACAAGGTGCTGTATGTGTCGCCGTTTTATCCCGTTGACGGCTACTACGACATTCGAGTGAGCGAACCCGGCCTCTTTCTCTCGGTGAGCGTGACCTTGCACCGTGAGGGTGACACGCCGTTTGTAGCGTCCCTTAGAGGCGAACGGCGAAACGCCAGCATGATAAACGTGGTTTGGGCCTCGCTCATTCACTCATCCCTACGTACGTCAATCTTGATACGTTGGCAGGCGGTTCGGCTCTGGCTTCGAGGGCTGAAGGTGCAGCCACGATGAGCGTGATCGCTCGCGCCCCGATCGAGGCCGCCTCGATTGACCTTCAACGATGGCCTGGGTTGGTGCCACCAGCGTGGATGCCCGTGCGAGCCACGCTTGCGCGACTCCTTCTTCGACGAGTGGCCACACAAACGGGGATTCGAGTCGAGCTGCCTGACGGCAGCCATTTTGGATCGCAAGACGGCCCGGTTATGACGGTGCACGAGCCAAGGACGCTCTTCGCCAGGCTCGGTAAGGGCGGAAAAATAGGATTCGGTGAGTCCTACATGGCCCGTGAGTGGGAATCGGCTGAGCTCGTTGAGGTGCTGGACGCACTCGCCCGTCACGCCAGTTCACTGGTCCCGCGCCCATTCCAGGTCATCCGACGCTGGTACGAGGCGCGGCAACCCATCGCAGAAGACAACGACCAGCCGGGATCGGTGCGCAATATCGCTCGTCACTATGACCTCTCGAACGATCTGTTTGCGACGTTTCTCGACGAGTCAATGACGTACTCAGCGGCTCTCTTCACCGAGCAGCACGCCACGCTGGTTGAGGCGCAAGCCCACAAGATTGAACGATTGCTCGACGCGACAGGTGTTCACCACGGCACTCGTGTGCTCGAAATCGGTACCGGGTGGGGTGAGCTCGCTCTGCGAGCCGCTCAAAGAGGTGCGCGCGTTACGAGCTTGACCCTCTCACTCGAACAGGCACATTTGGCTCGCCAGCGAATAGCCAACGCCGGGCTGAGCGAGTTGGTCGACATCCGCGTCGAAGATTACCGAGACGCGACGGGGATCTTCGACGCGATCGTCAGCGTGGAAATGATCGAAGCGGTCGGCGAGCGATGGTGGCCCACTTACTTCCGTACTCTTGAGCGGTGCTTGGCACCACAGGGCCAGATCGGTTTACAGAGCATCCTGATGGCGCACGATCGCATGGAGGCCACCAAGTCATCGTGGACCTGGATTCACAAGTACATATTCCCTGGCGGGATTATTCCCTCAGAACACGCCATTCGCCACACGATGGGCAGTCATACGAGTTTGGACATCGTCGACCTATTGCATTTCCGCGACTGCTACGCCAGCACCTTGCGGTCGTGGCGCGAGCGGTTTCTCGCTAATGAGGGCCACGTGGCTCGACTCGGTTTCGACCCCACATTCTGTCGCATGTGGGAGTTTTATTTGGCCTATAGCGAGGCAGGATTTCGCAGTGGCTATCTCGATGTCGCCCAGTTCGTGCTCGCCAGAAAGGGCTCTAGAAATCTGACCGGTCCAACGGCTGAGGCAGGCGCCTAGGGGACTCAGTTGTTGCAGTGGCAGATCTCCACGCGCAAGTTAGAAGATGACTTTGCAGCAACCGTTCGGCATAGTGCTGCGGAATCATCGAAAGCGCGCCGAGGGAGGCGGGACAATCGACGTGTGGGCGCGCGATGGCAACCCACACCTCGGCCGGGGGTTGTCGCCGACGCAAGGACCCGGCAATTGTCTCACAATTTTTCTGATAGAAATCTCACTATGAATGTGAGATCTAGGCGTCAGGCCCTCGTAGAGACGGTGCGAACGGAGTCCATCCCGGTAAGCCAGTTGGCCGTCGCGCTGGGGTGCTCTGAAATGACTATTCGTCGTGACCTCGATGTACTCGAGCGTGATGGGGTCATCCGCCGTGAACACGGGGGTGCGGTCGCGTTCAATTTGCGAGGCGACGAAGCGCCCTACGCAACGCGTGTCTTCGAAGCAACCGAAGCGAAGGAGCGGATCGCACGAGCGGTCGCGGGACTCATCGCCGACGGAGAAACCGTGGTCCTTGATTGTGGCACCACCACCGCCGAAGTGGGTCGAGCGCTGCGCGGGCGCCCGATCACGATCATGCCGCTCGGACTGCGAACACTCATCGACCTTGCCGACGACGACCACGTGCGCTTGATCGCAGCGGGCGGTGACGTGCGGCCTGGAGAATTGGTGGTGACGGGTGATCTGGCCGAGGTGGCGTTTGAGCGATTGCGCTTCGATACCTTCGTGCTCGGCTGTTGCGGGATTAGCGAACGTGATGGGGCAACCACCCATGTCCCCGCTGACGCCAGGATAAAACGGGCTGCGGTGTCATCGTCTCGGCGAACGATTCTGGTGGGCGATGCCTCAAAGCTGGGGCTCGTGGCCTTCGGTCGGGTGTGCGACCTTGATGCCATCGAGCAGATGGTGACGGACGCCTCGCCGGCTCAAACGAGCGGCCTGGAGTTGGCGGGATTGACCATCAATCGTGTCTGAGTTCGGGCCCGGTTTTCTGAATAGTTCTGTCGCATCGACACCCTTGCAGCCTCAGGCGGTTGTAGTGGACCATTCCCCACGAGCGCGTCGACTCGCGGTGACGGTCGTGTTCTTTCTCATGGGTAGCGTGGCGGGAACGTGGGCGGCGCGGATTCCCGCGGTCAAGGCCGGCCTGCATCTTTCGGCGGGCGTCTTGGGCTTGGCTCTGTTGGGACCCGCCGTGGGGGCTGTCGTTGCCATGTCCGTTGTCGGGGCCCTGCTCGTCAAAACGAAGCCGCGTCGGATTGTGGGCGTGATGTTCATCCCGCTCGGTGCACTGCTCTGGGTGCTCAGCATCGTCGGCTCACCCTGGCAGCTCTTCGCGACCCTGTTGGGATGGGGTGTCGCAATGGGTACGATCGACGTCGCGATGAACACCGAAGCGGCCGCACTTCAGGATCATGTCGGTCGGCGAATCATGTCGCGTTTTCATGCCTCCTACAGTCTGGGCGGCCTCGTCGGCGCAGGCGGCGGAGCACTCGCCGCAGCGACCGGTATGAGCGTCACCGTCAATTTCTTGTTTGTCGGATCGTTGGTGCTCGCGGGTGGCGTCGCTGCGAGCTCCGCCTTCTCGAGAACGCCCATGAGGCGCGTCGAATCGGCGTCGTCAGATGCGGGGCCAGTCCGTCCGCCACGACGTCCGAAGTTCTCGTGGTCGCTCGTCGGATTGTGCACGATCGCCTTTGGCTGTTTTCTCGCCGACGGGGCCGTCAACAACTGGAGCGCGATTTATCTGCATTCCTCACTGAAGGCGAGTGCGGGACTCGCCGCGGTGGCGTACACCGCGTTCTCGTGCGCCATGGCCGCCGGTCGCCTGTGCGGAGACCACATGGCTGAACGAATCGGACCGGTCCGCCTCGTTCGCTTCTCCGCCGCGACGGCGACGATTGGATTGACGGCCGCGTTAGTTATCGGGCAAGTAACCGCGGCGATGATCGGATTCGTGTTGTTCGGCCTTGGCATGTCGTTCGTCGTCCCGCTCGTCTTCACGAGCTCGTCGCAACTTGAACGACCTGGCCCTTCGTTGGCCACGGTCTCTTCATCCGGCTACCTCGGTTTGCTGATCGGACCGGCGATGATTGGCGGGATCGCCGATGCAGTGGGACTTCCCGCCGCGCTGGGCGTCCTTGTCGCCGTGAGCGCCGCCACCACTGTCCTCGCCGGTGTGATCGCCCCTCGACGACCGCTCGGGGAGTCCGCGTCGTGACGTGGTTGCTCTGCGATTACGGAGAAGTGCTCTGCCTTCCGCAGCCGACCGCCGATCGAGAAGCCCTCGAGTCCATCACCGGACGATCGGGAGCAGATTTCTGGACGAGTTACTGGAATCATCGCCGCCCCTACGACCGCGGTGACGTGACCGCAACCAGCTACTGGACCGCAGTCCTTGGAACGCGCCCGACGCCGACTGACCTCGAAGCGATCATCGAAGCCGACACCGCCAGCTGGATACACCCCAATCCACTCGCGCTCGACGCCGCGTCGAGAGCGGCCGAACGTGGTCTGCGCTTAGCGATCTTCTCGAACGCGCCACTTGAGATCGCAAGAGCCATCGATTCGAGAGAGTGGCTGGCGGAATTCTGTCCGCGGGTCTATAGCTACAAACTCCGAATGGTCAAACCTGAACCGGCCGCGTACCTGGCCGTCCTCAAAGCGCTTGATGCTCATCCGAAGGACGTCGTGTTCCTTGACGATCGCCTAGAAAATGTGATCGCAGCGAGAAACGTCGGCATACGCGCTGAAGTCTTCACCGACCCCCTCCAATTCGACAGCGTGGAGACGTTCTGACTCTGCCGTGACGAGCCAGCAACGGTGGGGGTTTCCCGAATCGCCTCACGAGACCTGACTCATATCGTTACGACGCGGGAACGAAGCAAACGCCCTCACTGGGAACGTGCCGAAATCCGCAATCCTTGGCGGCACCGCAGTGAATCGTGCTCCTGTCAGAGGAAGCTGATCGAGCCCGGTCATGTGTTCAACGACGGGAATTCCCGCAGCAAGCAAGAGACTGTGCGCCGGTCTCTCTCCCCCGCCCGCCATGTTGTCAATGTTGATCGCGTCAATGCCCACGAGCTTCGCCCCTCGCTCCACCAACCAGCGAGAAGCCGCTTCAGTGAGGTAGTAAGCATCGCGGCCGTAGTGCTCCGTGCCCCACTCGCGATCACCTCCCGAGTGCAAGAGCACGGCACAGCCGCGCACGTCACTCGCGAGGAGCGCATCCACATTGATCCCTCGAGACGAGGAACTCACGACGCGAATCACCACGGTGGGGAGATCAGCCAACGATGCGAGCGGCAACGAAGCGAGATCAATGCCGTCGGCGTATCGATGGTACGGACTGTCGAGGTACGTGCCGGTGTTGCCAACCATCGAGATGCGATCAATCTCGAATTCCACACCGGGTGCGTAATGTTTCTTCGACTCCTCACGAGTGAGGTGCGGCGTGATGACTGGAACCGGCAGCCCGGGGTACGTGGTCATCCCGTCAGAGATCACGTGACTCAGCTCAACCAGGATGCGCGCAGCATCCGCTGATGGATTGCCCGCGAACGAAGAGTCACTCGGGCCGCGGTGCGTACCTTTATGGGGTTCAGAGAAGATGCGCACGTTGGTCACGCTCACGCGTTCAACCATCAGAAGATTGAGTGACGACACGAAGAGCTCCGTGATGTGATCATTGGTCGCGTCGGTATTCTCGACGTCGACGCGAAACCCCTCGGTCGATAGGCAGCCTCCGTTGCTGAACGTCACGGTGGCGTCGAATTCAGCGCGATGTTGTGTGATCGTCATGGCGTCAATACTTTCTTATTTGCTCATGCAAGTAAAATGGATATAAATGACTATCTACTACAGTCATTCTGCATGCACCTGAACCCGGAACGCCTTCTCATCCTCCAAGTGGTGGATAACGCCGGGGGTGTCCTCGCCGCAGGTCGACAATTGCATCTCGCCCCGTCGGGCATCTCCCAACACCTCGCTGCGTTAGAGCGCGAAACTGGTCTCGTCCTGATCGATCGGTCACGTCGAGGCGGTCAGCGCCCCGTGACCTTGACGGCCGCGGGGCGCCAACTCCTGGTGCACGCGACACGGCTTGCGGAAGTGATCGCCGACGCTGAAGCCGATATCGAGGCTCTTACCGGCGCCGTCGACGGCCCGATCGTTCTCGCGGCGTTCCCCACCATCATTGCGAGACTGGCCGTGCCCGCTCTTAGAAACGTGACGCAGTCGAATCGAAGTGTCACGCCGATTGTGCGCGAAATCTCGGAACAGGCCGCGATCGCCGCGCTGCATGCGGGCGACGTCGACGTGGTGCTCGTTGAAGATGATTTAGGACATGTTCGAATTCCCGAACCTGACTGCACGGTGCGCTGGCTACTCGATGATCCCTACAGAGTCGCGTTACCTTCCGATTGGGCCGTCCCGGCTTCGTTTGCGCAACTTGCCGATCAACCGTGGGTGGATGGACCAGATGGTTCGGCAATTAGTCACGCACTGAATCGACTGCGCGCCGCTACCTCGCTCAGTTTCACGGGCAGGCATACCTGTCTGGAATTTCCAGCCGCTCTGGCCCTGGTCGCCGGTGGCATGGCAGTCGCCCTCGCTCCTGAAGTCGCTCTCAGCGATCCGCTCCCCGCCGGAGTTCGCATCGTCGACTTTCCAGATCTCGGTGCGCGGAGAATCAGCGCGGTGTATCGCACTGGTCGAAATCAACCGACGCCGATCGTGGGCGCGTTGATCGAAGCGTTGACCGTCGTCGCGCATACGCACCGCTAACGCGGAAACAGTCGAAGTAGTCCTCCCCTTAGGCGATCAGTACGACTCGGCCGAGCGCGTGCCGGCTCTCCACGTACTCATGCGCGTCGGCTGCTTCGGACAACGGATATCTGCGATCGATAACGATGCGCAGCTCGCCGTTTGCAATGTCCTCCAACGCCTTGGCGATGATGTCGTGTGGTCGGGAGGAGAGAAAGATCTCGATGCCCAAGAAGTAGTCGGTGAAGGACTGGTTGTTGCCGTTCATTGACGAGATGTCGAGCGTCGTCGCCTCGTCTCGTCCAGCGTTGCCAAAGCTGACGATCCGCCCTCGATACGCAAGAGCGTGGAAACTCTTTTGGAGCGTGGGGCCACCGACGCCGTCAACGATGACGTTGACCCCGCGTCCGTCCGTCAGTGCGCGTGCGGCCTCGACGAAATCGCTCGTGGTGTAGTTGATGCCGTGGTCGAGTCCGAAGCCACGAAGGCGTTCGAGCCGCTCATCGCTGGAGGCGGTTGCGAGCACGATGGCGCCGGCACGCTTGGCGAGTTGGATGGCGGCGATACCAACCCCGCTCGCTCCGGCGTGAATGAGGACCGTCTCGCCCGCGACGAGTCGGCCGAACTCGAAGAGCGTGTCACTTGCGGTACCGAATTCCGTGGGCACACACGCGGCGTCTTCGTAGGAGACTCCCTCTGGAATCGACCAGCAAAATGATTCGTGCGTGGCGCGCAGCTCGGCGTGCGAACCGTTCAGCCCAAGACTGACGACGCGGTCGCCAACGGCAAACTTCGTCACGCCCTCGCCCACGGCGATAACGTCACCAGCTGACTGGTAGCCAACAATGTGAGGGACGGACGTCAACTCGCCTTTCAAACGGTTGAGCGTGTCGCCACCCTGGATCCCGATGGCCTTCGCCCGCAGGAGGATCTCTCCGGGCCCGGGAGTGGGATCTGGAACCTCTTCATACCGCAGAACCTCGGGGCCACCGTTCTCGTAGTACACCGCTGCTTTCATGAAGTCCGCCCTTCGCTGGTCTTTCAAGAAAATTACTCTCAGCGGTACACGTCGTCCGGAGAACTGGTGACTACTCCCCCAGGAGCTCTCGCACCATCGGAATGACTTTTGAGCCGTAGAGCTCGATGCAACGAACAAGCTTCTCGTGGGGCAGACGCCCGTCGCTGTACTTCATGTCAAAGCGCTCAACGCCGAGGGCGCGAATGGTGCGAGCGATCTTGCGAGCGACGGTGTCGGGCGAGCCGATGTAGAGCGACCCGTGCTCGCTCGCTTCACGGTCGAAACTCTCACGCGTCATCGGTCCCCATCCGCGCTCGGCCCCGATGCGGTCGCGCGTCTCTTTCATGTGCGGAAAGAACTCCTCGAGCGCCTCCTCGTCGGACTCGGCAACGTAACCCGGCGAGTGGATCGCGACGGGCAGCGGTGGCGCGCCGGCGGTGTCGAGCGATTGTCGGTAGAAGTCGACGAGCGGCTTGAAGCGGAGCGGACTGCCACCAATGATGGCGAGCGTGAGCGGCAGCTGAAAACGCGCTGCACGCGCGACCGACTCGGGGCTTCCACCAACACCCACCCACGTGGTGAGCGGCGTGTCAAGCTCGGGATAGACGTGCTGATCTAAGAGACCCGTACGAGTCGTGCCACGCCAGGAGACGGGCCCACCCTTCAAGAGTTCTGCGAACAATGCAAGCTTCTCCTCAAAGAGCAACTCGTACTGGCTGAGGTCGTAACCAAAGAGCGGAAAGGATTCGGTGAACGATCCGCGCCCGAGGATCACTTCTGCACGTCCGTTCGACGCCGCGTTCAGCGTCGAGAACCGCTCGAAGACGCGCACCGGATCGTCAGAGCTGAGCACGGTCACGGCGGATCCGAGACGAATGCGACTGGTCTGGCCCGCGATCGCCGCGAGCACCGTTTCGGGAGAGGACACCGCGAAGTCGTCGCGGTGGTGTTCGCCGATGCCAAAGACGTCGACGCCGTGCTGATCAGCGACGACCGCCTCGGCGATCACGTTGCGAATGACCTGTGCCTTCGAGAGCAGATTCCCCTCGGCGTCTTCAGTGACGTCGCCGAACGTATCGAGACCAAATTGCAGTGACTGTGCCATGCGTACTCCTCAAATGGGACAATCAAGGTTAATCACGCCCGAGGAATTTCGAGTCAAAATGGCGCGCGACATCGCCCCAACGTGGCGCCTCGCGTTCAGTGGCTCGGTTCGGGCTGTTGGCCGATTCGCGCCAGAATCTGCATCAGGATCTCCAACTCTTCGGACGGGAGGTTGACGAGTCCGACCGGGGGCCGGTCGAGAATCTCTTCAGCGACGCGCGCCAACGCTGCGCCTTTGGGCGTCGCCGCCACGAGCTTCACCCGGCGGTCCGTCGAGTGCGCTTGGCGCTCGACGAGCTCCAATCGCTCGAGGTAGTCAATGATCGGCGTCAAGTTGGGCGGATCGACACTGAGCTGTTCTGCCAGTTCACGCATGGACATTGGCTGTACCGCAACCCGTCGCAGCGCCCGCATCTTCCCAAAACTCAGACCCGTGTGCTCGAAGACTTCGCGACGTCGCTCGTTGTTGAGCACGAGGTCCGCCATTTTGTGCCACGCTTCTCGTATCACGAGGTCGCGACGGACGGCCGCCTTCGTCATCCTGCGTGTCCTTCAAGAAACTCGGGGTTGATCAACTCCGCCGTGCGCTGTGCGGTGCCTTTAGCCCACGAGGAGGTTCCCACCACGCCGAGGAGCAATATGACTGCCCCGCACCCGGTCAAGACCCACCAGCCGGCACGACTGGCCACGGCGAAGTTCACGTGAGAGCCCTTCTGCAGCGAGGCGGTCACGAGTGAGCCAACGACAGCCACGCCCAATGTTTGACCGATTTGGCGCGATGTGGAGGCGATGGCCGCCGCGACGCCCGCCTGTGAGCGAGGCATGCCCGACACGGCAGTGTTGGTGATCGGCGCGTTAACAAAACCGAAGCCGACGCCAAAGATCACGTAGGCGGTGAACAGCCACGTGAACGGTGTCGTGGCACTCAATCCGACCAGCGTCAAACACGACGCGATGAGTGCGATGCCCGCGACGACGAGCGGGATTCTGCCGCCGCGGCGACCAACGATCCGTCCCGATATCGGTGAGAGGACCATGGTCATCACGGCCATCGGCAGAGTGTCCAGTCCGGCGTGCAACGGGGAAAGCCCTCGCACGTCTTGGAGGTAGAGCGTGTTGAGAAAGAGGAATCCACCGAGGGCAGCGAACGATGCAATGGCGATGATCGCCGCCGACGAGAACGGCGCGGAGCGAAAGAAGCGCAGATCGATCAACGGCTGACTGGTCCGGTGCTCCCACACCAGGAGCCCGACCAACGACGCGACCGCCAAAGCAAGTGCTCCCACGATGATCGGTGATCCCCATCCACGATTCGGGGCCTCGATGATGCCGTAGGTGAGTGACGCCAAGAGCGTGACGACGAACACCTGTCCGGGGATGTCCACCTTCCTCGCCACGGCCGCCTTCGACTCGGGGATGTACCGAATTGCGAGCACTGCTGCCGCGAGCGCGACGGGAATGTTGATCCAGAAGATCGATCGCCATCCGACTGACGTGACAAGCGCACCGCCAATGACCGGACCAAGAGCCATCGACACTCCGACGACTGCGCCCCACACCCCGATCGCCTGGGCACGCTCGCGCGGATTGGTGAACGTGTTCGTGATGATCGACATCGCGACGGGATTGAGCATCGACCCGCCCACCGCCTGGACCATGCGAAAGACGATGAGCAGCGTGAGGTTGGGCGCCAGACTACAGAGGAGCGAACCCGCACCGAAGGTCACCAGTCCAATGACGAACGTGCGACGACGCCCGAGACGATCCGCAGTCGAGCCAGACAACATGAGCAGGCTCGCGAGCACCAAGGTGTAGGCGTCAATCGTCCACTGCAATCCCGACAGAGGCGCGTGGAACTCTCGCCCGATCGAAGGCAGCGCGACGTTGACGATGGTCACGTCAAGTCCCACGATCAGAAGGCTCATCGAACAGATGAGCAGGATGCCGATACGCCGACGTCGACTGAGCTCGTCACTGGACGCCAGACTCGGGACACTTAATTGCGAACTCATAATAGTTATATTACAATCACTATTTCGAAGCGTGACCCCCTCTAACCCTCAGTTCGCTACTCGCTCATCCGAGCGGACGACAGAGGTCACGGCGTCACTTCACGTGGTCGGAGGGATCTCCTCTAGAGCACTCGACGGCACGGCGAGCCCGCGGCGTGGGGCGATCACGCCGTCGATGAGCCCGTAGGCGACCGCCTCTTCCGGTGTCATGAACTTGTCGCGCTCGATGTCAAAGAGCACCTCGTCGAGCGGACGCTTGCTATGAAACGCGATGATCTCGGCCATGCGCCTGGTGAGCGTCATGACTTCGCGCAGCTGGATCTCCATGTCAGTGGGCGCACCTCGGGTGCCCGCGCTCCCCTGATGGATCATGATGCGCGCGCTCGGCAACGCGAAGCGCTTGCCGGGCGCTCCCCCGCACAGCACCATCGCCGCTGCGGACATTCCCATGCCGACACAGATCGTTGAGACGTCGGGACGCACGTGTTGGATGACGTCGTAGATCGCCATGCCGCCGTACGCGAGGCCGCCGGGTGAGTTGATGTAGAGGTAGATGTCGCTCTCGGGGTCGAGCGCCTCGAGGTAGAGCATCTGGGAGATGATCAGATTGGCGATCTGGTCGTCCACCTCTTGGCCGAGAAAGACGATGCGCTGACGAAGCAGCATGGAGTAGATGTCGAAGGCTCGCTCCCCTCGCGACGACTCTTCGATCACCATTGGTACGAGGGACTGGCGCAGTGCGTCGTCCACGTGATGAGGGGTTTTCAGATATGCAACCATATGATTGCATGATAGCCGCTGATGCTCGATCGTGCAATAGATTGGTTGCATGAGAGACATACTGCACCGTGTCGTCGAACTGCCCTGCCCCGTCGAGGAGGCGTGGGATCACGTGCTCGATCCGTCGTGGCTCGGCGATGAGGGAGAGATCGACACGAAAGAAGGCGGCGAGGGCTGGGTCCGCGACGGCGAGGACACCAAATACGTGCTCGTCGAAGAAGTGATCGAAGAAGAGCGCTTCGTGTACCGCTGGGCGAGCTTCATCGACGAGCCAAGTCGAGTCGAGATCGAATTCGTCCCGACGGCAGAAGGAACGAGAATTGAGATCATCGAATCACCGCTCGACACATCGATGAGAGCTTCGCTCGCTGTTCGATGAACGAAAGCATTTCTGACGTCTTCGCAGCCCTCGCTGACGACACGCGTCGCGGCATCTACGAGCGACTGCTTGCGAACGTGAGCGGACTCACCGCCACCGAACTCTCACACTCTGCGAGCGTGTCACGCCAAGCCATCGTCAAGCATCTCCAAGTACTCGAGCGCTCCGGACTGGCGGAGCCCGAGCGCGACGGCCGCGACGTGCGTTACTTCGTGGCGACTGGCGGAACCAAGGACGCCACACAGTGGTTGCTCGATCACGCCGCCGCTTGGGATCGACGCATCGCGGCCCTGGAAGAAAAGGTCAGAGCTTCAAAGAGATCCTGACGCTATCCGTACTGTGAGCCGCCGAGCAGAGAGCAACTACTACAGTCGAGCGAATCTTGATCGCTTGGCCAATCTGGCGGGGGCCACCATCTGACCGACGGCGGTCCTTTGCGTCAGGCTCTCGCCTGATCTCATTGAAAAGTTTCGCGATCAGATCTAAAACGTCCCTGGCTAATGGGGCTTGAACTCTGATCCCCCGGTCAGCAGTGTCTCGATCATGACCGTCCTACGTCGCTCACGTTGAGTCTTTTTCGAGAGCTCGGCTTGTGCCGCATTGAAGTCGCGCAATTCCGGATCAATCGCGACGCCCTTCAGCTTCGGTAGGTCAGCGCCGCACCGCGCGCATCGTACCGATCCAACTTTGTTCTGCTCGTCACAGACCCCGCACACGACATGGGACTCTGCCGGTGATTTCGATTCGTCCGTCATACTCAACGTCCCGGTCTCTCACCACCAGCGTATCTTCGCTCAATGTGCGATTAGCACGCGATCCCGTTGAGGCTCGCTCACAGAGTTCGCGCAGTTTTGCGGACGAGACCGGTCGGTCTCCGGATGTCTCTGCCAAACTGAGCGCGTGAAGTTCGCCGATAGCACCCTCTCCTTGATTTCGACTCGAATTGCGGCTGTCAACCCCAGACCTGTGGTCGTCGGGGTCGACGGACAGAGTGGGTCCGGAAAATCGACGCTGGCGCAAGAGCTAGCGCAAAGCCTTTCGCTTTCGGTTGCAATCGTTCGCGGCGACGATTTTTATAGTGACACGCCAGCCAGTACCAAGGCGTTGCTAACTCCCAAGGAGGGCTATGAGAAGTATTTCGACTGGCGCCGACTGAGGTCCGATGTCATTGAAAGCATTCGCGACGGCGCATCAACTTTGCGATACCAACGATACGACTGGAACACCGCTGCAATGGGCGGTTGGACGGAACTTCCCATGCCCGAGGTAGTGATCATCGAGGGCGTGTACACGCTGCGTCCAGAATTGCGGGGCGCAATCGACATCACGGTGTTCGTGCGTACTAGCGAATCAACGAGGCTTCAGCGTCAGAAGTCGCGAAGCGAGAATTCCGTTTTCTGGATCAACCAATGGATTGCCGCAGAGGACTTTTATGTCTCAAGCGAAGCAACATGGGAATGGGTGAACTTCCTTCTTGAAGGAGAATGAGCCCAACCACCTTGCATTGAGCGCAAGGCCAAGCAATCAGTCAATCAACTATCCGCGCCGACGCGCTCCCGTCGCAGCGACCGCGACGCGATCGAGCCTGGTTGAAATGAGTCGAAACCGAAGCGCGGACCAGACGTCGTCGAGGGCGACCTGGCGAACCGGCTCCACGCCGTGCTCGATCAATGATGCCGCGAGCGTGTCGCGGTTCAGATCGGTGCCCAGCTGACCGGCCTTTGGATAGGCCACCCACGTCAAGCGATCAGACGCCGCCGACTTGGTGATAATCGCATCGACCTTCGCGAGCGCCGCTTCGTTGGCGACGAACGCCAGCAACGCCGGTCCCACGTCGCCCACTTCATCGGTCTCGAGCTCCGAGAGAAGTCCGATGACTGAGTCGGGAGCACCGAGGAGTTCGATCGTCTGGCCTGTTTTGAGTTGAAATTTTCCGCGAAGGTTCACGCGAGAAGTATGACACCAATTCGACGCGTCCCATTCACGTGAGGCTTTCGACCGTTCGCACGTCACGCTCAAAAGTAAGGCACACGTCGGTCGTGAGGGGACGTCACGTTGTGACTGCTTCTCGCGATATACCCTGTCGTCAGGTGTCGTTCGAGGGTGGGAACGTTGGTGAGAGGGACGTCGAATGCTCCGGACTCCCCGCCTCCGCCGGACACAAATCGGCGCACACGTCGAGCCCTACTCACGACTCGCTCGATATGGCTCTGCGCCGTCGCAGTCGCAGCTGTTGTCGTAATCGAAGGCTTTGCCCTTTCGTGGGGCGGCAACGGCTCACATCCTCCACGCAGTTCCACGCCGTCTACCCTTCCCGCATCTGCCTATCCGAACATCTGTGCCAAAGGAGCACGCTTCCGATTCATTCAGATTGACTACGCGAGGTACGGAGATGGGTCACAGGCAGCAACGGTGACCGGGCACGTGGTCACACTTCATTGCGGTGGTCCCGACGACTTCCAGTTTCTGGTGCACGCGACGCCAGAGACGGTGAGCCTTCGGGACAATGCGACGATCACGTTGATGACGCTCGCGCCTGCTTTCTACATCGGCACGTTGAAGACGCTCAATAACTACCTCGCTGAAGACGAGGACGGCAACATCTTTCGCATCGCGGGTCCGGATTCGGAAGCGACGGCGATCTCGGCAATGTTTCATCCGTAATGACTTGAATGCTTCGCAATCACTTGACGTTGGCGCCGGGGCGAGCCAAGAATCAGGGCGATGTCAAGTGGAGAAATCGATGACTACCTAGCCGGTCTCGAGGAGCCGAAGCGCTCTACGTTGCAGCACCTGCGCGAGACCATCCTTTCGATTGTCCCGACGGCCGAAGAGGGAATGTACTACCAGCTCCCCGCGTTTTGGTTGGACGGAAAGGCCATCGCTGGATTCGCCGCCTTCAAGACTCACCTGAGCTACCTACCGCACAGTGGTTCCGTCATTTCGGTGCTGGGCACTGACGTCGCGAACTACAAGACTTCGAAGGGCGTGTTGCAGTTTCCGATCGACGTTCCGCTGCCCAGAGTTCTCGTTGAGCGTCTCATCAATGAGCGCATCGCTCAAGCGTGGCCGAAATAGCGCTGCTGATCCGAATGCGGGCTCGATCCCCTGACTTCACTCTGGAGGCGGCGTCCGGATTCGAACCGGAGTACGGGGCTTTGCAGGCCCCTGCCTAACCACTCGGCCACGCCGCCAGAACTGACAAGCCTACTGGGCCGCCCGAAGAGGACTAATGCTTCTTGAGATAGTGAAACGCGGCGTAAATGAGGGCGACCACGATGAGCACGACCAAGACTGATTTCAGGATCGCCGTAAGCACCCCGATCACGGCAAAGATCAACCAGAGCACAACGAGGACGGCAATCACGACACCCATTGTTCTGACAACTGCCATCTCTCACCTCTTTCTTCAAGCAATTGTAAGGTGATTATGTCAACGCGGTCGGTAACCTAGAGAAGTGATTCGACGCGTACGCATGTTCGGCGCGACAGTAGTCGTGCTGGCAAGCGCGGCGTTGCTGCCCACGATGAGCGCGTCCGCTGCGACCATTTATCAAGTGCGAGCAACCCTCTCCACATCCCTCTCGGCGAGCTTGCCACTGCTGCGTCTGCATTTCAGCGTCCCCACGAAAGCGAAGTCGCTCCCCCCGCTCGTCACCAAACCGGCGCTCTCGACGAAGTGGCAACAGATCAGTCCCGATGACGTCCAAGCAATCTCGCTGAGCAAGCTGCGTCCGCTGACGACGTATCAGTTCCAGACTCCGACCGGTGTGAGCTGCACCAAGGTCTGCTCGTTCACCACCTTCACGACGAGCGTCGTCAGCGTCACGACAAATCTCACGTGGGAAGCCCAGCTCCTCTCCGAGCTCAACTATCTGCCACTCACGTTCACGCCCGGCACGCCCCAGAGCGGGCCGTCTGACGAGGTGAACGGCACCTTCACGTGGACCTACCCGAATCTGCCCACGGACCTCACGTCGCAGTGGAGCGTCGGCACGGACAACGTGATCCTGAGCGGCGCGCTGCGGACGTTCCAGAGCCAGCACAACCTGCCCGTCACAGGCATCGCCGATCCAACGACATGGAACGAACTCGTCAACGCGGCCAACAGCAACGACGTCGACCCCGCGACGTACAACTACGTGGACGTCAGCGAAACAGATCCCGAGACGCTCACCCTCTACGTGGCGGGCAAGGTGAAGTTCACGACGCTCGTCAACACCGGCATCGAACCCGTACCGACCGAAACGGGAACCTATCCCGTCTACGAGCGATTCATCTCAACGACCATGACCGGCACGAACC
>DASXEU010000089.1:0-68706 GCA_036489935.1 Acidimicrobiales bacterium
CACGATCTCGCACGGCCCGCGGGACAGCGGCACTCGCGAGGGTTTTTGTTTAGGACTCCTGGTGCACGACGAGCACTGAGCACGCCGCGTGCGAGATGACGGCAGAGGCAACGCTGCCGAGCAGATGCCCGACGAGACCGCTGTGGCGGTGCGCACCGAGCACGATCAGGCTTGCGTGATGCTCTTCAGCGGTCTGCACGATCCCTTTCCACGTGGGCGCGGCTTCTACGGTCAGACTCTGCGCTCGAAACCCCGCCTGTTGTGCGAGTGACGCTCCGTACGCGGCGGTCTCCTCGGCCGCCTGGCGGACTTCGTTCGCGGCATCGGCGTCGAAGTGGCGCTTGTTGACCGGCTCGAAGCCGACGTCAGCGGGTTGCCACACGCACAGTACGAGAGCGTCTCGAGCGGTTGCGAGCTCGCGCGCCGCGCGCTCGATGGCGATCCCCGCAAGTGCGGAGCCGTCATAGACGAAGAGGATCGGAGGGGTGGGCGCGGCCGCACCGATGTCGTTCGACGACATATCAGTCACCGCTTTCAGCTACTGCATTTGCCATTGCGGGGACCTTAGTTTCCGGCGCATTCCGGCGAAGTTTCGCGAAGAGAGGCGGTGACTCCCATGCGGGGTCGATCCCGGCGAGAAAGCGTTCGAGGTCGGGAGCCTGGGGACGCGCACCGCTCAATATGTAGATGACGACACCGATGATCGCACCGCCGAGCGCGAGACCGAGTCCGACCCACAGCGCGATCGCGGTACCGGCATCAAGGCCGCCGCCGGTCGCTTCTGCAAAGTGGATGAAGATCGGGGCGACCATGAACGCCGCCGCGGCTCGAAAGAGCTCGACGATGGCGAACACTCGCTGGAGGTTGGCGGCCGGCAGGGAGAAGCCCGCAACGAACAACGCGGGCGCGACGGTGGCGCCGAGTCCGATCCCAGTGAGGCCCGAACCGAGGAGTGTCATCCCCTGGCTTGACGGGACGGAGATTCGAAACACGACGATCCCGGCTGCGAGCATGGCCATGCCCGCAAGTGGGAGGTAATGCATGGCACGCTTGCGCACGACGACTCCAAGCGCGATCGCCGAGAGTACGGCGCCTGCAACTTCGGGCAAGTAGAGGAGTCCGATGTGCAATGGGCTGTAGCGCGCCTCGAGGACGCCGACGGTGAGCGCGGTCGCGGAAACTGATGCCGCCGCGGCGAAGAGCGCCACGACGATACCCGCGACAGGGATCGAGCTCGTGACCATCGTCTTGATCGTCAACAATGGACGTTTCGCGCGGCACTGGTAGACGACGAGCGCTATGAGGAACGCGAGGCCGCCGAGGAGCGGCACAATCGTCTCCACGTTGAGCAGTGCGTGGGTTGTGAGCTCGGACGCACCGAAGAACGCGGCCACGCAGCCAACGGCTGCAAGCCCGATCGCGGGCAAGTCGCGCGGCGAGTCGGGGTTGGCGGCCGGTGCGTCTTCAAACGTCAGCACCACGAGGATGAGCGCCACGAGCGCGATGCCGACGACAATCCAGAACAGCGGACGCCACGCGTTCGACTCGGCCTGTAGTCCACCGACGAGCGGTCCGAGCGCGACCGCCCCGAAAATGCACATGTTCATGATCACGGCAGTGTCGCGCAACTTCTTTGCGGGAAAGCTAATCGCCAACGGGGGTACCGCCGCGATCAAGAGCAGACTGGTGCACAGTCCCTGGATGATGTGGCCAGTGATGAACATGCCTGCATCCGTTGCCGACGCAGTGAGCACGGAGCCGATGACGAGCAAGACCGCGTATCCGACCAGCATCCGTCGCTGCGGATAGTGCTGGGCAAACTGAACCGCTAGGACTGTACCGAGTGCGTAGGCGGCATTGGCGAGCCCCGTGCCGAGGCTGAACGTCTGCGCCGACATGTGGAGCTGCTTGCTGATGATCGGCGTTAATGGTCCGAGTGCAGCGGATAATGCCAGGTACGGGATCAGTGCGAACATCACCATGGTGGCGACTGCCGAGTACCGGCCGGCGAGTGGGCCCTGAATCATCGCATCTCCTTATTGACGTTTGGTGTGAAGGGACTGCCAGTACATCCGTGAGCGTGCGAACGATCGTGCAGAACGGGCCACATGGCGAGAGTGCGGGGGGAGTGCATTGACAAGCATCTTTCCGTTGGGGTGAGACAGCAAACGGATACTTCCTCCACTTATTATACGGAGGGTGCCTCCGTATCGCAACTACGCTGTCGAGGATGCCGATCGGGGTGGACTTATGCTTCGACCAGTGACGACAACTCCGGATCACGCAAGCGACGAGGAAAAGGACGACAGCTCCGAGAGCAGTCATCGTGCGATTCGTTCGGACGCCCAGAGAAATCATGACCGACTGGTAGTTGCCGCGCGCGAAGTTTTTTCGGCCCAAGGCAGTGATGCCTCGATGGAGGCGATCGCACTGCAGGCCGGCGTCGGTGCGGGCACGCTGTACCGACACTTTCCGAGGCGGATCGATCTCGTCGAGGCCGTCTATCGAAACGATGTCGACGAACTGCTGCTGGCCGCGGAGAAAGCGGTTGCGAATTATGCGCCGTGGGAGGCGTTGGTCAACTGGCTCGATGCGTTTCTTCGCTACTCCCTCGGCAAGCGAGTTTTCCTGACCGAGCTCCGCGAGTCGTTCGAGAAGAATCCGCAACTACGGCTCAGTTCGCGCGAACGAGTGGAGCAGAGCTTCACGTTGGTGCTCGAGAATGCCCAGCGCGCCGGGGTTGCACGAGCCGACATCGATGGATCTGACCTCATGTTGCTGGTTGGCGGCATGTGCACTGGCCCAACGCTCGTCAAAGCGCAGGGCGAGCGCCTGCTCGCCATGGTGCTCGACGGTCTCCGCGTCTCCGACTGACGGCCCATCGGCGGCACCCGCGCTTCGCCCACCGTCGCACCAACCCGTCGTGTGATGCGCACTGACTTTGTGAACCCACCCGAATAAAAACGTGTAGAAGGGGAGTGAAGGAGAGGGGTGGACGATGTCTGGCACCATGCGCGCGTGGGCGGTCTCGACGCCCGGACCAGTGGATTCCGGTCCGCTCGTGCCGATCGAGCGCGAGATTCCAGAACCCGGACAAGGCCAGATCCGGCTGCGACTCCTCGCGTGCGGAGTCTGTCGGACCGATCTCCATCTGGCCGAGGGCGACCTCCCGCCGCGCCGTCCTCTCGTCATCCCCGGCCACGAAATCGTCGGCGTCGTTGACGCGCTCGGACGCGACACCTCTCGTTACGCTCTCGGGGACCGGGTGGGCGGCGCGTGGCTCGCCCACACCTGCGGGAAGTGTCGCTTCTGTCTCGCCGACAAAGAGAATCTGTGCCTGCAGCCGACCTTCACCGGCTGGGACATTGACGGGGGCTACGCCCAATACGTCGTCGTGCACGAGGACTACGTCTATTCGCTGCCAGAACAGTTCGGCGACGTTGACGTCGCGCCGCTGCTGTGCGCCGGCATCATTGGCTATCGCGCGCTACGCCAGAGCCGTCTCCCCGAAGAAGGGCGCCTCGGCATCTACGGCTTTGGCGGCTCCGCTCATCTCACGGCACAGGTAGCCATCGCCGAGGGAGCGAGCGTGCATGTGCGGACGCGATCGGTCGAGGCGCGTGAGCTCGCGACCTCGCTCGGCGCGCTAACCGTAGGTGACACCGACGATCCATTGCCCGAGCCACTCGACGCATCTATCCTCTTTGCGCCGGTGGGCGCCATTGTGCCGACGGCCCTCGCCTCTCTCGATCGCGGGGGAACACTCGCGATCGCGGGCATCTACCTGAGCGACGTACCATCACTCAACTACGAACGCCACCTCTTCCAGGAGAGGACGCTCCGCAGCGTGACAGCGAACACTCGTGAAGACGGACGCGACTTCCTCGAGGCGGCCGCCATGATTGGCGTGAAGATATCGGTCAATCCCTATTCCTTCAGTGAAGCGGACCGTGCGCTCGCCGATCTCAAGTACGAACGATTCACCGGTGCCGCGGTGCTCGTCGACTTCGACTCATGACGGATGCCATCACCTCTTCGATGCCCACGTGGCCCTTTCGACGCGCGGTGAGAATTGTGGGCAACGCGGTGCGCGACTACGCGGTCGCTCCTTTCATCCAACACTGGGTGACGCTCAGCGTTGAGGGAGCCGAGCGGCTCGACGGCCTCAACGAGCCGTCAATCTTCATCTTCAATCACAGCGACGACCTCGACGGCCCGGTCGGCTTCGAGGCCCTCCCACGTCGCGTCCGACGACGGCTGAGCGTTGCCGTGGGTGCGGACATTTTGGAAGATCACCCGATGCTTTCGTTCATCCTTCGACTCTGCTTCGCGGCGTTCGCGTTTGAGCGTCGCAAAGCAACGCGCGCGAGCCTCGACTATGTCCGCGAGATGATCGACTCGGGTTGGCATGTGCTGCTCGCGCCCGAGGGGCGCCTCAGCACGACGGGCGAACTACTCGAGTTCAAGTCGGGCATTGGCCTATTGGCAGTGCAGCTCGGCGTACCCGTCGTGCCCATGAGGGTGGTCGGCCTCTCGGGTACCGTGCCGATGCACGCGAAGTGGCCGAAGAAGCGCAGCGACGTGATCGTGCGCATTGGCGAGCCGCAACGCTTTGGTCCCGACGTCAGATACCGTGCGGCGACGCGCGCATTGCGCGACGCGGTGGAGTCGCTATAGCGAAGCGTTACTTGCGGTAGGAGTAAAAGCCCTGGCCGGATTTGCGGCCCATCAGGCCCGCTTGGGTCATGCGCGACAGCAACGGTGGCGGCGCGAGGTGCGGCTCTTTGAACTCCTCGTAGAGCGACTCGGCAACGGCGAGTGTCGTGTCGAGGCCAATCAGGTCGCTGAGAGCGAGCGGTCCCATCGGGTGCGCGCATCCCACGACCATGCCGGTGTCGATATCTTCCGCGCTCGCGAATCCTGACTCCAGCATGCGAATGGCCGACAGCAGATAGGGGATGAGCAGTGCATTCACGACGAAGCCCGCACGGTCCGGGGACGTGATGACCTTTTTGTTAAGCGATTCGCTCGCGTACGTGGACACGAGTTCGGACGTTTCGGAGCTCGTGAGCAGCGAGGGGATGAGCTCCACCAACCGGAGCACCGGTACCGGATTGAAGAAGTGCATGCCGATGACCTGCTCGGGACGCGAGGTCACCATGGCGAGTTTGATGATCGGGATGGACGACGTGTTGGTCGCGAGCACCGCCAGCGGGTCTTGCACGGCAGCGTCGATTTTGCGAAACACCTCGAGCTTGATCGCTTCGTTCTCCGCCACTGCTTCGACGACGAGTTGGCATTGGGCGAGATCGGCGAAATCGACCGAATAGGTCAGCTGCGCGCGCGTGCGATCGGCCTCTTCCTCGGCCATTTTGCCTGAGGTGACCGCGCGCGTGAGCGAGCGCTCGACGCGCTCTCTTCCCGCCGCAAGCGCTTCCTCGTCTCGTTCCACGACCGTGACGAACGCTCCGGCGCGCGCGGTCACTTCGGCGATGCCCGAGCCCATCAGACCGCAACCTACGACACCTACTCGTTCCACCAAAGCCTCCTTCGTGCCACGAAAAACGAGTCTACGGCCGTGCTCGAACGCCTTTCGCCGTGCCGCACGCCTCGTGGGGCGTGGTTCTGCGGTGGCTACGATTGACGCGAGCCACAACGAACGTCTCACGGAGGTCACCATGGACACGGTCAACGTCATCGTTGAAATCCCGCGCTTTAGTCAGAACAAATACGAGTACGACCACGAGTCCGACACCATCAAGTTGGATCGCCATCTGCTCGTCTCCATGGGTTACCCCGCGGAGTATGGGTTCATCCCGGACACGCTGGGTGGCGACGGCGACCCCCTCGACGCACTCGTCCTCACGGAGTTCCCGACGTTTCCCGGTTGCCTCATCGAATCGAAGATCCTCGGCATGTGCGTCATGACCGATGAGAACGGTCGCGACGAGAAGCTCATCACCGTGCCCGATTACGACAAGAAGTGGAAGGACGCAACGGACATTACGGACGTGCCCAAAGAGATCCTCGATCGAATTAGCCACTTCTTTAGGGTCTACAAGGACCTCGACGAGGGAAAATGGGTGAAGGTTGAAGGTTACGCCGGACGGGCCGAGGCGCTCGCGGAACTCGAAGCGGCACGTGAGAGGTACGTCGGCTGATCGTTCCAGATTCGCTCGCGAGTCACTAGCCCGATCGGATACCTCATCGCTCGCGATATTGTTGCCGACTGACCCTCTCGAAATGACGCCGTGACCCTCGACCAGTTTCCAAAATCAATTCAATCCCTCCTCGCGGCGTTCCGCCTTGATCTGAAGGTGAACCTGCAGCGCCAGCCCGCCGCGGTTGCGATTCTGCTCGCGACAATCGTCTCCCTGGTCGGTTCGCTGCTGGCGGACTACCTGCTCGTCAAGCTCGGCATCAAGGTGTTTCCCTCTACCGTTGGTTACTCGCATTTCCAGTTCTCCGATTACTCCAAGCTCACCGTGATTGGTGTGTTGATCGCGTGCGTGGCGTGGCCAGTTGCAACTCGTCTCACGTCGACTCCGCGCGAATTCTTCTTTCGCGCGGCAATCCTGATCACGATCGTCCTCATTGCCCCGGACCTTTACATCTGGCACGGGGGCTCGCCGTTTAAGGCCGTTTTCGTGCTGATCTGGCTGCACGTTGCGATCGCCATCGTCACGTACAACGCCCTCGTTCGACTCGCGCCGGTGCCGCACGGTCGACACGCTCGTCACGACGGGTAACGCGAGCACCGCGTTAGCGGTCCCTTGAAAAGTCGCTAATGGAACGCGCTTTCGTCTGTGCTTGCTAATATCTAGTACTTCACTGGAAATTGAGGTAATTGCCCGGGCGCGGAGTTGGGCGTTATCTCGACCGATTCGCGACACCCACGAAGGACGAGTATGGCCACGGCCTTAGACACGCAGATGCCAGCTCCTTCGCGCTCATCGTCCCGCGGTCCGAGCGGATGGCGTCGCCTTCGCTCGAAGCTGGCGTTGCCCCTGCTCGCGGGTGGCGGCGGTGCGCTGATCGTTGGCTATCTCTCGCTGATTGTTCTCATCCCCATTGCCGCCCTCGTGAGTCACGGCTTTTCCCTCTCGGTGACAACCCACGGTGCGGGGATCGAGTTCTGGCGCTGGAGTGTCTCGATCGGGTGGAAGACATTCTGGAGCGCCGTCACCGCGACGGGCGCGAAACAGGCCATCATCCTCTCGCTCTGGCTATCGCTCAGCGTCGCCGCCATCAATGCCGTCATGGGTGTCGCGATCGCGTGGGTGCTGGTGCGCGACAACTTTTTCGGCAAAGGGCTCCTTGAGGCGTCGATCGACCTCCCCTTTGCGCTGCCGACCATCGTGGCGGGAGTGGTATTGCTCGCGATCTACGGCGTCGACAGTCCCATTCACGTCGATCTCTTTGAAACATGGATGGGACTCATGCTCGCGTTGTTGTTCGTGACGCTGCCCTTCAGCGTGCGGGCCGTCCAGCCAGTGCTCGCATCCCTCGACCTCGAAAGCGAAGCGGCCGCGCGAACCCTCGGCGCCGGCGGGCTGCGCACGTTCTTTACCGTGATCTTGCCGTCGCTCTGGCCCGCGATCCTCGGTGGTTTCGGGCTCGCCTTCGCGCGCGCGGTCGGCGAATTCGGCTCCATCTCGCTCATCGCAGGCGGCATCGGACGGACGACGACCGCTTCGTATTACATCTACAACCTGACCCAGGGATTCCTCTGGACTGGCGCGGCAGCGGTTTCGACCGCGCTGCTCCTCATCAGTCTCATCATCCTCGTCACGACGAATGTGCTGTCTCGTCGCTTTCAGAAGCGGACTCTCTGATGAAGGGGACTCATCGCTTGGCCATCCGGGGCGTCGTCCTCGTCTACCTCGCCATCCTTATCGGACTGCCGGTCGTGTTCTTGGTGGTCAAGGCCTTCCAACATGGCTTCGGGCCCTTCTGGTCGCAGATCACCCAACCCGAAGCACTTTCCGCGCTGCTGCTCTCGGTGGAAGTCGCCGCGATCGCGGTGCCCGTCAACGCGATTGTCGGCGTCGGGGCGGCAATCCTCATTGCACGTCACAACTTTCTCGGTAAGCGTGCCTTCGATACGACCTTCGACATTCCCGTCGCCGTCTCGCCGGTCATCCTCGGCGTTGCCCTCGTACTCGCGTACTCACGCATTGGCTGGTTCGGCGCGCCGCTCGCGCGCGTCGGCATTATGGTGCTCTTCTCGCCGCTTGGCATCACGCTCGCCACCATGGCCGTGTCGTTGCCCTACGTGCTGCGCTCGATTGTGCCCGTGCTGCTCGAGGTTGGCACGGAGCAAGAGCAGGCCGCGCGCACCCTCGGAGCGGGACGCCTCCGTTCCTTCTTTCAGGTCACGTTGCCCTCCATCCGCTGGGCCGTCATGTACGGCATCACGCTCACGATCGCGCGTACGCTCGGCGAGTTCGGGGCGGTGCTCGTCGTCTCGGGCAACATCTCAGGGCGCACCCAGACGCTGCCGATCTACATCTATGACGACTGGGACCAGAAGTTTGATGTGTTGGGCTCCTATTCCGACGCTCTCATTCTGGCCCTCATGTCGGTGTTAGTACTCGGCATCCTCGCCGTGTTACGAAAGAGAGAAAGGAAGCTGCGTGTCGATCTCGCTTAGTCATCTCACAAAGCACTATGGCAAGACGCATGCAGTGGAGGATGTCTCGGTCGAGATCACTCACAACTCCTTGACAGCGATCCTCGGACCCTCGGGATCAGGCAAGTCCACGCTCTTAAAGCTCATTAGCGGACTCGAATCACCCGACACGGGCACCGTCACGATCGACGGCGAGGACATGACCCATGTCGACCCTCGGCACCGCGACATTGGTTTCTGCTTTCAGAACTACGCGCCCTTTCGCCACATGAACGTCGCGAAGAACGTCGCCTTTGGACTCAAGGTGCGCAAGCGCTCCTCGAGTGAGATCGAGACGCGCGTGAAAGAGCTGCTCGCGCTCGTGCGACTCGAGGACAAAGCGAAGAGTTTTCCCTCCCAGCTCTCCGGTGGTGAGCGTCAACGTATGGCGCTCGCGAGGGCGCTCGCGATCGAGCCGCGCGTGCTGCTGCTCGACGAGCCCTTCGGCGCCCTCGACGCCGTGGTGCGCCAAGAGCTCCGCCAATGGGTAAAGGAGCTTCACGCCCAGATGCCGGTCACGACGGTGCTCGTCACCCACGACCAGCAAGAGGCGATGGAAGTCGCCGACCAGCTGATCGTCATGCGCGCGGGCAGCGTTGTCCAGGCGGGTCATCCTCTCGCGCTCTACGAGAGCCCCGCGACGAACTTCGTGCACGAGTTCCTCGGACCCTCGACCATGTTCCTCGGTGAGGTGACGAGACCCCACGACCTTGAGCTCGTCTCGGTCTACGACGGCACGGCGAAGGGCCGCATCGCGTCGATCGTCTCACTTGGCTTCGAGGCCCAGGTCACCGTCGAGCTGAGCGATGGCACAACAACCTGGGTCCAGCTCAGCCGTAACGAGCTCTCGAAATTGGGACTTCGTGTTGCGCTGTTAGTCGGCGTGCGACGACGCGCGGACGCCGACTTCTAGACGTCCCTTTGCGATGCTGCGCGCTGACGGGGTCACGCGTAGCCAGGACGTGATGGCGGCCAGAGCGCAGAGAATCGCGGCGAAGTCGAGAGCGGGGTGGAGTCCTGAGACGAACGCCTTCTCGATGATTGTCGGAAAGAACTTTCGACCGAGAACGGTGGTTCGAGCGGCCGGGCTGAGCGACGCGAGAACGTGCGCACCGAGCAGGTGGGCCATCGGGTTGTAGCCGAGGAACGATGCGAAGAGTGTTGTCACCGGCGGCAACGAGGAGATGTGGTGGGCCACAGACGGTGCGATGCCCTCGTTCGTCAACCCCACATACAGTGCGTGCGGCAACGTGCGTGAGAGACCAATGATCATGAGGGTAAAGAAGATCCCGATCGAGAGCACCTGTCCGGAATTCTGAAAGGTCGAGTTCATGCCTGAGCCGACGCCCCGGTTCTCGGGTGGCAGCGAGTTCATGATGCTCGCGCGATTGGGCGCAGCGAACATGCCCATCGACAGACCGTTCAAGAACAACAAGAGTCCAAAGACTGGGTAGGAGAAGTCGGCGGGAAGGAACTGCAGCAAGAAGAAGGAGATCGCAGCACCCACCATGCCTCCGACGGTAAAAGGTCTCGCCCCGTAGCGGTCGGAGAGGAAGCCGCAGACCGGGCCGGCCACGAGAAAACCACCCGTCAGCGGCAACAGCGCAATGCCCGCCCAGAGCGGCGTCTCGGAGAAGGCGTAGCCGTGCAGCGGCAGCCAAATGCCTTGCAGCCAGATGACCATCGTGAACATCAGACCGCCGCGTCCGATTGCAGAGAACAGCGTCGAAATGCTGCCCGCGGTGAACGCCCGGATCCTAAAGAGGCTGAGCTTGAACATCGGGTCGGGGGAGCGAACTTCGATGCGTGCGAAGAAGAACAACGCGATCACGCCGACGATCAAACACGCGAGCACGAACGGACTCGTCCAGCCCATCACGTGACCGCCGTACGGCTGGATGCCGTAGGTGATGCCCACCATCAGCGCGACAAGGCCGAGTGCGAACGTGACGTTCCCGCTCCAGTCGACATGGGAGTCGATCTTGGTCGGCAGCTCCTTCAAGTTGAGATAAGCCCAGATGGTGCCGAAGATGCCGATCGGCACCGAGATGATGAAGATGAGTCGCCACTCAATGGGACCCAGCAGGCCGCCGAGAATCAGTCCGATGAACGAACCGGCGATGGCCGCGATCTGGTTGATGCCAACCGCCATGCCTCGCTGGTTCTCGGGAAAGGCGTCGGTGAGGATCGCCGTCGAGTTGGCGATGAGGAACGCTGCCCCGACACCCTGAAACAGCCGCATCACGACGAGCCAGATGCCCGCCGCGGTGCCCTGCATCCACGTGATCGAGAGCATCAGCGAGAAGAACGTGTAGATGACAAAACCGATGTTGTACATCCGCACGCGCCCGAGCATGTCGCCCAGTCGACCGAGGCTCACGACGAGCACCGAGGTCACGATCATGAAGCCGAGGATCATCCACAGCAGGTAGAAGGTGTTGCCCGGCTCGAGCGGATTGATGTTGATGCCCTTGAAGATGTCCGGCAGCGCGATGAGCACGATCGATGTGTCGATCGTTGCCATGAGCATGCCGAGCGTCGTGTTCGACAAAACCATCCACTTGTAACGATCTGAGTCGGGGCGTGGGGCGTCGCGCCGAGCTCTCGTGCTCGCGATGCTCACGAGGCGAGTTCGCTCAACAGCTCACTGGGAATGTTGTCGAGGGTGGTGAGGATGGCATTCGCGAGCGCCCGGGCGCTCGCGGGGTTGAGCTCGATCGCGGCACGTGCTGAGGGGCCCTCGGCGGGATTGAGCAGATCGATCATCAGAGCGTGTCCCGCCATGTAATGGACGGGGTGGTCGAAGTAGACGGTCGCCTTCGTCATTGACGTCCAACCGTTTTGGGTCTTGGCGCTCGCCGAGACGTCGAGTCGCTCAGTTTGGTAGGTGCACATAGAACTCCCTAGGCGATCGTGCGCGCGAGGAACGTGAAGATTTCTTTCCAGCCCTCGTTCGCCGCTTCGACGCGGTAGCTCGGGCGGTCGACCGCGAAGAATGCGTGTCCCGCGCCGTCGTAGGTATGAAACGTGAACTCCTTGCCTGCGGCTTCGAGGGCCTTGGCGAGCATGTCGTTCTGTTCCGGCGAGGGGTAGGTGTCTTCAGCGCCGAAGAGTCCGAGGAGCGGGCCCGAGAGGTTCCCCGTCTCACCGATGACGGCAACCATGTTCGAATCCGGTCGGTCGACCGCGACAAACGCTCCGTAGCAGTCAATGACGGCGTCGAGCGGGAGGCGACATCCCGAGAGGAAGGACTGACGTCCGCCCGAGCAGTAGCCAATCGAGGCGACTTTGCCATTCGAGGTGGGAAGGGATTTGAGATGCGCCATGGCACCGGCGACGTCACCAATGAGCCGGTCGTCGGGCACGCCACCGAGGTCGCGCGCAGTCGCCGCGGCGTCGTCGGGACTCGCACCCGGCGCTTCGCGATGGTAGAGATTCGGTATCAGCGCCGAGTAGCCATTCGCCGCAAACTTTCGGGCGATCTCCTTCGTGGCCTCGTCGTAGCCGGGCATGTGGTGGATCACGACAATCGATCCCGCGTGCTCCACGTCGGTTGGCACCGCAAGGTACGCTTCGATTTCGTCGCCCTCGTGGCCTTTTATGGTGATGGTGTCGGCGCGCAGATTGTGTGTCACGGTGATCCTTTCAGTGGGTCCGCCGTAGCGGCTCCGGAGCTTGGAATTGGCGGGGCAAGGAATTAGTTACTTTAAGTAACTACCTGTTATATTAGCGCGATGGCCAAGTCCTCGTCTACTCCCGCGAACGACACGACGCTCGAGCGCGAGTGGGGACGACTGCGTCGCGGGCATCTGATGCAGCAGATTCGCGCGACGAGCGCACCCGGACATAGTCCGCTCGAGATCGAGTTGCTTCGCGCCATCGTCGAAGCGGGGGAGATCCGCGCATCAGATCTCGCCAACAGGTTGTTCGTCACCAAGACGTCGATCAGTCGATACGTGAACGACATGCTGGACGACGGATTGTTGAGCCAGCGCCGCGACCCTTCGGACGGGCGCGCGACGCTCCTGTCTGTGTCGGCAGCCGGTCGGCGGGAGTTTGAAGAGCGCGAGGCGCGCCGCAGCGAGTTCTTGAGTGAGATCTGTCGGGGATGGTCGAAGGGTGACGTCGAGAAGCTGACGACGCTCCTGAAGCGTCTAAATGATGGACTTTCTAGGCACCGCGGCGAGACGACAAGCTCCTAGGCCGCAATAACATCCTCGTCATCCTTCACCATGGACGAGCGTTCTGCCGTGCCCGTCGAGTAGGCGATCGCCCCTGAGACGAGCAACAGCACACCCGATATCGTCAGCGCCAGATTGAGTCCGTGCGTGAAGGCCCCGTAGGCGGCGCGCACGACCTCATTAATGATGTGACGTACGGCGGCGCCGCTGCCGCGACTTTCGGCGGACGCCTTGGAGGCCGCCGTGCCGGTGACCACGTCTTCGATGATCTCCTGGCGAAACGACGGCGGCACGCCGATCTCGGTGAGACGGCGCGTCAGGTTGACGGTGAGCTGACCGTTCACGATCGACCCGAGAATGGCGACGCCGGTCACGGCGCCGAGCTCTCTCGCCGTGTTGATGGTCGACGCCGCAATTCCAGAGTTGCTCGCAGGAATGCTCACGAGGGCAGTCGAGTTGACGGGTACGACGATCATGCCGAAGCCAACGCCCGCGAGGCCCATGGTCCACCCGAGTGTGCTGAGTCCTGCCGTCGGGCTGATCACGACGTCGGTGAGCAACACTCCGGCTCCCGCAAGCACGCAGCCAAGCGTCATCGGGACTCGAGAGCCAACCCGCCCGACCCAACGACCGGTGTAGAGCGCGGCGGCGACGATGCCCGCCAGCATCGGCAAGAAGTCTCGAGCGAGCGTGTACGCGCTCACCGATCCGATGACCTCGAGATAGAGGGCGACAAAAAAGAAGATCGAAAAGATGGCGAAGTAGCTCGTAAAGGCGATCACGGCTGAGCCGGCGAAGGCGCGATTGCGCACCCAGCGCACGTTCAGCATCGGGTGTGTCGTGTTCGACTCGACGACGAAGTACGCAATCAAGCAGGCGCCGGCGACGGAGTACAGCGTCAGCACGCCGCTTGAGTAGTAGCCCCACGTCTCGCCCGCGATAGTCGCGTAGGTGGCAAAGCCGACCGCCACACCTGCGAGGAGAAAACCGGTCCAGTCGACGCGGCGACGAATCTCGTTGACGCTCTCGGGTAGCGCGACGGCGCCCATGATGAGGACCACCGCGCCGAAGATGAAGTTGAACCAGAAGACGGCACGCCACGTCCAGAGTCCTACGAGCACACCTCCGATGACCGGACCAAGCGCGAGCGCGAGGCCTGACACTGCGGCCCACGCGCCGAGCGCACGCGCGCGGTTCCGCTTGTCGGGGTAAATGTGGCGAATCATCGAGAGGGTGCTTGGCTCAGATCCTGCGGCACCCACGCCCATGACGACGCGTCCGGCGATCAGTTCGGCGGGTGTGCCCGCGAACGCACAGACGAGTGAACCCGCACAGAATATGACGACGCCGATCAGCATCACGCGCTTGCGGCCAAAGTTGTCGCCGAGTGATCCACAGATGAGCATGAGACTCGCGAACGCTAGCGCGTAGCCCCCAACAACCCACTGGAGTTGCGACACGCCTGCATGCAACTTCGTCTGCACGCTCGTAAGGACCGCGCTCGCGATCGTGTTATCGAGGAAGGTGAGGAAGAGAATCGCGAGCAGTGTCGCGAAGCTGAAGTGCGCGCGTAGCCCCGCCGCAATGGAGTGGCGCCGCTCGTCGATCGTCCGTGTGAACGTCGCCTCACTCTCGCTACTGCCGAACATGTGCTCCCTCCCAGGAGCCGTCGGATGTCGCCGACGGGCATTGCACTCGTTGATCGCGCCGTTCGACCTCGACGCGCGTTCACTCACGCGTTAACGCGCCAACGACGTCAACCTATTTCTTTGCGGGCGTGATGAAGGTGATGTCGCCAACGGCAGAGTCGCCACCGGCCGCATTACCGACGCTCACCGCGCAGTCCTTCACATTTGTCTTGGTCGTCCCGCAGGTCCCCGAGCCGATCTTCCCTGTTGAGACCTTGAATGTGGTTTTCGGCAGGAGCCCGGTCGAGGTTATGGTCTTCGCGGGCGGAATGCCATTGACAACCTTGCATCCCGTCTCGCCCTTGGCCTTCCTGAGGCACTCCACCAAGAACACGGTGTCGCCGGGTTTAAAGCCGCTGCCGCTGATGTGAACTTCCTCGCCGTTGCGCAGATTGGTTGATGGCGTGACCACGATCTTCGGCCCCGCAGCCGACGCAAGTGCGCCGCCACCGAGGCCACCGGCGAGCACACCAATGCTCAGCATCGTTGCGCATAACCCGATACGAAATGCCGTTGTCGTGACCATGTGCACTCCCTTGCCATGTCTCCGATTGAAGCCTCATCGCACATCAACGCGATACCACGTTGGCCTCAATTCATCTTCAAGGTCATCGTAGCCAGGAAAGTTAAAATTCGTTCAGATCGAAACCGCGGTTTTATCCTGGTAGAGGGATTGAATTCGTGGCGGCCCTCGCGCAACGGGCGCATCAAAGGTTCTCTTCGGCGGGCGCTTACGCCCCACACGAAGGGTTACGCGGAACGGAGCTCGTAGGACTCGCCGGAACTGAGGACCAGCTCTCCGCGCACGGCGGCGCGAATGGCCGTGAGCACGTCGGCGATGCGGGCGTTCTTGCCGAGCAAGCCCGTGCAACCAGCGTCAATGGCGAGTCGCTGGAGATCATGGTCGCCGTTGCCCGAGAGCATCACCACGTGGCTATCCGGCGACTCTTTGATCATGAGCTTGACGACCTCGATGCATTCGAAGTCGGGTCGTCGGTAGTTCAACAAAATGACGTCCGGATGCTCGCGATCGAGTAACACGAGTGCGTCATCGACGCTGTCCACGACGCCCACTAATGTGAGGTCGTCCTCTTTCGAAATGGAGAGGGCCAGCAGTTCTGACACCATGATGTGGTCGTCAACGACGGCCACCCTGATGGAAGCTTCCGACACGTTTTCCATTACCACAGCAGGTTAATAAGAGTGGTCTTTGTCGTCCCCGAGAATCGACCGTATTTTGTAGTGCCAAAAGGATCGGATTTTTTATTTGTTATTTCAAAAATACCGCTCTATCACTGGGAAGTTGTTCCGTTGTCTGTGACTCACCTGTGAGGAAATTTACAGCCCATCAAAATTTGTGATTGCGTAAATCACTTACACGTTTATTTCACGTCGTATGTCATCTAGTCGTAACACGGACGTCGCCGCGCACACACGTTGACGCGATTAACGAAAGTCCCTCTGAAGTTCCGCGAGTGCGTCGGCTCCCGGACAGAGCACGTCGTACGGGAGGCTCGCCAGCCCCTCGGGTGGTGTCTGGTTGAGCTGGTGCAGCTCCTGGGTTGATTCGTTCAGGTACAGCAAGCCTGTTGCGATCTCGCCGCGCTCGTGACGGTCGCGAATGTACTCCTCAACCGACATCCGGTCACTCGGGTTGTAGCCCTCGGGTACAGAGCGAAAGTTCAACACGCTGCCGTCGTGCATTTTGACTGCTTTCGCGCCGTCGCTCGGTATCTTTTCGCGGATGGGCACCTGCATGGGCACAAAGTCGCTCATGGGCGTGAAGTCGGTTTGCACCTCTTTCACTTCGTGCTCGCGCACGAACTTGTAGCTCTTCGTCGAGCTCTCGTGGTCGTTGAAGGTCACGCACGGCGAGATGACGTCGATGAGCGCAAAGCCTTGGTGAGCGACCGCCGCCTTCAAGATGGGAATCAGCTGCTCCTTGTCGCCCGAGAAGCTGCGCGCGAGAAACGTCGCACCGAGCGTGAGTCCGAGCATGATCGGATCGATGGGTGCAAGGAGGTTTGGTTCGCCCTTCTTCGGAGCGGAGCCGATGTCTGCCGACGCGGAGAGCTGGCCCTTCGTTAGACCGTACACGCCATTGTTCTCGATGACGTAGACCATGTTCACGTTGCGGCGCATGGCGTGCATGAGATGCCCGAGTCCGATAGAGAGTGAATCGCCGTCACCGGAGATGCCGATGTAGGTAAGTTCTCGGTTGGCCGCGTTGGCGCCGGTCGCGATGGTCGCCATGCGCCCGTGCGCGCTGTTAAAGCCGTGTGCGCCGCGGACGAAATAGGTCGGCGTCTTCGACGAACATCCGATGCCGCTCAGCTTTGCAATGCGGTTGGGCGGCGTGGAGAGCTCCCAGAAGACGTGACTGATCGCGGCCGTGACCGAATCATGTCCGCACCCCGCACAGAGGGTCGACATTGCTCCCTCGTAGTCGCGCCTGGTGAGACCAATGTCGTTTTTCGGCAGCGGATTGAGTGGAATGAGGGGCTTAACAATGGAAGGCATTAGGGAATCTCCAGTTGGGTCAAAATGCTGTCGACGACCTGTTGGGCGCTCAACGGGAAGCCCCCGTATGCGAGCACGGAACTCATCCGTTCGATAGCGACTCCCGTCTCGATCGAGATCAGACTTCGCAGCTGCGCGTCGCGGTTCTGCTCAACAATGAAGCAACGTCCGTGACCTTCTACGAACGCGCGTACGTCCTCGACGAAGGGAAACCCGCGCACTCGCAGGAAGTCTGCGACGACACCCTGGTCGCCCAACTCGTCGAGCGCTTCGCGCACGGCGAGATCACAGCTCCCGATCGTGATGACGCCGATTGTCGCGCCCTCGCGGCGCTCGACGACAGGCGCGGGCACGTGGATGGCGGCAGCCGCGTGCTTCAACTTCAATCGATCGATGACCTCTTGGTATTGGTCGGGTATCTCGGTGTAGCGGCCGTACTTGTCGTGGCCGGAGCCGCGGACGAAATAAGCACCCTTCGAGTCCGAACCCGGGAGCGTGCGTGGCGTGACGAACTCTTCGTCTTCGTTGGCATAGCGAAAGAACTCTGCAATCTCGGCGAGCTCCTTATCGTGCAGCACACGCCCTCGGTCTGGCACAAAGCTGTCATCCCAGGTGAGCTTCGGCACCACCCAGTCATTCATGCCAATGTCGAGGTCCGACAGCATGAACACGGGGGTCTGGAATCGTTCGGCGAGGTCGAAGCTCTGAACCGCGAATTCGAAGCACTCGTGCGGATTCGCGGGAAACAGCAAGATGTGCTTGGTGTCGCCGTGGGAGGCGTACGCGCACATCAAGATGTCGCCCTGCTGTGTTCTCGTCGGCATTCCGGTTGAGGGCCCGACACGCTGTACGTCGATGACGACCGCAGGGATCTCCGTGTAGTACCCCAGTCCGAGCAGTTCACTCATGAGTGAGATCCCGGGGCCCGAGGTCGAGGTGAAGGCTCGCGCGCCACTCCAACCGGCGCCGAGCACCATGCCAATGGAGGCGATCTCGTCCTCGGCCTGAATGATGAGGTAGTTGTTCTTATAGGTTGCGGGCTCATTCGGGTCGTCGCTCTCGACCTTCACCCGGCGGTACTTGGCGCAGAGCTTCGTGAAGTTGTCCATCACGGCCGTCGCGGGCGTTATCGGATACCAGCCCGCCACGGTGGCGCCGGCGTAGAGGCACCCGAGCGCCGTTGCCGTGTTGCCGTCGATCAGGATTGAATTGTCGTTCTCTCGAAGGGGCTCAAGACGAAAGGCGAGGGGGCACGCGAAGTTCTCAATTGCGTAGTCGTAGCCGAGGTGAAGCGCCCGTTGGTTGGAATCACGCAGGGCGACGTTGCGCGAAAAAGTCTCGTCCAACAGCGCGGCAACGATGTCGAGGTCGATGCCGACAAGAGCGACGACGGCGCCCGCGTACGCGATGTTCTTCATGAGAATGCGCTCGCGCGGCTTTTTGAAGTTCTCGAGGCACATTGCAGCGAGCGGTACGCCGAGGAAGGTGACGTCACCACGCTCGAGGTCGGGATCAAGCGGCCACGACGAGTCGTAGAGGACATAGCCACCGCGGTGCACGTCGGCGATGTCCTCGGCGTAGGTCTGTGCGTTCATCGCGACCATGAGGTCGTAGTCGAGGGCGCGAGCGGTGTAGCCAGAGCCATTCACGCGTATCTCGTACCAGGTGGGCAACCCTTGGATGTTCGAAGGGAAAAGATTCTTCCCCGACACCGGAATGCCCATACGAAAGATGGCTTGGACGAGCAGGCTGTTGGCGCTCGCCGAGCCCGTGCCATTGACGTTGGCCAACTTGACGGAAAAGTCGTTGACCTGGTTACGAGTTTCTGGCTTCTCGGTCAGAGTCATGACCTCGCTCCATTTCCGCCAAAGCCCACGGCGACGGGAATGAAGTTCTTGGAACCGGCGTAGGGGATCTTCAAGTCGAACAGCTCCATGTCCCACGCGGCGGTCGGGCAGCGCTCTGCGCACAGACCGCAGTGCACGCAGACGTTCTCGTCTTTCACCATGACTCGGCCGGTCTGGGGGAGAGGTTCGGAGACGTAGAGATCTTGGGAGAGATTCGTCGCCGGTGCGAGGAGCCGAGTTCGCAGGTCGGCCTCGTCGCCGTTACTGGTGATCGTCAAGCACTGCACGGGACAGATATCAAGACAGGCGTCGCACTCGATGCACAACGGCGCAGTAAACGCCGTCTCCACGTCGCAGTTGAGACAGCGTTGCACTTCGCGTGCGGTCTGCTCGGCAGAGAAACCGAGCTCAACTTCGAGGTCGAGCGACTCGAAGCGCTTCGTCAACTCGACGTGGGTCATCTTCTGGCGCGACGACTGGTTGTAGTCGTTGTGGTAGCTCCACTCGCTCATTCCCATCTTCTGGCTGATGAGGTTCATCCCCATCGCGGGGCGTTCGTTGAGCGGTATCTCCTCGCAGAAGTTGTCGATCGAAATCGCCGCTTCGTGTCCGTGAGCGACTGCCCAAATGATGTTCTTCGGTCCCCATGCGGCGTCGCCGCCAAAGAAGACTCCGGCCACGCTCGACTGCATTGTCGCCTCGTTGACGACGGGCATGTCCCATTCGCCAAAGGTCATCCCCAGATCGCGCTCGATCCAGGGGAAGGCGTTGTCTTGGCCAATGGCAAGGATGACGTCGTCGCACGGAATGATGACGGTGTCGATCGTCGTCGAGCGCTTGGCGCCCTCGTCCCACTCGAGGACGTCGAACTCCATACCGACGAGTTGTCCGTCGTTCATGACGAAACGAGTCGGCGCGTGATTCACGATGATGTCGACACCCTCTTCTTCGGCATCGTCGAGCTCCCAGGGCGAGGCTTTGAAGAACTCGCGTGGGCGCCGCGCCATGACTTTGATGTCGTGACCGCCGAGGCGCCGCGACGTGCGACAGCAGTCCATCGCGGTGTTGCCGACCCCAATGATGAGGACGCGTTCGCCGATTGAGTCGAGGTGCCCGAAGGCAACAGACTCGAGCCATTCGATGCCGATGTGAATGTTGGTTGCTTCGCCCGTCTCGTCATGTCGTCCCGGCAGATCGAGCTCCTTGCCGCGCGGCGCGCCGACGCCAACGAATACGGCGTCAAAGCCCTCAGCGAGAAGACCCTTGAGGCTCGTGACGGGAGTGTTGTAGCGAATGTCGACGCCCATGTCGAGAATCATCCGCGTCTCTTCTTCGAGAACCTCTTCGGGCAAGCGAAACGAGGGGATGTTCGAGCGCATCAGTCCGCCGGGTTTGTCGTACTGCTCGAAGATCGAGACCTCGTAGCCGAGCGGCATGAGATCGTTGGCGACGGTGAGCGACGAAGGTCCCGCGCCGATGCAGGCGATTCGTCGTCCGTTCTTCTCGCTTGGAATGGCGGGCAACCGGTCGCTGACGTCCCCTCGCAGGTCGCTCGCGACGCGCTTCAAACGACAGATGGCGACGGGCGAACCATCGACGCGCGTGCGACGACAGGCCGGTTCGCACGGTCGGTCGCACGTGCGACCGAGGATGCCGGGAAAGACGTTTGACTCACGGTTGAGCATGTAGGCGTCATCGAAACGTCCCTGCGCGATGAGTCGGATGTAGCCGGGTACGTTCGTGTGTGCGGGACACGCCCACTGACAGTCGACCACCTTATGGAAGTAGTCAGGTGACGAGACGTCAGTCGGCTCCACTCGGGTGCTCCCTTCGACCAGGTAAAGCAGCTTCGTGCACCGGAACTGTCGCTCTGGTCCTCCTCGATTTACTGTAGTTCTTTGGAAATGGCACTCCGTTTCGCCCCAGTACGTGTCTCGCTTGCATTCTTCGATCTAAGAGACGTTGCACGTCACGGTCTTCTCGTAGGGTTCGTTCGTGGCCAAACTCTCATCATCGAACGAACTCGAGCGCGTCATGGACGCCGCGCGACTGCCCGATTGGAGCTTCGGTATTGGCCGACCCGGTCAGATCATGGCGACGCGCGATTCGGGTCGCATCGGTCTTCCGTGGGTGGTGCTCGCGGTGGCACGCGGGGGCGGGGCGAGGGTGTCGCTCTACCAGCCCGGTGACGATCTTGACGCGGACGGCGACGTGATCGGCGAACTCGCGGGAAACCCGCGCGAGCGTGGTCGCCAGTTGCGAACGCTGCTCAGCGACCTCGAACTTTCGGAGTAGCTCAGCATCTACGTCGTGTGACGTGCGCCAACATTATGGCCACGCTGGAAGGTCGCTTCTTCCTTCTTCCAGCAGTCCAAAATACGAATAAAGATCGCTGCTGCGTGCCTCGTCATCTCGCACCTCACAGAGTGCGTACTCGAGCGGCGCGATCGTTCCGCCTTCGAAGACGGCCGACATTGTCGAGCAGTCCGCCTTTCGAAACGCCAACCATTCACGTTCGACTTGGACGAAGCTTTGCTTTTGATGCGCGGTGGGTATCACGGTGAACAGCAGCTTCACCTCCTTGTTGACGCGGCGGTCTGTCGAGAGCAGCTGGCCTTCTGCGCACCCTTCAAGTCCAAGCGTCGTGCCGTGGTGGCAGGGGAGAGGAGTGAACGGCTCCGTGATCACGGGAGGTGTGGGCGTCGGGGCACTTGACGCCACCGAGATGTCCGCACCAATGAGAAGGACTCCGCAGACCACGATCACTCGTGCGCCACGCCAGAGCATCGCGCGCCAGGAGCGCGCCGTGCCTAGTACCAGTCCCACTGGGAGAGCGGCCAGAACTTCAAGAACACCTTGCCAATGATGTCCGAGCGCGGGACCGTGCCCCAATACCGACTGTCACAGGAGTTCGAGTGATAATCGCCCATCATGAAGTACTGACCCTTCGGCACGAGAACGTTGCCGATCGCCGGGGTCACCGGATTCCAGTGCAACCACTTCTGATCGAGCGGCGCGCCGTTCACGTAGATGGTGTTGCCCTTGGACGTGAGGCGATCACCGGGAACGCCGATGACTCGCTTGACGAGGTCGGCGACATCATCCTGGCATTCGCTCTTGACGCCGGGGGGAGCTTTGAAGACGACGATGTCGCCCACGTTGATCGTGCCAAAGTCGACGCTCAGCTTATCAACCATGATTCGATTGCCCTTCCACAGCGTCGGGTTCATCGAACTCGACGGAATGAAGAAGGTCTGAAACACGAACGTGCGGATGAGGAACGACGCTGCGATCGCAACCACCAGCACGATCAACCATTCGATGATGCCGCGGCGATGTGACTTTTTCGGTGGGTCGGACGCCGCGCGTGGCACTTGATCGGTATCGACGGTCATCGCTCAACAGTACGGGGGCGCGAGGTCGTGACGGCGTTACAGGTTTGCGAGCTATTCGTGGCTGCTGTTGTCTGTCGGAAACCGGCGAGCGTTCATCGCAATCTCGCCGTCGATCATCTCTTCGGTTGCCGCCGCCTCGTCGATGTCGAGCTCACTGGGTCGGGTGCGGGGAGTAGGGCGCGCGAGAAATACGCAAATCACGCCGGCGATTGCTGCGGTCGAGGCGGCGAAGATCCAAAGGTGACGAAAGTTCTCGAGTGCGGCGCCGAGGCTCGTCGGCGTGCCGAGGATGACGACGAGAATGGCGACCCCGAGCGCACCCCCGATCTGTCGCGCCGTTTGATTGACGGCGCTTCCGACGGAGTAGCGGGCCGGTTCGAGACTTGACACTGCGGCAGCGCTAAGGACGGGGAAGGTGAAGCCAATCCCGAGGCCCACGATGAGCGTCCCGGGAAGCCAGTCCGCCAGGTACTCCGGGTGAACGCTGACGCGCCAGACATACGAGAGCAGCCCGAGCGTGAAGATGCTGAAGCCAATGATGAGGATCCGGCGAAAACCGAATCGCGCTGCGAGCTTGCCCGCTGATCCCGACACGACGGCGACAACGAGGGGACCCGGCGTGACCGACAGTCCCGCGCGCAGTATTGAGTAGTGCCACACACTGGTGAGAAACAAGATGTTGCCGAGCAGCATCGCAAAGAAGCCCATTGAATACAGGAACGCTGCACTGTTCGCCAGGCTGAAGGAGCGCGCTTGAAAGAGCTTGAGGTCGAGTACCGGCTCTTCATGGCGAGCGGAGCGGAAGAGAAACGAGACGATGAGTACGGCCGCGATGGCGAACCCCGCGAGGATCCGTGCACTCGTCCAGCCCCACGTGGGACCTTCGGAGATGGCGAGTACCGCGAGCGCGAGTGCCGCACTGAGCAGTGCAACGCCGGGGTAATCAGGGCTCGACGTTGACCCGGATCCACTCGACCTTGGGATCACTCGACGGCCAACGAGCCACGCAACGAGTCCGACGGGCAAGTTGACGTAGAAGGCAGCGCGCCACCCAAAGCCAGTGATCAACAACGCGCCGAGCGACGGGCCGGTTGCGACGGCGAGCGCGCCGATGCCACCCCAGAGAGCGACCACTTGCGAGCGCCGCTCTTTGGAGTACGCGGCGAGCAGGAGCCCGAGCGACGCCGGCAGCATCGCCGCCGCGCCGGTGCCTTGCACGACGCGACCAAGGATCAGCGTTTCGACGCTCGGCGCGACGCCACAGAGAAGCGAGCCCACACAGAAGACGCCAAGCCCGAAGAAGAAGACTCGACGGCTGCCGAGACGGTCGGCCGTTCTTCCCGCGACGACGAGGAGTGAACCGAAGACGATCGCATACCCGGTCAAGACCCACGAGAGGGTCGCACGACTGTCGTGGGAGAAGGCGTGTTCGAGAGCGGGGAACGCGACGTTGACGATAGAAAGATCGAGCGAACCCATGAAGGCCCCGAGCGCGGTGACGACAAATATGGTGCGACGACGCCTCGCGGTCAGGAGCCCCTCTTCGACTGCCCTCCCATTACTTAGTTCTGTCATGCAACGTAGGATAGGTCATTGCATTGCATAATGCAACTGACTAAGGTGAGGTCGTGGAACGAAAAAGCTTCTCTCAGATGGACTGTTCGGTCGCTCAGTGCTTGGAGGTCGTCGGCGAATGGTGGAGCATGCTGATCGTTCGTGATTGCTTCATGGGCGTCACGAAATTCGAAGACTTCCAGCGTCGCCTTGGTATTTCGAGGAACATCTTGAAGGAGCGCCTGAGTTCCCTCGTGGGGTCTGGTGTGCTCGTGCGCGTGGCGTACTCAGAGCACCCCCCGCGCTACGACTACAAGCTCACGGCAAAAGGCCGCGATCTCTGGCCGGTGCTCACGGCGATGCGCCAATGGGGCGACCAGTACGCAGCGCCGAAGGGTGCGCCCATCGAGCTCGTGCACAATGCGTGCGGTCAGACGACGCACGCGGAGATGGTCTGTGCGTGGTGCGGGGAGAAGCTCACGGCATACAACGTGCACGCCACCGCGGGAACGGGTCGCGAGTCGCACCCACTCCTGCCGGTCTAGATCACCGCGAGGGCGGGGCTCCCGGCTCGAACCTGCCTTCCTCCGCGCCGAGGGCCTTACCGATATTGGAAACGTGAAGATGTATCTCGTCGAGCAGGTCGGTGGCGCTCTTTACCGCCGCCGTGAGTTCGGTGTTCTCTTGAATGAGGCGCTTGATGTCATCGGTGTTGTTGGACGTGTGGACAGCGACCTCGGAGGAGATCGCGTCGGCACGTTTGGCCGCTATGAGGAGTGCTGCTGCCTGGACGCCCGCCATCATCGAGAGAAAGAGGTTGAGGAGGATGTACGGGTAGGGGTCGAACGCCTTGTGGTGAAAGACGTGCTCGAGGAGGGCGGTGTTGACAACAGCCCAGAGGATCATCACCGCGAAGAATCCGAAGACGAAGCCCCAGGATCCCATCACGTTGCGCATACGGTCTGCCGCGCGCTCGCCACGCGATAACTGATCTCCAGTGCGCACTCCCGGATGATGGTGCCAATGGCTTTGCCACGGTTTGGTATTCACCGAACCATCGTCGCACACCGGCCTTTGCCGATAGGGCGAGGAAGGCTAGAAGCTCGGCTCGAAGTCGTAACGTAGCGGCATGCCGCTCACGCCCTCGTTCGGCTTCACGCTCAGCACCTGGTGAATTTCGAGATGGTGGCGCTCGAACGCGACCGCCGAGCCGGCCATGTAGAGACGCCACACCCGCGCGCGCTGGATGCCCACCTCGTCGACCGCTTCGTCGAATCGCTTCACGAGATTGTCGACCCACCGGCGCAGCGTCAGTGCGTAGTGCTCACGCAGGCTCTCTAGATGACGAACTTCGAAACCGTGAGACTGGAACATCGACACGAGCGTGCCCACTTCGTGCAGTTCGCCGTCTGGAAACACGTAACGGTTGATGAACTGACTGCCGGTCTTCGACGGTCCGCGCATGCCCAGGGCGAACTGCAGCTGGCGGTTGAACTCGGTCGCTTTTGACGGTCGAGGATCGTCCTCGAACGACAGAGGTCGTCCGATTGCGTGGTTGAGGAACCGCCCGCCTGGGCGAAGCTGGTCCCAGATGAGCTGGGTGTAGTTCGCGAGCGATCGCCGTCCAACGTGCTCCGCCATGCCAATCGAACTCACGGCATCGAAGGGACCGTCCGTGACGTCGCGAAAGTCTTGCACACGAAATTCGACCAGATCGCTTACGCCCGCGAGACGAGCCTGTTCGGTCGCGTAGCGGCGCTGAGGTTCGGAGAGCGTCACGCCCACGACGCGGGCGCCGAAGTGGCGGGCCGCATGAATCCCCATCGCACCCCAACCGCAGCCGATATCGAGCAAGCGATCGCCGGGCTTGAGATCCAGCTTCCTCGCAATGAGGTCGACTTTGCGCGCTTGTGCTTGCTCAAGCGTGTCTTCGGGGCCTGCGAAGACTGCGCAGGAATAGGTCATAGAAGGTCCGAGCACCATCTCATAAAAACTGTTGGAGACGTCGTAGTGGTGCGTCACTGCTTGACGATCGCGCGATTTCGAATGCAACACGCCACGAGGGCGTGCTTCGATCGACGGCGGTGTGAGGGGGCGCAGTGCGGAGGTCCCGACCACCGACAGCAAGGAGCGCACGTGGTTGGCGTTGAGGAGATGCGTCAGTGGCGGGACCGCGAGGTCAAAGAGGGGATCGAGGTCACCGTCAACGTCGATGTCACCGGCGACGTAGGCGCGCGCGAGGCCGAGCTCGCCGGGATGGGTGAGGACGCGCGAGATTGCGTCACGGCTCAATATCTTCACGGTCACGTTGTTCGCGCTCGAGGTGACGGTCGGTTCAGCGATGCTGCCGTCATACGCCTCGACGCGAAAGGGGAGTTTGTTGTCGAAGATGTTGGCAACAAAGGTGGCGACGTTCATGTCTCTCCTTTTCCAGTGGTTGGGAGCTGGCCTTCATGTTTTACCAGGAACTTTGAGCAGGTGAGCCGACGGGATCTCCTGCAGCGACCTAGCGACGCATCGAGCCGAGCGCCACCGTTCGTTCGTACCGTGCATACGAAATCGGTCACGCGGCGCCCCGAAACGGAAAATTCAGATGAGTACACTGCCCTTATCAGCCGAAACGTGACCAGTTACCTCAACTGAAAACACCTTTTTCGGGGAGGTAACGATGGATCTCGGAATTGTCATCGCGGTCGTAGCCGCAGTGCTCGTTTTGCTCGTGATTGTGATCATCAGCAAGTCGGTGCGTATCGTCCAGCAAGGTTTCGAGGGCGTCGTCACACGATTCGGCGAGTTCAAGGACATCAAGAACCCCGGGATCACCTTCATCGTTCCCTTCATCGAGGTGATGAAGATCATCGACGTGCGCGAGACCCCACGTACGGGGGACCGTCAACAGGTCATCACGCGCGACAATGTCGCCGTCATCGTGAATGCCACGATCTTCAGTCAGGTCGTCGACGTGCGCCTCGCCCTCTTTACGAACTCGGACTATCTCGTGAGCGTCGACAACCTTGCGCGCACGTCGGTGCGTGCAGTCTTTGGCTCGATCACGCTGGATGACGCCTTCTCCCAGCGCGAGCGCATCGGCACCTTGCTGCAGACGCAGATGGAAGAAGCGACCGACAAGTGGGGTGTGCGCATCAACCGGGTCGAAGTGCTCGAAATCACGCCCCCCGATCAGATCCTCCAAGCGATGGCCCTTCAGAAGCAGGCTGACCAGGAGAAGCGCGCGCGCATTCTCGAATCAGAAGGTCAGCAGCAGTCTGCGGTCAACGTCGCAGACGGCCAGCGCCAAGCGGCGATCAAGGAAGCGGAGGGTGCCCAGCAGTCGGCGATCCTTCGCGCCGAAGGCGCGCGCCAGGCGCAGATCCTCGAGGCTGAGGGTCGCGCCCAGGCCATCGCCCTCGTGTACGCGGCCATCAAGACGCAGGCACCCGATCCAACGCTGGTCTCAATCCTGCAACTCGACACGCTCTCCAAGTTCGCCGAGAGTCCCAACACGAAGCTCATCATTCCCGCCGAGAGTTCTGCGTTGCTCGGTGCCGCGCAAGCGATCAGGAGTGTGATGGACGCCGTGCCGAGCACGCCCGCGTCGTGAGCTTGTCGAACTAGGCGCGCTCGACCCAGAGGGTCGTGCCGTAGGTCTTTCGCACGACGACCTGCGTGCCGTCAGGAATGGTCTCCTTCGCCGACGTCACGGCTCGCCAGGATTCGCCCTTGATCTTGACGCGGCCCGGGTGGCCCTCGTCACCGACCGCGTCTTCGACGAATCCGGTCAGGTTCGTCATCGTTGACTTCGCCGGAGCGGAGAGATCGATGACCCCTTTTCGATGAAAGCGATGCAGGGCCGCTGGGCGCAGCGCGCCCACAAGTACGGCCGAGATGACAAGCCACAGCACGGCCTCGACGGCAAACGGCACGCTCGCGAGTGCCAAAAAGAATGGGACGATGGCGCCGGCACCGACAAAGACAGCGATGAACGCGTTCGTGTGTATCTCCGCGAAGATGCAGATCACGATGATCAATAGCCAGAACAACACCGCCATAACCCGAAGTATAAGTGTGTCGCGAGTGCCGAAGTGGGCCAGATGTCGACGTTCGGCCCCTGCGATTCGCGATTACGTTTGGGTACGAACGAAGGAGTCGTGGCCGGAGTGAGCGAAGAACTCGAAGAGGGGCGCGGACTGCTGGCGCCCGTGACGCTTACGGTCGAGTCCGAGGTCAGTGACGCGGACCATCGCCGTCTCGAATTACGGCGTTGGTTGAGCGAGCACCCGAGTCCAGACGGCGTCGAACTCGCACAAGCTGGACTGGTGGCGCCATCGTGGCCAGAACCCTGGGGTCGGAATGCGTCTGTCGAGTACCAACTGATCATTGACGAAGAGCTCCGTCGCGCCAAGGTGTCGCGTCCCATCAACCCCATCGGGATTGGTTGGGCCGGTCCGACGATCGTGATGGCCGGCACGACAGACCAGCAGGATCGGTGGTTGCCGAAACTGCTCAGTGGTGAGGAGTTCTGGTGTCAGCTCTTCAGCGAACCGGGGGCCGGGAGCGACCTCGCGGCGTTGTCGACGAGGGCGCGACGAGACGGGGACGAGTGGATCATCACGGGCCAAAAGGTTTGGACGAGTTACGCCCACCTCGCAACCTGGGGCATTCTGTTGGCGAGAACATCGAATGAAGGAGCGCCCCAGCACGGCATCAGTTACTTCATCTGTCCTATGAATGCTCCCGGCGTCACCGTTCGCCCTCTCCTCGACATGACGGGCGATCACGCCTTCAACGAGGTGTTCTTCGACGAAGTGCGTCTCACGAGTGACGCGCTCCTCGGCGACGTGAACGACGGTTGGCGTCTCGCCAAGGTCACGCTCGGTAATGAGCGCGTGTCGCTCTCGGGCGAAGGGGTGCTCTGGGGCCGTGGACCGACAGCGAACGACCTCGTCAACCTCGTTCGCGACGAAGGACTTTCGCTCAGCGCTCTCGAACGGGACGATCTCGTGCGGTGCTGGTCGCACGGGGAGATGCTGCGGTTCCTTCGTATGCGACTGACCGAGAACGCACTTGCGGGAAAAGCCACGGGCTCAGACGCGTCACTGCGCAAGGCACTCGCCGACGACCACGGCCAAGAGGTGATGACGCTGGCGCAACGGCTCGCCGGCGCGTCCGGCATGCTCGACGGTCGAGGTCCTGGCGGTATCGACAGTGATCAGGGCCGGTCCTGGTCGTGGGGTTTTCTCTACGCCCAAGCCCTCACGATCGGTGGCGGCACTTCGGTTGTCCAGCGCAACATCATCGCCGAGCGAGTGCTCGGTTTGCCGAAAGACCCGGCTTAGGACTCTGCAGGCGTCGTGGACTCGCCGAGCCCGCGACAGCGGGGCTTTGGACCCGCGTGCACGTTGCCGTATCGGTGGTTCGTGATTGAGACGCTCTGTTCGAGCAGCCAGCGCGGAAGCTCGACAGCGCCGCTCTGTGCGAGTTCTCGCGAATCAATGCTCACGCCGTGCTCAAGGGCAGCAACGCTCGGCGCTGGCTCGCGGCTCAGCCAGCGAACTTTGTCGAAGCTTCCTAGTCGCGAAGCGAGTTCCTCGACGCTCTCAATACAAACGTCGGGAATGCTGGCAACGGCCGACGCGGCGCTAAACCGAAGGTCGAGCGTCGCGAGCGCGCGTAATCCGCTGAGGTAGGCGAGGGCCTCGGGTGACACTGCGTCGTCGAGACGCACCGCGATGGGCCTTAAGTGCCTGCGATATCGCGCGAGGTTGCGCTCCGCTTCGAGACCCGACTCGTCGAGTGCGAGCGTAGCCTCGTCATGCCAGAAGGCACTGGCTTCGGCGAGCGCCACGTCGACGTCGCTGACCGCGCGCCAGTGACGCAGGCAGTTGACGTAGTTAGCACCGCCCGCCTTTGCGGTCGGTCCCACGCTGGAGCGCTTCCACCCCCCGAAGGGTTGGCGACGAACGATTGCGCCGGTCGTTCCGCGATTCACGTAGGCGTTGCCGACTTCGACCGACTCGATCCAGGTTTCGCATTCGGACTCGTTGAGCGACTGCAATCCGCCCGTGAGGGCATATGGCGTCTGGTTCTGCCACGTGATGGCTTCCTTCAGATCGCTCGCGATCATGATGCCGAGCACCGGTCCGAACCACTCGTTGAGGTGACTCCAGGATCCGGGACGAACGCCGACTTTCACGCCGGGTCGCCACAGGGACCCTTCGGCGTCGAGTTGCTCTGGCGTGACGAGCCACCGCTCGCCATCGTCGAGCTTCGTGAGCGCACGTTGCAGCGCCGCTTCGGGCGGACGAATGATGGGACCGACGTTGGTCGCGAACTCGTAACCGGGTCCCACCCTCACGGTCGAGACCGCGTCGACGAGCTGCGCCACGAACTGAGGGTCGTCGTACATCGCACGCTCGACGATCGCGAGGCTCGCGGCGCTGCACTTTTGTCCGGCGTGGCCGAAGGCCGACTGCACGAGGTCGCGCACCGCGAGATCGACGTCAGCGCTCGCGGTCACGATGATGGCGTTCTTGCCACTCGTCTCGGCGAGGAGGCGCAACGACGGTTTCCATGACGTGAACAGCGCGGCAGTTTCGAATGAGCCCGTCAGCACGACAGCGCTGACGCCCACATGAGTGACGAGATGTTGTCCCGCCTCGTCGTCGCGCGTCGGAATCATTTGTAGGACCTCGCGCGGCACTCCTGCATCCCAGAGTTGGTTCACCAGCTCATAGGCAACGGCGACGGACTCTGGCGCAGGCTTCAACATCACAGCGTTGCCCGCCGCGAGCGAGGCGAGTACCCCGCCGGCGGGTATGGCGTAGGGAAAGTTCCACGGCGGCACAACAAGTACCACGCCGAGCGGCGTCGAACGATCGTCACTGGGTGCGTGATCGGCGTAGAAGCGAGCGAAGTCGACTCCTTCGCTCACCTCGGGGTCCGCTTCAGCGACGGTCTTGCCCCCGTCACGACACATGACGGCGATGGTCGTTGCCCGCCGAGACGCCATCACGTCAGCGCCGCGGCGCAAGATGGCCTGGCGCTCGTCGCGTGCAAGACCATGCCATGTGGCAAAGCCCGAGCTCGCGAACTCGAGCGCCTGGTCGATGTCACTGATGCCCGCCACGCGATAGCGATACCACGAACGTCCGTGGTCGTTCGGGTCGTGTCCATCCTCGTAATCTGGCGGACCAGGGTGCTCGAGGTGGGCGAGCGTGTCGATCACGTCGTCCGACTTTGCGCGCACGTGGGCGATCGCAGTCGCAACTTCTCGCACGTACGGTTCGGATGTTGGATCGCCGTCAGGCTCATTGTCAAAGCGCGTGGACGACGGAATCAGTCGGCGTCGGCGCGGCTCGACACTGATGGTGTGTCGAGCATCCAAGGCGCGAAGGAAGCGCTGTTCTTGGTCGCGGTAGACATGTTGGTCACTCGCAATGAAGAGCGCGGCGCGCAGGTAGTTCTCGGGAGCCGTATTCTCGTCCAGACGGCGCACCAAATAGGCGACCGCCGCGGCAAAGTCGTCGCGGCGAGTGACGGGCGCGTAGAGCAGGACGGGTTGGCCGGCCTTCGTGAGCGCGAGAGCTTCCGCATTCGCCATCCCCTCGAGCATCTCCACGTCTAACTGCTCGAGCACGCCACGCGATTTTGCGAGCTCGAGCGCCCAACACACGTGAAAGAGGTTGTGGCTCGCGACGCCCACGCGCAACGATTTCGCATGCTCGGGGCGTAGCGCGACGTCGAGGAGTCGTAGGTAGCTCGCGTCAACGTCGGCTTTGGAGCCGTAAGGCGCGGCGAGCCACCCGTGGAGCTCTGCTTCCACGTGCTCCATGGCGAGGTTCGCACCCTTCACGAGTCGAACCTTCACGATGCCCCCGCCCTCGCGGTGACGGCGTTTGGAAAATGCGATGAGTTCCTCGAGTGCCGCGTGCGAATCCGGAAGGTACGCCTGGAGCACAATGCCCGCGTGCTGGTTGAGAAACTCGGACTCGCTCAACACGGTCATGAACGCAGCGAGCGTGAGACCCAGGTCGCGGTACTCCTCCATGTCCAGGTTGATGAACGTTCCAGCGCGCTCCGCCTCTCGATAAAGCACTCGCAGTTTCGCAGCCACTCGTTCGAGCGAACCGTCGTAGTCGATCGTCTGCAGCTGACTCACGATCGCGGAGAGCTTGACCGAGACGTAGTTGACGTCGCCTCGACGAACGACGGTGAGCACGCGCTCGAGGCGATCGTCCGCTTCGTGTTCGCCGAGTACCGCCTCGCCGAGCACGTTGACGTTGAGCAGCAGCCCCTCACGTGCATGTCGCTGGAACTGGCTCGTCAGTGCTGCGGGTGCCGCGTCGAGAATGAGGTTCTCCGTGAGCGCGCGAACCTTCTGGTTCACGATGCGCAGCGCGAGGCTTGGGGCGACGCGTGACAGCTCGGCGACGCCTCGCAATCCGAGCGCGTTCAGGGCACCGAACCCCTTCGTCGACGCCTCCTCTACCGCGCTTCGCAGTGCGATCGCCGCGCTCTCGGGCGAGTTGAAGCGCATGACTTCATCGGTAAGCGTGATTGTTACATCGACCGCACGCGGATCGCTGAAGAGCCGGCGCAAGCTGCGCCGAGTAGTGCGTTCTTGGCGTGATCGGGGGCGCGCCGAGGCGCGCATGAGTTCTTTCGCGCGAGTGAGCGCGTCCTCGAGCACGGACGAGGGCACGCGGTCATCGGGGGTGAACATGGACATCTTTCAGTTCTAACTACTCGGGGCTGGAGGGGTCTTCTTCGCTGGACGTTTGCACCACAAAGCCTGCGGGCGACTTGGTGAGCCCCCAGATCTCGCGCGTCACGACACTGAGGGACGCCGCGGTGGGGATGGCAAGCAGCACCCCGACGAACCCGCCAAAGATCCCACCGACCCAGGAGCCAATCTCTGCACCTACGAGGATAGCGATGAAGACCGACAGCGGATTTATGCGTTCGGTGCGGCTCATGATGATGGGGTTCAGCACGTGATTCTCGACTTGCGTGTACACCAAGAACACCACGGCGGTAATGATTCCCGCGGGGACCGAGTGCACTAACGCGAAGAGTACGGTCGGAATTCCGGCGAGGGCGCCACCAATCTGGGGGAGAAAGTCAACGAGCGCGACCCAGAGGCCGAAGAGCACCGCGAAGGGAACGGAGAGGCAGAAGAGCGTGATGAAGACCACGACGCCCGCAATGAGCGACGTTGCCGCATTGCCGAGCATGTAGCCGAGCGCGACCTTGGAGACTTCCGCGCCGACGCGCGAAACCCATGCGCTCTTCGCGGGCGCCATCATGTTGAGACTGAATCGGCGTATCTTCGGCGCTTCGAGCAGTAAGAGCACGATGAAGGCGAACATCGTGACGAGCGCCAACAGCAAGGTGGCAGCTCCCTTGCCGAGCGCGAGAGCCGGCTTGCTGAGACCCTTTGCGAACGAGACCAGCTTCGAGGAGTTCTTGTCGAGCCACGTTTGAACGTGATAGCGGTGCAGGAGGTGACCAATCCAGCCCTTGTTGTGCTCAGCTTTGTTGACGTACGACGGGAGATTGTCGGCGAGGTGGGTCATCGAGTTGACGAGCGGGTAGCCAAACGCGAAGGCGAGCCCCGCGAACGCTATGAGCGCTAAGAGCATCACCACGAACACGGCGGCGCCGCGACGGTGCAGCTTCCAGCGCTGGAGAAGGTCCACCAACGGGTTGAGGAGGAGTGCAATGAATCCGCCCACCAGCATCAAGAGCAGGATCTCGCGAAGACGATAGAGAATCTTGCCCGCGAAGAAGACGAGGATGATGATCCCGATCGTCGTGAGGATCGTCTTCAAGGGAACGTTGTTCGCCTCGGCGCGCTTGAAGAGCATCGAGCGACGAGTGGGCACGCCCTCGTTAGGACCAGGTTCCAACGTCATTTGCCCCCCTTCGCCTCGAGATTCCCTCGCTCACGCTAGCCCTGGGGTCGGTGTGCAACGCTCAGGCTGCGTTCGCGTTTTGACGGAGTGGTCCGTAGCGACGGCGATACAGCCAATAGCAGACGCCGCCTGCGATGGTGGGAAGCCAGTAGGAGCCGAGGCGAAATGCGAGGGTGGCGACGACGGCATTTGCGCTCGGCACGTCGGCGAGTACGAGGAGTCCGCTCAAGCTGGCTTCGACGAGGCCGAGACCGCCGGGCGTGATCGGCAGCAACGCGAGTACTGCGGTCGCTGCGTACGCGAGCAGGACGAGCGATGGGTTGGGTCGTGTGCCGGTGGCGCGCAGGATGGCGAGGAGACTGCCGTAGTCGAAGCCGATACGCCCGGCGACAAGAAGGATCGCCTTCCACCAGTTCTTCCCAAGGTCAACACGAACCTGATTGCGCTCGTTGATGAGGCGTTGGCCGAGATCGTCCGCGTTTTGGCGGTGACCCTTGTAGCCGGGAATCTTTGAGAACACCCAGTTGATGATCTTGGCGAGCGTCAGCAACGTCCTGTCGCTTTTCAGCACAAGGACCCCGAGGGCCACGATCAGAGCGAAGCCGACGGCGCCGAGCTCTCCCGCGTGTACGAGTCCGGCGCTCACCGTTTCGCCGCCGACAATGATCGGCAACGCGAAGATCGGGAGCGCGAACAGCGCGCCCACGCCGATGATGGAGCTGACGGCGAGTCCACCCGCCGCCTGCACGGTGTCGATGCCCGTGCCCGCGAGCATGCGGTACTGCACACTGGCGCCGACGGCGTCGCCTCCTGGCAGCGTGTTTGTGACGGAGTTGCCGGCGAGAAAAGCCGTGACGACGGCGAACCAGTTCTTGGTGCGCAGGACGAGACGGAGGAGCGCCATCTGACAAACGAAGCTCGCCGCCTCGGCGAAGAACGCTATGACCAACCACCACGGCCCGAGTGTGAGCAGTCGCGGCCACGACGAAACGACATTCACGAGGGCGGGCATGAGGACGTAGAGACTGAGTCCAGCGACAACGACCGCGATGACGCGACGAACTGGGTGAGTCCTCGAACGGGGCTGGGCTTCGGTTGCTATCCGTTCAATATAGGGCGCGAATCTGCTCGTTTTGGGTGCTCGTGTGCAGCGCGTTCGTTTACACGTGCTGGGAAGAAAGACGGGTAGGTTCAGCTCATGGCGTACTACCGCGATCACGTCGCTCCGCGACTGCTGCATCGAGCGTGTGCCTCCTCGCGGCTCGCGCCGTGGCGCCAGATGGTGTGCGAGGGATTGAGTGGCACGATCGTTGAGATTGGTTTCGGATCAGGACTGAACGTGCCGTTCTATCCGACGAAGCTCGATCACGTTTATGCAGTCGAGCGTTCCGCTCTTGCAATCAAGCTGGCACAAAAGCGCATTCGTGATGCCATGGTGCCTGTTGAGATCGCGGGCAACGACGCGCACGCCCTCGTGCTCGCGGACGAGTCCTGTGACATGGCGCTGTCGAGCTTCACGTTGTGCAGTGTCGAGGATCCGGGGTTCGTGCTGCGCCAGGTGTGGCGAGTGTTAAAGCCCGGAGGTCAATATCACTTTCTTGAACACGGCCTAGCGCCGACATTCGTGCTGTCGATGACGCAGCGCATGATCGATCCGCTGCAGCGAAAAGTATTTGGGTGTGACCTCACGAGGCGACCGCTCGAGCTCGTGCGAGAGGCGGGCTTCGAAATGCTCTGGAGCGAGGAAGGTCCCGTACGGGGACCGAAGCCATGGACGCATCTCAGTGCTGGAGTCGCTATCAAGTTGTAGCGCTCGCGACGTTGGCTCGAGTGGACCAGAAGGTACGCTCGGCCGATGAATCGCGTAGCCGTCGTTGGTTCTGGAGGCTCAGGGAAGTCAACGTTCGCGAGCGAACTCTCGCACATTACGGGCCTTCCCCTTTTTCATCTCGACGAGTACTACTGGCGTCCCGGCTGGGTCGAGACTCCACCTGATGAGTGGCGCGCCATTCAAAGCGAGCTGGTTGTCCACGAGCGCTGGATCATCGAAGGCAACTACTCAGGCACCTACGACCTGCGCCTTGACCGAGTCGATACCGTGATCGTGCTTTCTCCCTCGCGACGCGTGTGCGTCTACCGAGTGTTGAAGCGCGTGGCCCTGAACTGGCACCGCGACGCGCAAGCAGCCGGATGCCCCGAGCGTTTAGACATCTCGTTTCTGCATTGGGTCTGGCGCTTTCCCTACGATGCGCGTCCACTTCTTGACCACGCGCTCGTTCGCTATGCGGGCCGATTCAGCGTTGTCGAACTCACCAGCACGGGCCGCGCGAAACGCTACCTCGAAGCGGTACGGGCGAACATGTCCTGACGTTTCGAAGATCTGCGCGTACGATTCTCGCGAAAAGGCGTTAGACGTTGGATACACACAACGGAGCCGCTTGGTCGGCGTGGTGAGGATGGGTATGCGCATAGTCGTGTTTGGTGCCGGGGCTATTGGGGGAGTGATCGGCGCGAGGCTGTTCCAACACGACTGCGACGTCACCTTGGTGGCACGCGAGGACAACTTCCGCGCACTTTCGAGGAGCGGCCTTCGTCTTGAGACGCGCGACGAGGCCGTCACTTTGAGGGTCCCTGTCGTTGAGAACCTGTCGGACGTCGCGCTCAACGCGGACGACGTGGTGATTCTGACCGTGAAGAGTCAGGACACGAGGGGCGCGCTCACGGATCTGGCTGATTCAGTCCCTCCAGGGGTTGGCATCGTGTGCGCGCAGAACGGCGTCGAGAACGAGCGCGTGGCGCTGCGCATGTTTGAAAACGTCTACGGAGTGTGCGTCATGTGTCCCGCGACGCACCTCAACCCTGGCGTAGTCCAGGCGAACTCTTCGCCCATCACCGGTCTGCTTGACATCGGGCTCTGGCCCCGCGGTCACGACGAGCGTGCAGTGGCGCTCGCGGCGGCGCTCAACGACGCGACGTTCCAGTCCATCGTTCGCGACGACATCGCTCGCTGGAAGTGGGGGAAGCTGCTGCTAAACCTCAACAATGCCGTCCAAGCCATCTGCGGCACCGACGAACCAGCGACGGAACTGTCGCGTCGAGCGGTCAAAGAAGGAATGGATGTGCTGGACGCCGCAGGCATCGACTTCGTCGGAAGCGAGGAGGACCGTGCTCGTCGAGGGGAGCTGCTCACAACGTCATCCCCGGGCACGATGAAGCGCGGCGGTGGCTCAACGTGGCAGAGCCTCGTTCGCGGCACCGGCACCGTCGAGACCGACTACATCACCGGGGAGATCGTCCTTCGGGGTCGGCTCTGTGGCGTGGCGACACCCGTCAATGAGCTGCTGCAGCGACTCGCCAATGAGATGGCCCGCGAACACCGGCCACCAGGCGCGGCGACCGAAGCGCAAGTGCTCGCACAACTCGAGGCGAACGCTGCAAGTTAGTCCCTACAGCCCGGGAAACTCACCCGGTGCGTCGAAGGCCAGCGTGTTCTTGTCCGATTCGGCGAGGTTGCTGTGCGCCGTTTGACGCAACGGAATCTCCTTCATGAACAAGCTGGCGATGAATGCTGCGACCACGATCGGAACCGTCACGATGAACACTGTTTGCAGAGTGTGACTGAAGGCGTTGATGATCAGCGTGCGGTCGGCGAGAGGCAGATGACTGATCTGCGCCGGGTTCTCTGAGATGTCGCCACCACCGATGCGCTTGAGGAGCGACGCGGGGGCCGTGGCGCGTAGGTGAGAGAGGAGCTGCGTGTTGAAGACTGCTCCCAGGATCGCAACACCAAACGCACCACCAATGGTGCGGAAGAACGTTGCGTTCGCGGTCGCGGTGCCGAGCTGGGAGTGCGGCACGGAGTTTTGGACTGCCACGATGAGGACCTGCATAACGAGTCCGAGACCAAGGCCGACGATGAACATGCCAATCGCGGCAAAGCCAAAGGACGAGTGTGCCCCGAGGCGCGCGAGCAAGATGAAACCGACGGTGGACACCGCGAGGCCGAGGATCGGGAATATCTTGTAACGCCCGGTGCGAGAGACGAGCTGGCCGCTCACGACGAACGTGATGAGCATGCCGGCCACCATGGGCAACAGCTCGAGGCCGGACAGAGTCGGCGAAGCACCATGAACGATCTGGAGATACAGCGGTAGGTACACGATCGAGCCGAACATGGCGAAGCCAATCACGAAGCCGACTGCTGCAGCGACGTTGAAGGTTCTATTGCGAAAGAGGTCGAGTGGAATGATCGGCTCGGCGACCTTCGACTGGACCACCACAAAGATCGCGAGCAGCACCACGCTTGCGATTGCGAGGCCGACGATGATCCCAGAACCCCACGCGTACGTGGTCCCGCCCCATGTCGTAATGAGAATCAGTCCGACGACGCCCGCGGAGAGCAGCGCGGTCCCCAGCCAGTCGATCTTGTGGTGCACCTTGCGAACTGGTACGTGGAGCACGAGCGCGATGGCGACCAGCGCCGCGACGCCGATGGGCACGTTGATGTAGAAGATCCAGCGCCACGAGACGTGCTGGGTGAAGAAACCTCCCGCGAGAGGTCCGAGGATGCTCGAGAGGCCAAAGACCGCTCCGAAGTAGCCCATGTAGCGACCACGTTGGCGCGGAGGAATGACGTCGCCGATGATGGACTGCGAACCGACCATGAGTCCACCCGCTCCGGCCCCCTGCAGCGCTCTGCACAAGATGAGCTCGAGCATGTTCTGCGAGAGTCCCGACAGCATCGAGCCGACAAGGAAAACGACGATTGCGATTTGAAAGAACTTCTTGCGCCCGTAAAGGTCACCGAACTTGCCCCACAGCGGGAGCGTGATGGTGGACGTGATCAGGTAGGCGGTGACCACCCACGCGAGGTGGTTGAGACCATGAAGGTCAGCCGAGATCGTTGGCAATGCGGTGGCGACGATGGTCTGGTCGAGCGCCGCGAGGAACATCCCGAGCATGAGCGCAAAGAGGATGACCAGGACGCGGCGGTGCTCCTCTTTTGTGAACTCGTGGTCTTCCGGTGCGTCGACGGCGTTTACTAAGTCGTCAGTCACGGTCATTCTCCATTTCATTGGTCAGGGACGTGGCAAATCGTTCGAGCGAGGCGACAAATGATGTCAATTCCTCACTCGTCCACTCGGTGAAGAGTCGCGCAAGGCGGTTGTGAATTGCGGACAGCATTCGCTCGATCGTCTTCTCGCCGCTGCGAGTGAGGCTAATGCGCTTCGCGCGCTTATCCTCGGGGTCAGTCACGCTCGTGACGTAACCGAGTCGTTCGAGCTGCTGAATTTTGCGCGTCACGGACGGCGTGTCGATGCCGAGCAACTCAGCGAGATCGCTCACGCGCAGCGGCTCGCTGCGGTGCCGAGAGAGCTTGAACAGCAGAGCCGAGCCAGCCCTATCGAGTCGAACGCCGGCTTCCTTCAGCAGGTTTTCGTGAGGACGGGCGAGCGTAAAGGCTCGAGAGAGTGTCGAAAGGCTTTCGGCAACGCGGGCGAGGTCCTCGGAAGAAGGGTCTGCCGCCGCGCTGTTCGATAAGGTTGCTTTCGGCATACAAACATCGTAATAGCGGTTGTCGTTGTTGTGACAGTGTGGCTAGGAAGTTGGGCACAAGGTAGACGGCGCGATCGAGGAGCGACATGGCCGAGGTTTCCTTTTCCTCCCCGCACGGGAGCTTTCGCGGATATCTCGCGCGACCGGTGGGCAACGGGCCATGGCCGGGAGTCCTGGTTATCCACGACGTCTTTGGCGCGAGTAACGATTTGCGGAGCCAGTGCGAGTGGCTCGCGGCGTCGGGATACCTCGCTTTCGGCCCCGACCTCTATTCGCAGGGTTCGAAGCTCTCGTGTCTGCGCTCGATGTTCCTTGACCTGAGAGCCCGTCGGGGCAAGACCTTCGACAACATCGACGCGGCGCGTACGACGCTGCTCGAGAACCCAGACTGCAACGGTCGCGTCGGCGTCATTGGCTACTGCATGGGCGGCGGTTTTTCCCTGTTGCTCGCGCCGGAGGGACACTATGGCGCTTCGAGCGTGAATTACGGCGACGTGCCGAAGGATGTCGACGACGTCCTTGCTGGTGCGTGCCCGGTCGTCGCGAGCTATGGGGCAAAGGACCGAACGCTGAAGGGCCGTGCTGCTCGACTCGAGCATTCCCTCACGCTAAATAACGTCGCCCACGACGTCAAGGAATACCCCGACGCGGGGCACGGCTTCCTCAATCAGCACGGCGGTGCGCCCGGAATTCTCATCGCGGTCTTGGGGCGACTCGTCGGACAGGGTTACGACGAATCGGCAGCAGCTGACGCTCGCGTTCGCATCATCGAGTTCTTCGATCGCTATTTGAAAGCGAGTTGACGCTTAAGCATTCGCTCAAGTCGTGTGGGCGAGGAACAAGTCAGTGATGAGACTGAGTTCCAGCTCTCCGCCACTTTGCTCGATGACACTCGCGACTTCGACCATCAGTGCGTCGCGAGCACTGTCGTCAACGATGCGATAGGACGACGTGGACGCGAGGAGGTCGAGGTACGTCGCCGTTGAGTAAGTCTGTGTTCGGTGATAGCGGCGGCTCACCAGATCTTCAAACCGGGCGTCGCTCGCGAGATCGTAGGCGGGCCATCCCTCTTCGAGAACGATCTCTTCGGGGAACGTCGCGGTCGTCACACCATTGGGCGACGAGCCGTTGTCGACGTCGAAGCGACGATCTATCTGCTCAAGTTCGCCGCGCAGCTCATCATCGCCGACGACGTACTTGTTCCAAAACAGCGCGATGGTCCCACCGGTGCGCACTGCGTGGTGCGCGAGATCCCAGCGGCGACCCGGGTCGACCCAGTGCCACGACTGCGCCGCAATGAGCGCGTCAAACGGCGACGGCGAAACCCACTGCTCGAGTCCCGCGATCACAATTGAGACATCGGGGAACGACGCGCACTCGATCTCGAGTCGGGCAGCCATCCGGGGGTCGGGCTCGAGACAAGTGAGCGTCACACCGCGAGCCGCGAAGGCGATCGTCGCCTTACCGGTACCGGCGCCGACCTCCAGCACATCACCGACGGGGTCCCCGTACGCCAAAACGTCATCGATGAGCTGTGCGGGGTATCCGGGCCGAGCGTTTGCGTATTGATCTACCGCCTCGCCAAAGACGTTGCGTCGTTCTCTTGCCATGGCGCTCCCCGCCGCACCCCGTCGATCGCGGTGCCCGATCCAAATTACCGCTGGGTCGCGACAGTCGTCGAGGCCGTCGCACCGCCTGGTGACAACGCCCTCGCGCGGCGTTCGTTCGGTCATAATGAGCGAATGGCGCTCCTCCCCGCTCACCTCGACGCAGGCGCCCTCGCGCTCAACCGCTTGACGCCTGGTCACGTCGATGAGATGGTTGCGGCCGCCAGTGTGAGCTTCTCGGCGTTGCATGAATGGATGACCTGGGCGGAGGGCGTGCCCACCCGGGCGGATTTTGCTGACTTCATTGACGCAGCAGGGTCACTCTTCGATAACGACATGACGTGGACCTTCGCGATGATCGAACTGTTGTCAGGAGAGCTCGTGGGTTCGTGCGACGTCCGCGTGGTGAGTGACACGACGGACGTCGAGATTGGTTACTGGGTGCGCACCGACCGCACGCGCCGCGGATACGCGAGCGCTGCCGCCAAAGCTCTCACCGACGCAGCGTTTCTGCATCTCGACGTGAATCGGGTCATCATTCGAATGGATAAGGGGAACGCTGCGAGCGCGAGCGTGCCGCCGAAAATCGGCTATCGACTGCTCGGCGAGGAGGCTCGCACGATCGAGGCACCCGGTCACACCGGCACGGAATTGATTTGGATGCAGGTTCGAGCGACGTAGCTCGACTCAGCTTCGCAACCACGCCGCGTCGGGCAACCCCTTCGCTCGAGTGCCGTCGACGAGCGAGGACTCTTCGTTAGGCCACTGAAACGTCATTGGACTCGCGGGCGCTTCAGCGACCATGCGACCACGTGATCTCACGTGAGATCACGTGAGATCACGTGCGTCGGGCGTACTTGACGTCGCACGATGTCAAATGAACTGAGTGCGGGGATTGCGATTAAGGTTGCGGGCTTGCCCACTGCGACGCCGTACCAATCATCGTTCTCCCTCGCTCGGCCCGAACGATCTTGGCATACCGCCGCGCTCCCTCGGCTCTCGAGTGAACAGAGATAGTCGACCGCCCACTAAATGGTCTCACGGTGATCATCTCGTCGCGTTTTCATTACGAATATCGACAAAGTGCCTAGACTCGATTTTTGTGGAGTCGGGGGCTGTTGCTGAGGTTGTGATGGCCGACGCTATTTATGCGGAATGGCCCACGGTTGCTGACGTTCTTGCCCTACCTGAAGTGCGGGCGGGTCGTCCGACCGTAGAGGCGGGCTCAGAAGGCCTGCACCGACATGTGCGCTGGGCGCACGTCAGCGAACTCGCCGATATTGGACAGCTCCTTCAGGGGGGCGAACTGGTCCTCACGACCGGCGTCGCACTTCCTGAGACCGACGCCGGACTCGCGCGATATGTCGCCGATCTCGCGCGTGCTCAGGCAACGGGCGTCATCTTTGAGCTCGGTCGCCGCTTCCAAACGTTACCGAGCGCTCTAGTGCGCAGCGCCAACGACTACGGATTGCCGCTCATCGCGTTGCACTCCGAAGTGGCATTCGTTGCTATCACCGAAGCCGTTCACTCGATCATCGTGAACGACCAAATCCGCCAACTGCAACTCGGAGAAGCAGCTCATCGGGCCTTTCGTTCGCTCTCGGTTCAGGCCTCGACCCCTCAGGACATCGTCCACCACGTCGCCGCCCTCTCGGGATGTCCGACCGTGTTCGAGAACCTTGCGCGGCACGTGCTCGTCTTCGACGGCGCGCACGGCGCGACGGCTCGCCTTGAGAACTGGGAGTATCGCTCGAGAGAAGCCAGCGCGAGCGGAGCGTGCGTGTTGAGTGACGGGGAGCACTGGCTCACGACCCCGGTGGCGGCACGAGGCCAGGCGTGGGGACGATTGATTCTCATGAGCGCCGCCCCCGCGACCGCGCTCCAGCAAACGATTCTCGAGCTCGGCGCAACCAATCTCGCTCTGCACCTTTTAATCGAACGCGACGAACACCTCCTTGAATATCAGACTCATCGAACGCTGATCGGCGACATTCTCAACCACAACTACTTATCCCCCGAGGAAATTCACACGCGCGCGATGTCGCTCGGCGTCGTCATGCGACGGCAGTTCGTGGCGGCGATGGTGCTCCAATTCGAGTGCGAGGCACCGCTCTCCGACATCGCACGTCACGCTCGAGCGAGAGATGAAATCGCCGCGACGTCAGCCGCTCTCACCGACGTCGGGTGCGCCGGACTCGTCGGTCTCCTCGAGCCGGGGCGGCTCGGTGTCGTAGTGACCGCGCCCACCGAAGTACGAGTGCGCAACCTTCTTGACCCCGTTTCTCGAGCGGTTCACGCACGGGCCGCCAAGCTGGCGCCACCTGGATCGGTCGTCATTGGGGTTGGCTCCATCGTGAATGCGATCGATCACCTCGGTCAGTGCTTCGCCGAGGCGACCGAAGCCGCTGACGCGGCGAAGAGTCTGCCGAAGCATCGTCTCTACGTCACGACATCAGACATTCGCCTGCGTGGACTCATCTATCTGCTCCGCGACGACCCTCGACTACAGAGCTACGCGGAACGTGAACTCGGTCCCTTGCTCTCGTATGACGAGCGACACCACACCGATCTGCTCGCCACGCTGAGCGCGTACTTGGATGCGGGCGGCAACAAGTCAGCGACGGCAGCTGCCACCTTCATGAACCGCGCCACTCTGTATCACCGGCTGTCGCGTATTGAAGAGGTCTTGAACTGCGATCTGGAGTCGCCTGAGTCGCGCTATTCGCTCTACGTAGCACTTATGGTGCGCAATTCCTTCGACGCTCGAGCGAATCGGCGTTGAGTTTTACGCGCCGGTCAGCGCGTCGTTGATGTCAGCGAACGCCGTTCGTACCGCATCGACGTCATTACCGCTCGCCAAGAGGTACGAAAGAAAGATCCGCGCCTTTCTGCCGTCGAGAAAGCCGGCGCTGATCAGCCCTCGCGACAAGAGATCGATCTCCGATCCCTCAAAGCCGTAGGTAGATGCGAGGACGTCTCCGCTCCCGGTTCGAGAAGCAAGGACGACCGGCATCATTGAGGCGAGTCGCGTGAGCTCCGGCACGGCACGCGAGGGCACGTGCCCACCTCCCAGTCCCTCAATGACGATCCCCGCGTACTGCGCCGTATCGACGTAGCGAAGGAGCCGTGCGTCGTCACCGAGCGCGAACTCGAAGAGGGCCACGTCGGGCACGAAGTCCAGTGACGGTTCGAGCAGTCCCTTGAGCGAAGAGGTGCGCAACGCAATGCGCACGCGGTTCTCGACGATCCAGCCGATCGGCCCCGCAGTTGGCGATTCGAATGTCGACGGACTTGACGTATTCGTCTTTCGCACGAATCGCGCCGCGTGGATCTGATCGTTGAGGACGACCACGGTCCCGAGGCCACTTGACTGGGGCGACACGGCAACGCAGGCGGCGGCGACCAAGTTCGCGGGGCCGTCGCCGCCGGGCTTGGTGGCGTCGCGCATTGCTCCGGTGACGACAACTGGTTGCGAACCGGCAACCAGTAACTCGAGGGCGAACGACACCTCTTCAATCGTGTCCGTTCCCTGGGTCACGATGACTCCAACGACGCCGTCATCAAATCGGCGATCGATCTCGCGCGCCAACTCCGCCAGGTCGATGAGCGTGAGATCGCCCGAGGATGTCTGTCGAAAGCCCACCGTTTCAAATGTGGCGATGTCTCGTAGCTTGGGTACGGCCGAGACCAGATCACGGGCGTCGAGCTGCGGCACGACGCCAAGGGCTTCATCGCCCGCGCTCGTCGACGCGATTGTTCCGCCGAGCGAGAAGACCGTCACCCGTGGAAGTTCGCTTGACACGTCACCACCTCGTTCGTTGTGCGCGGACCACCAACCCTAGGGCGGCGCCCCGGTACTCTTCAGGCGTGAGTATCCGAGACGCGAACGACGGCGACTGGGACGTGATCTACCCGTTCTTTGCAGCCATTGTCGCGGCCGGCGACAGCTACGCCTATCCCGCAAATCTCACACGTGATGAAGCGCGTCCACTCTGGATGGAGGTAGAACCCGCGCGCACCATCGTGGCCGTGCGCGAGGGGCGTGTCGTTGGTTCCGCGAAGATGGGTCCCAATCGACCGGGTCGCGGAGCGCACGTGGCGTCTGCAAGCTTCATGGTCGATCCGAACTATCAAGGTCACGGCATTGGTTCCGACCTTGGTCGCTACGTCGTGGACTGGGCGAGGGACGCGGGCTACTCGGCGATGCAGTTCAACGCTGTCGTCGAAACGAACGTCGCGGCGGTGCGGCTGTGGCGAAGTTTGGGCTTTGAGATCCTTACGACGATCCCCGAGGCATTCGACCATCGCGAGCACGGCCTTGTCGGCTTACATGTCATGTATCTGAAGCTCTGAATCGATGCGCTTCGCAGTGCTCATAGCCTGCCCCCTACTTGACAAGACCCACGTCGTCACATAAGGTGCCTGACACTTATTGGAACTTAGTTCCAATTATTGGAACAACAGGGGGCGTCATGGTTAGTCTCAAGGGGAAAGGGTGGCAGACCTCTCGTTGCCGCCGGTTGGCTGCAGTGGGACTCGCACTCGCGACGCTCACTGGCGTTGGACTCGTCGCGACCGGAGCGGGCGCGAGCTCGAAGGTCACGATCACGATTTGGAACGACCCATTGGCGGCCGGGTCGGTGGGCGTGGCACCGTCCAAGTCGTTCCTCACAAAGGGCGTCAATCTCTTCGAGAAGGCGAACCCCAACATCAATGTGAAGATCGTCCAAGAGCCAATGGCGTCATCGACTGCTTTTGACACCCTGCTCCAGTCCTCCGAGCTCGCGGGCACAACGCCCGACATCGGTCAGCTCTACGTGGGTGGTCAAGTGCTCCAGAACGCCAAGTTCTTGGATCCGCTCAACAAGCTCCTCGGCCAGGCCTACATCAACTCACTGACCGGCTGGCAGTTTGTGACAAAGAACTTTGCGACCAAGGGCACCGTGTACGCCGTGCCCTACGGCAAGGGCTACTACTACACCGTCTATTACAACAAGAAGGACTTCGCGAAGGCCGGCATTACGACGACCCCGACGACCTGGACGGCGCTCGTCGCTGACGCCAAGAAGCTGAAGACCAAGGGCATCACGCCCTTTGAGTTCGGCGAGAAGGAAGGGTACTTCGGTGCGTGGACGATGGATGCCATGATGTCAATGCTTGACGGCAATCAGGGCGTCCTCAACATGTACACCGGTAAGTCGTCGCTCGACACGAATGAGTTGATTAAGCCGTACACGGCGTGGCACGGTCTCTACGCGGACGGGTTGACGAACTCGAACGCCGTGACGCTCACCTACACGACGGGTATCGCGAACTTCGCGGCGGGCGATGCTGCGATGACCATCACGGGTCAGTACTACGACACGCAGATCGCCGCGGGCCTCCACTCAAACGTGGGGCTGTTTCCGGTGCCTGCACTGACTGGATCGAAGGACCCGAAGTCTCTGTCGGGCGGACCGAACAACGCTTACGTGATCTTCAAGAATTCGACGCACACCGCCGACGACGTGAAGCTCATCAAGTTTTTGACGACCACGCCGGTGCAGTTGGCGTCCGTGAACGAGCTCGGTCAGCTGCCGAACAACGTGGGCTTTACTCCGTCCGCTTCGTTTACCGCCGCGCAGCCCCTGTTGTCGGAATTGAACACGTTCATCTCGAAGGACCACTACGCGCTCGACGAGGCATTCGACAACATCATGCCGGGCAGCATTGACTCGTACTGGTACCAGACGAACAACGGTGCCTTCGCGGGGTCGTTGAGTCCCCAGAGCGCTGCGTCCAGCATGCAGTCCCAGATGAAGAGCTACCTGGCCACCGCCGCAACCGGATGAGCCCCACGACGTTGACGCCGGAGTCGGTCGACCCGACGAACGACTCCGGGGAGACAGCTAGATGGTCTTAAAGTCCGACGTCGAGTCGAGCGAGGGATCATCGGGAGCACCCGAGAGGACTCGTAAGCGACGCAACGTCTTTTCGTACGTCGCGTTGATACCCGCGGCGCTCTTGGTGCTCGGGCTCATGGTGCTGCCGATTGGCGCGACGATCTATCACAGCTTCACCAACTGGGATGGCGTCACCAGTGATTTCATTGGGTTCAAGAACTTTGAGCTGATCTTCCATAACCCGATCATCGCGTCAGTTCTCGTCAATTCGCTGATCTTCTTAATCTCGGTGCCGCTCATCTTGGCGGCGTCGCTCGTGACGGCCGTGCTGGTCTACGAGAAGGTGCTCGGCTGGAAAGTCTTTCGATTCCTGTTCTTTATTCCAATGGTGCTATCTCCGGTCATCATCGGTGTGCTCTTCAGCACCTTCTTCCTGCCGGGTGGGATCGTCGACGTGATCCTTCGCCCTGTCGGCCTCGGGAACTTCTCGTGGCTCGCGAATCCCTGGGCGGCTCGCTGGGTCGTCATCCTCGCGCTCGTCTGGGCCTCGTTCGGCTTTGGCATGGTCGTAATTCTTTCGGCGATGTCAACGGTCGATACGGCGCTCTATGACGCTGCGGCGATAGACGGTGCCTCCTGGTGGCGACGGCTTCGCTCGATCACCATTCCAATGATCTCGGGATCGCTGCAGTTTTTGAGCGTCATCAACGTCATCTACACCTTCACGTCGCTGTTCGCCTTCGTCTTCGTGATCACCGCCGGCGGCCCCGGATTCTCGACAACCACCGTTGACTACTACACGTACATCACCACTTTTGAGAACGGCCAGTTCGGCTACGGCGCCGCGCTCGCGTTGCTCTTGTTTCTGATCGTCCTCACCCTCACGGTCGCCCAGGTGAAGCTCTTTCCCAACCGTGAAGTTCAGTAGGGGTCCTAGCTATGCAGTCACGAATCTCCCGCGGCCTGGTCTTCGTAGTACTGACATTGGTAGGGATCTCGACGGTGTATCCGCTGCTGTTCATGGCGCTCAACTCGATGCGAACGTCCCAGGCCTACGAGGTCAACCCGTTTGGTCTGCCGACGCACTGGTCGCTCGCGAGCTATCACTCGCTGTTCTCCCAGATTCCCTTTCTGCAGAGCATCCTTCACTCGTTCATCGTGGTTGTGCCCGCAGTGTTGCTCGCGACCTTTGCCTCGTCACTCGCCGCGTTCGTCTTCACGAAGGTGCCCATCAAGGCCGGCAACGTGCTGTTTTGGACGATGTTGATGATCATGTTCATGCCGGGCATTGTCGTGCTGCTGCCGCTTTACGTGGAAGTTGCACGAACCGGCCTCGCCAACAACTTCGCACCGGCGATCCTCATCTACACCGCGATCAACATCCCCTACGGGACGTACCTGCTGCGTTCGAACTTCCGCTCGATTCCCAACTCGGTCGTCGAAGCGGCGCGGGTTGATGGTGCGAGCTGGTTCAAGGTCTACTGGCGCGTGATCTTGCCCATTGGCAAGCCCGCGATCATCACCGTCGGCATCCTCACCTTCCTCAACATCTGGAACGACCTCTTCATCAGTCTCGTGCTCCTGCATGCGCCGAACACCGAGATGGTGACGCCGACGCTCGCTCAGCTCAGTGGAAAGTTCACCTCGGACATTCCGGTCTTGATGGCGGGCCTGCTACTCGGCGCGCTCCCCACGTTGATCTTGTACTTAGTGACGGCGCGTGTCTTTATCCGCGGCATGCTCTCGGGGGCGGTTCGATGATGACGGCAACCTGGAACGGCGCGGTGGTGGTCACGGGAGCGGCGAACGGCATTGGTCGGGCCGTCGCCCAGCGTCTGCACTTCGACGGACGTACGGTCATCGGCGTCGACCGAGTGGGACGCTACGACGCTCCCTTTGCCATGGAGAGTCTCGATCTGTCCGAGCTCGATGCGATCGCTCCGTGCCTCCACCAGATCGAAGAGACCTACGGCCCGTTGACTGCTCTCGTCAACGTGGCAGGCATCTACGAGCGCATCGATCCGGCCTCGTTTTCTCTCGACACCTATCGACGCGTTCTTACCGTCGACCTCGACGCACCCATCGTGATGGCGGCAGCGGCCGCAGAGTTGATGGCGAGCCGAGGATACGGCCGCATCGTCAACGTCACGAGCATCCACGGAGAGTTCGGCGAACGTGGCGGACTTGCCTACGACGTCGCCAAGGGCGGGCTCAATCAGGCGACGCGAACGCTCGCCCTCGAATATGCGGACCGGGGCGTCCTCTGCAACGCCGTCGCTCCCGGATTTGTCGACACCGAGATGGCGATGGTGGGCGGCGTACTCGAGTCGACGACGGACGCCTTTCGCCGGATCTACGTCGATGCGGGCAAGCTGCCACTCGGTCGCGCGGGCACCCCCGACGACATTGCGGGGCTCGTCGCATGGCTCTGCTCCTCTGACAACACGTACGTGACCGCCCAGGTCATTCGCATTGACGGCGGACTCACGGCGACGTTCTAGAGAGACATACCAATGCCATCGACCACAACATCAGCTACCATCCCAGTTTCGGATACCGGAACACTGTTCCCATTTCAGCGACACCTGGGTAGAGTGACCGTCTGGACGCGGGGGGTGCGATGAAAGCCAGTCAAGTAAAGGACATTGGTTCCTCGAGCGAGGTGAAGAGTTTGAGCGGTGCCGAGCGAGTGCTCGCCACGCTCACCGTGCTCGGTTCCTACCCCGAGGGCATTGGCCTCAACGAGCTTGCTCGAGCGCTCAACGCGCCGCGATCGAGCGTGCATCGAGCACTCGCGGTCTTGCGTAAGGCGGACCTGATTGAACAGGATCGCGACAGCCGCTACCGCCTGGGTTATGGGCTCTTGAAGCTCGCCTTCTCGTACTACGAGGAGCTCGATGAGGTCAGTCGCATCCGACCGATGCTCTCGGCGCTCGCAGAGCGCTTCGGTGAGACGAGTCATTACGCGATCTTGGACGGCGCCGAAGTGGTCTACCTCGCCAAGGTGCAACCCGCAGCATCGCGCTATCAAATGACGTCGGTCATCGGTGGCCGCAATCCCGCGTACTGCACGGGCGTCGGCAAGGCCCTACTCGCCTACGCGCTGACCGACGAGGAGTCGGTGAACAAGTTCGTCGCGACGCACGAGCCCGCACTCGTCCAACACACCGAACACACCATCACGACGACCGCGACCCTGCATCAGGAGCTGGGCCAGATCCGAGTGTCCGGCTACGCACTCGATCGCGAAGAGAACGAGCCCGGTATCAACTGCCTCGCGATTCCTCTGTTCTTGACGTCGAAGCTGGTGCCTGACGGTGCGGTCAGCATTACGGCAGTCGCCCAGCGACTTCCGCTTGAGCGCTTGGAAGCGTCCGTTGACGAAGCTCGCGAAATCGTTCGTGAATTCCTAGGGGAGGTTATGTCGTGAAGATCACCGAGATCGAGGCGCTGGTCCTGCGGGCGGGCGAGATTGACGTCTCGCGCGCCGATGGCACACAAGACGCCTTCCTTGTGCTCGTGCACACCGACGAGGGTCTCGTCGGATACGGGGAAGGTGACACGTCCCCGTACGTAGCTCGCGAGATCGTGACAACGCCGTCCTCGCACGCCATCGCGCGCGGTCTTCGTGACGTGTTGATTGGCCAGGATCCTCTGCGGGTGCGGCCTCTGTGGGACGAGATGTTCCTCGCGAGCTACCACTACGGGCGTGACGGTGCGGCGCTGCACGCAATGAGCGCTCTCGACATGGCGCTCTGGGATCTGCTCGGGAAGGCCTCGGGACTCTCCGTCACCCAATTGCTCGGCGGTGAAGAGTCGCGCGAGATCGAGATCTACGCGAGCGAGGTCATGCCCGAGACCCCCGACGAAGTGACCGCACTCGCTCAACGCGTCGTCGACGAGGGGTTCCGCGCTCTCAAGCTCGGTTGGGGTCCCCTCGGACGAGATGTGGGTCGCGACGTCGAACTTGCGTCGGCGGCGAGGGCCGTGGTGGGACCCGATCGCAAACTCATGATCGATGGAGGCATGAATTACTCGCTGCGCAGCGCTCGCGAGTTCTGCCGGCGCACCGAATCGCTCAATCTCTTCTGGTTCGAAGAGCCGTTCGAGGCCGACGATCTCCGCTCGTACTCCTTATTGACAAGCTCGGTGGATCTGCGGATCGCTTGCGGCGAAGCGCATTCGAATACACCGCCCTTCCGCCAGCTCATCGAGGCCGGCGTGAGCATCCTCCAACCAGACCTCGGTCGCTGCGGGGGCTTCACGATCGCGCGCGATATCGCCGCCATGTGCCGCGAGTACTCCGCGAGCGCCGTGGTCATACCGCACTGCTTCTCGACGGACGTCCTACTGGCGGCGACCATGCAGCTTGTCGCCTCGCTCCCCGGCGAGCGACTGATCGAATATCCGGTCACCGCGTCCAAGCGCTCCGGCACGCTCCTGCGCTCACCTTTCGTTCCCCACGACGGGGTGCTGCGTCTTCCCGAAGGACCGGGTCTCGGCATTGACCTCGATTTTGACGAAGTGAAACGGCGGACCGTATGACGAACGCACGACGAGTGATCTCGATGCTGAGAGAAGGAACATCATGGCGTCAATATCGATAGAAAAGGTCTCCAAGATCTACCCGAATGGCTTTCAAGCCGTTGACGAGCTGGACTTCGAAGTCGCCGAGGGCGAGTTCATGGTCATGGTCGGACCCTCGGGGTGTGGCAAGACGACGGCGTTGCGCATGGTGGCCGGTCTCGAAGAGATCTCTTCGGGCACGCTGCGCATCGGCGATCAGGTGGCAAACCATTTGACGTCAAAGGAACGCGACGTTGCCATGGTGTTCCAGAACTACGCGCTCTATCCGCACATGTCGGTCGAGCAGAACATCGCCTTCGGGCTCAGCCTGCGCAAGACCCCAAAGGACGTGATCAAGCAGAAGGTCGGAGCAGCGGCAGAGATCCTCGGTCTTACCGATCTGCTCCAGCAGAAGCCCGGACTGTTATCGGGCGGCCAGCGCCAACGAGTGGCGATGGGGCGCGCGATTGTGCGCGAGCCGAAAATCTTCTTGATGGACGAGCCATTGTCGAACCTCGACGCGAAACTGCGCGTTCAGATGCGCACCGAGGTGCGACGGATTCAGCGTCGCATCGGCGTCGCAACGTTGTACGTCACCCACGACCAGACCGAGGCGATGACGATGGGCGACCGAGTCGCCGTGATGCGCCTCGGTGTTCTCCAGCAGTGCGACAAGCCTCAGGTGCTTTACGCAAAACCGAAAAATCTTTTCGTGGCGGCGTTCATCGGATCGCCCGCCATGAACCTCTTCGAAGCAACGCTGAGCGACGATGGCGACACGGTGAGCGTCGGCTCGCAGTCTCTTGCTCTCGGACGCGCGGTGCATGAGGCCACTCCTGACTTGGCCCGGTACCGCGGGCGAAAGGTCATTGTCGGCTTTCGCGCCGAGGACCTTCCCGTCGCGACCGGTGAAACGAACGATGGCGTCGTCATGAAAGCGAAGGTCGAAGAGATCGAGGCGCTCGGTTCGGAGCTGCTCGTGCACTTCTCCATTGACGCGACGCGAATTGGCGGCGACGCCCGCGCCGCGAGCGTGGGGGAAGGTCTGGACATCGCTGCGATCGACATCGTGGGCGAGGGCGTGGCGCGCGTCGAACCGCGTGCGATGCTCCAGGTCGGCGGCGACGTTCTCTTCAAAGTCTTTCCCGAGCGCATGCACTTCTTTGATCCCGAGAGCCAGAACGCTATTTAGGGGTGAGTGTTCGTTCCGCGTCCGCGAGGGTGGTCCTCCAATCCGAGGAATTGTCGATTGCGGTCCTGGCCGAACGGGGTGGAAAGATCATCAGTCTTTTTGACCGTGCGCGCGCCCGCGAGTGGCTCGTCGTGGCCGACCATGACCTGAGTGGTCCCGCTGACGGGTCGAAGACCTACGACGAAGGCGACCTCTGTGGCTGGGATGAGATGCTGCCGACAATCACGGCGTGTCGCCTACCGGGCACCGACATCGAGCTGCCCGATCACGGCGAGCTGTGGCGAGGATCGTGGGACCTCGTCGCCGAGTCGTCCACGTCCGTCACGATGTGCATCTCAAGCGATCTCGGATACACCTTCGAGCGAACGATAACGCTCGAAGGGGCGGCGCTCGTTGTCGATTATCGAGCGCTCGCTACGGGAACCCGAACCCTGGAGCTACTCTGGGCCGCTCATCCCTTCGTCGCGCTTCGACCCGACACTCGGCTTGTGGTCGAGGGCGCGGATGAGTTCATCGAAGTGACTGCCTCCGGTGAGCGAGCACCCTTCGAGTGGCCCGTCGACGGTCTCGTGGTTGAAGAGGTTATTGCTCCTTTGAGTGGACGCAAGCTTTTCGCTCGCGCGAGCGAGGAGCGAGTGAGCGTGTCGTTCATCGACACCGATGGCGCCACGCTCGCGTGGAGCTGGTCGTCGAGTGATGCGCCATGGCTCGGACTCTGGCTCGACAACGCGTCGCTCTCAGAACACGTTGTGGCGGCGGTCGAACCCACGAACGCAGGCGATGACTCGCTCGAAGTGGCATCCTCGGCCGATCAGTCATGGGTACTTGCTCCGCACGAAGAGCGGCGCTGGCGTCTTTACGTCAGCGTGTTGAGCGAGCTCGCTGGCAAAGAGCGCCAAGAACGAACCAAGTGAAGGGAAACTAATGAGGTATCTACGAGTGGGGGAGCCGGGCAGTGAACGCGCGGCGGTGATGGCGCCTGACGGCAGGGTGCTGGGTCTCCCCGAAGGTTTCGGCGATTTCGACTCGGCCTTTTGGTCGAGTGATGGGCCCGCTCGCGTGAGCGAGATCGTCGCCAGTGGTTCCCTAAATGAGGTGGAGAGCTCCGCGCGCATTGGGGCGCCCATCGCGAAGCCGGAAAAGATTGTCTGCATTGGACTCAACTACCGCGACCACGCAGAAGAGACCGGCAGTCCGATACCGAATGAGCCGATCATCTTTATGAAAGCTCCTAACTGCATGGTCGGTCCGCGCGATGGGGTGCTCATCCCGCGAGGCTCGGTCAAGACGGACTGGGAAGTCGAGCTCGGGGTAGTCATTGGGCAACGCGCCCGTTATCTGGAAAGCCCCGAGTCGGCTCGCGAGGTCATCGCGGGTTACGCCCTTTCACATGACGTGTCCGAGCGAGAGTTTCAGATCGAGCGTGGGGGACAGTGGGATAAGGGCAAGTGCGCCGAGACCTTCAACCCACTCGGTCCGTGGCTCGTCACGCCTGACGAGATCGCCGATCCGCAGAATCTTCGTCTCACGCTCAGCGTGAACGGCGTGGTTCGCCAAGACGGCACCACCGCCGACATGATCTTCCCGGTCGACTATCTCGTGTGGTACTTGAGCCAGTTCATGGTGCTTGAGCCCGGCGACCTCATCAATACGGGCACGCCCGCGGGCGTCTCATTAGGTCACGACGACGTGCCGTACCTGAAGGCGGGGGACGTCGTTGAACTCGCGATTGACGGTCTCGGCAGCCAGCGCAGCGAACTGTCACGGGCGTAAAGGGGAAACGATGGGATCACTAGAAGGAAAGCGAGCGCTCGTCACGGGCGCGTCGAGCGGTATCGGTGAAGCGATCGCGATCAAGTTCGCCCATGAGGGAGCGGCCGTTGCCGTGGGCGGTCGCAACGTAGAGCGCGTTCGCGCAACATGCGACCAGATCGAATCGGCGGGAGGTCGATGCGTGGCGGTCATTGGTGACGTCGCCGACGCCGAGGATGCGCAGCGCATTGTTGAGCTGACGGTCGAAGCCTTCGGCGGACTCGATACCGTCGTCAACAACGCCGGGATCGACGCGAACGAATGGCACGACGTGGCCGACTGGCCCATCGAAGGCTTTGACGAGATCATGGCCGTCAACACGCGAGGCCCGTTTCTCATCTCCAAGTTCTCAATCCCGCACCTGCTCGCCGCGGGTGGCGGATCGATGCTGCACATCAGCTCGGTGTGCGCCACCACCGTGTGGGCGGGGGACTGTGCGTATGACATCTCGAAGGCCGCGCTCAACATGCTCTCGGATCACATCGCCGTCGAATATGGTCCGCGTGGCATTATCTCGAACACCCTCATGCCCGGCGTCGTTCGAACGGCGCTCCACGAAGGTGTCATGGAGGGGATGAACGATGGACGTGCCTTTGAGAAGGTGCTGCTGTCGCGTCACCCGATCGGACGCTTCGGCACCGTCGAGGAGGTGGCCGACAGTGCCGCATTCCTCTGCAGCGGCGCGGCGCCGTTCCTCACGGGCGCCAACATTCCCATCGACGGCGGCTACAGCCGGGTTTGAGGAGTGCTTGGAAGACTCGCGACGAGCGCTCGCTAGTTCCCGACGTAGTACTTGTTGGCGACTTCGAGCGCTCGATCGAGTCGTGCGAGTCCGTCGCGAGCCTCGTCGTCGGTGACCGTGCAGGGCGGAACCACGTGCAGGCGGTGAAAGTTGTTGAAGATGAGCAGATTCTCGCCGCGACACGCCGCGAGAATCTCGTTGATCGCCGGTGAGCTTCCGCCGTAGGGGGCGAGGGGTTCTTTGGTCGCGCGATCCGAGACCAGATCAAGGGCGAAGAGGACGCCCAGTCCACGCACGTCACCGATGATCTTGTGCTTGCCAGCGAGCTCTTCGAGCCCCGGACGAAGCACCTCATCGCCGATGCGCCGTGCGTTCTCGACGATGCCCTCATTCTCCATGGCCTCGATGCAGGCGACCGCCGAAGCACACGCCAGGGGATGACCGGAGTACGTCAGTCCACCGGGAAAGACGCGGTCGTTGAACGACGCCGAGATCGCCTCGTTGATGACCACTCCACCGAGGGGCACGTACCCCGAGTTGACGCCCTTCGCGAACGTGACGAGGTCGGGCTTGACGCCCTGGTCTTGGTACGCGAACCACGAGCCGGTCCGACCGAAGCCGCACATCACTTCGTCGGCGATATAAACAATCCCGTAGCGGTCACAGATCTCGCGCACGCCTGCGAGGAAACCGGGGGGCGGGACCATGATGCCCGCGGTGCCGGGAATCGTCTCAAGGATGATCGCGGCAAAGGCTGCGGGCCCCTCGAACTGGATAATGCTCTCGAGGTTTTCGAGCGCACGGTCGCGCTCTTCTTCCTCAGTTGTCGCGTTGTACATGGATCGGTAGAGGAATGGGCCGAAGAAGTGCACGGCACCCGAGGTGCCGTTGTCGTTCGCCCAGCGTCGCGGGTCGCCGGTCAGGTTGATCGAGGTGGACGTCCCACCGTGGTAACTCCGGTACGCCGAGAGGACCTTGTAGCGTCCCGTGTGCAGGCGCGCCATGCGCACGGCGTGCTCTACGGCTTCGGTGCCCCCGTTGGTGAAAAAGACCTTCGCCGCGCCGTCAAAGGAGTGATCCAAGATCAGTTCGGCAGCGCGGTAACGCGACTCGTAGCCGTGCTGGGGGGCGATCGTGCATAAGAGGCCCGCCTGCTCTTGAATGCCGCGTACGACGGCCGGGTGCTGGTGACCAATGTTGGTGTTGACGAGTTGCGAAGAGAAGTCGAGGTAGGTCGTACCGTCGATATCAGTCACGTAGACACCTTCGGCGCTCTTGATCATGAGCGGGTTGATGGAGCCTTGCGCCGACCACGAATGGAAGACGGACGCCTTCTCGCGCTCAAGGGGGCTCAGTGTTGATCGGTCGGTTGACATCTCAGATCCTTTCTAGTGGTAACTGCGGGACGGCGCACTGCTGATACGTGGAACGACTCACGAGGCAGCGCCTCGAGGGAAGATGACGTTGATGGGCGCGTCATCTCGCATCATCCGCGAGATCTGCTCTTCAATGAGCCGGGCCGCGCGCGACGGCATGGCCGACGACGCGCCGCCGACGTGGGGCGAAATGAGCACGTTCGGCATCGCAAAGAGCGGGTGGCCGTCAGGTAGCGGCTCGGGATCAGTGACGTCGAGGGCGAGGCGAAGACGCCCGCTCTCGGCGTGCTTGAGGAGCGCGTCAGTGTCGGCCACCTTGCCGCGTGCGACATTGACGAGCAAACTGCCGTCGGCCATGTGTGAGAGAAACACGTCGTCCACGAGATGAGTGGTCGAGGGCGTGAGCGGAACCACGACGATCACGATCTCTGCGTGGGGCAGGAGTCGTGGCAGAGAGTCTGTGTCGTAGATGACGCCGCGCTCATCAATGCGTTCGTGACTCGCGACACGAGTGAGCTCGACCTCGAAGGGGAGTAGACGTGACTCGATGGCTTTACCCACCCCGCCATAGCCAATGAGGAGCACTCGACGATCCGCGAGGCTCGCGTGCCACGCGGGCGCCCAGCGACCCTCACTCGCGGCGCGCACGAAATCGGGGAGGCCACGCTGGGCAGCGAGGATGAGGGCGAGCGTAAGTTCCGCGGTTGAGGTCTCGTGCACGGACGCCGCATTCGCGTAGACGACGCCCTCGGGGAGAAAGTTCTCGACGCCGTCGTAGCCGACCAGTTGGCTTTGGACGAGACGAACGTGCATGCCATTCAGTTGTTCGAGCACCGATACAGGCCGCAAATACGGCGGCACGACGATGTCGATGTCGTTGACAGGCGCGGGCCCCGACATGTCCCAAAGAATAATTTCAACGGCATTCGACAAATGTTCCAGGGTGCCCCGTACATGATCGTCCGGCACGCTCACGAGGAGGCGAGACGGGTTCACGGTTGTCCTTTCGGTCGGCACTGGCGTAGAACGAGTCTGCCACTTCGTTTCACCCGTTGTGCCGGTTGGTCGACGCAAGTAACGGGCGTCGATTCAGACTTAACTCGATAGCGCCGACGATACGCCACTCGCACGGACTCCTTCAAAGGTGGTGCTGAGCCTGTTCGGTTCGCCATTCGTCGCGATGGACTGCGGTCCCGACCTCCTGCAAATTGGTTGAGAAGACGCCCAGACCGGGCACCTTCGCGGTTTTTACGAGGAGCGGAGAGCGGTCGTTGGCTGGTGCGCCGAGCTCTCACCGACGATCGTCTGTTTTTCGGTGGGCTCCCCGCAGCTGGGGCGATCCGGAAGTTGTCAATTCTCTAAGCCGGTACGAGCGCTGGGGGCTTGGTGATTATTCTTGGATCAATTCTCCTCTTGATTGGGTTTGTTACGGGGGTCGCAGTTCTGTGGACGGTCGGAGTCACCGTGTTCGTCATCGGGCTGGTTCTCTAGGTTTATGGAGCGATGGGTCACGCGGTCGACAGCACTTTTTCTGATCTTCACTTCGATTCCGACTTCGCGCGAGACACGAAGTCGGAGAGTCCCCGCGCGCAGTTGTTTTCGTTGCTCTCAAAAAGTGCTTCGATGCTGCGCGCGAGACATTCGGGCGGCGGTTCTGATTAATGGTGAGGACGACTTCGCGCCCGTTGCGCGGATTAGTGTTCACGGAATCGACAGGCGATCACTATGGCATCTTGCCAACTCTTATGAAATGCTCGAGGCCTGGAGCTTGACGTTCAAGTGAGGTGCGTCGCGAAGTTTCTGACCGAGGGGTCGCACGCCCTTAAGACGAACCGGTCCGACACGATCAGGTTTGCTGCGCGAGCATGACGCCGCCATCGGAGCTGACCCATTTCCCCTCCCGGGGCGGTCGTGTGCGACGGCCCACGGACTTGCTGCTCGCGATCTTTGCGCTGATTGTGGTCGCGTTCACTCTTGGCGTCATTCGAACGCTCCCAACCGGAAGTACGGAGCTCTCCAACGATGTGTCGCGATGGCTGCGCCACATTCCGTTGTGGCTGTCCTCTGGCACCGAAGTCCTCGCGGCGCTGGCCAGCCTCACCGTCATCGTCGTTGCCTTCGTCTTTCTGATCCGAATCGACATTCGAAGCGCCATGAATGCCTCAAGTGCCGCGGTGATAGCGGCAATAGGGACCACCATTGCCACCAGCATCTGGCACAGCGAGCATGGAGCAGTCGCTCAGGCGGTACTCAACGGCAGAAACCCGTCGATCTTTGTCATCGACACCGCGGTCGTCGCGTTGCTAGTAGCAAGTGATCTCGCTCGGCGCTCGCGGTGGACGCGTTGGTATCTGCTCGCGGGTGCGGGCCTCCTCCTGACAGGAGTCGCCGTCGACTCACTTACACCCTTTGCGGTCATGATCGTCCTGTTCAGCGGGCTGCTGTTTGGGTGGGCGGTGCGTTGGACTTTCGGCGCGCCATCGGTCCGGCCATCCGCATCTGAACTCATTACCTGGATCTCGGAATATCAACTCTCGATTAGCGCTCTCACGGAGGCCGACTCGGATGTCTCTCATCTCATTGGGTGTCTCAGTGACGGCAGCTCGATCGAGGTTCGCATGGCCAACCGAGATACTCGAGGATCGGGATTAGTCCGGCGCCTTTGGGCAAGGGTCCGTCTTCGCCAGGTGGTCGTTGGCCACGTGGCGCTCAGCTCTCGTTCCCAACTAGAGCAACTGGCACTAGCGAGCCTCACCGCAAGGAGCAAGGGTGTCCTCAGCCCTACGGTGCTCCTCTTGAATGAAATGCCGAGCGAAACGCTTGTACTGGTCATGAAATTTCCAATCGGCGACGCGCTGGAAATCGACCTACAAAGTGCGAAAGCGCTGTTCAGCGCGCTTCGTACGTTGCACGATGCTGGAATCGCCCATCGAGACCTTCGAGCAGAAAACCTACTCGTTACTCAAGAATCATCCGGGTTCTCGTCGCTCGACGCGGCGCTTCCTGGAGCCGGAGAGCTTGTGCGTCGCCTCGACGTGGCGCAACTCCTCACAACGCTGGGCCAGCTGGTGGGACCGTCCCATGCCGTCGAGGCATTCCGCAGCGCGTATCGGCCGAGCGATGAGTTGGCAGTCGTCGCCACCCTCCAACCAATTGCCCTCGCACCGTGGGGTTGGCGCGCCATGCGGGAGTCCCGGAGCTATTTGGCTGCTGTTCGCTCCGAGCTGGCGGGCACCAATATGGGAGCACCGCCGATCGCGCGTCTTGAAAGGTTTCGTTGGCGCACCGTGGCCAGCACGGTCGCGCTGACCGTCGTCGCGTTTTTGTTCATCGGCCAGTTCTCCAAAATCAACCTTCTCGGTGCGCTTCGCCACACTGACGTCGGTTGGTTCTTCGTGGCTTTGCTCGGCTCCGCCATCACATATTTCGCCGCCGCCGCGAATCTGGCCGCTTTCGTACCGAAAAGACTGTCACCCGTTCGCGGCTTCTTTGTTCAGCTGTCGACTGCGTACGTAGGCGTGGCTATGCCGCCAACCGTGGGACACATCGCTGTTAACTCCCGCTATCTCACTCGACAGAATGTGGATGGAGGCTCGATCGCGGCGGCCGTTGCGCTGTCACAAATCGTCAACATTCTGACCACCGTCCCTCTTTTGATCATCTTTGGACTTCTCACTGGCTCGGGTATCAGCCGATTCAAGATCGTGCCCGGCGCCGACCTGCTCATCGGTGTAGCCGCGATAGCCGGCGTCCTAGGAGTCGCCCTGCTTGTGCCTGCGACTCGCGCGCGTTTAACTCAACAGGTATGGCCGCACGTTCGAGGAGTGTGGCCGCGTCTACTCTTCGCCGTCTCTCAGCCTTTGCGCCTCGCAGCGGGCATCGGCTCCAACCTGTTGCTCACTCTGGGCTATCTCATCGCTTTTATTGCTGCACTCCACGCACTCGGCGCCCATCCAGCACTCCTTCCCGCCGCGATTGTGTATCTGGCCGGAAACACAGTTGGATCGTTTGCACCCACGCCCGGGGGACTAGGGGCGGTAGAGGCAGTGCTCACTGCAGGGCTCACGGCTATCGGAATTCCGGCGCACGAAGCAGTACCAGCTGTCTTAATTTTTCGAATTGCCACTTTTTGGCTACCCATACCTGCAGGGTGGCTCGCCTACATCCTCCTCCAACGCAGTGGCACGCTCTAGGTGTAACAGGGATGTGTCCCGTCTCCCGCATCAACCCCTTGTGGAGCGCCTGAACACCCTTACGTCGTTATGCGCTCCACGGTCAACGCCGAAGGCGTGTCGCCCGTATTGACCGTTGTACTCGGCTCGACCAAGAGCACTTCAGCACCCTCGCTCGAAACCGGTTGGTGGTGAAGGCCACGAGGAACGACGAAGAGTTGCCCCGGCGACAGTTCAATGTCACGATCGTCCATCTTGATCACTAGGCGGCCGCTGAGCAAGAAAAACAGCTCATCCGTCTCCGGATGAGCGTGACGAGTGAATTCACCGTGCACCTTTACAAGACGCACGTCGTAATCATTCATGACCGCGACAGTTCGCGGCGACCAGAGAGCAGAGATTGAATCCAAGACAACCTTGGTGTCAATCGCCTTCATGATTCTCTCGTCACCGCGTTCCACTGAGTCGCTCAATGGAGCCACCTCGCTGTCTCTTGATTGTTATACGGAGGACGTCCGCTGAATACCCGCAATGACGATGCTCACCAGACGCTGCACCTCTTGATTATCGACACCGGAGTGGCCCGCGGCGTGGCATGTCCCACTGATGAGATTCATGATGTCGTGAGTCCCGACATCGCTTCGTATGTCTCCCGATTGGACCGCGCGTTCGCGAAGAATGTCTATGCGTGCGACGAGCTCGTCCAGGCGTTCGACAAAACGTGACTTGATGTCGATACCGGCTTGATCAAGGGCTTCGAAGAGATCCCGTTTTTCGGAGGCTTGGCGAGCAAACTCTCGAAGAAACGCGTCGAGCGCGGCGCCGGGCTCGGTCTCGGAGTCAAGAATGAAGACGTCGGCGATGGCGAGTAGCTCGTTCAACCGGGTTAAGACAATGGCCTCGAAGAGAGACTCCTTGGTGGGGAAGTGACGGTACAGCGTGCCGATGCCCACGCCAGCCCGCTCGGCCACGATATCGATCGGGACCGCGACGCCGTCGAGCGCGAAGATCTCCTCTGCAGCTTGGAGGATCCTTTCGTGATTGCGCTGAGCGTCCGCGCGCATTGGCTTTACGGCGAGTGCGTCGCTGTCTGTTGCCGAGGGAGTTTCGGGACGCGCGTCAGCACTCATGGAGCCAGGTGAGCCTGTTCGAACTTCGCTCATGAAACAAACCTCCGAGAGACGCTTGACAAACGGAACCAACGTTACTATTATGGTTTTTATCCGGAACTGCGGTTCCGAATAAGTCTGAACCATCTCAAGTTTAGCGAGAATTCAGCGAAATTTCGCTTCTGAGATCAAAAGCCCCCCGGCAGAGAAGGAGAGTCTGGTGACCACTAGCCAACTCAGCGCAGTACCGGAGTCCGATGTCAGCACACTCGATCCCCAGCGTTATTGGGCGCTCGCCGTCATTGGCATTGCCCAGCTCATGATCGTTCTTGACGCCTCGGTCGTCATTGTGGCGTTGCCCTCGGCCCAACATGCCCTGCACATCTCGATTGCCAATCGCCAGTGGGTGATGAGTGCCTACACGCTCGTCTTTGGGAGCCTGCTACTGCTCGGCGGCAGGGTCGCCGACTATCTGGGTCGCCGTCGCGTCTTCATCATTGGGCTGCTCGGGTTTGGTGTCGCGTCCGCGCTTGCCGGTCTCGCTCAGAACTCGGCCATGCTCTTCGGTGCCCGCGCACTTCAGGGCGGCTTCGCCGCCCTCATGGCGCCCGCAGCACTATCGCTCCTCACCGTTACCTTCACCGAAGCGCACGAGCGCGCGCGTGCGTTTGGCGTCTATGGCGCAATTGCCGGTAGTGGCGCGGCAATCGGTCTCGTGCTCGGCGGCGTCTTGACGCAGTACGCCTCGTGGCGATGGACGCTACTCATCAATACGCCTATTGCGCTGCTCGCGGCCGTCATGGCTAGTCGCGTCATCCGCGAGAGCCGGGTCGAGGTTCGTCACAGCTATGACTTGCCGGGAGCGCTCACGTCAACGGGAGGGCTGTTCCTCTTGGTCTACGGCTTCACGATGGTCGGCACGCACGGTTGGGGATCGTTGCTCACGATGTCACTTCTCGCGGGGGCCGTCGTTCTCCTCACCGCGTTCGTGATCATTGAAATGCGAGTTGCTCACCCGCTCCTCCCACTCAAGGTCATCCTCGAAAGGAATCGGGGCGGCTCCTTCCTCGCGTCGCTGCTGGTCGGCTGCTCGATGCTCGGCACCTTCCTCTTCCTGACCTACTTCCTTCAAGGCGTTCTGGGCTACAGCGCTCTACGCACGGGCTTTGCGTTCTTGCCGTTCTCGGGCGGCATCATTATCGGTGCGGGACTCTCGAGTCGTCTGCTTCCGCGAACGGGCCCGAAATCATTGATGGTGGTTGGACTCCTGCTCGCCACGGCTGGACTGCTCTGGTTCACGCGCCTCGGCGTTGATAGCGCGTACCTCACGCACGTGTTGGGACCAGAGATTCTCGTCAGCATCGGCATGGGACTCGCCTTCGTACCTATGAACTCGACGTCGCTCTTTGGCGTCCACGAAGACAGCGCGGGCGTCGCCAGTGCGTTGGTGAACACGACACAACAGGTCGGCGGTGCGCTCGGAACCGCGTTCTTGAACACGGTCGCCGCGTCGTCGACGGCAGCGTTCTTACTGACCCGCGTCGTGTCTCCCTCCGTCACGACGGCCGCCAATGTCCATGGCTACACGACAGCGTTCGAAGTCAGTGCGCTGTTGGTCGCCATGGCCGCCGTCGTTGCCGCCGTCCTCATCGGTTCGAAGCGAAGCCACAATGTGCCCGAAGCTGATGACGCGACGTGGGTGGACGACAGCCCGAGGTTCGCGATCGAGGAAGTTCCGTCGTACCAGATCAGTCGAGCTCCCGAGCCGAGCTAACGCGACTTAGCGCGGGCTCGGTCGGTCCAGCCGCCAATGCCGTGTGACAGTGCTCAACCATTGGGTGTTCTCGCGGGGAGTCAAAAGGAAGCGGCTAACCGTTCGTTGACCGCCCTCGAAGTCCCCGTACAGGAGGTCGACGGTGAGACTTCGACGCTCGGCGATGGACATCGCCACCGCGGAAAAGTCCGGGTCACTTTCGTCACGAAAGGCGCCCTGCCAAAATCCGACGTCGCCCGACGCGACATAGAGATCACGCGTGAGCCGATGAAACGCATCGGGATGTTTGGGTTCACCGTCGAGCGTCCCGCTCGCGTCGACGTTCCACCGATCGAGCAGAGCGAGACCTTGTCCGACGTTGCGTAATGCGATCGCGAGGTAGACCACGTTGTTGCTGACCTCGGCGGCAGCGTGCCCGCCGCCGATCTCAATCCAATGGTCATCAACGAAACGAATCTTCTCGAGCGGATCGTCAATTCGCGATGGGACGAGCAACGGCAGCATTCCGGCAAGCAGCGATCGCTCGGTGGTCCGTGCGGCTCGGTTGCTCACGCGAACAGAGGCGAATGTGGCGAGGGCAAGCACGAGGGTTCCGCCTGCGGTAGCGAAAGACGCGGCATCGGTCCATTCACTCACGTGAAATGCACGTCAGATAATTGGGCGCATGCCGTTAATAAATCATCCTGAAGTCCTGTGTCTCGGGCATCCGCGTTGGGCGTTTGGCGCTGACGATGGAAGAAGTACTCGCCCGACACCGTGGCTGACGGATCGTCGCTCACGGCGAGCCACACTTGCGTGGCCGAACCTTGCGAAAGATTGTCGGGAGCGCTGGGTCCGCCCATCTTCGTGGCGACCCAGCCCGGATCGAGCGCATTCGATAAGACGGTCGGCCAGTGTCGAGCCACAGCGAACGCGAGTATCACGTCAAAGAGTTTTGAGTCTGAATAGGCCTGCGCCCCGTTCCACCTCCGTTGCGTCCATTGCAGATCTGACAGGTCCGGCTCTCCGCCCTGGTGCATGCCCGAACTTAGGTAGACGAGGCGATTCGGCGGGTTGATGAGCGCAGTCAGAACGTAGGGAGCGAGCACGTTGATGGCAAAGACGCGGCTGAGTCCGTCGTGCGTTTCACGTCGCGGTTCACGGTAGCCAACACCGACGTTGTGAATGACCGCGTCGAAGCGCCCCATTGCGTTGGCCTGTTCCGCAATGGATCTCATGCCGGAGAGGTCTGCGACGTCGCCAACCACCACACCCTCGGCATGAGGTACGCGCTCGCGCGTCTCGGCGGCGCGGTCTTCGTTCCGAGCATGCAGCGTGACCTGGTGGCCTTCGGCGATGAGCGATTGACTGGTCATGAGACCGAGGCCGTCGGTGGATCCGGTAATAAGGACTCGCGCCATCACGAACTCCCGTCTCGGGGAGCAGCGACTCCCTCACTCTGTTCGCTCACTTTACGGTCATACAGTGGGGTCGTCGTCACTTTGTCCACACGATCGATCTTGGCGGAGGACGAAACTCAGCGAATGTTGAGCTCTCTCAAGTTCCTGTTCAGGGTCACCTTTTGCTCACACATCCATCGAAACCGAATTACCTCGCCTTGTTACTGTCAAGCGTGCATTTTTCTCGACGTTGCGTTTCGACACCGCAGTACGCCCTCATTCTGGTCACGCTATTGGCGCTGGCGGGTGGAACGCCGCTGTTCTCTGGGAGCCCCGCGGCGTTCGCAGCGACCACCTCGGCGGTCGTCGCGGCGCCGGGCACGAACTTGGTCCAGAACGGCGGCGCCGAAAGTGGGGGTCGATCGGACACCGGTTGGGATGCCGTCACTATTCCAGGCTGGCAGATCGTGAGCGGACTCCCGTCCGTCATTGGCTACGGAACGAAGAGTTTCATTGCTTCGAGTGGCGAGCGACCACCGTCGAGCGGTCAGCAACTCTTCGTCGGCGGCGCAGGCGGCCCGGCGGTGTTGTCTCAGCGCGTCGCACTGCACGCGGCGGGAGACTCCGAAATCGGCGGAGCGACGTTTAACCTCACGGCGGCGTTAGGGGGCCGAGATCGGCTGAGCGATGACTCGTCCGTCGAGGTGACGTTCGAGAATGCCCAGAACAAGCTGCTGACCAGCGCGTCACTGGCGCCGGTGACCGCGAGGGACCGTTCAAACACAACGGAGCTGCTCGATCGCTCGACCGAGGGCTCGGTACCGGCTGGCGCAACGAGCGCGCTCGTCGAGCTCCGACTGACGACGTTGGCGACCGACTACAACGGGCCGAACGGCAGCACCGTCGGCTTCAACTACGCCTACGCCGACGACATCTCGCTCAGCCTCTCTGTACCGGCGACCGCGCCGCCGTCACTTCGGCCACCTACCGCGACGATTCCGCACTTCGACCACGTGTTTCTCATCTACTTGGAAAACCAGGACTACAAATCCGTCATTGGCAATGTGAAGGAGGCTCCCTTTGTCAATAGCCTCCTGCCGAAGTCGAGCCTCCTCGCCAACCTCTTCGCCGAGGAGCATCCGAGCGATGGCAACTACCTCTCCTTTGCCGGAGGAACCGAGTATGACGCTCCGGCGGATGATCCCGCGGAAGAGAACTCGCAGTACACCATTGATGCGAAGAACATTGGCGACCTCGTTGACAGTGCGCATGAGAGCTGGAAGGAATATCTCCAGAGCGCGGACGGGCCGTGCGACAACACGGTGCACGACTACTACTGGGACGACGACCTCCCAATGATGTACTTCAAAGACGTGCGGGATCGGCCGGGCTACTGCAGCGCGCACATCGTGCCGCTCAATCAGTACTCGATCGATCTGAAGAAGGCGTCGACAACGCCCAGCTTCGCCTGGATTGGAGCAAACGACTGTGACGACATGGAAGGTTGCGGCATTAAGGCAGGAGACTCCTTCTTGAGGACGGTGGCGACCGAGTTCTTCAATTCGCCAGCTTGGAAGACTCAGCCGTCACTCTTCATCATCACCTGGGACGAAGATGGCCAGGACTCCCAGCATCCCGCGCAACGAGTTCCGACCATCGTCATCGGTTCGCAGTACGTAAAGAAGGGCTTCGTGTCGACGGTGCGCTACACGCACTACAGCCTGCTTCGAACGACCGAAGCCGCGCTCGGCCTCGGGACGCTGACCAAGAATGACGAGTACGCCACTCCGCTCAACGACATCTTCGAAGGTGGGCGCTAATGGCCATCACCCGTGTCCTGCACCGCACGTCGTCCTTGGTCGCCTTGGCGACGCTCGCTGTAGTGGGCGGACTCGGACTTGCCGTCTCTGCGAACGCTTCTCCCTCGAAGCCCGTCATCGCCTACGTCGTCAACTCAGCGACCGACACGGTGACGCCGGTCGATATCACGACGAGCAAGACGTCTGCAGGGATTCGTGTTGGCGAGGATCCCCAGGCGTTGGCCGCGGCGCCCGACGGCGCGACGTTGTACGTCGCGGATGCGGGCTCCGCATCCGTAACGCCCATCGATCTGCGCAGTGATCGGGCTGAAGCCGCGATGCACGTCGGTGAAGATCCCCAAGCGCTTGCAGTCGCCCCGAGTGGGAAGACCCTTCTCGTTGCCAACGCCGTGTCCAACACCGTGACGGCACTGTCATTGACGTCCTCTCACGGTTCGACGACTGTCGACGTCGGAGGACATCCCCAAGAGATTCTCTTTGGCACCGGCGGGCATTACGCCTATGTCCTCGATTGGAGTTCGAACGAGATCACCCCGATATCGATGGCGACACTGAAAGCTGCCCGACCCATACCAGTTGGCTCCTATCCAGAAGCGATGGCATTGAGCCCGAATGGCAAGATGCTCTACGTCGCGAACTTTGGTTCCAATACCGTGACGCCCATCGACACGTCGACCAACACTGCGGGACGCCCTATTGCCGTCGGTCAAGCGCCGAACGACATCGCCTTCACGCCGAACGGGGAGACTGCGTACGTCTCAAATGGAGATTCAGACACGGTGACACCCATCAACGTGGCAACAGGGCGCGCCGATGCAGCCGTGAAGGCTGGCTCTTCGCCCGTCGCGATCGCAGTGTCGCCAAACGGTAAGACGGCCTACGCCGTGAACAGCGTCTCGGGCACGCTGACGCCCATCTCGACGGCCGACAACAAGGCAGGAAAAGCCGTCAGCGTCGGGGAGTATTCGTATCCGCTCGCAATCACCATGGTGCCGTCTGCGGGCGTCGCGGAGGTCGTTGATACCTACTCGGGTCAGGTGAGCGCACTCAATCTAAAGACCGGTCGAGTGCGAGCGCCACTCACGATCGGTGACACTGCGTTTCCTCTCACCCTCGTGGTGGCGCCGTAGATCTGAAAAGAGCTACGCGAACGGCTCGACGTCTACGAGTGTGCGGAGCACCGCTACTGCGCCGGATGCGGTGCCGTCTGCATGAACTCGAGCGCTTCATGACCAATGTCCTCTGACTCCACAGCATCCATGGTTGCCTCCCTCGACGGATCTTCCGCGAAGGCACCATCACGCAAAGGGCTCTGATGAAGAATCTCGAGTTCGCCATTCCTCTATGCGGCGTGGCTCGTTCCCGACTGCACGGCAAGCGCGAGTTGGCATTGCTTATTGCTCAGCATGGTCGTGACCAGCACGATGCCGAGTACTGCAATACCGGTCCCGACAAGATACGAGACTCTAAATCCACCGGCGAGCGTGCCGCCTACGCCGCGCGCCGATGCCGCAGCAATGGTTGCGAGGATCGAAAGTCCGACGGCGGAGCCGACTTGCTGGCTCGTGTTGAAGAGCGCCGCCGCAGAACCCTGTTCGTTGGGCGCCACGCCCGAGATGGCGCCGACCGACGTGGCGGGAAAGGCGAGTCCCATCCCGAATGCGGTGAAGAGCAGACCCGGGAGCACATTGACGCCGTAGTTCCCACCCGAGGAGACACGCGACAGCCAGAACTGGCCGAGTCCGATGCTGATCAAGCCCGCGATGAGTATTGGCTTGACACCCATTCGCGAAAGTAGACGTCGCGTTAGCAACGTCGACGTGCTCATGACGGTGAGCGTGGCAGGGATGAAGCACAGTCCCGTCACGAGCGGGCTGAAGTGCAGGACGCGCTGAAGGTAGATCGAGGCGAAGTAAACGTACGCGACCACGACTGTTCCCATGACGAGC
>DASXEU010000139.1:0-7507 GCA_036489935.1 Acidimicrobiales bacterium
GGCGACGGCGCCGCAATAGAGGACGCCCTGGTGGCCGCGTGGGAACTTCAGCGCCGGTCCGAGTAACTTCACCAGGCGTCCCATGCGCCTATGCGAGCCACGTCGGCCAAGTGACACCTGCCTACCGACGCGAAGATCGAACATTGTCAGTTTGGGTTGACATCGACATCCGTGTCAGTCTATATTGACACAGATGGAGTTTGAAAGTCTCGACCAGCGTCTCTCGTCGGACGACCCGTCAATCGGACTCCGCGCCTCGTCGGCACTTCATCGACTCGCCGAGAGAGTCGAAGCGACACAGGTCGCATCGGCTCGGAAAAAAGGCTGGACGTGGCAGCAGATTGGAGACGCGTTGGGCGTCACGCGACAGTCCGTTCATGCCAAATACAACAAGGAGAATGCGTGACAACCGATTCCGATGCGCGCGAAACGCTACACAGCTGGGCCATCTACTTGCGCGCCGGTGAAGAGGCTCGTCGCCGGGGAGATCGCCGAGTGGGCACGGAGCATCTCGTGCTCGCCTTGCTCGAAGATCCCGCCATTGAAGCGGTGCTGGGCACGACCCGGCAACGGGCCCGTGAGGCTCTGGAGTCGCTTGATCATGAAGCCCTTGGCGCCGTGGGACTGGCTTCTGGTACCGATGCACCCCTCTTGCCCACTCGCGACGTCGCCAAGACACCGAGGATCAGAGACATCGCACGCAAGGGTCGCCTCCCCATGACGCCCGCGGCCAAGCAGGTCCTTGAGCACGCGTCGAAGTCCAATCGTCGCAGGCTCTACCTCACCGCTGAGCAAGTCCTGGTCCAGATCTTGACTCTCCGGCCACCGGATCCTGCAGCCGTTCTCCTCGACGTCCTCGATGTAGACGCGTCCGAGCTTTGGCGCCGTTTGAGTTCGGCCACCGAGTCACTAGTGCCCAAAGGAACCCGATGACCACCATCGCTCGCGCGAACTCGCTCACGAAGGTCTTTGGCGACGTGCGCGCGGTCTCCGATTTGTCCTTCGAACTGCAAGCGGGAACAATAACCGGGTTCCTCGGGCCCAACGGCGCCGGCAAAACCACCACGCTGCGGATGCTGCTCGGGCTCGCGGCGCCCACCAGCGGTCAGGCGCTGGTCTTTGATCATCGCTATCTGGAACTGGACGAGCCCGCCAAACGAATCGGCGCAGTTCTCGAAGCCACCGACTTTCACCCGGGACGTTCCGGTCGCGATCACCTGCGGATGCTCGCCCGGTCCGTCAACATTCCCGACACCCGTGTCGAAGAGGTGCTTCGTCTCGTCGATCTACACGACGCGGGACGACGACGCGTGAAGGGCTACTCCCTGGGCATGCGTCAGCGTCTGGGACTCGCAGCCGCGTTGCTTGGAGACCCCGAACTGCTCATTCTGGACGAACCGGCTAACGGTCTTGACCCCGAGGGAGTGAGATGGCTGCGCGACTTTCTACGGTCGCTCGCGGCACAGGGTCGCACCGTGCTGATCTCGAGCCACGTCCTCGCAGAAGTTGCCCAGACCGTCGACCAAGTACTCATCGTCAGCGGTGGACATCTGATCGTGGAGTCGTCGCTCGAACAACTCACGTCGCGCGTCGCGGGCTCCGCCCGGGTCCGCACCCCGCAGCCCGCCCAGCTGCAAGAGGCCCTAGCTCGAGAGGGGCTTGAGTCGACGCCGAGCAACGACGGCGCGCTGCTCGTGAACGGGGTCACCAGCGAACGCGTCGGCGACATCGCCTTCGCCGCAGGCATTCCCCTGCATGAGCTCGTCACCGAAGGCTCGTCGCTCGAAGAGATCTTCCTCGAGTTAACGACGGGCGGTCAATCATGAGGGCGCAGATACGAGCAGAACTTCTGAAGATTCGATCCACCCGCACGACCCTGGGTCTTTTGCTGGGCATGGTCGGACTCATACTCTTGGTGGCGCTCCTCACCGGTCTGTTGAGTAAGACTCCCTCGCTTCTCGGAGCGGACAATCAGCGAAACATGCTGAGCCTCGGGAGTACGGCTGGCATCTTCTCGGCGCTATCGGGAGTGCTGCTGATCACGAGCGAGTATCGCTACGGCACGATTCGACCGACATACCTGTTCACACCGAAGCGCCAGAACGTACTCGCCTCGAAACTCGCCGCGGGCGCGATCGCGGGCCTTATCTTTGGCGTCATCGGTGAGGGATTGGGGTTTGGAATCGGCGAGATTATATTGGTCGCCCGAGGAATTCCCCTGTCACTCGGGGGTGCCAGCCTCACGCTCTTGCTGCTGGGCACGCTCGCCACCACCACGCTGTGGGGCGTGATCGGCGTGGGCCTGGGGGCAATTGTTCGCAATCAAGTGGGCAGCATCATCGCGCTGTTGGCCTGGGGTCTGGTCGTCGACAATCTCCTGTTCGGCCTCGTCCCCGCGGTGGGCCGCTTTATGCCCACGTACGCCGAAGACGCCTTCCTAGGCTTGACGACAAACCATCTTCTCTCCCCTACCGCCGGTGCCATCACGCTTGTGGGGTGGGCAGTGCTCCTTGCTCTCGTCGCACTCCCCCTCGTCTCTCGTCGCGATGTCACCTAGTGAACGGACACAGGTCAGATGGTGGGCGCTGGGACATCGCTTTGCCCTCCTTACCGAGGGCATGATTTCCTGGTTGTTAGATGTCAACTAAACCGACAGCAGTCCCTGACGATACCTACGAAGCCCGTCGTAGTTATCGTAACGTCATGGTCTTTGCCGCTGCCATCGTCGTCGGTGCGCTCTTCGGTGGATACGACCAATATCTGGGAAGCATTGCTTCACTTCCGTGGGCGTCGTCTGTCAGCTTGCTATCTGCTCCATGGCTCGTACTTCCGTTTTGCTTTGGTTGGTCACAACGTGATCCTGGCCGGGCCATTGCGCTGGGAGTAGTCGCCACGTACGCAGCCCTGGTTGGGTACGGAGTTATGACGCTGAGCCCTATTGAAGGCGTCCATTTATCCCACGCGAGCGGTGCCATCGCCGCATTGGCTCACTCGGAGTTAAAAGTTGTCATTGGCGGGCTGCTGACTGGACCACTTTACGGATACTTGGGACACCGGTGGCGTACGCGTCGCGCATGGACGAGTGCTGTCATGGTCGCGGGTGCGCTTTGTTTGGAACCATTGGCGAAAGACGTGACGGGCCAACTGCCGTCAAACTCGTCCGTGTGGATGGGCGAGATCACTGTGGGCGTCGCGCTAGCTGCGTACTTCGGACTAGTGGCGATTCGGAGGAGATCGCAACTCTGATCTCGATTGTCCAAGGTCCGCGGAACCGCTGCACCAGAGTCTCGCTAGAAGATGTGATCAACTCAACGTCTCTCAGGTTCCATCAAAATCCTGTATACGTTTGTATTCCGAGTTTTGATACAAAGTTCGAAACTATATGAAGCGACTTTGACAGTAGTCACTATCGACGACGAAGGGGCAGGGATACGTTCGCCCCGCTTTCGGATTCCCTCGATGTGGAACACGATGGCCTCACGTCGACCCCGCAGCAAGTCATACCACTCGGACCTAGTAGAGCGTCAATCGCGTGAATTACGATCGCAGCGGCGCGACAACGGCGCCGTCAACACAGAATGAGTTCACCCACGCTCGGTTCGTCGTACGCGATCGGGCATGCCGATCTTCGTTAACTCTTGAAGTAGAAGTACTCCGGGTTGAAGTTCTGCAGCGGGTTCGGCGTGAAGCCAATCGCCGTGACGCCGACGGTGTTCTTCACCTCGGCCGGGGTGAAGGCGTTCGGTTGGAACAACACCGGCAGCTGCTGCTCGAAGTACTTTGCGTACTGGGTCAGGCTGGCGGTCCCGAATGTGGTCGTCTGGATGATTGAGGTCATCGTCGGGTTGTTGTAGTCGCCAATGTTAAAGCTGGCACCCGGAACGAAGCCCCACTCACCCGAGGGGTAGTAGTCCGGAGCGTAGATCCAGCCGGCACCCCAGTCACATACGTCCCAGTTGGTCGCGTGCGCGGCGCAGTCCGAGATGACGTTGTTGAACGGCTCACCTAATTGGGTCGTTTTAATTCCGAGCGAATCCCACGCCGAGAGCATGGTCTCCACCGTCGAGGTGAACGCGGGCTCGCCCGTGCCGTACTCAAAGCGAATCGAGAGGCGATTACCCTTCGCGATGCCCTTACCGCACTCGCTGTTGCCGGTGCCCGGCTTCTCACACAAGAGAGCGCCACTCACCAACTTCCAGCCGTGTGAGGACAGCAACTTGGCCGCCGTGCTCGGGCTGTACGGGTTCATGTTCGGCGGAATCGTGCCGATGGACTTGGACGCCGTGGCGGGCAGCGGGTTGTCGGTCACGAGTCCGTAGCCCTTGTCAAGCTTGGAGATGATGCCCGGCTGGTTCACGCTGTCCTGGAGTGCCTGACGGATGTAGAGCTGGTCCAGGTACTTGGCGTACGGGTTCTTGGCGTTGAAGTTGTACTGGGCGTAATCCATGCCCCAGTCGCCCTTACTCCCGATGATGGTGTAGTTACCCGCGATTGCTGACCAGTTAGGACCGACCTTGCCGGGAGCCGGAGCGTTCGAGCTCAGGTACGAGGTGTCGATGTAACCAAGGTCCAGGGCGCCCGAGCGCAGGTCGTTTGCCTCGCCGGTAGCCGAGACGAAGGCCAACTCTTCGACCTTGGCGACCTGGGACTTCTGGGGACCCGCGTATGTCGTGTTCGGCACGAAGGTCGCGTTGCCCAAGTTGTCAAAGGCGGTCAACTTGTAGGGACCGTCATCGCCGCCCTGCCAGAAGCTGTTCGTGTAGTCCGAGGTGGTCTCGGCGTAGGTCTGCAGGTAGGTCACTACTGCTTTGCACTCGGTGTCGGTCGCGGTGGCCCCGTAGGTGCCGGTCGCACACGTCGACGGCGTGTTGGCCGCGCTCACGTCCCAGGAGTTGGGCATCGGCACGATCTGTGAAAGGTAGTTGTAGAGCAACCAGTTCGGGTTGACGGCCTTGGTGAAGTTGATCACCACGGTCGAACTGTTTGGTGATGTCGCCGAGGTCACCTGGTCCGGAATGCCGAAGCCGGGCACGTAGCCGCAGTAGGCCGACGGGTCTGCGTGGTACATGTTCAAGAAGAACATCACCGATTGCGCGTTAACTTTCTGTCCGTCTTTGAAGACGTAATCGCCCATGTTGAGTGTGACCGTCTTGTTCCCGTTGGAGAAGACCGGGGCCGCCGCCAACGAGAGGCCATCTGGCGCCGTGGCACCCGACTGGGACGTGTCCACCACCGCCGCCGAAGCACCGAGACCGAACCAATACAGCGGTCGGTACATCAAATCTTCGAACTGGTTGATGTTGTCTACCGAGAAATACGTACAACTCATGTACTGGAAGATGTAGTTCGGTGCAGCACCAGCGCCCTCGGCGTAGGTCAACGTACCCGTTGCCTTAGAGGAGTTGGCGTTGTCGCCCGACGGTGAGGTGGAGCCCGAAAACGAAACGATAAGGCCAATTGCTATCGCCACGACAACCACGACGACCACAATCCACGTCAGACGCTTCCTATTCATGTTCATCTTCGTTCCTTAAACTCTCTTGAACACGCCTCTCCTCAAGGCGATATTGGGACCTTGCATCCCAACTTCTTTGTGGTCGCTGCGACCCCCATTACCGGGAGTAATTCGTGGGTCAGAGTCCTCAGAACACTTGCGATAATCCACCGTCATTACTGATTCGACGCTACCGGACTGAACTGAAACTATGCCTTCGATCGGAAGGCTTAACGGTCTTTCTCATTCAATTCACCGGCAGAATGCAGCGTCTTTTAAACGTCGCCCTGGACAATCCTTCACGAAAACTCGTGCCGTGCAACAACGAGGACGGCATCGTCCGCGCAGCTTCGCGTTTAGGTGTTCGGGACTGCTGTCGGGTTAGTTGACATCTAACATCCAGGGACTATTGCCCTGGGGAAGGATGGCAACAATGGCAAAGCGATATCCCTGGACCTTGAGTCACACAATACGAACCGCAGCCTGACGGCCAGGGGCATCGGTGTCAGCAATCCTCAACGTCTCCAAAAATCCGCACCGTTCACTCGCGCAGCGAGAGATAGGGCCGTTCACTGTCCGACTTCCATAAAGCCGGTGGTCAGCGAGTTTCTGGGAACGCGATCCATAACGAGCGTTGTAATTGTAGCATCCCATGTGCTACAATGCTTAAATGACAAGAATCGGCATTCGAGAGCTCCGACAACACGCGAGTCGATACCTGGAGCAGGTAAAGGCGGGAGGAGTCGTTGAGGTCACTGAGCGCGGAAAACTCGTAGCTCTCTTGGTATCACCGACACCGGCTGTCACTTCGCGGGATCGGCTCATCGTCTCGGGCCGTCTCATTCCGGCGAGGGTTGAACTACAACTGCCGCAACGTCGACCCGTCGCAAGTAGGGAGCACACTGCGTCAGAGGAACTTGCCGATATCCGCCAGGACCGACTCAGGTGATTTACCTTGACACTTCGGCGCTGGTGAAACTGCTGTTCGAGGAACCCGAGAGTCTCGCGCTCGCCGAATGGCTCACCTCGAGGGTCGACGTTCCAAAGGTCAGTAGCGATTTGTCAACGGTTGAGCTCCTACGCACGTGCCAGCGAATCGACGACGGTGCACTTGACGACGCCAGGCGACTCCTCGGCGGGATTGACCTTCTGCCACTCGATCATGTCGTCGTCGAGCAAGCTGCGACCATTTCTCCACGCGAGTTGCGGAGCCTTGACGCGATCCACCTGGCTAGTGCAATTTCCTTGAGAGCGGAGCTGACCAATTTCGTCGCGTATGACTCGCGTCTCATCTCAGCCGCTGCGGCTGCCGGTCTGCGGGTGATCTCACCCACGTGACTCACTCGTACCGGAATCTGCAAAGAGCGAGATCGCGGAACCAAGAACCAGATCCTGGAGATTTTCCGGACCCGGCTGCGCAGTTTAAAAATCTTGCTGCAATCGACTCTGAGACTCCACGCGGTTCGCGTAACCCGTTTTTGTGGGCGCTGAGGTGTCTGAGTTCCCTTCATAAAGGATTATAAACTGACAGAGATCGCGGACACCTAGGTTCTTCCAAAAACGGAGGATTCAGTGACCGAGTTAGAGATTCAACGCATCGTGCGGCACCGTTTGGCGGTCATCCGACACGCCCAAGAGATCTCGCACAACGTGCAAAAGACCTGTCGTTACTACGGCGTCAGTCGCAGCTGGTACTACAAGTGGCTGGAGCGCTACAACCGAGAAGGCGAGGTCGGCCTACGCGATCGCTCGAAGGCGCCGATCACTCGGCCCTGGGCGACGAGTGACGAGGTTGTGGCCAAGGTTCTCTATCTGCGCCAGCACTACCATTTCGGGCCTCAGAAGATCTCGATGTACTTGGCCCGCTACCACGACGTTGAGGTTTCAGGTTCCGGCGTGTGGCGAATCTTGAAGCGCGCGGGGCTCAACCGACTGCCGCGCTCCCAGCGCTACCAACCCCACGCCAAGCGCTGGAAGCGCTACGAGATGCCCCAACCCGGTCACCAAGTCCAG
>DASXEU010000003.1:0-19871 GCA_036489935.1 Acidimicrobiales bacterium
AACGGCGTTGCCCCGGCGACGAGCACGGTGTCGGTGCAACGAAGGCGCGCAAAGACGCCCTCGTCGTCCTCGCCAAGTGGCTCGACGACGAAGTGGCGCGCGCCCTTAAAGCCCGGCAGATCGCGCAGGAACGTGAGCTCCATGGCGACGACCGGTAGCTGAGCGGTGGCGGTGGGCATCTCTCTCCAGTTCCTTTAGGGATGATCTCGGCGAAGGGCGTTCCTCACCACGTTCCTCGAATGTGTTGTTACGGTACTCGCTCCGCGTGATTGAGAGACCTCGACACTAAGGAACAAGGAACTTCACCAACGTGTCAGGCAACGACTGAGCGGCAGCCCAGAGGGCCGCTTGATAGTTCGTCGTCTCACTCTCCAGCTGTGTCGTCGCCGTCGCGACGTTCACGTCTTCCAAGTTCGCTTGGCTCGCCTGGACGCTCGCGATCTGATTGGTGAGTGTCGCCGTCACGTTCGAGACTTCTTCTGAGGAGTTGCCGAGCACCGCGCTTGCCTGCTGTGCGCTGTCGATGTTCGAACTCAGAGCCGTCATGGCGCTCGATATCGCGGCAGCACTCGGTGTGCCCGAGAGGAGCGCCGTTGCGACGGTCGACAGCGTCGAAAAAATGTTCGTTGCGCCCGTGCCAAAGAGTGCGGTGCCGGGCACCGAAAGAGCGACCGTCTGCCCTGCGCCCTGGCCGGGGCCGATGACGACCGTAGGCGTGTCGGCGTTGCCCAAGTAGTTGCCGCTCGCGTCGTATGCCGTCGGCGACGCTGACGTGCCCGCAAAGATCGCGCGACCTTCGAACTGGGTATTCGCGAGTGACGTCAGATTGCTCACGACGCCACTGATCTGACTACCGAGTGCCTGAAAGGTCGTGGCGTCTTGTGCCCCCTCGTTGGAAGCCTGGAGCAGCAGCGTCTGGGCGGACTGCAGCGACTCGAGGACGCTGTTCGCCGTCGAGTTCGCCGTCGCGAGCCACGAGGTTGCCGTGTCCGAGTTCGTCTGCCAGCTCGTGAGCTGGCCCACTTGGCTCGACAACGCGAGGACCTGGGTGACAGCGGCAGGATTGTCCGAGGGTTGGTTGAGCGCCTGGCCCGAGGCGATCTGCTCTTGAAGCTGAGCGATGCTGTTTGACTGGCTCGAGAGCTGGTTCATCAGCGTTTGGGTGAAGGCGACGTCGGAGATATCCACGTCAGACCGCCGAGAGAAGAGACTGGAAGCTCGCGCTGATGGCGTTGACGACCTGGCTCGTCGCCTGGAACGCATTCTGGGCTGCCATGAGAGCGACCTCCTCGTTGTTCTCATTAACTCCGGAGATGGACGACAGATTGTTGGCGGCGGTCTGGGCCTGCGCGCTCGATATCGTCGAAAATGCACTCGCGCTCGACGCCTGATTACCTAACGCGCCAATCAGTGTCTGATACGTCGCGTCGGGACCGGCGGGAAGCGACGCGAGGGCCGCCATCGCTTGAGCGTTCGAGCCGTCGAGCGTCGCGCTGCCCAGCGCGTTGGAGTTGCTCGGCCCTGGTGCCGCGGCGGTCGCGATCAGTGACGGCGACGCGAGCAGCGCGAGCGACACTTCGATGGTCGCTGCCGAATTGAAGGAACCTGACGCCGTCGTGTAACTGTTGGTCGATCCGTTGTCCACAAAGATCGGGGGCAGAATCGTGCCAGGGTAACTTCCCGCGATTGAGGACCCCGGGTCTCCGGCGGCGTCCATGCCCGAACCTTGCAGCGCGTTGAGATTCGTGGCGAGGGAGTCAGCGACGCCGTCGAGCTGCTGCATATAGTCAGGAATCGTGGTGTTAACCGCCGTCACGTTCGCCCCAATCGAGCCTCCTGCGCTCACGACGACACCGTTACTCGTTGACAAAGCGAGGTTCGTGGTCGCGCCCGATCCGCTCACGCCCAAGGACTCCGCCACGTTGCCGCTCACCAGCTGGACTCCATTGAGCAGCACCGTCGTCGTGCCGTTCGCTTGTGTGACGGCGTTGACGCCGAGCAGGTTCGCCAACTGGTTGACGTCGGAGGTCACTTGATCGCTCAGGGCGTTCGGATTCTGTCCACCGGAACGTCCTTCCACGATGCCCGAGTTCAGTGTCGCTACTTGAGCCAAGAGCGTGTTCGCTTCCGTGAGGAGACCGCCGTCGTTGGCGCCCGTCCCGACCTGGCTCTCGAGCGACGATGAGAGCTGGTTGAGCTGAGCGAAGCTCGAGCTGATAGACGAGACGACCGACTGTGCTGCGCTCACGGCCGCCTGTTGCGCGCCGACTTGGTTCGGATTGGACGCGAGCGTCGAGATGGACGACCACAGCGACGTGAGCTGCGAAGCGATGCCATTCGAACTCGGCTCAGGGAAGATCGACTCGATCGAACTCATCACCTGACTGAACTGGTTGGCGCCACTGCTCGTCCCTTGAGCGGCCACGTTCGCTGCCGAGAACACGGCGTCGGTCAAGTTCGTTATCGAGCCAATGAGGACGCCTTGGCCCGCGCCGTAGGGCCCATTGGACGCTTCGGGAGAGAGATTGACCTGCTCTGCGGCGTAGCCGGGCGTGTCGATGTTGGAGAGGTTGTTGGAGATCGTGTCGATCTCCGCGGCGTCGGCCGCGAGACCACTTCCCGCGATCGAAAGACCGATGTCGCTCATATGGTCCCTTCGACGAGGAGACCGCCGCGCGAACTCGTCTGGTGGTACGTGGAGGCGCGGTCGCCGCGTAAGAAGGCGAGAGCGTCTTCGGCGAGGGAAACCCGACGACCCATCGCCACCTTCAAGGTGTTGGCAAGACTCTGAATGCTCGTCATGGTGAAGAGGAGTGATTGGCGGCGTTCCAAGAGAATCTCGCTCCACGCCCCCTGGGTGCGCGACGCGAGGTCATCTAGCCGCGGCGTCGCGTCAAGCTCCAGATGTTCAGCGATCTGTGCCGTGAGCGACGCACGCACGAGGTCGGCGACACGAAGGGCCTCGAAGCTGAGTTCGACCTCTCGGACTGCGATCGGTAGCGAGGGACTCTGGTCAGCGCCCGCGAGTGCGCCGAGCACGATAAATCGGTAGCGGAGCGATGCCAGGAGGTCAATGTCCCGGTCGAGCGCGTCAACCAATTTCACTAGCAGTTCATCAATTGTCACCACAGCAGGTAACGTCCCGCGCCGGATGAGAATTGAGGGGAGAACCGGGGAATTAACCAGGTTCGACCTCCTCTAAGGAGTTTCTCAACTGAGTTCGGGCGTAGTGCAGAACGAGTCCGGAGACGAGCCATACCAGTACCGACACGAGGGCGAGTGACGCCGCGAGGCGCTCGAGCACGGAGAGCGCGGAGAGCGCCTGCGTGCCCATCTCCACGAAGCTCGGGACCATGACGAGCACCGTCACGATCACGCTCGCAAGCGGACGGAGGCGCCGCACGTCGGCGGCGAAACGTAAGTATTCACGCTGTTGCATCGGTCCGATCCACGAAGGTCGAAAGCAGCAACGAGACCCAGCGCATCGTCGACATCACGGCGCCATCGACCGAGTACACCGGCAGGGCTGCCAGCAGCTCCGCCGGCGTTTCGGTCTCGTCCCAGCGACGAAGAGCGAGTGCATCGATACGGAGTTCGCTCCGCCATCGATCGACGTCGGCGCACTTCAGCGTCGCCGCAACCACGCCGAGCACGTAGTCAGGAGCCATTCGTTCAAGCTCGTCGCGAGCCGAATCGAACGTGCGTCCGCGCACCGGTGCTTCGAGCACCACGACGCTTACTCGCGCCGAACGCTTTCGTCGGGCGATTCGCCGGCGAACGGCCGGATCATCGCTCGAGACGATGACGTCGGGCTCGTCGAGGTCAAGCAACGCTGCGACCTCTTGCGCGACCGCGCGCGCGTCGCGACGCGATCCCACGATCGCAATCACCGATCCCGGCGACGTAGGTAACGCCCGCGGCGACGGGAGCGAGGTGAGTGAGCGCACCAGTCCGTCGAGCACTCCCTCGTAACCTGATGGTCGATACGCGGTGGGAAGTCCGAGTGACTCGAGCGACACGCGAAATTCGTTGAGTTCATGCTGCGGTGTGTCGCTCGCAGCAACGATCGCGGTCGCGGTCGCGACCTCTTCCGCGAGCCACGCCGCATCGTCGAAGACCGCGTCGTTGAGCGCCGCCTCGGCTTGAGCCAGTACGTCGCGAAACGCGTGGTCTTCTCCTGCCGTGTCCTGCGCACCGAAGCTCACCTCGTCAGAGGTTGAGGCAACGAGCTCGTCGAGCGTCGGCGCCATCGCGTCGACACCCACGTCACCGATCGGTGGTTCTGCTAGTCGCGCCGCAGCTCTTGAGGTGCCTGCGGGCTCCTTGACGCCGGCGACGAACACCTCGCGCGCGAAGAAGCCGAGCACTCCCCCTCGACGCGTCTTCCAACAGCGAATTTTGACGTCTCCGCCGAGTACTGACCGCGCACGGTCCACAGCTTCCTCGGCACTTCGACCCACGAACTCACCGGGGGCGCTCTCAAGCAACGGCTGAAATCTCACGGCTCACACTCCCTACAATCGCTACTTTCACGTTGGAACCAACTTCGCCGGCGCCGATCACGCCAACTCGCGGGAGGCTGGGGCGCAGCAGGCGGCGCACCGCAGGCCGGAGCCGCGTCGCCACGAGCATGACCGGGCTTCGCCCTTGGGCCTCGGACTCGCGCACGAGTCGCCCGATGTCGCGAACCATCGCTTCGGCGTCTTCGGCACTCGCACCTAACGTGCGACGCCCCCGCTCGCCTACGCGCATCGTCGCGAGCAAGTGTTGCTCGAGGACGGGCACGAACGTGACGGCGTAGAGCACGCCGTCAACGGTGTATTGGGACTCGATGGTGCGCGCGAGGGCGAGCCTCGCCGCTTCGAGGAGACTTTCGGCGTCCTTTTGCTGTGTGCGGGCCTGTTCGGTGAGCGCTTCGATGATTCGCACGAGATCGCGTACTGGCACCCCGTCGTAGAGGAGACCTTGCAGCACTGCTTGGACGTCGCCGAGGGTCAGATTGGCCGCAGTCATCTCCTCGAGCACGACCGGGTTCGACGCCTTCACCGCGTCGAGAAGCAGCTTCGTGTCCTGGCGACTCAAGAGGTCGCCCGCGTGCTCGCGCACGACCTCCGCGAGGTGCGTCGTCACGACGGCCGAACGGTCGACGACAGTGATGCCCGCGACCGAGGCCTGATGACTGAGGCGCACGGGAATCCACTTCGCCCGACCGCCGAAAGCGGGATCCCGCGTGTCGGTACCCGCGAGGCCGTCGAGGTTCTCGCCGATCGCAAGGAGCTGACCACGTGGCGCTTGGCCTCGGGCGACTTCGATCCCGCGAACCTTGATGGCATAGTCAGCGTGCGGCAGATCAAGATCGTCTCTCGTGTGCACCCGGGGCATGACGATCCCGAGCTCCATGGCAATGTTGCGCCGCAACACCTTCACTCGGTCGAGCAGATCCCCGCCGCGGTCAGGTTGGACGAGGTCGATCAGCTCAACGCCGAGTTCGAGGCTGAGGGGTTCGACAGCCATGCCCGCTGCCAAGGTTTCGGGCGACTCTTCGACGACGGCAAGCGTCGCCGCCTCCTTTTGGTCGCCCTTAGCGTCGCTGACGTCCTTGGGGAGACGCGTGCCGATGAAGATCACCAACCCTCCTACAACGAGGAACGGCAGTTTCGGTAGCCCGGGCACGAGGGCGAGGATCACGATGATGATGCCCGTTACGCGCACGATGCGTCGAAAGCGCGACAGCTGGGTCACGACATCGTGGCCAAGATCGTGATCAGTCGCCGATCGCGTGACGATGATGCCCGTAGAGAGCGAGAGCAACAACGCGGGAATTTGGGAGACAAGGCCGTCGCCCACCGAGAGCAAGCTGTAGGTATCAACAGCTGACCCCGCGGAGAGATGCCGCTCGAAGATGCCGATCGCGAGTCCGCCAATGAGATTGACCATCGTGATCACCGTTGCCGCGATCGAGTCACCGCGCACGAATTTGGAGGCACCGTCCATGGCGCCGTAGAAGTCGGCTTCGTCGGCGATCTCACGACGTCGACGGCGAGCTTCGTGCTCGTCGATCGCGCCCGATGAGCGGTCGGCGTCGATCGCCATCTGCTTGCCGGGCATCCCGTCCAGCGTGAAGCGAGCCGCCACCTCAGCCACTCGCCCAGATCCCGATGTGATCACGACGAACTGGATGATGATGAGGATCAAGAAGACAACGAGTCCGACGACGATGTTGCCGCCAATGACGAAGTGACCGAAGCTCTCGACTACGACGCCGGCGTAGCCGTGCAGCAGCACCTGACGCGTCACCGCAACGTTGAGCGCGAGACGAAACATCGTCATGAGGAGGACCAGCGTTGGAAACACCGAGAAATCGAGGGCGCGCTTTACCTGCATGGCAGTCAACAGCACCAGCACCGACGCGGTGATGTTGGCCGTGATGAGCAGATCGATCAGAAACGTCGGCAGCGGGATGATGAGCACGACGACGATGGCGACGACCGCGAGCGGCACCGCCGCGTGACTCGCGCTCGTCCAGCGACCGAGCTTCGCGCGGGCGGGAGCGGTAGCGGGATTAGCCACGGAACTGGAGTTGGATAGACGGAACGTTCACGAACGACTTTCTTCTCGTCCGTCCTTGGACACGGCGTCGCCTTCCTGGCCTGCCTGAGTAACGGACCACGAACGCCACAAATTGAGGGCTAACTGGCCATCACGTGGACCTCGTTGAACACCTTCGCGGTCGACGAGAGGGAGTACACGAACGCGAGCAGCTTGGCGACCGCGCCGTAGAGGTGGGGCGGGGTGACGTCATCGATCTCGCACGACCCGTAGAGCGTGCGTGCGAGCAGGGGGTTCTCAACAATGACCACGCCGTTGGACTTGGCGTGCTCGCGGATCGAGCGCGCGAGCATGTCGGCCCCCTTGGCGACGACCCTCGGCGCGCGGTCCTTCGTACGGTCGTAGGCAATGGCGACCGCGAAGTGGGTCGGATTCGTGACGACAACGTCCGCGTTCGCCACGGCTGCCATCAGGTGGCGTCGCGAGATGCGTCGGGCCCGCGTACGCACCGCCCGACGCATCTCGGGGGACCCGTCACTTTGGCGTCGCTCGTCACGAACTTCTTGCTTGGTCATGCGCATCTTGGCGTTGTGGGCACGGCGCTGGAAGAAATAATCACCGGCCGCGAGCAACAGCGCCAGCGCGCCCATGATGCGCAGCAGCTGCTCGACGCTCCCGGCCGCGACGGCGAGCGTCGACTGCAGCACGAGGGTCTGGGCTCCGAGGACACCACCGATGAGTTTGTGCAGGACGACGTAGCCGACGATCGCGAGCACGCCCATCTTGAGGATGGTCTTGCCGAGTGTCCAGACACCCTGAGGAGAGAAGACGCGTTTCAGGCCCGATCGCGGCGAGATTCGTCCGACGTCAAAACGCAACGCCTTCGGGGTGACGCGAAGGCCGACCTGGGCAACCGCGATCGCGACGGCGATCCCTCCCCCGATGAGGACCGTCGGCAGCGCCGTGTAGGCGGCGGTCGCGAGCCCCGTACCGAGGAGCCCCGTCGCCCCCTCGACCGTGGGGTGCCCCATCACCTGAACGGTCGTCTGCATGAACCCCGTCACCCGAGCGATCGCGAGCCCTCCGAGCCAGGGAAAGAGCGACGTCACGATCAGAAGGCTCCCCCAGCCGCTCAGCTCGCTCGAACGTGCAACCGCGCCCTTCTCTCGCATTTTCTTTCGATGCTGGGGTGTCCCCTTTTCGGTTTTCTGGAAGTTGTCGGCCATCACGAACCCCCAAAGAGCTGGCTCATCGCGCGCGTCACGAGATTCGTGATGTCGCTGGGCAACGCCGCGAGGGCAATGCCAACGGCGCTAATCCCGACCAGGATCTGGAGCGGCATTCCGAAGACGAACACATTGATCTGCGGCGCGGCCTTGGCAAGCAGCGCGAGCACGATCTGCGTGGCGAAGAGTACGACAATGATCGGGGCCGCAATCTCGAGGGCCGCCGCGAAGAAGCTCACGACGTCGCCGGTAATGGTCTGAGCGAGATCGCCCAACGTAACGGTAGGAAGGCTCGTGCCCACCGAGGAGAACGACTTGACGAAACCCTCGACGATCACGATGACGGCGCCGGTCGTGAAAAGCAGCGCCATGAGGACCATGTTGTAGAACTGACCGAAGAGCTTCGTCTGCTGCAGGGACAACGGGTCGATCGAGGCGGGAAGATTGAGCCCCGAGAAGAGATCGACGAGACTGCCCGCGCCCACGACCGCGTTGACGAAGAGCGACACGACGTAGCCGAGCACCATGCCCACGCCCGCCTGGATCACGAGCTCGGTGATCACCTGGGCGTCGGTCACGGGTAACACGTCGTGCTGGAGTGTGCCCGCGGCGAAGACGGAGATTGCCCCCGCGAAGGCGATCTTGGTCATCGTCGGAATCGAAGCGTTCGAAAAGGGCGGGCAGATTGACACCCAGGCGATCGAACGCGCAAACGCGAGCGTGAGCGCGATCGCGAACGACGCAGAAAAGGTCACGCTCATGACGAGCCAGACAGGACCTTCGGGATCGAGTCGTACAAGCGCTCCGTGTAGCCGACAAGGTCGCCGAGCATCCAGTGGCCGAGGAGCAGGAGCACGAGGCCGATCGCGACAACCTTGGGCAAGAACGTGAGGGTGAACTCCTGAATTGAGGTCACGGCTTGAAAGAGCGCCACGATGAGCCCAATGACGAGGCTCACAACGAGCACTGGTCCCGCGAGCTCGGCGATCAGCAGCAGCGCTTGGGACGCCAGGTTGAGGACGGTGGTGTCGTCCATCAGTGGTTGAAGGAGCTAAGGAGCGACTGGGTCATGAGCGCCCAGCCGTTCACGAGGACGAACAGCAGGATCTTGAAGGGCAGCGAGATGAGGGTCGGCGGCAACATGTACATGCCCATCGACATCATGATCGACGACACGACGAGGTCGATGATCATGAACGGGATGAAGATCATGAAGCCGATGAGAAACGCCGATTCGAACTCCGAGAGCACGAAGGCGGGAATCACCGTCGTCATCGGCAGCGTCTCGGGGTGCTTGGCGCTCTGATGGGCGTAGGACGTGAAGAGACTGATGTCTTCGTCGCGCGTCTGCTCCAGCATCCATTTCTTGAGCGGCACTTCACCCTTCTGGATGGCCTGGGTAGCCGTCAACGTGCCGTGCTCGTACGGGCGGACGGCAACCGCATAAATGGTTGAGATGACGGGTGCCATGATGAAGAGCGACAAGATCAGCGCGAGCCCCGCGAGCACTTGGTTGGGCGGGACGGTCTGGGTGCCCAAGGCGTTTCTCGTGAGCGAGAGCACGATGAACACGCGCGGGAAGGCCGTCACGAGCATCAAGACCGCTGGCGCGACCGCGAGCACGGTCAAGGCGAGGATGATGAGGACCGACGTCGAGGGGTCCTTCAGTCCGCTGATGTTCACGTTCACGTTCGATCCCGCAGCCATGAGCGTGTGGTTCATGAGGACGTGGTTCACGAGCGTGACGTCCTGAGTTTTGGGTACAGCGCCATGCGCACTCTCCATGAGAGTGTCCGACTATCGCCGAACGGTCATCTCCCGTAGTCGGTAGAGAAAGGCGTCCCATGCCCGTGATGCGGTGATATCATCCCCTGGCGCCAGCCGTGGCGCCAATAGGTTCTGTGCGGTTTTCTTCTTCAATGGTTCTGACGTGGTGCTGTCCCACTCCGCCTCGTCGAGCTCGGTGAGGAGCGTCATCTGTTGGGAGCTCTGTCCCACGAGGAGCGTCCGCTCCCCCGCGCGCACGACGAGGAGCGACACGTGCTGACCCAGCGACTTACGTGACAGGACTTCAATGGACGCGCCATTCTTCTTCGCGCCACTTCGAACCGGTCCGCCCTGGCGCCGTTGGGCCACGCGGCCCAACGCGACGAGAAGCCCGATGATCGCCCCGAGCACGACGACCATGCGCAACAACGAGAGGAGCGTGGCGCCCACTAGACCGCCTTATCCGAGACGATCTCGGTGATGCGCACGCCGTACTCGTCGCCCACTTCGACGACTTCGCCGCGCGCTAAAAGAACCTCGCGATTGAGGACGATGTCGATCGGCGCCCCAACGACCTGATCGAGCTCCACGACGTGACCCGGGCGCAGTTCGCTGAGCTCACCGAAGGAGAGTCGCGTCTTTCCAACCCACGCCGACACCTCGACGCTCACATTTCGAAACTGCGCCTCGCGCACGCGCAGACGTTCGTCGTCGTCGCGAACGTCGTGGGCGACGAGTGGGGCTTCAAACTCTGGTGATGTCACTTGGTGACCTCCTCTTTAATTTCAAACGCTTTGTGTACGCCCGAGCTACAGATGTCGGCGAGCGCGACGAGCAGTCCCGCCGCGCGCACTTCGAGCGGACGACCCTTTGGGTGTCCGAGACCGAGGTTGTCGCCCACGCGCAACGTCAGTAGCTCAGCCGGGGTGGTGACGAAACTCGGGAATTGAAAGACCACATCGAGTGGCACCTCGCGGAGCCGATGGCGTGTGTCGGCGGCGATTGTGCTCTCGCGACTCTCCGACGCCGAGTGCGACTTTGCCTGCAGGCCGTCGATGAGGGCGCGCACGAGCGTGAATGGTAGGCACAGCATCGTTTCACGAGGAGGGCGCAACGCAATGGAGAGACTCATCCTCGCAACGAGGAACATCTCCGACGCCGAACCCACGGGCACGAACTGCACGTTCCCTTCTTGCGCTTCGAGCTTGGGTGTGGTCACGTGAAAGCGGTTCACGGCCTTGCCGAGCTCCCCTATGAGATCGTCCATGATGGGCTCTAAGAATGCTTGGTCGATTTCGCTCGGGACCCGCCCCGTGAAGTCGTCCTCTCCGCGTCCGGCGAGTCGCACGTCGACCAGCGCGAGCGCCTCGTCGGTGGGCAGCGCGAAGACTGATCGGCCCGCCAGCGGCGGCATCGAGAAGGTGAAGAAGTACGAGTCGCTCGCGACGTCAAGGACGAGGTCGCGCCACGTCAGCTGTTCAACTTTTTCCACTTCGAACGAGCACGGCTGGCGCAACACAGAGGTGAACTTCTGGGTGGCGAGGCGCGTGAACGTTTCGAGGAGGCCGTGAAGTGCCTGCAGGTCAACTCGCTCCAAGAGGTCGGTACGGCCGAAATCGTGCTTCTGGACAACCTTCGTAGACGGGGACATCACCGACGCTCCTTGAGACTCACTGCGTGAACGAATCCGACGGGCTGACAACGATGTTGACGCGCCGGTTCTCCGCTTGGTTCTCGGATGACGTGTCGGGCACCACCGGGTGATACTGCCCGTAGCCGAGAATGACGAGCTGACCCGGGTTGACCCGATCGTTCTCGGTCATGCGCACAACGACGGTCGTCGCCCGAGCCGCCGACAGTGCCCAGTTGTTGGCGAAGGGACCCGACGTGATCGGTCGGTTGTCCGTGTAGCCGGCCACGTCGATCGCGTTCGGAAACTGGCGAAGAACCCCGGCCGACGTGTCGACGATCTTGATCCCAACGGGCGAGAGTGCCGCCGAATTGGTCACGAAGAACGTCGAGTCGGCGACGAGCCCTTCGACGAGACCCGACGCCGTCACGTGCAGGGTCACGTCGCGAAGCAACCCCTGCTCGCGCAGTGCGTTCGCCAGTTTCTTTTCGATCGTCGTGAGTCGCGAGGGAGAGGTCACCGTCTTCGCCGGCGGTGACGTTGTCACGGTGCCGTGGGGCGTATGGGTCAAGACTGCCCGGGTGACCGACTGCTTGAACTCGCGAAACTTGGCCTGATCGACTTTCGAGATGGCGAAGAGCACGATGAAGAGCACGAGCAGCAATGTGATCATGTCGGAGTAGGTGAGCAGCCAACGATCCTCGCTCGCTCCCTTCGGTGTGAGGTCGCTCGATCGCCGAGTACGCACATTGCGTCCGGGACCCCGGGGCGTCGATGTCGTGTTCACGCGGCCGCATCCGATGCCTCTCCCGGCGCCACCCGCGCATTCGCGTCAAACTCGCGCTCTGCCGGCGGGAGGAAGGCGTCGAGACGGTCTTTCAGCTCGGTCGTCGACACGTTGAGCTGCATGGTGAGAAGACCTTCGACCACCATTTCGCGGTAGTTGATCTCTTCGTCCGAAAGTCGAGAGAGCTTGTTCGAGATGGGCAGCCACACGGCGTTAGCGAGCATCACGCCCCAGAGCGTCGCCGTGAAGGCCTCGGCGATGGCGGGACCGAGTTTGCCCGGAGAGCTGAGCTGACCGAGGACGCTGATGAGACCGATCACGGTGCCGAGGATGCCGAAGGTAGGCGAGAATCCGCCCAGGTCGGCGAAGAATTTGATCGCCGTCTTGTGGCGCATACGCAGTCCAAGGATCTCGGCGCTCATGAGATCGTTGACGCGCTCGGGATCCGACGTTGACGTGATGAGCTGGATGCCCTTCTTCAAGAACGCGTCGTCAGTCTCAAACTGTTCAAGAACGAGGGGATTCGACCTCACCTCCTTCGCGATGGCGAGCATCGAGGCGACGGTCTCTTTGATGTTGGGGCCTTTTGGCACCTTCAGCACAATGCGAAAAGCCTTCGGGATGACCCGTAACTGGCTGCGGTCGCAGCCCGCGATGGTCGCGCCAAGACTCCCGCCCACCACGAGAAGGATCGATGAGATCTTGATGAGGGACATCAAGTTCCCGTGGTTGAGCACCATCGAGACGATGACCGCAAAGAACGCGATGACGATGCCCGCGGGTGTCACTGCCCTCGCACCTGACTGAGTTTCGTGAGACTCGCGCGCGCCGAGGAGCTCGGGGCTGTCGCGTCATGGTCGTCGCCCAGGAACGCGCGGCGAAGGAGATCGATCTTTTCGGCGCGAATCATGGCGACCACGGCTTCGGGCACGTTGGCCACAATGAAGTGGGCACCGTCGCGGAGGTAGACAGCGGACTGACCTTCGACGCCGCTCTCAACGCGCTCGACGAGGTCTTCGTTGAGATGCATCGTCGACCCATCTAGCTTGTTCACCTCGATCACGCGAGCTCCGTTCCCAAAAGGGAGTTCTGGTACCTAAATAACGTCCCAACTCGCTGCGTAATTGAGGGCCCAGAGGCTCGCCACTGCGCGTGACGAGCCCCACCGCCGCGGAACGTCGTTACGACATCTGTACGAGTGACTGAAGAACGGTCGAGGTCGTGTCGACGACTTTTGTATTTGCCTGGTAGGCGGTCTGTGCCTCGATGAGATCGGTCAGCTCCGTCGCGAGGTCAACGTTTGAGCTCACGACCGCGCCGCCCTGCAGCGAGCCGTACCCGTTGGTGCCCGGCTCGCCGAGTTGGGCCTTACCCGAGGCGACGGTCGTCGTGAAGTACGTCTGGCCAACGTCGTCGAGTCCGTCGTTGTTCGCAAAGGTCGCGAGCGCGATGGTGCCGAGCGTCTCCGAGTTGCCGTTCGAGTAATTGCCCGTAATGGCGCCATTCGCGCCGATGGAATAGGACTCGAGGGTGCCCGCGTTGTTCCCGTCTTGGGACGTCACGGCGATGGTCTGATCGCCGGCGAACTGCGTCACGGCCCCTTCAGAGCCGACAGGCGGAAAATCGATGCTCGGCATCGTCGTACCGGACCAGGTGTAGTTGCTCGGTTCGGTGGTGATCGCAATGCTGGTCTGACCAGCGGTGACGGCGGTCCCGCCCACGCTCGACAGCTGCCCGTTGGATCCAAAGACGAGCGTCTCGGGAGTCGTCCAGAGATTCGCCGCGGCCCCCGTTACCGTGCCCTGCATCGACCAGCTTGTTGCGGTGCCGTTCGCATTGAGCGTGGGCGTCAACGTCAACGTGACCGGTACTTCGTCACCAAGAGAGTCATAGATCGTCGTCGTCACGGTGACCGGTCCGGTCGGGTTCGACGGCAGGTTGCCGCCGAGAAAGACGTTCTGGGTCTGGACAGGATGGCCGGTCGAGCCCACCACCACGCTGAGCGGCGTGGTGGGTCCGCTCGTCGGCTGACCGGGACCCCAGCCCTCGACGAGACCGCCGCTATTTGTCGCCAGATTCCCGTTCGCGTCGACCTGGAGATCGCCGTCAAGCGTGTAGTAGGTCTGGCCCCCTTGGGTGACAACAAGAAAACCGTTGCCCTGGATCGCGACATCGCTGTTCACACCCGTCTGGGTCACATCGCCGGGCGTGAAGTCGGTTGCAATCGCCGAGACTTCGTCACCCGCGCCGACCGTCGAGGGGTTGGTACTCGCGAGCGAGCCGGGGACCGATCCTCCCGCCGGCGTGAGCTGCTCAGTGAGCACGTCCGCGAATTGAGCGGTCTGCGAGACGAAGCCGTCGGTCTCTGAGTTCGCGATGTCGTTGCCGATCGTGTCGAGATCGGTTTGCATGGTGTCGATTCCTGAAGCCGCGGCTTCGAGTGAACGGATTGACATTGGGGTCTCCTAAGGGTTGGTGGTTAGATACTGCGGTTGGTTGGTGGTGCGATTCAGGCGGCAATGCATCAGCTGGTCGGATCGGAAGGCATAGTCGGGTCGGAAGTGGTGGTTGGATCAGATCCGGCGGATCCGATCTGGGTGATCGATGTCAGCGACATGGTGTCGCCGTTGGAGAAGTCGACCTCGGGTCCACTCGAGGCGTTGGTGACGCCGCTCACAACTCCGCTCACGAGATTGCCGCTCGCGTCGTTGCCGGTCACCGTCTCGCCAATCAGCAGCTCCGCGGCGTTGAGCTGTGAGGACGATGAGACGGTCTGGAGCTGCTCGACCTGGGACAGTTCGGCGATCTGGTTCATGAAGTCGGCCGAACTCGTTGGATCGAGAGGATTTTGATACTTGAGTTCGTCGACGAGGAGATTGAGGAAGGTGTCTGGAGCAAGCAGGCTTGCCATCCCCGAGGTATCCGACGACGACGCGATGTCGCCAACCGGCACACTCGAACTGTCTACGGGCATCGTCATCGTTGGTTCTCCTTTAGAGGATGAGGTGAATCTGGCTCGCGCTGAGCGTGTCGCTCACGGGGATTGCGTCGCTCTCGCCAACTGCCGCGTCGGTTTCAGCTGGCGCCGCGCGCGACGCATCTTCGTTTCCGCGACGGGAGTGCGACTCGGGGTCACGAAGCGAGACGTTGACGTTGAGCCCGCTGCGCGACAGTTCGCTCTTCAGCGACTCGACGGCGCTCGCGAGGGCCGCGTGACCCGTAGGGGTTTGGGGAGTAATGGCGACGTGGAGGTCTGCGCCGTTCAATGAGACGATCGCTTGTACGTGCCCGAGTTCGCTCGGGTGCATTGCGACATTGATCGTGTAGCTACCGTCGGAGCCAAGCGTCGCTTGCGAGAGGGTGCTCGAGAGGTCACTGATGTCGAGAGACGACGGCTCCGTATCGCTCGGCGTCACGTTCGGTGCGGCGCTCACCGTCGCGCGCGAGGTCGACCCCACATTGGGCCCGACGATGAGATCGCCAAATGCCCGATCGGTCGCGACCGTTACTCCTTCGCCACGCCGTGGGACCGACGTCGTTGCGTTCGCCGGGGCGGAGCTGCTCAGTTCGCTGTGTGGGGCGCTGCCACGCGTGGGCGTCGAACTGGCGACCAAGGGCAGGGACGCGCGAATCGCTGACGATGCTGCGCTAGACAGCGAGGGAACGGCGGCGGGAGACGCAATCGACGCGACGTCGAATGCGAAAGTAGACGCGGAGCTGGGGACGGATGCGTTCGTGGTTTTCCCCTCGGTGCTCGTCGCGACCTCCTCCCTCGTCTCGAGTTTGACCCCCGCTGTCAGCAATGTCGGTGGGGGCGTCGATTCGGCCGTCTCGGCACCCGTCGCCACTGATGTTGCGTCGGTCGCTTCTGCGGTCGCCACGCTCGAATCTTCCACGTCCGTTGTCACGTGCACGACGTCGCTTGCCTCGCCGGAGGGACCCGTCGGAGCTCGACGCGAACCCTCAAGTTCCTCGGTCAATGTCGCCAACGCGCTGCCTGGCGCATTCGTGACGTTCGCGCATGCAAGGAGAATCGGGCGCTGGGTATCGGGGCTTCCACGAACCTCAGCGGCGCTGGCTAATTCGGGCGCGCTCGCGGATGCCAACGGCGCTGACGCACTCGTCACCCGGTTTCTCTTCATCGATTTTGGCGCGGCGTTACTGTCATCGAGTGCGGTCTCGTCCAGCGCTTTCGCGATCTGTTCGTTGAGCGCCTTTCTAAAGTCCTCACCGCTCTCGGGCGATGCTGCAGCCGGCCCGCGGTTGGCGGATCCGGACACCGCACCGAGTGTCGCCGCTACGTCTACTGGAGCAGTCGTGCTCACGAGACGATCCCCCCACTCTCGCTCAGGCCTGCGAGCGAGAGCACGGCAGGTACGTACGCTTGCGTTTCGGCGTAGGGAGGAATCCCCCCGTAGCGTTCAACGGCAGACGAGCCCGCGTTGTAAGCCGCAAGCGCATCTGCGTACGAGCCGAACTGTCGCGTGTACGAACCGAGCATCTGAGCGGCACCATTGATTGCGGACGTCGGATTGTACGGATCGACGCCAATGCCCGCGGCGGTCGCGGGCATGAATTGGGCGATGCCTTCGGCGCCTGCGGGACTGACGGCAGTGGGGTTGAAGCCGCTCTCTTGCTGAATGAGCCCCGCCAAGAGCGACGGGGGAATGCCGTTTTCACTGGCCGCCTGCTCGACCGTGGCGACGTACGGTGCGGGCACCGTGACGTTGCCCATCACGGCGCTCGATGTCGATGCGGGAGCAAGAATCTGACGTATCGCGACAACGGGTCCCGCGTCGGCGACGGACTGGACCTGCACCGTCGTGCCGGTATAGGGCGCGTCGATCATGTCGCCATTGCCCACGTAGATGCCTACGTGACCCGGCGAACTCGCCGTGCCATCGGAGCCCGCGAAGAACACGAGGTCGCCGGGCTGCGCGTCAGCCAGGCTCGCGACGGCCGTGCCAGCCGTCGCCTGCTCTTCACTCGTGCGCGGGAGCTGCACACCGAGTTGGCCGTACACGTACTGAGTGAAGCCTGAGCAGTCGAACCCTGCGGGCGTCGTACCGCCCCAGACGTACGGCGTGCCCGCATACTGTTCGGCCTCGGTCACGACTTGAGAGCCCGTCGGACCAACCGCAACGCTCGACGAGGACACCGTCGATGCGGGCGCTGCGGCATCGGCGGTCGGTGACGACTGACCGGCGACGAGAGATGCGAGATCGCTCGTAAAGGAGTTTGTGGACGACGTATCGCTCGACGCGAGGTCCCCGCTTCCAGTCTCTTCGTTGAAGAGCGCGTCGCCGTTGAGCCCCGAGAGGCTGTTCATGGTGGACACGTCGTTGGTCGCCTGGGCAAGGGCGAGCATGAACGACTCCTCCTGCACGCTCGAGTCGCTGGCGGTCGCCGGCACGGACGATGAAGGCGTTGCAAGGTCCCCCAGCGTCTGTTGAATCTGTGGGAGGCCGATCGCGCCGACACTCACTGGCTCACTCCCGAGGGCACGTAGCGGGCGTTCACCGCATCGTCGAGTTCGAGCGCTTCTTCGCGGCGATAGTCGGCAAGCCACGCGACACGGGCTCGCTCGTCGAGTCGTTCGAGTGCGCGTGCACGCTTCGCCGCCTCTCGCCAGTGTTCACGATCACCGTCGTTCATTTCTGCGGCGCGGACGCACTCAGCGCGACACTCCTGCTCGACTCGGGCCAAGCGCTCAGACTGGTCGAGCGACCATTGCACGTCGTCAGACGACACCACGCCACTCAGCGGGACTGACTCCGTCAGCGCGTCGCGCGCACGGCGATACGACATTTCCGCCTGGCGCAAGGCGCGTAGTGACGTGAGAAACCGCTCTCGCGCGATTCGCTCTTCGAGCGCCCTGATGCGCGCGACGTTCGCTAGTCGAAAGCGATAGCTCTTCACGACGTCTCTTCGCTCACGAGTGACAGCAGTTCCTCTCGCGTCGCGACAAGCTCGCTCGGTTCGCTGACGCGCTGCTGACAGAACGCGTCGATTCGGGGCTTCAATCGGATGGCGCGATCCACGACGGGGTTGGTGCCCGCCACGTACGCGTCGATATCGATGAGGTCCTTGGCATCGCGCCACGCAGCGAGCAGTTCGCGCACGACGCCCGTCGCGGCGATCTGTTCGGGCGACGCCACCGATGAGGCCACCCTCGAGATGGAACCTAGAACGTCGACGGCCGGATAGTGATTGGACTCCGCGAGGGCTCGGGACAACTGCACGTGACCATCGAGAATGGACCGCGCCGTGTCGGCAATCGGCTCATTCATGTCGTCACCCTCGACGAGGACGGTGTAGAGGCCCGTGATCGAACCGCGCTCACCAACACCGACGCGCTCCAGGAGTCGCGGCAAAATCCCGAACACGCTCGGCGGGTAGCCGCGCGTCGCGGGCGGTTCTCCGGCGGCGAGCCCCACTTCACGCTGGGCCATGGCAAAGCGGGTGATCGAGTCCATCATCAAGACGACGTCGCGACCCTGGTCCCTAAACCACTCCGCGATGCGTGTCGCGGTGAATGCCGCTCGGATGCGCATGACGGCAGGGGCGTCTGAGGTCGCAACGATGACGACCGAGCGACGAAGGCCCTCCGGTCCGAGGTCGCGCTGGATGAATTCGGCGACTTCGCGACCGCGCTCGCCGATGAGGGCCACGACGGAGACGTCGGCCGCAGTTCCTCGCGCAATCATCGACATCAGCGAGGACTTTCCGACGCCCGAGCCCGCGAAGATGCCGAGGCGCTGACCCTTGCCACAGGGGATCAGTCCGTCGAGGACGCGCACTCCGAGAGGTAGCTGTTCGGCAACGAGCGCGCGACGAAGTGGATGGGGTGGAGTGCCGACGACGGACACCCGCTCACCTTCGAACGCGGGGCCATCATCCATGGGTTCGCCGACGGCATCGAGCACACGCCCGAGAAGGTCCGGACCGACGCGCAACGTCAGAGGTCCATTGAGCGAAGTCACCTTCGTCCCGGCGCGCAACCCCACTGTTTCGCCTAAGGCAAGACAAACGATCTTTTCGTCTCGCAACGCAACGACTTCTGCGTACACGCGATCGCGTCCGGGCCAGAGCACGAGTCCATCGCCAATGGCGGCGCTCAGTCCCGTCACCTCAATCGACATGCCGACCATCTGCGTCACTTGACCAAAGCGCTCCGGGCGAGCTGCGGCACGTGCGCTCTCGCCGACGGCGTCGAGCAGGTCCGTCACGAGACGGCCTCGCTGGCGCCGACGAGCACGACGCGCACCCGCTCGAGCGCGGTACTCAGCTGCCCGTCGAGCGTCGAACGGCCAATCTCGACGAGAGCACCGCCGGGATCGACGGACGAGTCGGCCACGAGGCTGAGCTGACGACCCCTCGCGATGTCGGCGAACTCACCGAGCGCGTCGAGGTCGCGGGGGTTGAGTCGAACCGTCGCGGGTTCCGTCCCCTTGTCGAGCTCGAGAGCTCGAGTGATCGCGTCGCGACCCGGGTTGGCAGCGAGCGCGAGCTCGCGTGCAAGCAGCTCTTCCAACAGCGTGAAAGCGAGCTCACTGGCGGTCGACTGAAGTTCGACGCGGCGTTCTGCATCGAGCATCTGCGCGCCGCGTACGGCACCTTCGAGACTCACGATCGCCGCCTCGACGCGTGACACGAGCACTCCGCGTTCACGCTCCGCTTCTGCGGCTGCGCGAGCCTGCCCATCGGCGTAGCCGTCTTCGTATCCATCGCGCACGGCGCGCGCACGAAACGATTCAAGCGATTCGATCGTCGCGTCACGGTTCGCGTAGGTGATTGGCACGACCGTCGCGGGCAAGCGGCGCAGCGGCCGGGGAGTGGAGCCCCCTTCGGTGCGCGAGAAGCTCACGCGACGATCTCATTCTCTCGGGCGATCACGATGACCCCCTCAGCG
>DASXEU010000008.1:0-14747 GCA_036489935.1 Acidimicrobiales bacterium
GACACGACTCAGCACGTCGATCGCCGCCGTTGAACTGCGCGGCAACGCGAAAGCCCTCGCCGGCGTGCCAGGCAACGACCTCATGATCCGCCTCGCCGACGCCCACGGCCGGCTCGTCAGTCGCCGCTACAGCGTGCGGTCCGTTGATGAGGCGAACGACACCCTCACGCTCTGGGTGACCGTCGAGCACGAAGGACCCGGCAGCACGTGGGCGCAGCACGCAAAGGCGGGTGACGTCATCGACGTCATCGGACCTCGCGGCAAGATCCCCCTCGCGGCGGATGCCGATTGGCACCTCTTCGTTGGCGACGCGAGTGCCTTGGGCGCGGCCTACCGAATGGCCGAGAGCATTGACGTCCCGGGCCGGGCCATCTTCATCATCGAGATCGACGCGCCTGACGACGCCGTCAGTGCCACCTTCGACGAGGGACTCGGCGTGACCGGCATCTTCGTCGACCGACGGGAACGCGACTTGAAGGATCCCGCGGGTCTCTTCAGCGGTCTCGCCGCCTTCGAGCTACCGAGTGGCGTCGGACACGCGTATTTGTTTGGCGAGTTCCACGTGGTGCGCGCGCTCCAAACGGCCGCGCTTGATCGCGGACTCACGCCCGAGCAGATTAGCCACAAGCCCTATTGGCGCGCGGGCACCAGCAACGCCGAGCACGGCGAACCCGACAAGTCCTGACTACAGGACGATTATGGCGGGCAGAATCACCGGCTGGCGACGATAGCGCTGTCCGAGGAGCCGTCCCGCCGCACGTTGGGCCACCTTCGACAGTGACTCCGTATCGAGGTCTCCGCCGGCGATCGCCTCTTGCACCGCGGTGCGCACCGCACTCGTGAGATGCCCGAGGATGTCGGTGTCGCTCGCGCCTTCGAACCACCCGCGCGCCGTGACGGTGACGGGCTGGGCGATCTTCGCGCTCGCGCTATCGACCCCCGCAGAGATGAGGATGACGCCATATTCGGCGAGCATCCGACGCTCTTCGAGCGGGGTCTCGTCGAGGTCCCCCGCACTGCCGTCGATGTAGTGAAATCCGGCCGGAACCTTGCCGGCGCGGCGAATGCCCTTTTCGTTGACTTCGATCTGGTCACCGTCTTCGCAGATGAGAACGTGGCGAGAGCTGAGTCCCATCGAGACGGCGAGCTCCGCGTGGTGGACCATGTGGCGATACTCACCGTGCACCGGGACGAAGTTCTTTGGGCGCAAGAGCTGCTGGTACGTACGAAGCTCACCCTGGCGAGCGTGGCCGGACGCGTGGACCGCCTCTTGTGCGGAATCGATGACTTCGGTCGCTTCTCGGTGGAGGTCGTCGATAACGCGCCCGACGGACCACTCGTTCCCGGGAATGGGGTGCGAGCTCAAGATCACCGTGTCGTCGGGACCGACCTTGAAGTTCCTCGCATCCCCTCGCGAGAGCTTCGACAAGACGGCGAGCGGCTCGCCCTGGCTGCCCGTGCAGACAACGCACACTTGGCCCGGTGGGAACCGACTGATGTTCTCCACGTCGATGATGTCGCCTGGATCAACGCGCAGCAGGTGGAGTTTGCGCGCGAGCTTGACGTTCGCTTCCATCGAGCGTCCCATGAACGCGATCTTGCGACCGGTTTCGTGGGCGACGTTGGCGATCTGTTGTATGCGGTGGATGTGGCTCGCAAAGCACGCAACGACCATGCGACGCTCGGGCCGTTCGAGGAAGAGCCGGCGCAGCGTCACGCCGACGCTTGATTCTGACGCCGTGAAGCCGGGCTCCTCGGCGTTCGTGGAGTCGGCGAGCAAGAGCGCCACGCCCTCATCGCCGAGTGCGGCCAAACGATTGATGTCGGTGCGACGCCCATCGATTGGCGTGAGGTCGAGCTTGAAGTCGCCGGAGTGGACGACCACGCCGACCTTCGTGTGAAAGGCGAGCGCGTGGGCGCTCGGCACCGAGTGGGTGACCGGAATGAATTCGACCTCGAAGGGGCCAATGCGTCGGCGCTCGCCGTCAGCGACCTCGATGAAGGTGAGATCGTGGGCGACCTTCGCCTCGGTCAGTCGGTGCCGCGCAAAGCCGAGCGTCAACGGCGAACCGTAAATGGGGACGTTGACGTCTTTGACCAGATAGCGAAGTGCGCCCGTGTGATCCTCGTGACCGTGGGTGAGAACGATCGCGTCCACGCGATCACGTCGTTCGATGAGCCAGCGAAAGTCCGGCAGGATCAAGTCGACGCCGTACATGGTTGGTTCCGGGAACATCAGTCCCGCGTCTACAATGACGATCCGACCGTCTTGTTCGAGGGCGAGGCAGTTTCGCCCGATCTCCCCGAGGCCACCGAGGAAGGTGACGCGGACGGATTCAGCCACGGGCTGACTTCAACGACGAGACAATCTCCGCCGCCGCCATGTCGAGCTCGATCTCACTCGGACCGTGGGGCGGTCGGCACTCGCCGACGTTGAAGCCCAGTACGCGAAGGGCGGCTTTTGATGGCATCGGGTTGGGGTACTCCTCGGTGTTCATGTAGGCAAAGCTCGCGGCCGCGCGTTCGTGCAGCTGGCGCGCCGTCTCCCAGTCACCGCGTGCCGCGGCGTGCGTCATGCCCGCAACTTCGGGTCCCGCCCAGTGGGCTGCAACCGACACGACGCCGACGGCACCGATCGACATGAACGGGAGCGTCATCGCGTCGTCGCCGCTGTAGAGGGTGAGCGCGTCACCGAGCATCGCTTTCGTGTGCGCGGCTGACGTGAGATCGCCCGACGCATCTTTGAGAGCCGTGATGTTGGGATGATTGCGCACGAGGTTGATCGTCGTTGGCGACGCGATCTTGCGACCGGTTCGCGCGGGCACGTCGTAGATCATGACCTCGAGCGGCGTGCAGTCGGCGATCGCGCCGAGGTGTCCTGCGATGCCGGTCTGATTGGGGCGCACGTAGGCGGGCGTCGTTGCGAGCACGCCCGCGACGCCGGTCGCCTTCACTCGTTTCGTGAGCGCCACGGAAGCGGCAGTGTTGGCAAACGTCGAGCCCGCGAGCACCGGGACGCTCACGGCTTCGGCGACGCATTCGAAGAGGTTGAGCTTCTCGTCGTCGGTGAGCGACGAGCCCTCCCCCGTTGATCCTGCAACTACGAGGCCCTCGCTGCCTTCAGCAACGAGGAACTGGGCGAGCTTGCTTGCGACGTCGTAGTCAATCGACCCGTCGGGTGAAAAGGGCGTGACCATGGCGGTCAGGACACGTCCAAATCTCGGCTCAGTCATGATACGAAGTTACCAGCCGGTTCTCGGCGGTTGAGTCTTACGAAATGAATGAGGAGATGCCCTCTACGAACTGAGGGGCCGCGTCGATGTGCTCGACGGCGAGTGCGACACCGTGGACGAAGCTCTGGCGATCGAACGAGTCGTGGCGAATGGTGAGTCCCTCACCCGGCGCGCCGAAGAGCACCTCTTGGTGCGCGACGAGTCCGGGCAGGCGAACGGAGTGGATCTTGATCCCGTCGACGACGTCCGCCCCGCGAGCGCCATCAACCGTGTGGCGCGTCGTGGGGTCGCTGAGTGGCGACTGACCGGCGGCGCGGCGGGCCTCGGCGATGCCGGTCGCCGTCGTGATGGATGTGCCCGAGGGGGCGTCCACTTTCTTGTCGTGGTGCAGCTCAATGATCTCGACACGGTCAAAGTACGGAGCCGCCATGGCGGAAAAGCGTTCGGAGAGGACGGCGCCGATGGAGAAGTTTGTCGCGACGACGACCCCAACGCGGGTGGCTGCCTGGGCCAGAGCCTCGCGCTGATCCTTCGTGAGTCCGGTCGTGCCGACGAGGAGCGCGACGCCGTGGTCGGCGCACCACGTCGCCGAGCTCACGACACCTTCGGGCGAAGAGAAATCGATGACGACGTCAACGGAGCTCTCATCGAGCGCGTCGAGCGACGATGCGTACAGAGCGCCAAACAGATCGCGCGGCTCGTGAACATCGATGAGGGCGACGAGCTGATACCCAAGGGCGCTTAGACCTTCGGCGAGCGCCTGACCCATGCGACCCGCGCCGCCGACGATCACCAGTGACTTCACGAGATGACCTTACTGTTCCGACGTCGACGCGACTGGCGAAGGAACCACAGCCCGACACCAATGAGCAGCACGATCGACGCCGCCGTCACGGCGACACCCACCTCGATGTAGGGCGCGTGATAGTGGAAGTGAATCACCCACGTGCCCTCCGGCACATCGACCTTTTCGATCAGACCCACGCGACTGACCTTTAGTTGCACGACGCGGCCCGTCGTCGAGTTGACGGCTGTCGCGCGCCAGCCGGGCAGATACGCCTCGCTGCGCTCGAGCACGCTCGCCTTCGAGAGCGTCACGCTCACCCAGGCGTCGCCCCACGTGGCCGTGCGAATATTGGTGACCGAACCGGCGGACTTCGTCGTCAGCCACGCGCGCGGAACAAGCGATGTTGCTTTAAAGACGGAGAACGTGTCCTCGGTTGAGGTCATGTGCCACTTCGATGTCGCGATCGCGAGCTCGAAATTCGTGTCCAGCTCGTAGCTCCACTTAGAGGAGTACGGCGTGACGACGGCGTTGCCGATCACGACGCCAGATGACGAAGTCACTTCGAAGCCTGCGGCGAACGGGGGTGCCGCGAAGTCAAAGACCGCTTTCTTCGCCGACGCATCTGTCGCCGAGTAGGTCGTACCGAACACGTGACCCGAACCGTTGATAAATCGGAGGCTGAGCGGCGTGGTCGAGAGCGGCGCGTTGTGGCTATTCGAGTCGCTCGTCAAGATGAGCTCGCGCGGCTTCAATCGTTCGCCGAAGTAGCGCGTCACGGTCGGCTCAGACTGCTGTGGCACACACGTCCTCGGTACCGGTCGTGCGAGGACGGTCTTGAGCATGAGCTCCGAGGACGAAATGGCAATGGCGCCAAGTCGAAGTTGGGTAAACGTGCCGTCCGCCAGGTGGCAAGCGTTCAGCATCGCTTGGGGGTGCGTGCCCGTTGCGTTGTCGTAGATGCCAGAGACGAGCGCTCCATAGCCCTGCACGCTCGCGATGTGCGTGAACACGTTCATGTTCGGCTCGCCGATCGTGCGGTAGAACCCCGTGTGGACTCCTCCCTGGTCGACGAGCGCGAATCGCCCGCCGCTCGAGAGCAGGTGCTCGGCCGCCGACTGTGACGCCTCGCGCGGTCCTTGGCCACCAATGAGTCCGCTCGAGGTGAAGATCACGAAGAGCGCAATATCGCAGACGAGAATCGCCACGAGGACGCAGAAGAGCTTGCGGGCGTGACGCGCCATGAGCACAATCGCGACCACCGAGAGCACGGCAATGGCGAGAAACAGCGAGTTGGCGAGTTTGAGTCCGCCTTCGAGGGTCGCGTAGACGTCGTGGGTGATGCCGACCTTTTGAATAACCCAGGTACCCCACCCGAGGAGCCCCACCAACAAGACAATGGCGACGAAGGCGGGAAGCAGCGTGAACCAGCGCGAGCGACGAGACAGCCCCGCGCGCTCGACCTGCCCATCGCGCACGAGCTGGAGCCAGCGCCCGAGGAACATCACGAGCGGGAAGTCGACGAGGATCACGTTGCGGCTCTGGAGACGCGTCGAGCCGTAGAGCGGGATGTCGCGAAAGAGGTGACCGAGCGGCGTAAAGCTTCCCCAGGTCGCCAAGAGTCCGATGATGCCGATCACCGCGTAGATCACCCAGTCGCGATCGGCACCGCGCCATCCCTTGCGAGTGAGGCGCGTGAGGAACGCGGCGCCCGCGATGAGCGCGAGTATCCCGACGTAGCCCGTGACTTCGGCGAGGTTGTAGTTGGCGAAGAAGGCGGGCTGCCCGAAGGCGCCATTGCCGCCCAAGAGATCGGGCGTGAAGAGCAGCGTCGTCCAGCGCACCGCGAGCGAGCCCGCACCGTAGAAGCCGTAGTTGACTTCGGAGCGCTCAGAGAAGTTGATGAAGGACCAGCCCGGGAGGAGCTGCACGAGTCCGAGACCGACGCCCCACGCGAAGCCCACCGCCAACGTGGCGAGGTAGGCAATGCGCAGGCGCCACGAGCGCAACCAGTAAGAGCTGCGCAACAGCAAGACGCACGGGACGACGACGAGCGTCAGCAGCTCAATGCTCGCGATGGCTCGCGGCTCGCCGGACAGAAACGTCAGCCCCCAGAGAATGGCGACGCCGACGACCCACGGGAAACCAACGCGTGCGAGGTGCCAGCTGGGACTGCCCTCCAGCTCATTTAGTCGACGTGAGAGCGCAACCATCACGAGCAGCGCCCACGGAATAAACGAGTAGCCCTGGACCACGCCGAGGTGCACCATCTGTCCGACCATGGCGCCTGAGTACGTGTAACAGAGCGCCGCCGCGAATGACGGCCACGTGCGAAGCCCGTGCCAGCGACACAGCGCGAAGACGCCAATCGATGCCGTCAGGTAGACGACGATCATGTTGATGAGCCACGCGACGATCGGCGGGATGAACGCGAAGATCACCGTGAGGGGATACAGCGCTCCCGCGTTCATGCCGCCGAGCAGCGGCGTGCCAGCGTTCGTCAGCGGGTCGAGGAGTGGGAGGTGTCCCGAAGCGATCTGTTGGCCCGCGAGCACGCGCAGGGGAAAGTTCTGGATCAGATTGTCGGCATCGATGGCCGGGTGACCAAAGAGCGCCGGGAGAATGAAGATGACCGCAGGAACCGCGAGGAACCAGTAGAGGGCCCAGCGATCAGACCTCGCCGGGCGGCGCCACCAGGGACGTGACGCCGTAGCGGCGAGGTCAGTGTTCATCGTTCCTACGCTACGAAAAACGAAGAGTCCGTGTCGCGCAGACGACTACGCGACTACCCGACACGGACTGTGATCGTTCTAGCGTCGACGAGGTCTCGGGCTGCGGCGTCCTCCGCCGTCACCGTCGCTGAACGACGGACCACCGGGACCAAGGTCACCGATCTCGCCGGCAAGCTCAGCCTCAAAGGAAGCCTCGAACGATGACGCGGGCTCGGGGCGGCTTTCGCGCTCCGGGCGGCTTTCGCGCTCGGGACGGTGTTCGCGCTCCGGGCGGTGCTCACGCTCGGGTCGAGCGTCACGGTCGTTACGGGGACGGCGCGGCTCTTCGACGACGTCGGGGAAGTCACCGACGAGCGAGAGTGAAACCTTGCCCTGGGGGTCGATGTCATCGACCTTCACGTCAAGGGACTGACCCAGTTCAAGAACGTCTTCGACCTGGCCAATGCGCTTGCCACCGTTGAGCGGTGACAGCTTCGAGATGTGAAGCAGTCCGTCACGGCCGGGCAGGATGTTGATGAACGCACCGAACTTCGCAATCGAGACGACGCGACCCGGGTAGACCGCGCCCACGTCCGCCGAGGGCGGGTCGAGGATGAGCGAGATGCGCCGACGGGCTTCTTCGACCGCACGACCATCCTTCGCACCAATGGTGACCGTGCCGACGACACCGTCGTCATCGACCGCGATGTCCGCGCCGGTCTCTTGCTGCAGCGTGTTGATGACCTTGCCCTTCGGCCCGATCACTTCGCCGATCTTGTCGATCGGAATCTCCATCGTCACGATCTTCGGGGCGACTTCAGCGACGTGGTCACGCGGCTCCGCGATCGTGTCAGTGAGTACCTTCAAGATCGCGAGACGAGCGTCCTTTGCCTGGAGCAGCGCCTTCGCGAGGACGTCGGCCGGAAGGCCGTCGATCTTTGTGTCGAGCTGCAGGGCCGTCACCGCGTCCGCGGTACCGGCAACCTTGAAGTCCATGTCACCGAACGCGTCTTCGGCGCCGAGGATGTCAGTCAACGTGACGTAGTTGCCTTCGTCGTAGACGAGGCCCATCGCGATGCCCGCCACGGGTGCCTTGATCGGCACGCCGGCCGCCATGAGCGACAACGTTGAACCACAGACGGAGGCCATGGACGTCGAGCCGTTCGACTGCATGATGTCAGAAACCACGCGCAGCGTGTAGGCAAAGTCCTCTTCACTGGGCAAGACGGGAATCAGCGCACGCTCGGCGAGCATGCCGTGTCCGACTTCGCGACGCTTGGGCGCACCCACGCGACCCGTCTCGCCGGTTGAGTACGGCGGGAAGTTGTAGTGGTGCATGTAGCGACGGAACTCGTCGGGCGTGATCGTGTCGAGCTGCTGGCGCATGCGAGGCATGCCGAGCGTCGTGACGTTGACGACCTGGGTCTCGCCGCGCTGGAAGAGCGCCGAACCGTGGGTCATCGGGAAGAGGTCAATCTCGGCCGAGAGCGGACGAATGTCCGCGATGCCTCGACCGTCGATGCGCACGCCTTCTTCGACGATGCGCTTGCGCACGAGCTTCTTCGTGAGTGAGCGAACGGCGGCCTTGATCTCACTGCCGCGGCCTTCGAACTCGCCAGCCAACTGCTCGGTGACGGACTTCGCAACGGCGTCGAGCGCCTCGGCGCGCGCGGCCTTGGTCGTGATCTTGTTGGCCTCAGCGAGCTCGGCGCCGGCAATGCTCTCGACGCGGTTGAGCACGTCGTCCTGGTAGTCAAGGAAGGCAGTGAATTCGAACGTGGGCAGCGGTCCGCGGGCGGCGATGAAGTCGCGCACGAGTTCACGCTGCAGGTTGATCGCCTCGCGGATCCAGAGCTTCGACGCTTCGAGACCCTCGGCGAGCACCTCTTCGCTGACCTTCGGCGCACCATCTTGGTAGCGCTCGTAGGAGCCCTCGGTACCACCGGCCTCGACCATCATGATCGCGACATCAGTGTCCGCGGACTCGCTCAAGGCGCGACCGGCAACAACCAGTTCGAAGTTGGCGGCGTCGCCTTCGGCGAAGGTGGGGTGAGGTACCCACTCACCATCGTTCGTATACGCCATGCGCACGGCACCAATGGGACCGTCAAAGGGGATGCCCGAGATCATGATCGCTGCAGAGGCTGCGTTGATCGCGAGGATGTCGTGCGGGTTCTCCTGGTCGGCGCTGAAGATCGTGCCAACGACCTGCACCTCATTGCGAAAGCCCTTCGGAAAGGAGGGGCGAAGCGGTCGGTCGATCAGTCGACAGATCAGGATGGCCTGGTCTGACAGCTTGCCTTCGCGACGGAAGAACGCTCCGGGGATCTTTCCTGCGGCGTACGCGCGCTCTTCGATGTCAATCGTGAGGGGGAAGAAATCCATTCCCTCTCGCGCCGTCTTCGCCGCGGTGACCGTGGCGAGCAGCACTGTGTCGCCGATGCGCGCGAGTACGGCGCCGTTGGCTAGTTGAGCGAGGTGACCGGCCTCAAATGACATGGTCTTTTCTGTGCCCGTGATGGGACTACTTACGCGGATTGCGTCAGTCATGGAATGGCTCCTTGTGTAGCAACACTCCGCCCGAATCCCAGTGGGCGACCTTCGCCGGGGGCGACTGTCCTCCACTGGCCTTCGAGGCCTCGGATGTGTTGAGCACGTCGACGGTGTCGACGTGCGTGTTCTCGGCTAGCGACGAATGCCGAGACGGCCAATCAATGCGCGATAGCGCTCTACGTTGCCTTTTTGCACGTAGTCAAGCAGTCGACGGCGCTGACCAATGAGCTTCATGAGTCCACGGCGGGTGTGATGATCGCCCTTGTGTTCCTTGAGGTGCTCGGTGAGATGCGAGATCCGGGCCGTCAGAAGAGCCACTTGGACTTCGGGTGAACCCGTGTCCGTGTCGTGGGCCTGATAGTCCTTGATAATCTCCTGCTTCTCAGTCATAACGTGTGTGCCTTATTGAGTCGGGGGTCCCGTTGCGAGCCGCCAACGAGACGACCCACACGATCAGCGTCGCTGACCGAACATCTATCTTAGCAGTTTCGAGGCAATCTCCGAGTAGGTGTCAAACAATTGCTGGGTTGTCGCCACGTCACGGCCAATCTGGTCCGAGAGTTCCACTTCGTTGGAAAAGGTCGTTTGATCACGCAAGCGATCAAGAAAGACCACATCGAGCGTGCGGCCGTACAGATTGCCCTGGTAGCCAATCAAGTGCACCTCGACGAGAAGATCCCCATCCTCATAGAACTGGGGACGACGACCAATGGAGATGGCGGCTGGCCACCACGTTTCATCGACCGCCACCGCGCCGGCGTAGACGCCCTCTGCGGGAAGCGCCTGATCCTTCGCCAACTGAAGATTGGCCGTCGGAAAACCCAGCTCTTCTCCGCGCTCGTCACCATGGACGACCGTCCCGCGCAGCGTGAAACGACCGCCCAGGATCTCCTCAGCGCGTGCGAGGTCCCCGTCAGCGAGGGCGCGACGCACCGCCGTCGAGCTCCAGCGATCGGTGTCGCCGTGGGTCGCCGCGACGACGAGATCAAAACCGTTCGCCTCCCCCGCGACGCGCAAGGTTTCGACGTTACCCTCGCGGTTGTGACCGAAGTGAAAGTCATCACCGATGATGACGCAGCGTGCGTGCAGCTCATTGACGAGCACGCGCTCGATGAACGCCGCGGCGGTCTCTTTCGCCAGCTCGTCGGAGAAAGTGAGCACGCGAACCTGATCGACGCGGAGCTCGTTGAAACGCTCCAAGCGCTGGTCGATCGTCGCGAGCAGATGAGGTGCGAGATCGGGTGCGAGCACGCTCGCGGGCGGCGGATCGAAGGTCACGACAGTGGCGAGTGCGTGATACGAGCGAGCCAACTCCACCAGCTGCTCGAGCACCGCTTGGTGACCGCGGTGCAGACCGTCAAAGACGCCGATCGCAACGACGCTTGGCTCGCTCGACGTGTCTGGCTCGCCGTCGTACCGCACGATCATGCTCTGCAACCTACTCGTGCGCACTGGCGACATCGGCGGGCATCACGACGACCCCCTGGAAATGCTCACCGCGTCGTCGGATGACCCCGACGAGCGACCCGGCCTCGTTCAGTGCGGCGATCTCGCCGTCTCCGGGAGCATCCAAACTCACGCGCTGACCCTGGCGAAGTCGACGTTCCTCGTCCTCGCTCACCGTCACTGACGCCAGGTGTTCCACAAATGCTCGCGGTGGCGCGAGCACGGGCGCGCCGAGGCTCACGCGATCTTCGAAATCAAAATATGTGAGCGCGTCACTCACGAGGTGATGACCGCTCGCGACGCGGCGAAGCGCACTCAGGTGACCAATGGTTCCCAGCTGCTCGGCGAGATCGCTCAGCAGCACGCGCACGTAGGTACCGGTCGAACACGTGACGGCAAAGGACCACGTCTCGTTGGTGAGCGGTGCCAACTCGAACTCGTCGATGCGAATGGTGCGAGGTTCGCGTTCGACCTCGACCCCTTCACGCGCGAGCGCGTGCAGTCGCTTTCCCTTCACCTTGATGGCAGACACCATCGGCGGGACCTGTTGCTGCGTGCCGAGCATCGTCGCCGCTCGCTCGTTGACGAGACCAGCGCCGAGTACGGGCACGTCACGGCGTTCGAGCACCTCGCCGTCAGCGTCGAGCGAGTCCGTTCGCACGCCGAGGGTCACGATGCCCTCATAACGCTTGGTCTCACTCTGGGCGAATCGCAAGAGCCGGGTCGCGGGACCGACGGCAAGCACGAGGAGTCCCGTCGCCATGGGATCCAGCGTGCCGGCATGTCCCACGCGTCGCTCGCTCAAGACACGGCGCACCTGATCGACTGCGTCATGGCTCGTCGCCCCTTGGGGCTTATCGAGCAGGAGCAGACCGTTACTCGTCGTCGTCATGGTGCTGGCGGCGCAACAGCTCTTCGACCGCGGTCGCCGCCGCGACGGCGGGGTCTGCCTTGAACGAGAGCTTCGGGGTGCGCTTGAGACGTGTCTGTGCGTTCACCGCTCCTTGAATCTGACCTCGACGCTCTTCGAGCGCGGTGCGCGCCGTCTCGGAGAGCGAGTCGAAGAAGACCATCGCCTGGCGCATGTCGGGCGTCGTGTCGACACCCGTGACGGTGAGGAGACCAAGACGATCGTCAACGTCAGAGATCCGCACCAGCTCGTCCGAGATCACTTCACGCAGTATCTGATTGACCCGCGCGCTTCGCGGGTAGGGGTGATGGGATCCGGTCGAGTGGGCCATGACCTAGGCCGTGCGCGGTATCTCGCGCTCTTCGAACGTTTCGATGACGTCGCCTGCCTTGAGGTCCTGGTAGTCCGAGAGGCCAATACCGCACTCGAAGCCTGCGGGCACTTCGCGCGCGTCGTCCTTGAAGCGACGAAGCGACGTGATGGTGCCCTTCCAGATGATGGTGCCTTCGCGCAGGAATCGAACCTTCGATCCACGTGTGATGACGCCGTCGCGCACGAAGCAACCCGCAATCGCGCCAATGCGCGGCACACGGAAGACTTCACGCACCTCAGCTTCACCCGTCACCACTTCTTCGTAGATCGGCGTCAAGAGACCGAGCATGGCGGCCTCAATGTCTTCGATCAACTTGTAGATGATTTCGTAGGTGCGGATCTGCACACCCTCGCTCGCCGCCATTTCGCGGCTGCGCTTGTCGGGTCGTACGTTGAAACCAATGATCGTGGCGGTCGAAGCCTTGGCGATTTGGACGTCGTTCTCGGTGATCCCACCGACACCGCGGTGGACGATCACGAGCTTCACGTCATCGCGCTCGAGCTTCTTGAGCGACTCGGTGCACGCTTCGAGCGAACCCTGCACGTCGGCCTTTAGGACGATGTTGAGCGTTGCCGTCTCGCCGCGCTGAATCTGTTCGAAGAGGTCCTCCAAACGAGCACCGCTCGATGAGGCAATGGGCTGCTGACCGACGAGTCGAGTTCGCTGAGCGCGAGCTTCCGCGAGCGAGCGCGCGTGGGCGAGGTCGCGCGCGACGCGCATTTCGTCACCGGCAAAGGGCGGCTCACTGAAGCCGAGGATCTGCACGGGCGTCGAGGGGCCGGCAGACTTGACCTGCTTACCCTGATCGTTGATGAGCGCCTTCACTTTTCCATAGGCCGGTCCGGCAACTACCGGATCGCCCACGGAGAGGAGGCCCTTTTGGATGATGACCGTCGCGACCGGACCGCGACCGACTTCGAGGTTCGCTTCGATCACGGTGCCGACGGCGCGACCAGAAGGTCGAGCAGTGAGCTCTGCGATCTCGGCGACGAGGAGCACCTGCTCGAGCAGCGCGTCGATGCCGGTTCCCTGGAGCGCGGAGATCTCGACGACGATGGTGTCGCCGCCCCACTTCTCGGGTACCAGTCCGTGTTCGGAGAGCTGTTGGAGCACGCGATCGGGGTTGGCGTCGGGTCGGTCCATCTTGTTGATGGCGACAATGACCGGCACGCTCGCGAGCTTCGCGTGTTCGATCGCTTCGATGGTCTGAGGCATGACGCCGTCGTCGGCCGCAACGACCAGGACAATGACGTCGGTAACTTTGGCGCCTCGGGCGCGCATGGCCGTGAAGGCTTCGTGGCCGGGCGTGTCGAGGAACGTGACCGACTTGCCGTGCCATGGGACTTGGTAGGCACCGATGTGCTGGGTGATGCCACCGGCCTCGCCGGCGACCACGTTGGTCTTTCGAATCTTGTCGAGCAGCAGCGTCTTGCCGTGGTCGACGTGACCCATGACGGTGACGATCGGCGAACGAGCGATCGCGGGGATCGAGTCGTCCTCATCGTCTTCGTCGAAGAACTTCGCGAGGAGCTCTGCTTCCTTCTGCTCACCCGGGTCGACGAGGTGGATCTCCGCGCCGACTTCCGCCGCGTAGAGCTCGATCATGTCGTCCGAGAGGTTCTGAACGGCAGAGACAATCTCGCCTTGGAGGAAGAGAAAGCGAATGATGTCGGCAGCACTGCGGTTGAGCTTGGGTCCGACGTCTTTCGCTGTCGAACCACGCTCGATGATGATCTCACCATCAGGCACCGGGGCACTGCTCGGCTGCCACGTCGTCATCTTCGTCGGCTCGAGCTCTTCGACGTTACGACGGCGTCGGCGAGTGACCTTACGCTGCGATCCTCGTGGTCCCCCGCCGCCTCGCGCGGGTGCGCCACCGCGACCGGCGCCCGCGGGGGCACCGCCTGCGGGGGCTCCCGGACGTGACGCGTTATAGCCACCGCCGCCCGGTCGAGACGGCGCGCCGGTACGCGGGGCACCGGTGCTTGGACGTGCACTCATTGGACGTGAACCACTCGATGGTCCGCCGCGGCCCGCGCTCGGCATGGGACGACGAACGCCCGGAGGTGGCGGAATCGGACGGCCCGAGGCGCTCATGGGGCGACCCGGAGGTGGCGGAATCGGACGGCCGGTCGCACTAAGCGGTGGGCGCTGCGCGCCTTCGGCGTCTCCCGCGCCACCGCGCTGGGTGGGGCGGATCGTGGTCGGGCCGTCGGGCGAGACGGTGCGAGTCGGCACGGGCTTCGGCGGAGCGACGCGCGAACGAACTGTGGCCGCACTCGCGACGGGTGCGGGTGCGGGTGCTACCTCGGACGCGACGGGTGCGGGTGCTGCCTCAGCGGGGGCGGGTGGTGCGGCCTCTGTCGAGGGCGGCGCCACACTCGTCGTGCGCACGGGCGCCTCGGCGGCAACGGGTGCCGGTGCGGCGGGTGTCGTCACCTTCGCGGCACTCGTCGCCTTGGTCGCCTTCGTTGCCTTGTCGGCTTTTGCAGGTTCGGCCGGGACTTCGCGACGAAGTCCGTCGGCGTCAGCGCGTCGGCGAATGCGGTCAGCCTGCGCGTCCTCAATCGACGCGGACGGGCTCGAGGCGCCGATACCTAGTTTCTGGGCGAGTGCGAGCAACTCCTTGCTCGTCAGCCCGAGCTCTTTAGAGAGCTCGTGCACTCGAATTTTCTTTGGCGCCAAAACGTTCCCTTACTTCGCGTACCCGCACATTCGACGGGCACAGTTTCCTATT
>DASXEU010000012.1:0-9885 GCA_036489935.1 Acidimicrobiales bacterium
ATTGCCATCTTGGTCAATCAGGCGGACGGTCTCTACGCGAATACGATCATTGACGCGGTGGTCTCCAGGCACTGTTGCGATAACTCACTCCTTGCTCTCTCGCGACGCCACTATGGCGTCGCCACGGCAAGCGAGGCGCACGACTCCTGGAACCCGGACGCACGGTAGTGGCCGGGTGGAGGTTAGAAAAGTCAACCTCGCTTGCTGAACTGCCTTAGTACGTTACCAGACGACCCGCCACGCACCGCCACGACCGGAAAAACCTCGGCCATTCGCACGCATTCGATCCCTGGTCTGCTCCCACCCGCTACCTTGGTTCGCGTGAGCGATGAGACCCCGGACCTGGACATGAACGAAGAAGTCGCCTATCTGCACGAGACGCCCGTCGAAGTGATTCTCGCGAACCACCTGTTTGTGCTCCTCCAGGTGGCCGCGCTTCGACTGGCCGAAACTCCCCCGAACCTCCCGGCCGCGCAGCTCGTGATCGACACGGTTGCCGCGATGGTGAGCGCCGGCGGTGAGCGGCTCGGCGAACACGTTGACCTCTATCGCAACGCGCTTGCAGAGATCCAGCAGGTCTACGTGCGAGCCGCCAGCGGACCCGCGACCACCTGACCGACACCCGCGAGAGGTATCACGAATCGCAACGCCAGTCCCCCGAGGCTGCTGCGCTCGGTCGTCATCGAACCGCCAAGCGCCTCGGCGACGTCAGCCATGATGCTCATGCCAAGCCCCGATCCACCCGTCTCCCTCGAACGCGACTCGTCGTACCGCTGGAATCGCTGCGGTCTCACGCCGTAGACAGGCAGTCCCGGCCCCCCGTCTTCGATGAGCAATGTTGCGAGTGGCGCTCGCCCGTTCAGCGTCACGCGCACCGTGGCGTCGGGCGGCGTATAGCGAACGATGTTCGTGAGCGCGTTGTTGAGGAGGCGCTCGACAAGATCGAGTCTCGCCTCCACCGAGAGCCCTTCAATCACGTCAATCGTTACGACACGCTGGGGATGCTCGAGCGCGAACTCCCCTGCACGACTCTCGACCACGTCGCTCAGGTTGATGACCTTGGCCACGTGGTGGGGCGCCTCGCGCAGCTCCGCGAGCAGCAAGAGGTCACGAACGAGCTCTTCCATGCGCAGCACCTCGCGTTGCATCCGCGAGACCGCGCGCGCTTGAACCTCCGTGCTGGCGGTGCCGCTCGCGAGCAGATCGTTATAACCCTTCACGACCGTGAGCGGTGTTCTCAGTTCGTGTGACGCATCGTCGATGAACTGCTGCATGGCGTCCGCGCTCTTCGCTTCTTGTTCGATGCGCTCCGTGAGCGAGTCAACCATGACGACGAGCGCTTCGCGCAGCTCTTGTAGGTCGCGACTCCCCTCGCTCGCGGGCACTGGACCGACGTCATCGCCGGTTGCGACGTCGCCCGCGTAGTCGATGAGTCGAGCCATCGTGCGGAGATCTCGACGCATCACTTCGCGCGCGAGCACGAGACCGAGCAGCGTGATGATGACGGCCGCTGCGGCGACGAGCAGCGCCAGGTGCTGGTTCTGTTTGGAGATGCCCGCGGTGGAACCCGCGACGACCAGGTCGTCGCCGCCACCGATGTTGAGCGAGCGGATGCGAAAGCCGGGAAGGTTGCCGGGCTGGACGACGCGGTTGAGCGACTCCTTCACGTCGGCCAAGGTCGGATTCGTCCGCAGTGGATCCTGGGGCGTACTGACTTGGGTGATCTGGTCGTTCGGAAACACGACATCGAGTGTGAGGTCGTACTGGTCGCTCTGGACGACGTAGAGCGCGTCACTCAAGGCGGTGTTCGGATTCCTGATACCGCTGTCGACGACTTCGTTAATGGAGCTGTCGAGTGTGGCGTACTGCGCCCTCGAGCTCATCGCGACGGCGAACCACCCGATGGTTAAAGCCACAATCAAAGTGAGGACGAGGAAGAGGAGGGTGAGGCGTGTAGCAATCCTCACTGTCGAGCGGCCTGGTCCACCAACTTAAAGCCCACGCCCCGGATGGTCGTGATCGGCGCAAAGTCATCGTGGTGGATCTTGCGCCGCACGTAGGAGATGTAGGTATCGAGCACCGAGGTCTCGGAGTCGAAGTCGATGTTCCAAACCTCTCGCAGCAGTTGGTCGCGCGTGACAACGCGATCTTGATGCTCAAGGAGCACTTCTAGGAGGCGAAATTCCGTCGCCGACAACTCGACCTCGTCGCCACCCAACGTGACGGTGTGGCGATCGATGTTCATGATGAGCGGGCCACACGTAAACACCTGATCATCGTTCTCATCAAGCCCGGTGCGCCGCAGAATGGCAGCGACGCGCAACAGCAGTTCTTCCAAGCTGAAGGGCTTCTTCACGTAGTCGTCCGCGCCGACTCGCAGGCCATATTCGACGTCGTCGGACGAATCGCGCGCGGTCAGCATCAAGACGGGCGTCTTCGTGTCGTGTGCGCGCAGCTTCTCTAGGAACTCGAAGCCGTTCATCGTCGGCATATTGATGTCCACGATGCACAGATCGGCCCCGTGGCGGCGAACCTGGTCGAGGCCGTCCGCGCCATTGGCCGCCGTCTGGACTCGGTACCCGGCGCCCGTGAGGGCGTCTTGGAGCATGTCGCGCACGCCCGGTTCGTCGTCTATCACCAGGATTGTCGTCATTGTGCCACCGCCATAGGAGGAGCGTATCGTCTCCGCCGACCCCCACAGGAGACGTCAAACCCATAATTTCTAAAGAAATCTACAGTTACTTCACAGCATTCTCAAGCCACTCGCCAGATAATATTTCGGCCATGAAGCAGTTTGTAGTACGGGGAATGGTGACCATGGGACTCGTCGCGTCCTTGGGTTTTGGCATGTCGGCGGTCGCCTCTGCCGGGGGCAATCCGCCGCTCGGGGGCCTCACGACGACGACGGGAGCCGTCACCTCGACCTTGAAGACCTACCAGAAGCAGCTGACGGCTTACCGCGCGACCCGCAGCGCCATCGAAGCCACGTTTCGCGCCAGCGTCCAAACTGCCCGTTCGAACTATCAAAAGGCGCTGCTCACGGCAACGACGGCGGCCCAGCGAAGCGCTGCGGAGCAGTCGAAGATGACCGCGATCATCAACGCAGCGTCGGCCCGGAGTTCAGCGTTGGTCGCTCTCGGCAGCGCACCGGCGCCACCCGACAACTAGTCGCTCGGCCGCGCAACCTCAACGACCTCGTCGCGGCCCACGTGTCCCACGCGTCGACGAGCGCGCACGCGCGCGCCCACGTCAATGTGTCGGGTCCCGTCGGTGATCGACACGCAGTGGAAGTAGAACTGCTCGCCGTGGTCGCTGGTGATGAGGCCGTCTCCGCGTCGCTCGTCGAACGTCTCGACGACGCCTTCAATGATCACGGCTGAGCGAGCGAGCCCTGTCGCAACAAGCTCACCATGGCAAGGGCGCTCAACGCCGCCTCTCTGCCTTTGTTGGTGTCGTCGTCCTCTGATCGCTCGAGCGCCTGGTCGATCGTGTTGGTCGTGAGCACGCCAAAGATCACCGGCACGCGGGTGCTGAGCTGCACCTCCTGCACGCCACGCGCGCATTCTCCCGCTACGAGTTCGTAGTGCCCCGTGTCGCCACGAATCACGGCACCGAGGGTGATGACGGCGTCGAACGGTCGCACGGCATCTGCGTAGGCGAGCGCAACGAGTGGGATCTCGAAGGCGCCCGGCACCCAGCTCACTGAGATGTCGCTGCGATCGACGCCTTGTTCCTCGAGCGCGGAGAGCGCTCCCTCGAGAAGTCGGGTCGTGATGCCGCCGTTGAACTCCCCACAAACGATCCCCACGCGTAGCCCGCGCCCAGAAACTTCGGGTTGGAGGAACTCGCCCGCGCGAACACGCAAGCGCTCGACCACTTCAAGATCGAGCGCGGTGTCACTACTCGACGTCATCGAGGCCCTCGAGCAAATGACCCATTCGTTCGCGCTTGGTGCGCAAGTAGTCAATGTTGAATGAGGTCGGCCGACTCTCTAGGGGCACACGCTCAACGATGTTGAGTCCGAACCCTTCGAGGCCGCCGTATTTGATGGGGTTGTTGGTCATGAGCCGCATGGACGTGACGCCCAGGTCCACCAAGATCTGGGCACCAATGCCGTACTCGCGTGAGTCGACGGGTAGCCCTTGTTCGAGGTTGGCGTCTACGGTGTCGCGACCCTCTTCTTGCAGCGCGTAGGCACGAATCTTGTGTCCGAGTCCGATGCCGCGCCCTTCGTGACCACGCAGGTACACGAGGATGCCTGCACCCTCGGCTGCGATCTTTGCGAGCGCCGTGTGCAGCTGGGGACCACAGTCACAGCGAAGCGACCCGAGCGCGTCACCGGTCAGGCACTCGGAGTGCACGCGCACGAGCAGGTCGCGCGCCGAGTCGATGTCGCCGTAGACGAGCGCCATGTGCTGCTCGCCGTCGAGGACGCTCTCGAACACGTAGGCCTGGAACAGGCCGAACTCGGTCGGCAACGACGATTCTGCCACGCGCTTGACGAGCTTCTCGTTGCGTCGCCGGTAACGAACGAGGTCGGCAATCGTGACGACCGGCAGATGATGCTTTTCGGCGAAGGCTTCGAGCTCGGGCAGCCGCGCCATGTCGGATTTGTCTGCCGTGACGATCTCACAGAGCACGCCGGAGAGCTGCTTGCCGGCGAGCCGACAGAGGTCGATCGTCGCCTCGGTGTGGCCGGCGCGCTTTAAGACGCCGCCTTGGCGATAGCGCAACGGAAAGATGTGGCCGGGACGATTGAGGTCGTTCGGTCGCGTCGCGGGATCGATGAGGGCACGCACCGTGGCGGCGCGATCGTGGGCAGAGATGCCAGTCGTCGTCCCGTGGCGGTAGTCCACCGAAACCGTGAAGGCCGTTCGCTGGGCCTCCGTGTTGGCAACCACCATGAGCGGCAGCTGGAGATCGTCGGCGCGCTGATTCTCGATGGGCACACAGAAGATTCCCGAGGTGTACTCGAGATAGAACGCCATACTCTCGGCCGTGACGTCCTCCGCCGCCATGACCAAGTCGCCTTCGTTCTCGCGGTCCTCGTCGTCGACGACGACAACCATCCCGCCGTTACGCAGCTGCGCAACCGCCTCTTCGATCGTCGCGAGACCCATCAAACCTCCACGTCAATGCGGATATCGTCACCAATTCTACGGACGTCGGTCAAGCGACCACGCCGTAGGGCATCCATCGTAGGGGTGGAGAGGCCTTTTAGGGCCGAAAGGGTGCCATTCGTGCCGGCAAACGCCGCCGCCTGATACCAGACGACGTGATTGATAAGCCCCGCTTCGAAGAAGGCGCTCGTCGTGGTGGGCCCTCCCTCAATGAGGACCTGAAGCACGTCGTGGTGGCCGAGTTCATCGAGAATCAGTCCCAGGTCGCCCGAGAGTTCCAAGCACGGTCGCACCTTCGCGCCCTCGGGCGCTCGCCCGAGGACGACACGAAGCGGCTCTAGGACAATGTCGTCGAGTCGCGCCGTCAGCTCGGGGTTGTCCGCACGAACGGTCCCTGCGCCCACGAGGATCGCCTGACTTTGGGCGCGCAGGAGGTGCGCGTCGCGACGCGCGCCTGGTCCCGTGATCCACTGGCTCGAGCCGTCTGCCATAGCAACGACGCCATCAAGCGTGCTCGCAATCTTCGCCACCACGTAGGGGCGGGCCGTCACTCGCTGCCAAAGATAGGGAGCGAGTTGGGCTGCTACGGCGTCCTTCTCGACGCCGACCTCAACGTCAACCCCGGAGGCCTTCAGCAGCTCGATACCGCTCCCCGCGACGCGCGGATCCGGATCGACCATGCCCACCACCACACGCGCGATGCCCGCTTCAATGATCGCGTCGGCGCACGGCCCGGTGCGCCCGGTGTGGGAGCACGGCTCAAGAGTCACGACCATGGTGGCGCCGCGAGCGGCGCCACCTGCTCTGCGCAGTGCTTCGATTTCGGCGTGCGACTCACCGGGTGCCTGGGTGTGACCTTCTCCCACGATCACGCCCTGGTCATTCACGATGAGGGCGCCCACCCACGGGTTGGGCGGCGCGTGCAAGCGTGCCCGCTCCCCCTCGTCCATTGCCATGGACATGAGCTCGGAGGTAGAGAACTTCATCGGCGAGTGCTGAACGCGACGTCGCGCAGCATGCGTGCGGCCCCGAGAGGATCCTCGCTCGCGAAGATGGCCGAACCGGCAACGAGCACGTTTGCACCGGCCGCGACCGCGGTGGGCGCCGTCGTCACGTCGATGCCGCCGTCGACCTCAAGATCGAGATCGAGCGAGCGCCGATCAATCTCGTAGCGGGCTTGCGTGACTTTGTCCATCACGTCGGCGATGAAGGTCTGGCCGCCAAATCCGGGAAAGACCGTCATTAGCAACAGCATGTCGATGTCCGTGAGGAACGGTGCGACCGCTTCGAAGGGTGTGTCGGGATTCGCGGCGAGTCCGACTCGGAGCCCGAGGGCGCGCGCCTTTTCGAGGTGGCGCGCCGTCTCACCGACTTCTACGTGAATGGTGCAGCCGTCGGCGCCGGCGCGCTGAAACGCTTCGAGGTACTTGCTCGGTTCGCTGATCATGAGATGGCAGTCGAAGAACCGAGCGCTGTAGTTGCGCAGCGACGTCACGACGGGCGGTCCGAGAGAGATGTTCGGCACGAAGTGTCCGTCCATGATGTCGACGTGCAGCCAGTCGGTCTCGGGCTCCACCTCCTCGACGGCGGCGCCGAGGTTGCCGAAGTCGGCCGAGAGAATCGAGGGCGCGATTCGAAGGTCGCCGGGTGCGCCCGCGTCTCTGTCCGTCATTGGATCAAGCCTAGGCCGCCGACTTCGGGGCTAGTTCCATGAGAGCTTTTCAAGGCGAAGTCCCCGCCACCACGATCGGGCATCCATCGTCGAGGAACCCTCGGGGCGGATCTCTTCCAGTACGAGACTTCCGTCACTGCATCCGAGGACCACGCCGCGATCGTCGGCAATCACGACGCTCGGCTCCGCGCTGCCCACATCGGCGCTGGCGCGCACCACGGCAATCCGCTTACCCTCAGCAAAGAAGTAGGCAGCACCGAGACGCACTGTGCGCGACGCGAGCGCTACCGACATTGAGGGCTCAAGGTGAAAGGTCTCCTTCGTCAACTTTTCCGCATACGTCGCTGCACCGACTTGGGGCGCCGCGTGATCCAACAGCTCGCGATTCGCGAGCACCTCGACCAGCGCGTCGGCGCCGAGCGCGGCGAGCTCGCTGCGCAGCTGCGCCGCCGATTTCTCGCCGATGTCAATGCGCCGTTCGAGGTGTACGGGACCGGTATCAAGCGTTGGCTCAAGGGTCATAATCGAAACACCCGTTTCGCGGTCACCAGCAAGAATGGCGCGCTCGACCGGCGCCGCACCACGCCATCGCGGGAGCAACGAGAAGTGGACGTTGAGCATCGGGATGCGATCGAGGAGCGGCGTCGGGATGATCGCGCCGTAGGCGACGACGATTCCGCGTTCGACCTCCACCTCAGCCAGATCGTCGAGTCGGTGCACGACGGTCAGTCCATGTTCGAGAGCCGCCGCCTTCACGGGGCTCGGCGTCAGCGCGCTGCCGCGACCACGGCGACGATCGGGACGGGTGACCACGACCGCGACGTCGTGGCCCGAGGCCAGCAAGGCCTCCAGCGCGGGCACCGCCGCCTCGGGAGTGCCGAGGAATGCGAGACGCATCTATTCGCCGAACAGTTGACGCAGTCCGTCGGGGTCATGCGTCAAGGTCAAACGACGCTTGCGCAGCAGCTTCTTTGCTTCCTTCTTCTGCTCGTCGGTCAGGCGCTCAACGAGGAGCACGCCGTCGAGGTGATCGCATTCGTGCTGAAAGATGCGACCTTCGTATTCGTTGGTCTGAATGTCAAGCTCGTTGCCGTCGAGGTCGTACCCACGCAGATGCACTTCGTTCGCCCGAACGATCTCCCAGCTCAGTCCGGGTACGGAGAGACATCCTTCTTCGTAGGTCCACTCGCCCGAGGTCTCGACGATGACCGGGTTCACGACCACATGGGGGCCATCACCCTGATCGTAGACGAACAGACGCTTCTGCACACCGATCTGGTTGGCGGCGAGACCAACGCCCGGTGCCTCGTACATGGTCTCGATCATCGATTCGGCGAGGGCCGCGATCTTTCCGTCGATGTTCTCCACCTCGGTCGTCGGGGTGTTGAGGACCGGATCGCCGTAGGTGCGGATAGGTAACGTACTCACTGCTCCACGTTACCTGGACGCCTTCGAGTTCAGGTGGGCCCTACTCGACGGCGACTCGTAGTTTGCCCGCGGGCCGTGGTGCTCCGCGCAGGACGGTGGTCAAGGTGTCGACGTCTTTCGCCCGCACGACGAATCCATCGGGCGTCGGACGCACGCGCACGAGGTCGCTGCCGAGCTCGTTCACGAACGCCTCTGCGCCTTCACCCGACACCTGCGCACTTGCCCCGTAGGGCGCGAGACTGAGCAGTTCCGCAGTAGCGATATCGCCTGCGACGATCGATTCGAAACTCGCTTCGCGCAGCGCATCAAGCACGCCATCGTCACCGCGACGCGTCTGGATCACCACGTGTCCTCGCCCCTCGCGTCGCGACCCCACGAGACGCCCCGCCTTGCCGACCGCCGTGATGGCGCTCCGCCGCGCCGACTCGCGTGGCGCGAGCAGGTACTGATCGAAGTCGACGAAGATCACGACGCCGCACCGTCGCACGCGCTGCCACGTTGCTTCGGTGCCTACGACCACGCGCTCGAGCGTCGAGGTCGGATCGATCGAGGCCGTGATCTCGCTGACGGGTTTGCCCAACTGCGCTGCGACATCACGCGCGAGCGTCGTCACCCCGACCTTCACGCGACGCAGATTCGTCGAGCCGCAGTGACGACAGAATCGTGCCCTCAGCTCGTGTCGTTCGGCGCACGCGAGCTCGTCGCCAATCTCCTCTTCTGCTTGCTGGCACTGCGCACATCGGGCGAGCTCGCCACATCGAACGCACGCGAGCAGCCGTCCGGTGCCGAGTCGTTGGAGAATCACGGCGACCGCGACGGCGTCATTGCCATCGAGGGCGTGGTGCGCGGCGCGCAGCGCGGACTCAGACAAGACGCCCTCTCGTGGATCGCTCTGACGTCGATCGATGACCTCGATGCGGGGCCAACCACCGACAAGATCGGGGTCACGCTGGTACGCAGCTCGATTGAGCAGTGCGGGCGAAGGGACCATCGACGTTGCCCACAACGGTGCATCGTCGCGTCGACAGCGCTCGCGCAACATCGTGGTGGCGTCCCACGTGGGCGCCGCGCTCGAGCGATACGACTCATCGTCTGCGTCGATGATGATGGCTCCCGCGACATGCGGCACGGGAGCGAGCGCTGCGCCACGGGCGCCAATGACGACGGGCCAACCCGCTCGGGTCCGCTCCCATTCGTCACTCGATGCGACCGGGAATCCTCGCTGTTCGAGCCGGCCACGAAGCCGTCCAGCCCAGGCTTCCGTCGGCACCAGCACCAAGAGTGACCCCTTGCGGTCTCGGGTCGCGTCGTAGGCGGAGAGCACGAGTCCAATCGGATCGGTTGTCGGAGCGAGTTGGATGACGCCGGGCGCGAAGCTTGAGATTGGCACCGCGACGGAAAGTGCCGCCGCCGCCGGCGGGGTGGGCAGATGGGTAACGATGTGTTTGCTCGACGCCGCGAGCAGAAAGCGCGACCAGGTTCCGTACCACCGCTCACTCGCCCACTTCAGGAACTCGAGCTGTGACGCCGGCGGTCCGTAGCCCAGCCACTTCTTGATCGTCTTCAGCTCGTCCGCAGATACCGCGTCCTCGACGATCCATCCGCGCACGGAGCGATGGTTGAAGTCGACGCGCACGCGATCGCCGAGCCCCGCGTTGTTTGAGG
>DASXEU010000033.1:0-14805 GCA_036489935.1 Acidimicrobiales bacterium
CGTGCGCGTAACCGATGTTGCTGCCTTGTTCGTAGAAGGGGACGCGTCGGTAGCGCGCGGGGATACGGTTCGCCCACCGCCAGGCGAGATAGCCGACGAGCCATCCAGCGACGAGGTGGATCGTGATGAACCAAAACGGAATAAGACGCTGATTCCAAATTGCACTTTGCGGATCGAGAACGAAGGCCCAGAACGACAGCACAGTCAACGTCGCGAGCACCATGCCGAGACGGTCGCGCACCGCGAACGCAACAAGGATCGCGACGCCCGCGAGGACAATGATCCACCGGTCCCCCGCCGCGCCACCCGTTGCGTTGAACCAGCCGAGCGTCGAGAAGATGGCGCGCAGATTGGACACGCTCACGTTCGTATAGCCGAGCGAGTCCGACAACGACTGACTTGTTGCAAAGGGGAATAACCACCACGCCGAGAGTCCGAGGGACAGCACACCCCCACCGATCGCGAAGCGCAGAGGTCGCGAATAGTCGCCACGCCCTTCGAGCCGAGGGTGCGCGGCGTCGCCGCGACGAAGGAACAACTCAAATGCGATCATCGCGAGGATCGCGGCGAAGGCGAATCGCAGCGCCACGAACAGCGACGCGATGGTCACGAGGCCGCCGAAGACGACGAGCCAGTAGCCCCGACGCGAGTAGTAGGACTGCCAGGCGCGCGTCAGCGTGAAGAGTGCAAGTAGGACGCTGAAGAGTATCGAATACGTCGCTTCACGAGTGGAGAGAAAGCCCGTCGAGTTAGTCGAGGCGGCCGTGTCGAAAAAGAAGGGAATGAACGCGAGACAGAGCAGGCCAACGCCTACGGCATAGGGGCTCGGCCTACCTTCACTCGCGCGACGTCGATCAAATGTGTCACCGACGCCGCGGCGGTACATCAGCTCAAAGACGACGAGCACCAACACGGCCCCGATCGCGAACATCCACGGCAAGACGTGCGAAGCGAGAGTCAGGCTGAGACCGATCGCGGCGAGCCAGTAGCCCTTGCCGGTGCGCACACCGCGCGCGAAGAGACCGATCGTGAGGAGCGCCAGCGCAAGGGAAAGCGAGAACGCGTACTCTCCCGCCATCGTCGAAAACAGGTTCCCGCCATCGATCGTGAATGTCGCGTCGAAAAGAAATGGCAGTGTCGCCATGGCGAGCGCGACTGGAATCGGTCGGGGCGCGCGAAAGAGACGCCCCATCGCGTAGGCGGTGATGGGCATGAGCACCGAGCCGAGCACGGTCGCGAGTTTGAAGGCAACGGCAAAGCCGATGATGTAGCTCGCGAACGTGGCGAGCACGTCGGGTAAGACGAAGTAATAGGTGTACGCAGGAAATCCCGCGAACCACCCGGGATCCCACGGCGTGAAGTTAAAGACATTGCCCGTCGTCCTCAGGTACCCCGGCATCGCCAGGTGAGATCCAGTGTCGCCCCCCGTCAGCAGCGACGACGAGAAAACCAGATTGGGGTGGAGCGACCAGATGGTGATGACGATGACGGACGCGACGAGCGCCGCGTCGAGGATGCGAACGGGCGTCCAGAAGGCGCGGAAACGATTCATCAGTGACCGGCCCGCTGCAGGATGAGCGCGACGACAGCGGTCGCGTTGAACGACGCGTGGGTGACGTAGCTGGGCACAAGGCGTTTCGTCCGATAAACAACGAGTGCAAGGACGACACCGAGTCCAGCGAGACCGACGAACTGCAGTGGCTCGCCGTGGGCGAGGCCAAACAGCACGGCACTCGTCACGACGCCGATAGTAACGGCCGCACGACGGCTCACATTCGTCAGGCCCTCGGCCAGTGCGCGAAAGATGACCCCGCGGAAGAGCCACTCTTCGAAAAACGGAGCAACAAGCGTGGTCAGGAGTGCGATGAGAATGAAGCCTGGACCGTGCGCCGCTTTAAAGAGGTGGTTTTCTGGTTTGTTCAGCGACTTGAAGTGAAACGGCGCGTACGCGATATCGACCGCGAACTGGCAGGCGACACCAAGGAGCACGTAGAGAGCGTCACTCGCTCGCGGTCGCCACTGATCGGGCAATGCGCGCAAGTGCCCCTCGCGATGCGCGAAGTAGATCGCGGCACCAAAGCCAATCCAGAGCCCGACGAGTCCGGTGGCGTTGGCCCACGAAGGAGGATTCGTCGCTTTGTTGAGCGCGTTGACGCCTCCCGGGTAGTGGGTAAGAGCGGCACCAATGGACTCGAACGCGATCGCGAGGATCTGACCGGCTAAGAATCCAATAAAACTCGCAATCAAGATCGGCACGACGCGTGGCCGATCTGCCTGTTCTACAGGGAAAGGAGAGTTCAAAGGGTGACGCTTTCCACTTGAGGTTATGCACAGGCCCAAACGACTTGCCGCTGATCACCTCTAGATTAGATACGTGGCCGATGCACCGAATGATCAGAACGGATACAAAAAGTTTCTCCCTAATGGTGAGCGGCCGATAGCGCCCCAGATGCGGCGTCGAATCATCACGATCGCGATCATTGCGTTCATCCTTGGTTTGTTGATAATCAACTCACTTTTTTCGCGCCAAAACGTGAAAACGATTACCTATTCGTCACTCCTTAAGGACGCAAAATCCCAGTCGGTGGACTCAGCCAGCATCAATAATTCCAACGGAGTTATCAGCGGCCAACTGACAAACGGCACCAATTACACCACGAACGGCCCGGTGCCCGCCCTCTCGTCCGAGGTGAACACGCTGAGGGGCGACGACGTCTCGGTGACTTTTGCCAATCCTTCGGGCCTGGCGTCCGAACTGCTGCCGTACCTCCTTTGGATCCTGCTCTTCGTCGGCTTCTTCTATTATGCGAGCCGCCAAGCTCGCGGGCAGATGAACGGCATGATGTCGGTCGGTCGATCAAAGGCGAAGCAGTTCAATGAGGACCGCCCCAAGACCACGTTCGCCGACGTCGCGGGCTACATGGGCGTCAAGCAGGAAATCAGCGAAGTCGTTGAATTTTTGAAGAACCCCATTCGCTACAAAACCATCGGTGCGACGATCCCGAAGGGCATCTTGCTCGTGGGTCCCCCGGGCACCGGTAAGACAATGCTGGCGCGAGCCGTCGCCGGCGAAGCTGGTGTGCCGTTCTTCTCGGTGTCGGGTTCTGACTTCATGGAAATGTTCGTGGGCGTTGGCGCAAGTCGCGTGCGCGACCTGTTCAACACAGCCCGCAAGCAGTCACCGGCCATTGTGTTCGTTGACGAGATCGACTCGATCGGTCGCAAGCGTGGCGCGGGCCTGGGCGGTGGCCACGACGAGCGCGAGCAAACGCTCAACCAGATGCTGAGCGAGATGGACGGCTTCGAGCCCACCGAGGGCGTCGTCGTCATTGCTGCCACCAACCGTCCGGACGTCTTAGACCCGGCGCTGCTGCGCCCAGGCCGCTTCGACCGTCAGATCGTCGTACCGCTACCGGACCTCGAAGAACGCCTCCCGATTCTTGAAGTTCACTCGAAGGGCAAACCGCTTGATCCCACGGTTGACCTCTCACTCGTCGCACGCGGCACGCCTGGCATGAGCGGTGCGGATCTCGCGAACCTCGTCAATGAGGCAGCGCTCCACGCCGTGCGTCGCAACTCGGCCACCGTCGGCATGGAGGACTTTGAGTCCGCTCGTGACCGCGTTCTCATGGGCCAAGAGCGCGACACCATGGTGATCCAAGACGACGAGCGCGAACGTATCGCGTTTCACGAGAGCGGTCACGCACTGCTCGCCTACGTCCTTGACAAAACCGACCCGCTGCACAAGATCACGATCATTCCGAGGGGAATGGCTCTCGGCGTGACGATGACGCTCCCGGAAGAGGATCGTCACATTATGTCGCGCGAGCACCTGGAGGATTCGCTGTGCATGCGCATGGGTGGCCGCGTCGCCGAGCTCCTTGTCTACGGTGATCTCTCGACCGGCGCCGCCGACGACCTTCAGCGCAACACGGAACTCGCTCGTCGCATGGTGCGCGAATGGGGTATGTCGAAGGAAATCGGGCCCATGGCCTGGGGATCAAATAACCAGGTCTTCCTGGGTGAAGACCTCATGCACACTCGCGACTATTCGGACCACACCTCAAAGGTCATTGACGACGAGATCGAGCGCATTCTGCGCGAGCAAGAGTCCCGCGCCATTGAAGTGCTGACCCTGCACCGCCGAGGCCTTGAGGCGCTGACCCGCGCGCTCATCGAGCACGAGACCATCGACGGAGCAGAAGCCGCCCGGCTCATTGACGAGGCGAACGGCGAGCCCGTGCACCCGGCCGGTACCAAGACGGTGAGCGCCCTCAATGGTGTGGGCAGAGCCGCCGCATCGAAGGAACCAGCACCCGCCGTGGCTGCGCCGACGCCGCCGCCCAACTGGCAGCCTCCCTCACTACCCGCCGTCTAGCGTCGAGACAACGTAGAGCCCCCTCGGGCGGCTCGGTACAGTCAAGGACAACACCAGCACTGGCTTCGCCGTCGCGATGACGTAGGTGTCGTCAGGTTCCTTCATGAACGTTGGGACGAGCGTCGAAAGACTCTCCGTCGCCCCACCCGCGATCTTCACGCCCGTCATGGTGCTGACGTTCGTTTTCGATGACTCGTACGAGGTGATCGTCAGTTCTGCGCTGTGCGTCGACGTGTTGGTCACGGTGGCCGCGTCAAAGCCGAGTCCGCTGAAATTACGCACGAGGTACGCGCTGCTCGGCGCCTGGGGCGACGTGAGCGCCACTGTCGTGCCGGTGCCCGTGGCGAGCCCGGTGACCACGGGTACGTTCGAGTGCAACGTCAGGTTGGCGTAGCCGTCGGCGGGAATCGCCGAGTTCGGGGTGATGGTGATGGTACCCGTGCTGTAGGGACTGATCGTTGTCGACTGTTGTGGCACTTTGTACGTGCCGAGTCCGACGTCGACCTTGACCGTCGCTGGTCGGTTGTTCGGATTCGCAATCCGAATCTGGGCCGTCGCCGACTGAACCGTCGTCACGTTGGGAAACCAGGCCGTCTTCGATTTCGAGTGCAGCCCTTGATCGAAGGAGAGCGCGCCGTTGGAGTCCTGCACGCCAACGATCTCGAGTGCGCCGCGCAGCACCTTGACGCCAACCGCGATATTGGAGGTGTTCACAATTTCCTGTGCAAGATTGACATCGAGCTCCGCGTGCGCCGGCACGGAGAGTCCCTGAAACGCCTCGGGAGCAGAGAAGCCGGCTGCGGTGTAGACCGAGACGTTCATGACGGCGGGCGTGCCCGTCGGGTTGTACACGCTGATCTCTCCGCTCGAGCCGACCGTCGTGTCAAAGCCCGTCGCGTACCAGCGCGTCGTTCCCGCCGAGGCACACGGGACTTCCGCGTCCCCGTGGGACGCCACCTCTTCGGCGACGACGCCCCCGCCGGAGATCTCTACGCCTACGCCGTAGGTCACGACGTAGGGGACTTTTGCTTTGGGTCGAAGCGGTGGCTTATCGAGGTTGCCCAGTACGAGTGACTGAGATCCGTGAGCCGCCAACTCCACATTGCCGCTCCAGAGCTGGCCCTGACTCGACACGACGCTCACGCTGAGATGACGAGGCGTGAGCGCCGTGTTGTAGAAGGAGACGGAGCCCGCCGACGGGCCACTCGTAATTCCGGTGCAGTAGAGCGCCGTCGACTCCGCATTCACCGACACCGAAAGCCCGCTTGGCAACGCCGAAGGGTTCTTCACGTGGTGATAGGTCGCCGCGAGTCCCGTCGCGACGAGCGCCGCGACGAGGAGCGCCAGGAGTGGTACGCGTCGAAAGCTATTCATCGCGTCTCCGCTGTCGCCGGGGTGTCGCTCGACGACGCCGCCCCGTAAAGAGCCACTCGAGGCGTTGTATCCACCCAAATCCGAGCCACACCAGGATCCACACGACGAGCGTGAAGAGGGCAAGCACGCCGTTCAGCGGGAATCGGCGCATCACGATCGTTGCCGTCGCGGTGGCGGGCGTCGACGCGGGAACCGCAAAGGACGGCGTCCACGTGCCAAACGTTGACCGCGACACGGCCTGACCGTCAATGCTCAAAGCGAATGCACTCGCAGGCGCTAGCCCCGCGACGACCGTCGAGCCTGGCGCGACGGGTCCTGCCGCGTCCGTCGAGCTGAAGACGGGCGTGAACGTCGTCGATCCGCCCGTCGTCTCGGCGTAGATTCCATGGAAGTCGACGTTCGAAAATACTTCGGCCGACGACGTCTGCAACTCGAGCGAAAGGTCGCTCTGACTCGACAGCGCGCTCACGAGCATGCCTGGCACGTGGCGCATAGGCGTGCTCTCGACACCCGATAGCTCGGGCGAGGACGAGTTCATGACAACGATCGTCGAAATCCCCGCGGGAGCGAGCAGCGATCCCAATTGAACCGTGTGACCCGTCATGGCACTCTCCACCGCGTGGAGAATGACGCTGCTCGTTCCCGCGTCGGGCGGGCTGAAGAGCGTCGAGCCGCCTGGCAGTCCGTTCATGGACGTCGCCGCCTCGAGTCCCGGCGCCACGGACCAGCCAGCGAGTGGGAGCACCGAGGGATCACCCAACCACAGCACGCGATACCCGCCGGCCGTGCTGGGAGCAAGGGTGTTGAGCGACTCAGCAACGCTCGACGTGGGCAAATCGAAGCGGCCCGAACCGAGACTCTGAAGAAACGGCAAGCTCGCGACCACGAGTGTCGCGACCGAGAGTCCTGCCGCGACCTGTCGCCATCCAAAACCCGCTTCGCGCAGATCGTGTTCAAGGGCGCCGACGCCGAGACCAATCAGTGACGCCAGCGCGAGGGCATAGAGCACGAGCACGACGTCGAGGTCGGGGGCGAAGGAGCCGAGCCAGTGCCTCGACGCGAGCGTGGCGAGCACGAGACTGAGCGTTGCGATCACCGCGAGCTTTGACGCGACTCGGCGACGCTCGCCACGACAGAGCACGAGCGCGAATGCAGCGGCAAGTGGCAACAGCCAGCCCCACCACGCGGCGCCGAAGTTACCGTCCGCGCCGCGCAAGAGGAATGAGAAGGAGGGAACCGACCAGGGTCCGCGTGGCAGTCCAAAGACCTCGAGCGCCTGGCGACCCGCGAGCAGCGTGTCGATGGTCATGGGTAGGAGGAAGATCGCGACATTAAAAATCATCGAGCCAAGCATGCGCCCGGTGCCGCGGAAAGAGCTCGCCGGATCGGGTTCGAACAGGCGTGACAACGCGACGCTCAGAACGACGAGCACTGCGAGGATGAGCGTCGCGGGGGCCATGGCCGTGACGAGCGCAATCATCATGATGAGCAGCATGCGCTGGCCCGCCTGGGTCGTGCGCCATCCCCGATGACCGAAGGGGACCGGCTCGCCGTAGGGGCGAGTTCTAAATCCGGGCACGTCCATCACTTCGAAGATTCGCCGCACGATGAACGGCAACGCCGCCACGACAAGGAGGACGTCGACTCGGCCTTGGCCAATCGCGTTCATGCCGGCCGGCATAGCCGCGTACGCGAGTGCCCCGACGAGGCGCGCGCGATTTGATGCACGGTCCTTCAACAGTCGCCCAGCGCCAATCGCCCCCACGGGCACCGCAAAGATCAGCGCCAGACGCGGCAGTGCCCCCATCCGACCAAGGACGAACGTACCCGCAACGCCGAGCACGCCGAAGCCGGGCATGCCGGGGGTTCCTGTGCCGACGCCATTCGCTGACCACGACGCAAAGTAGTGACGCCACATTGACCACCATGAGTCGAGGGGCGCGAGCCGTCCAACGAGCGGCAGGTGCATCGCCACGAGATTCCGCGAGCCAACTGCCCACAGAATGGCGGCCACAACGACGACCGTGGCCTGAGCGCGAAACGACGTCATCACTCGCGACGGTCGGGTTCGTAGCTCTAATTGCTCGCTCTCGGGGATCTCGTCAAACTCTTCGTCCTCGGCGAAGGCCGCGGCGAAGCCGACCCCGGCTTCGGCTGGCTCGTGAAGCTGCTCTTCATCCACCTCGTGGGGCAAGATGCCTCGAGCTCGGTCGAAACCCTCGCGCAGGAGCGTCACGAAGAAGTGACGCAGGCGAACGGCGCCGCCGATCTGCAAGCGGTGTAGTTCCGAGTCGGAGAGAACGCGCAGCGTTCTGAGCTCGCGCCGACGCTGGCGAACCCGCCGACGATGCTTCAACAGCCAGCGCCAGGAGCCGGCGATCGCTCCGGCGCGATCAGTGTCGCCCCCAACAAGGGAGATACCGGTCTCCATCACATCAAGAGCAAAGAGCGCGGCCAGCGTCCAGGAGCTTGAGCGACGGCTCCAGCCCGTCGCGACCACGAGGAGCTGGTGACGGCGTTGGAGGTCGCGGCGACTGGCACGCCGGGTGCCAAGTGCAGCGTAGGTGCGCTCCCCCCTCGCGATCATTTCGCGGTGCGCGACCTTGGCGAGTGGGGCGACGACGATTCGAGCGCCCGCCACTTGTGCTCGCCAGCACAGATCGAGATCCTCGCCGAGCAACGTGATGAGCGGATCGAACCCGCGAAGGGTTGCGAAGAGGTCAGCGCGCACGAGCATGACGCCGCCGGGCGCCACAAACACGTCGCGCTCAAGGTCCTGTTGTCCGTGATCGATCTCGCCGAGTTCCACGCGTTCGCGAACCACGCCAAATCGATCCGAGGTCTGACCTACGTGGAGGAGGACGAGCGGATCGTCGTATGCGACGATCTTTGGCGTAACGATCCCCGCGTTCGTACGAAAGGCAGCCTCGACCATCAACTGGATGGCATCGGGTTCGAGACGAACGTCATCGTGACAGAAGAGGAAAAACGCGGACCCCTGCACCATGAGGGCGCCCTCGTTGCAGGCCGCCGCAAAACCACGATTCTCTTCCAGTACGCGAACGAAGGCGTGCGGAGCGACCGTCGCCACGCGTTCGGCGACGTGCAAGGCGTCACCGTTCGCCAACACGAGCAGGCTCAGCTCCTCGTAGTTCTGCGCCGCCAGAGAGGCCGCAGCAGCTTCGAGCCCGGGCCCGGCACCAGAAGTGACGATGACGGCGACAACGGCCGGAGCACGAGAGTCCATCAGTTATTCAAGGCTAGTTGGCTCGGACACGCGGTTTTGACTCCGCAAGTGCGCTATTCACACGATCACCGACAAATTATTTGTGACGACGTCGCTCGACCAGGTCCGCCACGATGTCGCCCAGCGACTGGTCGAGTGTGATACGCGGCGACCAGCCAGTCGTGTCGTGAAGCTTGTCGAAGCTCCCTCGAAAGACCGGCACGTCATTCGGACGAAGGAGATTTGGGTCGACCACGAGCTTGACGTCGGGTGCGATCCGTTCGACCAAGCGCGCCGCGATGTCGCTCAAGGCAACGTCGTGGCCAGAGGCCACGTTGTACACCTCGCCCGACACACCACGTTCGGCGAGCAGGCGGTACGCGCGCACCACGTCGCGAACATCACTGAAATCACGGCGTGTCGAGAGATCGCCCACGGGAATCTCGGTGTCGCCATGCTCTCTCGCATCCAGCAGTCGACTCGCGAGCGCCGGCACCACGAACGTAGGCGACTGACCCGGACCGACGTGATTGAAGGGGCGGACGATAATGACGCGCTGGTGACGATCGTGCCATGTTGCACGAGCTACGTGCTCGGCTTCCACCTTGCTCGACGAATACGGATTGGCCGGGGCCACACGAAAGTCTTCGCGCAGGGGCAAGTCCTCGTCGCGAACCACGCCGTACACCTCCGACGAGCTCACCACAATGGTCGTCGAATCGGGCGCCGCGCCAAACGCAGCGTCGAGGACGCGACGGGTGCCGACGACGTTCACGCGGGTGAACTCTTCAGCTCGCTTCCACGACTCTCCGACGTGGGTGAGAGCCGCGAGATGGTAGGTGACATCCGGGCGGAACAACTCGAAAATTTCGCGCACGCCTTCTTCGTTGGTCACGTCACGCTCGCGATCGACGCCGTAGACGACGTCGCCATTCTCACGTAAGTGTTGCACGAGCTGCGTGCCCACGAAGCCCGACGCGCCTGTCACGAGTGCACGCATCAGTTCTCCTTCGCCATCGCGTACGCGACGAGATGCTGGTCCACACATGCGTCCCAGGTAAAGTGCTCCGCCCGCGAGCGAGCACGACTCGACCATTCTGCTCGCTGCGCCTCGTCGGCTCGAACCACCCCCGCGAGAGCGTCGGCGAGCGCGATGGCGTCACCAACGGGTACAAGAATCGCTGCGTCGCTCGCGACTTCAGCCATGACCGTGTCGCGGGTGGTCACGACACGAGCACCGCAGGCCATCGCCTCAAGGACCGGAAGTCCGAATCCTTCTCCTCGCGACGGATAGGCGACCACCTTGGCGCCGCGATAAAGAGCACCCAGCAAGGCATCATCGACGTAGCCGAGGCGTTTGATTCGCTCTCGGTATGGATGTGCCGCGATTGACGACTCAATGGGTCCCTCTCCCCAACCAGACTGCCCCGCGAGCCACAGTTCAATGGTTGGGTCATCGTCCGCGACCGCGCGAAACGCGTCCAACAGCACGTCGAGTCCCTTGCGAGGTTCAATTGTGCCCACGAAGAAAATATAGGGAGTGGCGGGGTCGAGTCCGCGCGCCGTACGAATGTGCGCGTCGCTGCTGGACGCGGTCGTGAACCGATCGAGCTCCACGCCGAGAGGAGCGACGACGATTGGGGCGTGCGCGGGAAGGATCTCTTCGAGTAATCGAGCGCTGAACGCACTCACGCTCAACAGCACCCGCGCGTGCATGGCCGAGTACTTGATCGCTCGACGAAAAAACTCGACCTTTGAGCGCTCGTGCCATTCGGGATTGGTGAAGAACGTGAGATCATGCACCGTGACGACCGTCGGCACGCCGCCGACGTGGGGCATCGTATAGTGCGGTCCGTGCCAGACGTCACTCGATCGCGCGGTCGCACTGCGACCGAGCAACACGGCTTCGGTCGCGAGCCTCGCCACACGCCATCCCGGTACAAGCGGCGCGAGCGTCGCGTCGGGAGAGAGCTCGCGCCAACGTTCGAGGTCGTCGCGACGAGTGACGAGCGTGGTGTCGACGTTGCGAGATGGAAGTCGGCGAGCGACTTCGAAGATATAGCGCCCAGCACCCGCCACCTTGAGCGGAACAGCGGAAACATCCAGGGCGACCTTCATCGCCAACTCATTAAATGGTCAAGCGCCACATTGCGCCAGGTGAGATCTGCGACGCTCGCTCGGCGTTGCGAACGCGCGGTGTCATTGTCGGGGAGGTTAAGTGCCGTCACGAGTCCGCCGGCGATGGCTGACACGTCGAGAGGATCGACGAGCACGACCTCCGGATTTTTCGACGCGCTTGGCGTGGTGGCGCTCGCGACGACGCGGGTGCCTTCGTGCAACGCCTCCATTGGCGGTAATCCCCAGCCCTCGGCACGCGGCACGTAGGCGAATACCGCCGCGTCGCGGTAGAGGCCCTTCAGCATCGCTCGCGACACGAGTCCGAGTACCACGGCGTCGCCGAGATCGACGCCGCCCCAGCCCGAGGGGCCTACGATCACGAGTGGACCGAGGCCAGGATGCTGTGCGAGCGCTTCCGCGTGCGCCTCGCGCAAGCGTTCGAGATTCTTCCTCGGTTCGCGTGTGCCGACGTACAGTGTGAACGGTCCCTCAACACCGTGTTCTTTGAGGAGTGCGCGTACGTCTCCCTCGCTCTCCGGCGTTGTCCGTTCATCGTCAACGCCGAGGCGAACTTCGTGAAGCCGCCTCGGATCAAATCCTTCTTCCACGAGGCGGGTCAGAATTCCCGGTGCGGTCAAGATCACGCGCACCTCACTTCGGCGCTTTAGAAGCTGCAGTCGGTGCTCGTGGAAGCGGATGCCCCGCGGCGTACTCGCGCTCGGCTCATCGCGCCATAGAAGATCGTGCAGTGCGACTGAGTGAACGGCGCCGGGCACTCCCCCGCCGTAAGGACCCGCGAGCGAGGTCGCATGCACGACGTCACTCGATCGTGGAACGCCGAGCGGCCAGCGCGACCACACGCTCGTCAGCACCCGCATCGACGACGGAGCGTCGACTTGCTCGAGGGCGAGATCCGAAGTCGACTGCACCGGCGTCCCGGTAGGCGCAATGCCCAGCACGCGAAGAGAAGGATCGTTGAGCGAGGCCAGTCCATTAACCAGTCCGCGAACGTAGGTTGCGATGCCCCCTGGCTGGGGTCGATAAAACTGGTCCAGCGTGATGCTGACGACTCGCGGCACGTACTTAGCCTCGCACGACTTCGCGATAAAGAGCGACGTACGCGCGAGCGGCGGTCGCCGGCGCGAAGTCCTGAGCCCGAGACCTACCCGCTGCGGCCATGATCGCTCGGCGCGTGGGACTCTCCCAGATCGTCTCGAGCAGGGGCACCACTTCGTCGTCGCTCTGGGTTAGCGCCGCCGCGCCATTCAAGAGTTCCCGATTGATCTCCGTCGCGCGGGCAATGGTGGGAACACCCGCCGCGAGTGCCGCAATGGCGAATGAGGGAAATCGCGCGCCGTCTGAGATGTGCAGGACGACGCGCGCGTCGCTCAGCGCATCGCGCGCTTCGCTACGGGGACGTAGCCGCACGTCGAGTCCTCGGGAGCGAATTCGCTGGGCGACCTTCGCACTCGCGACCGCTTCGACGTGCGCGCCGCGGCGCTTTGCAAACTGAACAAGCTCTGGCGCCATATTGAGAAATGGCTCGACGACGCCCGTCAGATTCACCACGAGTGCGGTGCCCTCAACCGTCGGGCTCACCAGCGGCACGGCGGGATGGACGACCACCACCTGAGGTCGGTCAACGCCGAGCACACGCAGGACCTCGTGGCTGGCGCTGCGCGAAGAAGCGACCAGCAGTGCGCCGTGCTCCACGGCCCGACGCAACTGCGTGACTCGCTGATGTTCTCGCGACTCGCCGCGAAGAGGCCGAAGGTCGTCGACCGAAATGATCAGGGGTGTCGATTTGGTGGGCGGCGTCGCTCGGCCCGCGACGTGCACTACGTCGAGCGGCGCGGTAAATCGATCGATGGCGGGCCCCAGTCCGCGGCGCCACAGCGGCGCCCATATCGGACGTAGGAGAAGGCGAGCTTCGCTGGGAGAACGCCGACGTTCGCTCGTGCGGAACCGAATCAGCTGACACGTCTCCGTGGCGTCGAGCGCATCGGCGAGGTCCGTCATCGAATTGCCCAGCGATTCGAGCGAGCCGTCGAGGTCGAGGCCGACTCGCGGGAGATCAGAAATCACGAATCGAGCGCTCTCGAGCGCGCGGCGCTTGTCCACGCGGGCCAGAGCGCTACGGCCCAAGGGCCGAAGTCCTCTGTGGTCGTCGCCACAACGCCGATACCCTCGTCGACGTTTAAGAGCATCAGCGATCCGCTCATGCCAAAATGACCGAAACTCGTCGCCAACCAGTCGCCCATCCAGTGGCTCTTGTCTCCGCGGATCTCTGGCCCTATGCCCCACGGACATGGTGTGAATCGACCAAAGCCCGGAACGATGCCGGCGAGTTCAGGCAGATACGGCCGGATCATTCGATCTCTCGTCGATGCCGCGAGGGCGTCGGGTCGAAGCCACGCGATCGCGAGCTTTTCCATATCCTCGGTCGAACCGCTGACGCCCGCCGCCGGACGTCCGAGCAACGCCGAGGACGTCATCCCGAGTGGTGAAAATACCCGATCGTCCAGCCACTCGCTGGGCGGATTCTCGCCCACGATCTTCGCGACCGCGTAATCGACGCCGTAGTTCGAATAGACCCGCTTCGTGCCGACGGGCACGACGGGATCGCTTTCTTCTAGTCCGAGCCCGCTCGAGTGCGAGAAGAGATTCGCGAAATTCGCTCCTCGAGGTCCGACCATTTCGCTGTAGGTGTGAAGACCCCAGTCCATTTCGACGCCGAACGCCATGGCGACTGCCATCTTCGAGACGGACGCCCACGGCCGAACGGCCGACACGTCGCCGAATTCGAAGACGCGCTCAACGGCGCCGTTGCGTAAACGCACGACGGTGTAGGCCAGTGAGCCACGCCAGTCGTTATCCAGAGTGCTCACAACACTCGATGTTAACCAGGGCCACCTAAGGTTTCGGGGGTGATAACCGTTCTTAGTGGAGGAGTCGGCGCGGCGCGACTACTGCGCGCCCTTAGCGACGTCGTCGATCCTCACGAACTCGTGGCCGTCGTCAACGTCGGTGACGACCTCGTCCTTCACGGACTGACCATATGCCCCGACCTCGACACGATCACGTACACCCTCGCCGGTCTCAACAACGACGAGTTGGGCTGGGGCCTGCGCGGGGAGTCATGGCGAGTCATGGAAGAGCTCGATCGTCTCGGGGGCGAAGCCTGGTTCCGTTTGGGCGACCGCGATCTCGCAACACACCTCTACCGCAGCGAACGACTGCGACAGGGCGCCACCAAAACCCAGGTCACTCATGAACTGGCCGTGCATCACGACCTCGCCGTCACGCTCCTGCCAGTCACTGATGATCCGCTCGCGACGGAGTTCCTCACGCCCGATGGTCGACTCACGTTCCAGGAGTACTTCGTGCGACGCCACCACGATGTCGTGGTGTCCGCCATCGAAGTCATCGGTGCCACGAGCTCGTCGCTGAGCGCTCAGGCGCGCGACGCGATAGCGAACGCCACGCGACTCGTGATCGCGCCGTCCAATCCACTGATCTCGATCGACCCGATTCTCCAAGTGCCCGGCGTGCGCGAGCTGATTCGCGAACGCGCGAGCGACGTGATCGCCGTCTCGCCGCTCATCAACGGCGAAGCGTTGAAGGGACCGGCCGATCGGCTGATGCGAGAGCTCGGGTACGAATCCACGGTGCTCGGCGTCGCGGACTTCTACGAAGGCCTCGTCGGGAC
>DASXEU010000038.1:0-13573 GCA_036489935.1 Acidimicrobiales bacterium
CCATTCCCATCGCTCGACTGAACGTCACCGTTCGGTCCTGGTACGAAGAGTGGCTGTCCAGTTTCTCGTTGTACCTTGAAAAGAAGGGCGAGCAGCCCATTGCTCCCGGCCGCTACGAATGGCCGATCCACGTCGATGATGATGCAGTGGTCGGGCTGGGGAGATTTGAACTCCCGATCTCTCGGCCCCCAGCCGAGCGCTCTAGACCAAACTAAGCCACAGCCCGCGAAGGAGTAATTCTAGCCGCCGCGTCTACGTGTCTCGGATACGTAGTCACCCGCCCGCAGCGGCTGTCACGATTTCGATTGTGGCTCCGTCGGGGATCGATGTGGACGACCACTCCGAGCGACGAACCACTTCGCCGTCGAGTGCGACGGCGATCCCGCGCGGCTCAATGGCTCGGCGAACGAGTATCTCCGCCACCGTTTCGCCGAGAAACGCATCGTCAGTGCCGTTCACTCGAATCACGCGAGCGCCCTTGCGAAGTCCGTTACCTCACGCGCCGTGAGTGGAGCGAGCGTCACGCCGTGGCGGTAGTGACCCGACGCCCACGCCCAGCGCTGGTCCACAATCTCGAGAAACGGACTGAGATCCCTCGTTGCGGGACGCAGACCTTGGCGAGTCTCGACGACGGAGGCGGTTTCGAGGGACGGCACCACGTCCAGTGCGTCGCGCAGAAGACGCTGCAGCTCACCCACCTCCACCACGAGATCACTCTGTTCATCCGACGAGGCTCCGAGCACGCAGTAGCCGCCCGGACGACTGACCACGTAGAACGATCGGCCCCGCACGAAGGCGCGAACGACGGGCTGCGTGGAGCGATCGAAGCCGCTCACTCGCACGGTCATCCCGCGAACGGGACGCACCGAGTGGTCGACGCTCTCCGCAACGCCCTTCGGCAGCACCGAAGCACCGGTCGCGAGGAGTCCGAGGTCGCCCTGGGTCGAACCGGTCGCGGTCGTCACTTCGACGTGACCGTCGAGGGAGCTCACGGCGTCGACGCGTTCACAAATCATCTCGACACCCAGTGCTCGACCGGCCTCGGTAAGGAGTCTCATCGCCTGATCGGGATCGAGCCAGGCATCACCCGCGAGAAAGACGCCGTCGCGAACGCGCGGGGTGAGTCCCTCAAAGTACGAGGGATGGCTCTCGCGAGTCACACGATCGTAGGCGACACCGAATTCGTGCGCGACGTACTCGAACTGTTCAACCAAGCGCCGATCGCCGGCGTCGTACCCAACGAGCAGGGTTCCCGTCTCAACGACGTCGAGTGTCTCACCCGTCACCTCGCGCAACTCTCGAGCGACATCGCGCCACGCGGCGACCGCGTTGCGCTGGAGTTCGAAGTTGCGACGTTCACCAGGCGCCGCCTCGGCGCTGGGAGCGAGCATTCCCGCCGCCGCCCACGTCGCACCGGATCCGGGCAATGCGTCGAACAGCGTCACGCGCCAACCCTCGCGCGCCAGGCGAAACGCGCTGGTGGTCCCAATGATGCCGCCGCCGACGACGAGTGCCGTACCGTTCTTCGAACTCACAGGCACAGCGTAGGGCGAGGGGTATCGAACGGCCGCCCGGTTATAATTGGTGTGGGTCAGCGTTGCCCCGTGTGAACGCCATGACCAGAGACCTTTACGACCCCTCATTCGAGCACGACGCGTGCGGCGTCGGGATGGTTGCCGACCTGACGGGTCGCGCGTCCAACGACACCGTCCGCGACGCGTTGACCATTCTCGAGAACCTCGAACACCGCGGGGCGACCGGCTCCGACGTCGACTCGGGCGACGGAGCGGGCATCCTCACCCAAATGCCCGACTCTTTCATTCGATCGGTCTTTAACGTCGACGTTCCATCGGCGGGAAATTACGGCATTGCCCACTGGATGGTCCCGCCCAGCCTTGACCTCGATGAGCTGCAATCGAACATCTCGAGCGTTTTCAATCGTGTGGGACTGGTCTCGCGCGCTTGGCGACGCGTGCCGGTCGATTCGTCGCTGCTAGGGGCGACCTCTCGGGCCTCGGAACCACTCTTCTTCCAGCAGCTGATCGTCCGCGCTGACGGCAGCGAGGACATCGACCTCGAACGCGCGCTCTACTGCGCACGCAAGGTGATCGAACATGGCTATGACGTGTATGCGTCGTCGTGTTCTTCGACCGTCCTGATCTATAAGGGCATGCTCTCCTCGCCCCAGCTACGTCTGTACTTTGACGATCTGCGCGATGATCGGCTCGCTTCGGCGATCGCGGTCGTACACAGCCGATTCTCGACCAACGTGCTGCCGCGCTGGGACCTCGCTCAGCCCTTTCGCTTCATCGCCCATAACGGCGAGATCAACACGGTGCGTGGGAATCGCAATTGGATGACTGCGCGAGAGACCACGCTCGAGAGCGACGCGCTGGCGTTGCCCGTGAGCGAGCTCACGCCCATTGTTACGCCCGACATGAGCGACTCGGCGAGTTTCGACGAAGTCGTCGAGCTCCTCGTGCACTCGGGCCGTTCGCTCCCGCATGCGGTCTTGATGATGATTCCTGAAGCCTGGGAGCGCTCGGCGGCAATGAGTCCGGCGCGGCGAGCTTTCTATCGCTACCACGCGGGCTTGATGGAGCCCTGGGATGGCCCCGCGTCTGTCACGTTCTGCGACGGCACCATCGCGGGCGCGGTCCTTGACCGCAACGGCCTTCGTCCGGCTCGTTATTGGGTCACGAAGGACCACCGAGTGATTCTGGCCAGTGAAGTCGGCGTGCTGCCGATCGATCCCGCCAACATCGAACGCAAAGGCCGCCTCCAGCCCGGCAAGGTCTTTCTCGTCGACGTCGAAAAAGGGCGCATCATCGACGACGACGAACTGAAGGACTCTCTCGCAGAAAAGGCTCCCTACGCCGAGTGGCTTGACCGTCACCAGATCTCGCTGGACGCTATCGATGCGCCCGAAGCGCTGACGCCCGAGCATGCGTCGGTCATCCGACTGCAAAAGAGCTTCGGGTACTCCGAGGAGGACCTGCGACTCATCATCCGCCACATGGCTCAGGTGGGCGAGGAGCCGGTCGGTTCCATGGGTTCGGACACCACGCTGCCCGCGCTTTCGAAGCATCCCCGCTCGATCTTTGACTACTTCACACAGCTTTTTGCGCAGGTGACGAATCCTCCGCTCGACGCAATCCGCGAAGAGCTCGTCACGTCAACGCGCGTCGTCATTGGTGGAGAAGAAAACCTCCTGCGCGAAGCAGAAGAGCACTGTCACCAAATCGTCTTGCCGTCACCGGTGTTGAGCGTCCATGAGCTCTTGAAGATTCGCTACATCGACGAACAGCCCGACGTGGTTGGTTTTCGCACCGCGGCGGTTGACGGGCTGTTTCTCGCCAACGGGGATGCGAGTCCCGCTGAGCGGCTCGCGAGCGCCATCGAGGACGTGAGCAATGAAGTCCTCGCGCTGGTGCGAAGCGGCGTCAACGTCATCATCTTGAGTGACCGCGGCACGTCAGCTACCCACGCCGCCATTCCGAGCCTGCTCCTCGCTGCAGCCGTGCACCACCGCCTCGTCGACGAGCACCTGCGCACGAGTGCCGCGCTCATCTTGGAGGCGGGCGACGTCCGCGAAATCCACCATGTGGCGCTCCTTCTGGGCTTTGGCGCGTCCGCCGTCTGCCCCTACCTTGCGTATGAATCAATCGACGCGCTCATCCACGAAGGCGAGCTCAACGCGCTGAGCGCATTCGAGGCCCGCTATCAGTACGGCAAGTCGCTGAACAAGGGTGTCGTCAAGGTCATGTCGAAGATGGGCGTCTCGACCGTTGCCAGCTACGTCGGCTCGCAGCTCTTTGAGCCCGTCGGTGTCTCCGACGACATCCTCAATCGATACTTTCCGGGATTTACCAGTCGTCTTGGTGGCGTGAACCTCGAGCACCTCGCGAGTGACGTGCTGCGCACGCACGCGCACGCGTTTCACGCAGCACCCGAGCGCGTCGAGATTACGAACCACGGTGAATACCAGTGGCGCCGCGACGGTGAGCTGCATCTGTTCAACCCGCGCACCGTCCAAAAGCTGCAACACGCCACCCGCGTGAAGCGTTTCGACCTCTTCAAGGAGTACACGACGCTCGTAGACGACCAGACGAACGACCAGCTAACGCTGCGTTCGCTGCTCTCCCTGGAGCCGAGCGCGACCCCCATACCCCTCGACGAAGTTGAGAGCACGGCGTCCATCGTCAAGCGCTTCAGCACCGGAGCGATGTCGTACGGATCCATCTCGAAAGAGGCACACACGACGCTCGCTATCGCGATGAACCGTCTCGGAGCCAAATCGAACACGGGCGAAGGGGGAGAGGACGAGGATCGCTACGACACCTCAGATCCCCATTGGAACTCGCGCTCGGCCATCAAGCAAGTCGCATCGGGTCGTTTCGGCGTCACGAGTCGCTACCTCGTGAACGCCGACGATCTTCAGATCAAAATGGCACAGGGCGCCAAACCGGGCGAGGGTGGACAGCTCCCGGGCACGAAGGTCTACCCCTGGATCGCGAAGACCCGCCATTCGACGCCGGGTGTCGGACTCATCTCGCCACCCCCGCACCACGACATCTACTCAATTGAGGACCTCGCGCAGCTGATCTACGACCTCAAGTGCGCGAACGACGAAGCGCGCATCAACGTGAAGCTCGTGAGCGAGCAGGGCGTCGGCACGATCGCGGCGGGGGTCGCCAAGGCACGCGCCGACGTCATTTTGATCTCGGGCCACGACGGTGGCACCGGTGCAGCACCCCTCACGTCGCTGAAGCACGCGGGTACGCCTTGGGAGCTCGGCCTCGCCGAAGCACACCAGACGTTGGCGGCGAACGGACTGCGCAGTCGGGTCGTGCTCCAGACCGATGGTCAGCTGAAGACTGGGCGTGACGTCATCATTGCGGCACTGCTCGGCGCTGAGGAGTTCGGCTTTGCCACGGCACCGCTCGTCGTCTCGGGATGCGTCATGATGCGCGTCTGTCACCTCGATACCTGCCCCGTCGGCATCGCTACGCAGAACCCGGTGCTTCGCGAACGTTTCACTGGCAAGCCCGAATTCGTCGAGAACTTTTTCGAATTCATCGCCGAGGAGGTTCGTCACTATCTCTCCGTGCTCGGCGTGCGAACCCTCGACGAAGTTATCGGCGATGTCACGAAACTTCGAGTGAAGACGCTCGACGACCCGACGAACGACCTCGACGTGAGCGCATTGCTCAAGGTTGTTGACCCCGAACAGCGCCGCCAAAGCATCAAACAGGACCACGGACTCGAGGGGGCGCTTGACTGGAAGTTCCTCTCGGGTGCCGTTGATGCCGCGATCAAGGGCTCGACGTTCCACTTCGCGAGCCCCGTTCGCAACGTCAACCGCGCCGTCGGCACCCTGACCGGGAGCGCCATCACGCGAGCGCTCGGGGCGAGGACCATGCGCGACGACCAAGTCGTGATCGACCTCGTCGGTTCGGCCGGTCAGAGCCTCGGAGCCTTCCTGCCGGCGGGCATCACGCTGCGCCTGCGCGGAGACACCAACGACTACGCCGGCAAGGGACTCTCTGGCGGGCGCGTCGTCATTAGCCCCGACGAGGCGGCGACCTTCGCGAACGATGAGAACATCATTGCGGGCAACGTCATAGGGTACGGGGCGACGAGCGGTGAGATCTTCATCAGTGGCGTCGTGGGCGAGCGTTGCGCGGTGCGCAACTCGGGCGCGACGATCATCGTCGAAGGAACGGGTGACCACGCGGGCGAGTACATGACCGGCGGGACCGTCGTCATCCTTGGAGGAATCGGGCGCAACCTCGCGGCCGGGATGTCTGGAGGCACGATCTACCTCTACGACCCCGAGACGCAGATACACGATCATCTGAGCGCCGGCGTGTACGAAATCGACCCGTTGGAGTTTGACGACGACGAACGGCTCTATGGGCTCTTGGAGCGCTTTCACGCAGAGACCGGTTCGCCAAAGGCAGCTCGCCTGCTCGAGAACTGGCGCCGCGAACGAATGAACTTCGTGCGCATCGAAACGTCCGAATATCAGCGCATTCGCGATGAGGCCCGCGGTGGGTAAGGTCACCGGGTTTCTTGAGTACCCGCGTCAAGGTCCGCACTACCGGCCGGTGCCGGTGCGCCTTCGCGACTGGCGCGAGGTCTACGAACCCCAGAACGATGACGAGATCGCCGTCCAGGGTGCGCGATGCATGGACTGCGGCATTCCATTTTGCATGCAGGGCTGTCCGCTCGGCAATCCCATTCCGACCTTCAACGATCGCGTTTATCGCGATCAGTGGGCGAGTGCGGCAGACCAGCTCTTCAGCACAAACAATTTTCCTGAGTTCACCGGCCGACTCTGTCCCGCTCCTTGCGAGTCCGCGTGCGTCTTAGGCATCTCGAGTGATCCGGTCACCATCGAACGTATCGAGTATGAAATCGCCGAGCACGCGTTCGAGAGTGGCTACGACGTGTCAACGCTCGCACCAACGGAGACGGGTCGCTCAGTCGCCGTCGTCGGTTCGGGCCCCGCGGGGCTCGCCGCGGCAGCACAGCTGCGCAGTGCCGGACACGCGGTCAGCGTCTACGAGCGAAGCGACGCCATCGGAGGACTCCTGCGCTACGGCATTCCCGAGTTCAAGATGGAAAAAAGCGTCCTTGACCGCCGACTCGCGGTGATGGTGGCGGCGGGTATCGACTTCTATCCCGGTGTTGCCATCGGTGCGGAAGGCCTCACCCTCGACGAGTTGCGCGGACGTCACGACGCGGTGGTGCTTGCAGTTGGCTCGACGCGACCGCGTCTCATACCCGTTGTCGGTGCACAGCTTGAGGGCGTACTGCCCGCCATGACCTACCTCGAGGCGTCAAACCGCGCGGTCAACGAGTCGCGGACCTCGATCATCGATGCGAAGGATCTTCACGTCATCATCCTCGGTGGAGGCGACACCGGAGCTGACTGTCTCGGCACCGTGCATCGCCACGAAGCGGCATCCGTCACGCAGATAGAAATCCTGGATCGCCCACCCAACGAACGCCCCTCCGATCAGCCCTGGCCCACGATGGCGCGCATCTTTAAGACGACGTCCGCGCACGCTGAGGGAGGCGAACGCCGATTTTCGACCGAGACCCTCGAGTTCCGAGGCGACGGTCGTGTCACGTCGCTCGTCGTGGTCGATCACACAACGAACGAAGAGGTCGAGATGCCCGCCGATCTCGTCTTGATCGCGGCCGGCTTCGTTGGTCCTGAGCTCGACGCACTCGGACTGAGCGAAGAAGGCCACCGCACGAGTCGCGACACGCTAGCGGTCGGAAGCGACTGGCGCATTGACGCGCTCGGTCACGAGAAGGCGGTCTTCGCCTGCGGGGACGCAGTGCGCGGTCAAAGTCTCATCGTCTGGGCGATCGCTGAAGGTCGCAGTGCGGCGTCCGCGGTCGACACCTACCTGATGGGCCGCGCGAGTGACTTGCCGGCGCCCGTCGAGCCCTACGCACTTTCCTGGTAATACTTCTCAGGTGCCATTTTGTAGCATCATGGCAGTTGCTACGAAGGGGACCACGTGAAGAGCACCATGCAAGACGCACCGCTCCTGTTGAGCGGCATCATCCGACACGGTGAGGCGATCTACGCGGACAAGCGCGTCTTCACGGTCACGCCTGAAGGTGTCGAGGAGGCGACGTTCTTCCAGATAGCGAAGCGCGCCGAGCAGCTCGCGAGCGCCCTCGAGCGATTTGGCATCGCGCGCGGTGACCGCGTCGCGACGTTCATGTGGAACAATCAGGCGCACATGGAGGCTTACCTCGCCGTTCCGTCGATGGGCGCTGTGCTCCACACCCTCAACATTCGACTCTTTCCCGAACAGCTCGCCTTCATCATCAACCACGCTGAAGATCGCGTCATCATCGTCGACGCATCCCTTGCGCCGCTCCTCGCGAGAGTCCGCGATCAGATTCCCCTCGTCGAAGCGATCATCGTCCACGGTGACGAGTCCACCGGCGTGCTTGGTGACACGCTCGACTACGAGACCCTGCTCGCAGCAGAGCGGCCTGGCTACGAGTGGCCCGAGCTCGACGAGCGCGACGCGGCAATCATGTGTTACACCTCGGGCACTACCGGAAATCCGAAGGGCGTCGTCTACTCGCACCGCTCGACGTGGCTCCACTCCATGGCGTCAACCGGGGCCAACTCTGTCGGGCTCTGTGAACGCGACCGCTGCCTCTTGATCGTGCCGATGTTCCACGTCAACGCGTGGGGCACGGTCTACACCGCGCTCTTTGCGGGCGTGGAGCTGATCATGCCCCAGATGTTCCTCCAGGGCGCGCCCATCCTCACCATGATCCGCGAACTTCGCCCGACGATCTCGCTCGGCGTACCAACCATTTGGAACGACGTCCTGCGAGTCGCTGAGACCGATGCGAACGTGGACATGTCGAGTCTGCGAGGGATCCTCGCGGGCGGCGCCGCCGTACCGCGCGTGATGATCGAGGCGTTCCGTGATCGCTACGGGATCGATCTCATTCAAGGCTGGGGCATGACGGAGACCAGTCCGCTTGCGGCGGTGTCGATTCCGCCTGCGGGCACACCGAAGGAACTCGACATCGACTACCGCGCAAAGGCGGGTCGAGTGGTCGCGGGCGTGGAGCTGCGCGTTGTGGCAGAGGACGGCACCACCATGCCGCGTGATGGAAAATCGGTCGGCGAATTCGAGATCCGCGGTCCTTGGATTACTGGCTCCTATTACGGCGTCGACGATCCGGAAAAGTTCCATGACGGCTGGTTGCGCACCGGGGACATCGGCACGCTCGACGCCGAAGGCTTCATGGTCGTGAGCGACCGAACGAAGGACGTCATCAAATCTGGCGGAGAGTGGATCAGCTCCGTCGAGCTCGAGTCAACCGTGATGGCGCATCCTGCCGTCTTCGAAGCGGCGGTCGTCGCGGTGCCCGACGATCGCTGGTCCGAGCGCCCGCTGTGCTGTGTCGTGCTGAAGCCAGAAGCGAGCGCGAGCGCCGAGGAGTTGCGAGCGTTTCTCGCTGACCGCGTTTCCAAGTGGTGGCTCCCCGAACGCTGGGCATTCATCGAGAGCGTGCCCAAGACCAGCGTCGGTAAGTTTGACAAGAAGGTATTGCGCGCACAGTACGCCGACGGCGAGCTCAACGTCGAGGTGCTCAGTTAGTGGAGTCGCTCGACGAACTCGCCGATGAAATAGCGGCGATCGAACACCGCATCGCCGACGCCATCTTTGACACGGTTCGCGCGCAGCTGCGCAACGACGACGCAGAGAGCGCCAAGGAGCTCGAGCGCCAACTTGCGAAAGTTCGCCGAAGTCTTCAGAAGGCGGAACACTTGCTACGCCGCACGGACCTCGACGCGGACTAGCTCTTCCAACTATTGACCTGGTCAATGACGAGGCGCAGGCTCACGTAGTTTCGCCCGTCGAAATTGAACGAGATCGTCGACTCGTTGTCGACCCGATAGCCTGAACCACCCGCGAACATCGGCACATCCTCCGCGAGCGCAACGAGTTGCTCGGCCGTAGGTGTGTGATGAACCTTCATGAGTCCGCGATCGCCTTCGATCTCGAAGCCTTTGTAGTTCGAGTAAAAGTGCTCAATCTCGTCGACCGCGTCCTCGATCGACGTGGCAAAACGCACCATGAACATGTCATCAGTATCGACGTAGTGGTTCTTGATAATTCCTTGGTCCATGAAGGTCAGCCAGTCGCTCCAGAACGAGCCGTCTGGTGTATCAAGGAGGACGACGGGCGCAGGGGTCGTCTTTCCGGTATCGAGCAAGGTCAAGACCTCAAACAACTCGTCCATGGTGCCGAGCCCTCCCGGCAGCACGACGAAGGCGATGGACGGACGCGTGAGGGCAACCTTGCGCGTGAAGAAGTACTTCATCGTGACGAGGTTTGTTGCCGCGATGAAGGGGTTTGCGCTCTGTTCGAAGGGCAGCTGGATGTTGACGCCGAGTGTGCTCTCGGTACCCGCGCCCTTGGCCGACGCTTCCATGATGCCCGGACCCGCGCCAGAGACAATCATCCAACCTCGCTCGGCCATCGCGTGGGCCAGTTCCATCGTCATCTGATACGTGGCAGCCTCGGGCGCGACGCGCGCAGAGCCGAAGATGGTCATCTTCGGCCGCTCGCTCCACGGCTCGAAGAGCGCGAATGCCTCGAGCAGCTCATCGATTGCGTTGACCGCGACGCGAAGGTCCTTCGTCTGCGCATCGGACTCAGCGACGACCACTACTCGCGCCAGGAGGTCGCGCAGCAGTTGGCGCCGAGCGTCGGACATGACCGTATCGCTCGCAATGTCGTCGAGCAACTTATCGATGAGTGATGCCATACCTACAGCGTCTGATAGAGGGTGCTGCGTTGATGCAACGGCCGCCCGAGCGGCTCCACGAGAGTCTGCAGCGACGCGACGTCCATCTCCTGACCGTGCGTCGCACCGGCAGCGCGCGAGATGTTCTCGTCCATCAGCGTGCCGCCTAGGTCGTTCGCACCGGCGGCGAGGATACGGCGTGATCCTTCGACGCCCATCTTCACCCAGCTCACCTGGATGTTGTCGATCAGGGTGGCGTAGTGGAGTCGCGCGACTGCATGCATCAGCACCGCCTCGCGAAACGTCGGTCCCTTTCGAGAACGACCCCGAAGAAAGAGCGGCGTCGCCATGTGCACGAAGGGGAGGGGAACGAACTCGGTGAATCCGCCCGTCTGGCGTTGCAGATCACGCGTGCGGAGCAGGTGTGTCGCCCAGCTCTTCGGGCTCTCGACGGCACCAAACATGATCGTGATGTTGGAACGCAGTCCCACCTCGTGGGCCGTACGGTGTACCTCGAGCCACTGGTCGCTGTTGATCTTGTCGGGGCAGAGGATGGTGCGGATGTCGTCATCGAGGATCTCCGCCGCGGTTCCCGGCAACGTCTTCAGTCCGGCGTCCTTCAGTCGCGTCAGATACGTCGCAAGATCCTGCTCCGAGCGTCGTGCACCCTCAAAGACTTCGAGTGCGCTGAAGGCGTGGATATGGATCGTCGGAGATCCAGCACGCACGGCCGCCACGACGTCGATGTAGTAATCCCCGTCGAAGTTCGGGTGAATGCCGCCCTGTAAGCAGACTTCGGTCGCGCCACGCTCTTCGGCTTCGCGAACTCGCCCGCTGATCTCGTCGAGCGTGAGCAGGTAGGGATCGCCTCGTAGGTTGAGCGACAGCGGACCTTTGGAGAATGCGCAGAACCGGCACTTGAACGTGCAGACGTTCGTGTAGTTGATATTGCGATTGATCACGAAGCTGATCGCGTCACCCACGAGGTCTTCGCGCACCGAGTTGGCGACGTCAACGACCGCGTTGAAATCGCCACCGCGCGCGCCAAAGAGCGTCACCAGTTCGTGCTCGTCGAAGTCATAACCCGGCTCGTAGCGACTGAGGAGTCGCTCGACCTCACTCGTGCGTGCTGTTGACGTCGGTGGCGCCGGGGGCGTGTGGTCCGTCCCCGAGTACCAGGCGTCGTTTCGGGCGAGCGAGTGTGCGTCTGCGTGGGCCAACACGAACGGACGCACCTTCTCGTCGATGAAGTCTGCGCCGTCGATGAACTCGGGATAGACCGTGAGTCGGGGAGTGAGATGGAAACCCCGCGCTTCAGACTCTGCGGAGAGCGTCGCCACTGCGGGCCACGCGCGTTCGGGATTGACGTGGTCGGCCGTCACGGGCGAGATGCCCCCGAAGTCGTCAATGCCGAAGTCCAGCAGTTTCGTTGGGTCGTCGCTGAGATTGGGCGGGGCCTGGAGGTGAATATCGTCCGGCAGGACGAGCCGTGCAGCCGCGATCGTCCAGTGGAACTCTTCGTCGGTCGCGGGGTCGTGGTGTGCCATCGCGGTGCGTGGCTTTGGCAAGAAGTTCTGAATGATGACTTCTTGGACGTGACCGTAGCGTTCGTGGCTGGTCGCAATCGCTTCGAGCGTGAAAAGACGATCCTCGCGCGTCTCGTCAATGCCGACGAGAAGGCCGGTCGTGAAGGGGATCCGCAGCTCGCCAGCGAGGCGCAGTGTCTCGAGGCGACGCTCAGGAGCCTTGTCCGGCGCCAGCCGGTGTGCGGCAACGTCCGCGAGGACTTCGAGCATCATGCCCTGAGAGGCGCTTACGGTACGCAGTTGAGCCAGTTCGTGCTCGTAGAGCGCTCCCGCGTTGGCGTGGGGGATGAGCCCCGTTGACTCGAGCACCATCTGGGCGGCGCTCGCGACGTAATCGACCGTCGACCGGTAGCCGCGTGCCGCGAGCCAGCGAGCGGCTTCGTCGTAGCGCAGTTCTGGGCGCTCGCCCAACGTGAACAGCGCTTCGGTGCATCCCGCGTCCCGGCCCGCCTGGGCGACGGCCATGACTTCGTCGAGGCTCATGTAGGGCGACGCGACGTGGGCCGGGGCCTGGGCGAAGGTGCAGTACCCGCACCGATCCCGACAGAGCTTGGTCAGCGGAATGAACACCTTCGGGGAATAGGTCACCACGTACCCGTGGGCTGCTCGAGCGCGCGCGAAGGCGCTCTCGGCGAGCGAGGCGGCTGATGCCCCGAGCAGGTCACTTCGTGTGGTCGAGCCTCGCAGTGTCGTCATGATGCGATACTAGGAGGCAAGTCCCAGCACAGAGCGTCGTACCACTCCATGAGTCCAGGTTCTACTGCTTAACAGCGTGCATCTTGGACGAGACAGTCTCGAGCAACTCGTCGTAGGACTTGGCAAACGAGGCGACACCCTCTTCTTCAAGTTGCTCGCTCACTTTCGCGAGCGTGACGTCGGGTTCGAGATGATTGAGCTCATCAGCAGTCTCGTGACAGCTCTCCTTGGTGAGCAGATAGGACGTCGTCGGGTTGAGGCTCGCAAGTGCCTCTGCCACCGTCGCGTCGGGCATCGTGTTCACCGTCTCGTCCGCCACGAGCCGATCAACGTAGAGCAGTTTGTCGTACGCCGGGTTCTTGGTCGAGGTGGAAGCCCAGAGGGGCCGCTGCACCTGGGCGCCCAAGGCGAGCAGGTTCGTCACTTCTTCACTCGCCGCGCGAGTGCGATACAGCTGATACGCGGCGGCGGCTTGAGCGTTCGCCGTCGTGCCTCGCCGAGGATCGCCCTCGGGCAAAAGCGCGTCAACGGCGACATCAACGCGCGAGACGAAGAATGAGGCGACGCTCCCGATCTTGCCGACGTCGTGTCCTGCATCGTGGGCATCTTGAATTCCTTGGCGCCAGGCTGAGATCACTTCGCTGTAGCGCTCAACCGAAAAGATCAGGGTGACATTCACGTTGATGCCGGCCCCGAGGACCGCAGTGATCGCGGGGAGCCCAGCCTTCGTGGCGGGAATCTTGATCATGACGTTCGGTCGGTCGACTTCTGCGAACAGCCGCTTCGCCGCCGCGATCGTGCCCTGCGTGTCATGGGCGAGGCGGGGTGATACTTCGAGCGAAACGAACCCGTCGAGGTAGCGCCGCGTGCCGCTCGCGAACTCTTGTTGGGAGCTCTCGTGCACCACGGCGAGGAGATCGCACGCGTTCTGCACATCAGCGACGGCCAGGGTCTCAAAGACCTTTTCGGGGTCAGTGTCCTTC
>DASXEU010000140.1:0-3836 GCA_036489935.1 Acidimicrobiales bacterium
ACTGCAATACTTCTTTGACGAACGACGTGGTCTGTTAGATCAGCCCAATGTCGCCCGTACTGGCTTTTGGCTCTCGTTCTTCCGTTTTCAAGGAGCGACAACACACACGACCGAAGTCGGAGGTGTGAAGTACACCATCTCAGGATCTCTCCTTCGATTCCGCCACCGGTTACCCCGGTGGCAGGGATGCCTACCCTACCAGCGACTGGATTCTCAACGCAAGTCGATCACCACTGTCGTTTGGGGCAGGAGAACCATGTTAGCAGTTCCCACGTCATCGAAATACCACTTTGACGACGCGATTTGTTCACGTTAGCGGTGCGCTTGATTATTCGCTCACGAAGTGCGCGTACTCACTCCCCTGCTGGCTGCGAGTACTCCACAAACGCGCTCAGCGTAGAGATGAGACGCATGTCTTCGAGATCCGACGCTCTCGAATTGAGCAACTCTTCCGTGCAAACGAGATACGCGAGACACCGTGCACGAGAGACCGCGACGTTCAAACGATTACGGGAGAAAAGAAACTCAGGACCTCGTGGCATGTCGTCAGCGGACGACGTCGTCATCGTGAAAAACACAACGGGCGCCTCACGGCCCTGAAATTTATCGACCGTGCCCACTTGCACGCCCGCCAACTTCGGCTCCTGTTGAAAGCGAGCGCGAAGCAAGTTGACCTGGTCGTTGTAAGGAGCAACGACCATGAAATCGCGCGCGTTGAGCACGTGCACGTAGCCCTTCTGGTCGACCCACTTCGTCTCGACCATGTCGGCGATCTGTGCGGCAACGAGATCCGCCTCTTCAGGTGAGTCGGTCGAACGTCGACGATGATGTGCTTCGAGCCAACGCAGACCCGTGCCGAACTCGGTCGATTGCTGCACACACGTCGCGTGGCTCGTGAGGCGGCCCTCGTAGATCTGTTGCGAGATGAACGTGCAAACGTCAGGATGCAGACGCCACGTCTCAGCGAGGAAGACGCCCTGGGTGTCGGGCACCGTGAGATGTTCACCGAGGACGTGCTGCAATACGCTTGCGCCCGAACCACCGGGGTGCTCTGCCTTGGCGACCTGGCTCAGCTGCAGCGGATCACCGAGCAGCAGCATGCTGCGCGCACCATTGGATGACGCGACCGCGTCGGCGAGGGCGAGCTGGCCAGCTTCGTCCACGACGAGGACGTCGACGGGATGTTGACGCATCTCCTGCTTCGCCCACAGCCACGCGGTTCCGCCAATGAGATTGAACTCCTCTGACACGAGATCTGCGTTTTTCTTTGAATACGTCGCGGACTCGAGCATGGTCGCGTCGTCGTCGCCGTTCTGCCAGCGAAGAGTGCGCAGCCATCCGAGGTCGCCCGCATCGTTGAAGACGTCGTAGGTCGCCGACATCAGATTGTCGATCGCGGTATGGCTCATCGCGACCACGCCAACGCGCTTGCCCGCCTTGATGAGGTGATGGATGATGTGCGAACCGCTGTAGGTCTTGCCCGTCCCCGGAGGTCCCTGGAACGCTACGAAGCTCTCGTCCAAATCGTCCACCCACTGATAAACCGAGTCAAGATCATCACGGAAGACACCGTCTCGTGGACCCTTCCCCTCAATGAATCGCGGCGTCTCGCGCGCGAGGAGCGATAGGGCGAGGCGACTCGGCGTCCCGTGCATCTCAGGCGACAGCACCTGGCGCGCGAGGTCCTTCAGCACCGACGCCTTTGCCCCCGGGCGGAAAAACCGATCACGCGTCAGCGCACTGGGCACCCCGCCGCTCTGTTCTTGGACGGCGCCCCAGCGCAGCGTCACCTCTCGGCGATCGAAGTCGATGCCCGTGACGGACCCCTTGCCGTAGGGCGCGCCCGGTCCCGCAAACAGCACCTCGCTGTCTTTCGCAAGTGAGTGATCGACCACCTGTTCGGGCCACTGAAGAACCATCCGCGGGGTGCGCTCTCGTCCCGTTGGCTCTTCCATACGCACGACCTCGAGGTTCACGAGGTAGTCGAGATGGTCATAGAGGACCGAATAATCGCCGTTCAGCGCCACGTACTTGGGCGTCACGTCCGCGGAGCGCTCTCGACGCCAGTAGTTGAGCAGGTCACCGAGCAAGTACTCGGGTCCGTGCTCGTCGAAGCGGTGCAGCCCCTCGACGAGCTCATCCGTGTCGAGCTCGTAGGTGTCGCGCGTCAGGATCGCTTCGCGCCACGAGAGGCCTTCAGGGCGCTGCTCGATGAGCCAATCGCGAAGGGCCCTGGTCGCTTCCACGTCGTCGCGGTTATAACGAGCAATATCGCGCAATAGTTCCTCGTCGCCCTCGCGCATCCACTCTTCGTATTCGACCACGGCGCCCGCACCCTGCTCGATGCCGGCGCTTCGCTGGTACCCGACGAGCTGCTCGAGGTACTTGAGACCGTAGGACTCCGTGCCGACGCGCACTGCGTTTTTGGCCACCGTAAAAAGGTCGACAAACAGGCCTCGTTCGACGAGGCTCGCAAAGAGGTTCTCGTCCTCCGTCTCGCGCATGAGGCGCTCAATGGCCGATTTTTCCGTGTGGTTGTAGTGATACACGTGCAGATTCGGATAGCGCTCGGCGCGCTCCGCGAAAAACACCACGAGGCCCTTAATCATCGCCTGCTGCTCCGCAAGGCTGTGTGCCCAGCGCTCGTCGTAGATCCACTCGCCCGCGTCGTCCTGGTAGAAGAGGCCCGCGAGAAACATGAGGTCGTGTTGGGGTGTCCAGAAGGGATCGCCCTCAAAGTCGAAAAAGATGTCACCCTGGTCTGGTTCTGGCATGAACTCAAAGCCGTGGCCGTAGACGGGGTCTTCGCTCAGTTCAATGAACTCGAACGCGGGCGGCACGCCGCGATCGTTGCGAGATTCGACTTGAAGCGCCGCCTGAGCCGTCAGGCGACGGCGCTTCTCTTCGCGCAAATCCGCGACGGGCTCAGCCCGTCGAGCGAGCAGAGCGACTGTCGTCACGCCAGACTCTTCCAACGCCGCTCGTTCGTTCTCACGCGAGTTTGCGACGAAGGCGAGTGCGTCGTCGGCTCGCCACTGCGCTTCGCAGTGTCCCTGGAACTCGCAGTACTCGCAGCTCTCACAGAGCCTCGGGCGCGTCTCGACCCTCGTCGCGTCGCTCTCGAGCATGGCTTCTAGTTGGCGGCGGAGTCGTCGCCAGTACGGCATGAATTCCTCGACCACGAGCGACTCGGTGGTGCCCGAGCCAAGCCAGATGTGCATCCGCTTTGGCGCACTTCCCATGAGGGCGGTGATGGCTTCTGCGTAGAAACAGAGCTGCAAGACATGCCCGGGCTTCGCCCTACTGCGAGTCAGCTTCGCGTCCACGGGTTCGTAACGCGCGTATCCAGGCTCATCCACTCGCACGAGAAAGTCGGCGATGCCGCGCATGCCGTAATGCATGAAGGGCATCTGGTAAACGACGTCGAAGCCTTTTTCGAGCGAGTCGCTGACGCGCTTCACCCATTCTTCGAATGATTCGTTGGCGTTGCGACCCGGCACTTCGTAGATCGTCTTACCGAGCGCCTCATAGTCTTCGAGACAGCCCGTCTCGTGCTCGTTGCCCTTCTCGATGAGAATCTCCGCCAACGCGTTCAGCGGCGTCTGGCGTGGCGTGAGGAGCCCTGACTCGACCTGATTTCGCAGCGACAGGTAGTGCCCGCAGCCCAGCCACGCCGTGATCTTGGAAGGGGTTAAAAGGCGCTCGACCATGTCATGTCACTGTAGGTTTCGCGCGCGAGGTTTCCGTGCACTCCCCTACTGTGGTCGAACGCTGTGACAGGCGCTCATGAGGGCCTCATTCGAGGGCCGAGGACGTGAGCATCGACGGAGTGTCGA